>JAHECS010000010.1 GCA_024641635.1 Actinomycetes bacterium | reverse complement strand
CCACGCCATCTTCCGCAGGACGTGGCTGTCCATCATGCCGCCGTGCGTCGGCAGCGGATGCACCGTGACGATCGTCGCCACAGGGACGTTCGCCATCGGCAACGCCAGCTCGCCCACGAGCTGCAACCCGTCAGACGTGCGCAGGTGCAGCGGCTCCCTGCGCGCGGGCAGGACCGAGTTGGCCACGATCGACTGGGTCACCCCGCTACCGTCCCATCCGCGGCGAGCGGCGGTCACGCGCCCCCCAGCACGGGGTGTGCCAGTGCCGCCGATGCTCCAGGCCCTTGGGATCCTCCGCCGGGAACGCGACGACATGGGGCGTGGCCGGGCGGATCTCCTGGTCGCACCCGGGACACCGGTATGCCTTGGTGGCCGCGGATCCGGTGACGCGCTGCACCACCCAGTCCCCGTCCGGATGGGCTTCGACCGTCCGGCTTGCGTAGGCAGGACCGAGTTCACGCGCCTCGTCGGCGCGACGGCGGTGCTTTCGTCCCATCAGGCGTAGACCCGGAAGCCCCGCCCGGTCTTGCGGCCCAGGTAGCCCGCCGTGACGAGGTGCTCGAGCAGCGGGGCCGGGGCGAACCCCGGTTCGCGGAACTCCCGGTAGAGGGTCTGCTGGATCGCCAGTGAGACGTCCAGGCCGACGACGTCCAGGAGTTCGAACGGACCCATCGGGTACCCGCAGCCCTTCTTCATCGCCAGATCCATGTCGTCAGCGGAGGCGTAGTTGGCGTTGAGCATCCGCACCGCGTCGTTGAGGTACGGGAAGAGCAGCGCGTTGACGATGAAGCCGGCCCGATCCCCGCACTCCACGGGGTGCTTGCCGATGACCCGGCAGACCTCGAGCGCCGTCGAGACGACGTCCTCCGCCGTCGCCACCGTGCGGACGACCTCGACGAGCCGCATCAGCGGTGCGGGGTTGAAGAAATGCAGGCCGACCACGTCCTGCGGGCGCGAGGTCACAGCAGCCATGTCGATGACCGGAAGGCTGGACGTGGTCGTCGCGAGGACCGCGCCGGGCCGGCAGATGGCGTCGAACTGCTCGAACAGGGCCGTCTTGACGGCGATGTCCTCGACCACGGCCTCGACGACGAGATCGGCCGAGGAGAGCGCGGACATGTCGGTCGTCCCGGTCACCCGCGCGAGGGCCGCATCGCGATCCTCGGCCGTGAGCTTGCCGCGCTCGACCCCCTTGCCGAGAGACTTCCCGATCGCAGCCATCACGGCGTCGATGCGCTCGGCACTGCGTGCCACGACGGTAACCGGGATGCCCCCCTTGGCGAACACCTCCGCGATGCCGGACGCCATCGTCCCCGAACCGACGACTCCGACCGTCTCGACCTTGCGGCCCGGCGTGCGGACCGGGGTGGGCGCGTGCCCGTCATCGGGCACGACCGTCGGGGAGCCGGCGGATTCGTAGCGGTAGAAGCCACGTCCCGTCTTGCGGCCGCGAAGTCCCGCCGTGACCATCTGCTTGAGGATCGGACTCGGCGCATGGAGCCGGTCTCGACCCTGCTTGTACATCGTGTCGAGGATCTCGTAGGCGGTGTCCAGACCGATCAGGTCGAGGAGCATCAGGGGACCCATCGGGTAGCCGCAGCCCAGTCGCATGGCGGCATCGATGTCCTCGCGGGATGCGTATCGTGCCTCGAACATCGACACCGCATGGTTGAGGTAGCCGAAGAGCAGGGCGTTCGCGATGAAGCCGGCCTTGTCTCCGACGACCACCGGCTCCTTGCCGAGCGAGCGGGCGAAGTCGGCAGCCTCGTCCACGACCGCCTGGTCCGACACGACAGTGCGGACCACCTCGACGAACGCCTGAACCGGCGCCGGGTTGAAGAAGTGGAGTCCCACCACGTTGGCGGGCCGGTCCGTGGCGACCGAGATGTCCGTCACCGACAGGGACGACGTGTTCGTGGCCAGAATGGCGCTCGCCGGGGCGATGTCGTCGAGCTGGGCGAACAGCTCCCGCTTGAGGACGAGGCTCTCCGTGATCGCCTCGATGATCAGGTCGGCTTCCGCCAGCGCTCCGAGATCGGTCCGGAAGGTGATCCTCGCCAGGAGGTCCTCCTGCTCCTCCGCCGTCATCTTGTCGCGCGAGACCGCGCGCGCGGTCGACCCGACGATCCGGTCCCGGCCGACGTCGAGCGCCTCCTCGGCCGACTCGATGGCGACCACCTGGTACCCGTTGCGAGCGACCACCTCGGCGATTCCCGCCCCCATCGTCCCGAGTCCGACGATGCCGACCGTGGAGATGCCCATGAACGCCCCTTCTCTCCGCCACCGCGGTGATCCGCGTGCCGAACGAGCCTATCCCGCCGCCCTCGTCGAAGATCCGGCGTGCTTGCCGCAGGCACGGCACAATGCCGATGCGCGGCGTCGACGCCGGAGCGGTCAAGCGTGGGTGCAGGTGCCGGTGCGCCGTTCGCGTGGGAGGTGGAGCGGTGAGAGGCCAGGCCACGTGGACCGCGCTGCCGGTCGCCCTGCTGGTCTGGGTCGGGCTGGCACCCCCGGCACACGCCCAGGACATCGTGACCGACCTGGCCCAGCACTACGCGCCCGTCGTCGTCGTGCGCGAGCACCCGGTGCCCTGCAGCGACGGGGAGCCATTCCTTCCGACCACGGTCGAGGCGGTGCTGGGACGGCCCGACGTGACGCTGCGAGGACCGGCGGGCGAGCAGATCCCGGCACCCACGGCCTCAGACCTCGCGAACCGCGGCGACGGCTGGTACCTCGACTTCCCGGGCGACCCCCTCGACCCCGGCTGCGGCTACGAGCAGTGGTTCGACTCTCTCGCCGGCCAGGCCTCCCCGACCGTCTACGCGCACGTCGCCACCGACCCGGATCACCCGGGCACCCTGGCCCTCCAGTACTGGTTCTGGTGGGTCTACAACGACTGGAACGACCGGCACGAGGGCGACTGGGAGATGATCCAGCTCCTCTTCGACGCCGCGACCCCGGCCGAGGCCCTGGCACGGGGTCCGACGAGCGTCGCGTTCGCCCAGCATGAGGGCTCCGAGACCTCCTCGTGGTCCGACCAGAAGCTGCTTCGCGTGGACGACCACGTCGTCGTCTATCCCGGCCAGGGATCGCATGCGGCCTACTTCACGCAGGCCCGGTGGTTCGGCAAGAGCGCGGCCGCAGGCTTCGGGTGCGACGAGACGGAGCCCCTGGGCGCCGAGCTCAGGCCGGCGGTCGTCGTGCTTCCGGAGAAGCCGACCGCGGGCTTCGAGTGGCTCAGCTTCACGGGACGCTGGGGCGAGAAGGCGCCGTCCTTCAACAACGGCCCCACCGGCCCCAACACGAAGGAGCAGTGGGCTCATCCGGTGACGTGGCAGGTCGAGCAGGGCCGCGAGGGCGCCGTTTCCCTGCCGACCATCGGTGGTCCCGCCGCGGACTCGTTCTGCGACCTCACCCGATCCGGGTCGCTGCTGTTCATCGCCCTGCTGGACCAGCCCGTTCTGGTGGCGCTCGCGCTGGTCGCCCTCGTCCTCCTCGCCGTGCTCCTCGTCCGTGGCACCCGGTGGCGACACGGCGGCGACACCCAGCCGGATCGCGAGCGTCGAGCGGGACAGGTGGTGTCCGCATCCTTCGGACTTCTCTTCGGTCACCTTCGTGTGCTGTGGCCCATCCTGCTCGTCGTCGGGCTCTCCACCGCCGGGGCTCTGGGCCTCCAGCAGCTTGCGCTGCGGTCGCGACCGAGCGGCGACATCACCGACGTCAACGGCCTGACGGACTCCGCAGTCGGCGTGATCCTCGCGGTGCTCGTCGCCTTCGCGCTCGCACCGGCCGTGGCCATCGCACTGTCCGCCACCTGCCGGGTCGTCGAGGGGATCGCCCGGGACCACCGCATCTCGGGCTGGTCATCGATCGCCCTCGCCGCGCGCAGGCCGTCCGGCGCCCTGGTCCAGCTCGTTCTGCTCGTGACGGTCTCCCTGCTCGCGTCGTCCCTCGTGGGCCTGCCCGTCGCCCTGCTCCTCATCGCCCTCTGGGCCGTCGCCATGCCGGCGGCGGTCATCGAGCACCTCGGGGTCATCGGGTCGCTGCGGCGGAGCACGCGCCTGACGAAGGGCCGCCGCTGGCGCGCGGTCTTCCTCAGCGCCCTCCTCGTGTGGATCGGCTTCAGCCTGCCCGGCGTCATCGGGGGCCTCATGCTCCTCGTGACGGGCTGGCCGTTCTGGTTGACGAACCTCGCTGCGATCGTGGTCGGCGCTGTCCTCCTGCCGTTCTCCGCGATCGGCCTGACGCTCCAGTACTACGACTTCCGGCAGGAGGAACGGCGCGACGCCGCCCCCGACAGCGCCTAGAACAGCCTCGACTCCACGTCATCCACCCCGCGCAGTTCCGCATAGTCGAGAACGACGCACTCGATCCCCCGGTCCTCGGCCAGCACGCGGGCCTGCGGCTTGATCTCCTGCGCGGCGAAGATGCCGCGGACCGGAGCCAGCAGCGGATCGCGGTTGAGCAGGTCGAGGTAGCGGGTGAGCTGCTCAACCCCGTCGATCTCGCCGCGGCGCTTGATCTCGACGGCGACGGCCAGCCCCTGGGCGTCGCGGCACATGAGGTCCACCGGCCCGATGGCCGTCGGGTACTCCCGCCGAACCAGGCGCCAACCCTCCCCCAGCACGCCGATCTGCTCGGCCAGCAGCTTCTGCAAGTGCGCCTCGACGCCGTCCTTGACGAGGCCCGGGTCGGTTCCGAGGTCGTGCTCGGAGTCGTGCAGCACCTCGTGCACGGTGATCTGGAGCTGTTCGCCGGCCTTGTTCTCGACCACCCACGCCTGGACGATGCCGTCCTCGGCGGACTCGTCCACGCGCGTGGTGCACGGCGGGCTCATCCAGTTGAGCGGCTTGTAGGAGCCGCCGTCCGAATGGATGAGCACGGACCCGTCGGCCTTCAGCATGATCACCCGGGTGGCCTCTGGCAGGTGTGCCGTGAGCCTGCCCACGTAGTCGACGCGGCAGCGCGCCACGACAATCCGCATGCGGCGAGGCTACGCGACGCGGTCACTGACGGCCCGTCCAGGCCGACTGGACCCGGAGGGTCAGATGTCGCGGCGGCGGGCGGGATCACAGCGAGGGTGGACGCGGGCCCTGCGGCATTGCGGGGACGCGCCGGTCAGGCCTGTGCCAGCATGGACCGATGGCCGAGCTCGCGATGAGCGTCCGCGACGTGCGCAAGAGCTACGGGGATCTTCACGCCCTGGATGGCGCGACGTTCTCGATCGAGATGGGCGAGTGCTTCGCCCTCCTCGGACCCAACGGCGCCGGGAAGACCACGATCACCGAGATCCTCGAGGGATACCGGCGGCGGGACTCCGGAGAGGCGCAGGTGCTCGGCATCGATCCCGCTCGCGGTGATCGCGTCTGGAGGTCGCAGCTGGGCATCGTCCTTCAGACGGACCGCGACCTGGGCGACCTCACCGTCGCCGAGGCGGTCCGGCACTTCGCCGGCTACTACCCGGATCCGCGCGATCCCGATGACGTGATCGACTCGGTGGGGCTCACCTCGAAGCGCAGGTCCCGCAACGAGAAGCTGTCCGGCGGTCAGCGCCGACGGCTCGACGTCGCACTCGGCCTCATCGGCCGCCCGCGCGTGCTGTTCCTCGACGAGCCGACCACCGGATTCGATCCCGAGGCCCGCCGTGAGTTCTGGACGCTCATCGATGGCCTCAAGGCGGAGGGAACGACGATCCTGCTGACCACCCACTACCTCGAGGAGGCGCAGCACCTCGCCGACCGGGTGGCGGTCATCTCCCGCGGCCGGGTCCTCGCCTGCGACACGCCGGACCGGCTCGGCGGCAGGGAGCGCAGCAGCGCGCGCGTCTCCTGGATCGAGGACGGCGTTCGGGTGGAGACACAGACCATGAGCCCGACCACCGTCGTCCTCGAGCTCGCGCAGCGTCTCGGCGGCGATGTCCCGGGTCTCGAGGTGCATCGGGAGACGCTCGAGGACATCTACCTGTCGATGCTCGACGATGACCGCGACGAAGAGGCAGGCGAATCAGCATGAGCGTGTCGGCTGCCTCGTCGCGACTGCCCGGAACTGTCGCCATCGGCCGGCGCCGGGTGTCCGTCGAGCTCAAGCAGTTCTTCCGGGACCGGAACTCGGCGGTCTTCAACTTCGCCTTCCCGATGGTCCTGCTGGTCATCTTCGGGTCCGTCTTCGGTGGCCAGGAGGTCGCCCCCGGGATCTCCTTCGCCCAGTACTTCGTCGCGGGGATGATCGCGTCCGGCGTGCTCTACACGTCCTTCCAGAACCTTGCCATCGCCATCCCTCTCGAGCGCGAGGACGGGACCCTCAAGCGGCTGCAGGGCACGCCCATGCCCAAGGCGTCGTACTTCATCGGCAAGGCGGCCACGGTGTTCGTCACCTATGGGGCGCAGGTGGTCATCCTCGTCGCCGTGGGCGTGGCCTTCTACGACATCCGGCTCCCGAGCACCGCCCTCCAGTGGTTCACCTTCCTGTGGGCCAGCGTCCTGGGCCTCATCGCCTGCACGCTGTGCGGGCTGGCGTTCTCGGTCGTCCCGAAGACCGGTCGGGGGGCCTCCGCGGTGGTCACCCCCATCGTGCTCGTCCTGCAGTTCACCTCCGGCGTGTTCTTCGTGTTCACCCAGCTCCCGCAGTGGATGCAGGTGTTCTCGTCGCTCTTCCCCCTCAAGTGGCTGGCCCAGGCCATGCGCAGCGTGTTCCTGCCCGACTCCGCTGCGGCCGGCGAGGTCTCTGGCAGCTGGGAGCTGGGCCTGTGTGCCGGGATGCTGGCCCTGTGGTGCGTGATCGGCCTCGTCCTGGCCCTGGTCTTCTTCCGCTGGACGAAGCAGGGGACGACCTAGGTCCGTCCCGCGCGCCTCTGCTGGGCTGGCGGTTCCGAGCGTCCGGCTGCACCATGGTGCCGTGCCATCCTGGGGATCCTTCTCCTACGCCTTCGGCCCGCTCGTGGCCGTCGGCATGATCGCCCTCTTCGCCGTCATCCTTCGGTGGGCCTTCGGCCGCGGCTCGTCGGTCGTCGCCGCGGCGCCGACTCCCGGTCCCGACTCCGAGTACGGACTGCTGGTCCCCGTTGCGGCACCAGCGACCTACATCGAGGGTGAGGTGCTCCGGCGACGACTCGAGGACGGCGGGGTCCGGGCGAACCTCGCGACGACCATCGACGGGCCACGCCTGATGGTCTGGCCGGCCGACGAGGATCGGGCCCGAGAGGTCCTTGCTAGCGGTCGCTGACCTCTTCACGGCTGATCTCGGCGCCGAGCCCGCGCAGGGACGGCACGAACCCGGAGTACCCGCGGTCGATGTGGCTGACGCCGTACACGGTCGTGCACCCGTCGGCCACCAGCCCCGCAAGGACCAGCCCCGCTCCGGCTCGGATGTCCGTCGCCTCGACCGGAGCCCCGGAGAGCGACCCACGGCCGCGGACAAGGGCGTGATGTCCGTCCGTGCGGACGTCCGCACCGAGGCGAGCGAGCTCCTGCACGAACCGGAACCTCGCCTCGAACAGGTTCTCGGTGACCAGGGCTGCGCCCTCGGCGATCGAGTTGAGGGCGATGAACTGCGGCTGCAGGTCGGTGGGGAAGCCCGGGTACGGGAGCGTGACGATGTCGACGGCACGGGGCCGCCCCTCCATCCGCACGCGGAAGCCGTCCGCCAGCAGGTCCACGACCGCCCCCGCTGTCTCCAGCTTCTCCAGCGCGATCGTCAGGTGCTCGGCATTGGCTCCCCGCACGGCCACATCCCCGCCGGTCATGACGGCGGCCACTCCCCACGTCCCGGCCACGATGCGATCGGGGACGGTCGCATGCTCCACCGGGTGCAGCTGATCGACGCCCTCGATCAGCAGGGTCGACGTGCCGACCCCGTCGATGCGCGCGCCCATCGCCTGGAGCATGGTGCAGATGTCCACGATCTCCGGCTCACGGGCGGCGTTGTCGATCACTGTCTCGCCGCGGGCCAGGACCGCGGCCATGAGGATGGTCTCCGTGGCCCCGACGCTCGGGAAGTCCAGCCACGTGTGCGCGCCGGTGAGCCGATCGGGCACCTGGGCCAGCAGGTAGCCGTGCTCGCTGCTGACGTCGGCGCCCATGCGCCGCAGCCCGGCCACGTGCATGTCCAGGCCGCGCGACCCGATGTTGTCACCGCCGGGGAGGGCGACGTCGGCTGCGCCCACGCGCGCCACCAGGGGTCCGAGGACGCAGATCGACGCCCTCATCCGGCGCACGAGGTCGTAGTCGGCGCGATGATCGGGGTTCTCGGGCACGGTGATCCGCACGGCCGAGGCGGCGAGATCGTGGGTGACGTCGCAGCCGAGCCGGCGCAGCAGCTCGGCCATGATCTCCACGTCGAGGATCTCCGGCACGTTGGTGATGGTCGTCGTGCCGGGGGCGAGAAGGGCGGCGGCCATGAGCTTGAGGACCGAGTTCTTCGCCCCGGTGAGGGTCACCTCCCCCTGGAGGGGGTGACCGCCGGTGACCCGCAAGACCTCCACGGGCGCATCGTACGAGGCCCGTGCCGCCGGCATGCCGCCGGTCGCTTCGTGCCGTAGGGTCGCCGCATGGTCAACCTGACACGCATCTACACCCGGACCGGAGACGACGGCACCACTTCCCTCGGGGACATGAGCCGCACGGGCAAGAATGATGCGCGGCTGCGGGCCTATGCCGACGTCGACGAGGCGAACTGCGCCATCGGCGTGGCCTTGGCAACGTCCGAGTTCCCGGAGGACGTGCGCGACCTCCTCATCGCGATCCAGAACGACATGTTCGACGTCGGCGCGGACCTGTGCACGCCCGTCGTCGAGGAGCCCGCGCACCCCCCGCTACGGGTCACCGACGCCTACGTCGAGCGGCTCGAGGAGGCCTGCGACGAGTACAACGAACGCCTCGATCCGCTGCGCTCGTTCGTCCTGCCCGGGGGGACCGTGGCGGCATCGCAGCTGCATGTCGCGCGCACGGTGGTCAGGCGCGCTGAGCGCTCCACCTGGGCGGCGCTGGACACGTACCACGGCGGCATGAACTCGCTCACCGCGACGTACCTCAACCGGCTCAGCGACCTGCTGTTCATCCTGGCCCGCGTTTCCAACAAGGACGCGGGCGGCGACGTGCTCTGGCAGCCGGGCGCCAACCGCTAGCGGGCCTGGACCGTCTTCGCGATCTCGGCCACCTGGAGGCGGGTCTCCGCCCTCCGCAGCGCCGACAACTCCTCCTCCGGCGACCCATTGGCCTGAATCCGGGAGAGGGCCGCCTGGGCGCGCTCGAGGTCGATGTCCTCGGCGAGCTCTGCGACCTCGGCGATCACGTTGACCTCGTTGCCCGCCACGGAGAAGAAGCCGCCATGCACGGCGACGACGAGTCGCGACCCGTCGAGCTCCTCGACACGGAGCGCCGAGCTGTCGACGAGCAGGGCAAGCACCGGCTCGTGGTTCGGCAGGATGCCGATGTCACCCTCGGGCGTCTTCGCCACGATGGACTTCGCCTGACCGGACCACAGGGCCCGCTCGGCCGACACCACGGCGACGTTCAGGACCTTCTCGCCATCCGCCATGACTAGCCCTTCGCCAGCGCAGCGGCGTTCTTCTCGACGTCCTCGATGCCGCCGGCCATGAAGAAGGCCTGCTCGGGGAGGTGGTCGTAGACGCCCTCGGTCAGGGCCTTGAACGAGGCGATCGTCTCCTCGACCGGCACGAACGACCCGGGCTGCCCGGTGAAGGCCTCCGCCACGAACATGTTCTGCGAGAGGAAGCGCTGGATGCGGCGGGCCCGGCCGACGAGGATCTTGTCCTCCTCGGAGAGCTCGTCGATGCCGAGGATGGCGATGATGTCCTGCAGGTCCTTGTAGCGCTGCAGGATCTCCTTGACGCGAGCCGCCACGGCGTAGTGCTCGTCGCCCACGTAACGGGGATCGAGGATCCGCGAGGTGGAGTCGAGGGGATCCACGGCCGGGTAGATGCCCAGTTCGGAGATGGGTCGGCTGAGGGTGGTCGTCGCATCGAGGTGCGCGAACGTCGTCGCCGGCGCCGGGTCGGTCAGGTCGTCGGCAGGGACATAGATCGCCTGCAGTGACGTGATCGAGTGTCCGCGGGTCGACGTGATGCGCTCCTGCAGCTGGCCCATCTCGTCGGCCAGGGTCGGCTGGTAGCCGACGGCCGACGGCATGCGGCCGAGCAGGGTCGAGACCTCGGAGCCCGCCTGGGTGAAGCGGAAGATGTTGTCGATGAACAGGAGCACGTCCTGCTTCTGCACATCGCGGAAGTACTCCGCCATGGTCAGCGCCGACAGGGCGACCCGCAGGCGCGTGCCCGGGGGCTCGTCCATCTGGCCGAAGACCAGAGCGGTCTTGGCGATGACGCCGGACTCGGTCATCTCCAGGAAGAGGTCGTTGCCCTCGCGGGTGCGCTCGCCCACACCGGCGAACACCGAGACGCCGCTGAAGTTCTCGGCGACGCGGTAGATCATCTCCTGGATGAGGACGGTCTTGCCGACACCGGCGCCGCCGAACAGGCCGATCTTGCCGCCCTTGACGTACGGGGTCAGCAGGTCGATGACCTTGATGCCCGTCCAGAAGACCTCTGTCTTGGACTCCAGCTGGTCGAAGGCGGGCGCCTGACGGTGGATGCTCCAGCGGTCGGTGATCTCCAGCGAGTCGGCCGGAACGTCGAGCGGGACACCCAGGGTGTTCCAGACATGCCCGACGGTCACGTCGCCCACCGGGACGGTGATGGAGTCGCCCGTGTCGCGAACCTCGGCGCCTCGCACCAGTCCGTCGGTCGGCTGCATCGAGATGGCGCGAACCATGTTGTCGCCGATGTGCTGGGCCACCTCGAGCGTCAGGGTGCGGTTGCCGCCACCCTCCTCGCCCTGGTCGAAGGACACGTCGACGTGAAGGGCGTTGTAGAGCTCCGGCATGGCCTCGACGGGGAACTCCACGTCGACGACGGGGCCCGTGACGCGGGCCACGCGGCCGACGCCGGTCTTGGTCTCGGTCGTTGCGGTCATGTTGTTCCCTCTCCTAGCCTGCAGCGCTCAAGGCGTCGGCGCCGCCGACGATCTCGCTGATCTCTTGGGTGATCTCGGCCTGACGGGCCTGGTTGGCTTGCCTGGACAACGACTTGATCATCTCTTCGGCGTTGTCGGTGGCGGACTTCATTGCTCGACGGCGGGCAGCGTGCTCCGACGCCGCCGCCATGAGCAGGGCGGAGTACACGGTCTGGTCGATGTACTGCGGGAGCAGGCCGTCGAGGACGGACTCCGCGTCGGGCTCGAACTCGTACAGGGCCGACGGAGGCGCTCCCTCCTCCTTGGTCACGACCTCGTCGACGACCTCGAGCGGCAGGATCCTTCGGATCCTCGCCTCCTGAGAGACCATCGACCGGAAGTGGGTGTACACGACGTGGATCTCGTCGACGCCCCCCTCAGCCGTGGGCGTCATGAACGCGGCGAGGAGGTCCTCACCGATCCTCTTGGCATCCGAGTAGGTGGGCTGGTCGGTGAACCCGGTGTACTGCCCACCCATCTCGCGGTCGCGGAAGCGGTAGTACGACACGCCCTTGCGGCCCACCACGTAGGGCGTGACGCTGATGCCCTTGTCGCGGAGGTTCGTCGTGAGCGCCTCGGCCTCCTTGATCGCGTTGGAGGAGTAGGCACCGGCAAGGCCGCGGTCAGCGGTCACCACGAGGACGGCCGCCTTCGTGCGGTTCTCCTCGTTCGCCATCAGCGGGTGCTTGCGCACGTCGGCCGCCCCCGTGGCAGCGGCGTTGATGGCCGCGTACAGGTGCGTGAGGTAGGGCAGCGAGGCCTCCAGCCGCTGCTGCGCCTTCACGATGCGCGATGAAGCGATCAGCTCCATCGCCTTCGTGATCTTCTTGGTCGCCTGGACGGACTTGATCCTCCGCCGGTAGACCCGCAGTTGTGCACCCATGGCGACTAGCCCCGGACCTGCCGCTTGATCTGCGTCGGGTCGATGTCCTCGTCGGCCACCGCGGCCACCGGCTCGTCGTTCACCAGAAGGTGACCGGACGTCGTGGTGAACTGCTTCTTGAACTCGCCCACGGAGGACTCGAGGACGGAGACCGTGTCGTCCGACAGCTCCGTCGTCGACCGGATGGCCTCCAGCACCTCCGGCTTGGCCCGCTCGATGAACTCGAGGAACTCGGCATCGAAGCGGCGGATGTCCTCAACGGGCACGTCGTCGAGCTTCCCGCTCGTGCCGGCCCACACGGAGATGACCTCGCGCTCCATCGACTGCGGCTTGTACTGGGGCTGCTTGAGCAGCTCGACCAGGCGGGCGCCGCGCTCGAGCTGAGCCTTCGACGCGGCGTCGAGGTCGGAGCCGAAGGCGGCGAACGCCTCGAGCTCGCGGTACTGGGCGAGGTTGAGCCGGAGGCTGCCGGCGACCTTGCGCATCGCCTTCGGCTGCGCGGAGCCACCGACGCGGGAGACGGAGATGCCCACGTTGATGGCCGGGCGCACACCCGAGTTGAACAGGTCCGACTCCAGGAACACCTGACCGTCGGTGATGGAGATGACGTTCGTCGGGATGTAGGCGGACACGTCGTTCGCCTTGGTCTCGATGATCGGGAGCCCGGTCATCGACCCGCCGCCGAGGTCGTCTGACAGCTTCGCGCAGCGCTCGAGGAGACGGCTGTGCAGGTAGAAGACGTCGCCGGGGTAGGCCTCGCGACCCGGAGGGCGACGCAGCAGCAGCGACACGGCGCGGTAGGCCTCGGCCTGCTTCGACAGGTCGTCGAACACGATGAGGACGTGCTTGCCCTGGTACATCCAGTGCTGGCCGATCGCCGAGCCGGTGTACGGGGCCAGGTACTTGAAGCCGGCCGGGTCGGAGGCCGGTGCCGCGACGATGGTGGTGTACTCCATCGCGCCGTACTCCTCGAGGGCGCCCTTGACGGCCGCGATCGTGGAGCCCTTCTGCCCGATCGCGACGTAGATGCAGCGGACCTGCTTCTTCGGGTCGCCCGACGTCCAGTTCTCGCGCTGGTTGAGGATCGTGTCGAGGCAGACGGCGGTCTTGCCGGTCTGGCGGTCGCCGATGATGAGCTGGCGCTGGCCACGGCCGATCGCGGTCATCGCATCGATGGCCTTGATGCCGGTCTGCATCGGCTCCTTGACGGGCTGGCGCTGGACGACGGTCGGCGCCTGGACCTCGAGCGCACGCCGGCCCTCGGCCTCGATCGCGCCGAGACCGTCGATCGGGTTGCCCAGCGGGTCGACCACGCGGCCGAGGAAGGCGTCGCCGATCGGCACGGAGAGGACCTCGCCGGTGCGCTTGACCGGCTGCCCCTCCTCGATGCGGGAGCCGTCGCCCAGCAGGACGACGCCGATCTCACGGACGTCGAGGTTCAGCGCGACGCCGACGAGGCCGCCCTCGAACTCCAGCAGCTCGTTGGTCATCGCGGAGTGGAGGCCCTCGACGCGGGCGATGCCGTCACCGGTCTCGACGACGCGACCAACCTCTTCGCGGGCGGTGCCCGGCGAGTACGCCGCGACGTTCCGCTCGATCGCATCCCGGATCTCTTCCGGCCGGATCGTCAGCTCCGTCATGGTGTCCTGCTCTCTTTCTCGGCCCGCCGGGGCAGGCAGCCTGTCGGTTTGTGTAGTGCCGTTGTGCCCGTCAGCCCAGCAGGGCCCGACGCGCCTGTTCCATCCGGGACGAGACCGTGCCGTCGATGAGGTCGTCGCCGATGCGCACCTGCACACCGCCGAGGACGGACGGGTCGACCGCCACGTTCACGCGAACCCTGCGCCCCTTGATCCGGGACAGGGCGTCCGCGAGGCGTTGGACCTGCGACTCGTCGAGGGGCGCGGCGACCCGCACCTCGGCGACGACCCGGTCACGCTGCATCGCGGCGAGTCCGCAGAGGTCGTCCACGACGGAGTCGATGCGACGTCCGTGCAGGTGACCGACCGCGAACTCGATGACCTCGCGTGTCGCGGCGGTGGACCGGCCCTGGAGCAGGTCGCGTGCGATGGCCGACTTGACCGTCGCCGTCTGGGCGGGGTCGGTGAGGGCCATCTGGAGCGCGGGCGACGCGTCGAGCGCACGACCGAAGCGGAAGATCTCCTCCTCGGCGGCGTCCAGGGTGCCGTCACCCTCTGCCACGGTGAAGGCCGCCTGGTCTGCCAGCTGCTCGATCGTGAGCACCAGGTCGAGGTCCTCGGCCCAGCGGCGATCCGCCACCATCAGGACGACGTCCACGGCGAGATCGCTGACTCGTCCGCTGAGGACCTGGCGGACCAGGCCCTCGCGCACGGAGTGAGGCTGGCCGGAGTCGGCCAGCGTCGAGCGCAGCTGGCCCTCCCGACCCAGCAGGTCGGCGACGGCGAAGAGCTCGCCGGACAGCTGCGGGAAGCCCGCTTCCTGCCGACGGGCGTCGAGCCCGTCCTGGCAGGCGGCGAGGCTCTCGCGACTGGATCCGATCATTGCTGGGCACTCCCCTGGGACGTGCCTTCCGCCTGCCGCTCGAGGTCGGCGATGAAGTCCTCGACCGTCTGCCGGACGCGAGCGTCGTCGGTCAGCGACTGGCCCACGATCTTGCCGGCCAGCGTCACGGACATCTCACCGATCTGGCGAGTCAGCTGCGAGGTGGCCTGGGAGCGGTCCGCGGACAGCTGGGCATCGGCCTGGGCCGTGACCTGCTGGGCCGCGGCACGTGCCTCACTGCGCGCCTCCTCGATGATGGCGGAGCGATCGGCCTGCGCCTGCGTGCGGATAGCGGATGCCTCCTCACGCGCGGCAGCGAGCTGGGCCCGGTACTGCTCGGCCAGGTCCTTCGCCTCGGCCTCGGCCTTGGCAGCCCGCTCGATCCCACCCTCGATCGCGTCGGCCCGCTCGGCCAGCGTCCGCTTGATGTTCGGAAGCGCGAACTTGGCGAGGCCACCGAACACGATGAGGAACGCGATGATGCCGATGATCAGCTCATCGATCGGCACCGCGAGAACGGAGGGCATCTCCTCGCCCTCGGCGCCCGACGCTGCGACCGCAGCACTCGCTGCGGCAATTACGTTGATCACGACGGTGACCTTCCCGTGTCAGTCAGTGGACCAGAACCGGTGGACGGTTCGGATCACGGACCGAAGACGAAGGGGGCGACGAAGCCGATGAGGGCAAGTGCCTCAGCGAGCGCGAAGCCGAGGATCATGTTCTGGCGAATGACGCCGTAGGCCTCGGGCTGGCGGGCGATGGCCTGCACGCCCTGACCGAAGATGATGCCGATGCCGACACCGGGGCCGATGGCTGCGAGGCCGTAGCCGATCGAGCCGAGCGATCCGGTGACTTCCGCGAGAAGCGACATGTCGATTCCTTTGCTTTCCTGGCCAGCGGTCGTTCCGCCAGTCTGGGGTCCTTGTGGTGCTTCCTATTCGGTTGTGCCGAGCCGATCAGTGCTCGGGGTGGAGCGCACCCGCGATGTACACCGCGGCGAGCAGGGTGAAGATGTAGGCCTGCAGCGCCTGGATCAGCGCCTCGAACCCGGTCAGAGCGATGGCCACCGTGAAGGAGGCGGCCGAGCCGAGCAGGCCGATGACGCTGGCGCTCAGCAGGTAGAAGGCGGCGATGCTGAACGTGGCGATCAGCAGGTGGCCGGCGAACATGTTGGCGAACAGACGGATGGCGTGCGTGGCCGGACGGACGATCAGGTTGGAGAGGAACTCCAGCGGGGCCAGCAGCACGTACATCGCCTTGGGGACGCCCGGGGGGAAGAGCAGGTTCTTGAAGAAGCCGCCGAAGCCCTGACGGTAGATGCCGATCGGCACCCACGTGATGTAGACGATGAGCGCGAAGGCGACCGGGATGGCGAAGAGCGAGGTCACCGGGATCTGGGCGAACGGGACGATGCCCATGAAGTTGCTGAGCCAGACCAGGAAGAAGAACGAGAAGAGGAACGGCACGAAACGGTCGCCGTCCTTGCCGATCGTGTCGCGGGCGATGCCGTCACGGATGAACAGGTACCCCATCTCGCCCACGTTCTGGGCGCCCCGCGGGACCAGCTTCGGCTTGCGGAAGGCGTAGATGAAGAAGGCCAGGATCGCGAAGACGATCAGGAAGAGCAGCACCGTCACCTTGGTGACGTGGAACTCGAGGTTGCCGATCGTCAGCGACGCGATGTCGTCGAAGAGGAAGATCTCGGCGCCCGGCGCCGGGAAACCGCAGCCGGAGTTGAGGTGGCAGTCCAGGCCGCCTGAAGCGACCACGTTGTTAAGCGACACCAGGCTCCTCCATGCCCCTCACGTGCGTGCTGGCCGTCATGTCCCGTTCTCCCGCCCCTGACGCGCTTCGTCCTCGCGCGCCTCGTGCGCCAAGCTGGTGAACATCAGGTAGTACGACAGCCCCAACCCGATCATCGCGCCGACGGCCATCAGCAGCGCCTGATGTCCGACCCACCGTGACACCAGCCAGCCGAGGCCCGTGTAGAGGATCAGTCCAGAGATCAGCCGACTGCTGTTGGCCCACGCAGAGTTGGACATCCTCCGGGCATCGTCCATCGTGACGGTCCGCCTCCGCGCGCCCGAACGGTACCAGCCGGACCACGTCCGAGCCGATCCGGGGGCGGTCACTTCTGGCCCTCCGGTTCCACGTAGAGCACCTTGGTACGCGAGAAGACCCAGACCTCCATGAAGGTCCACGCGAGGGTGCAGGCGACGATCACGGCTGCGAACACCTTGGGGGCGAAGAAGGTCGCGTCCTGGAGCACGAGGAGCAGGACGAGCAGCACCCCGATCTTGACCAGGTACAGCGTCATCGCCACCATCATGGCGTTCTGCGGGTTGTTCTTCAGCACGGCGCCCAGCACGAGCTGCCCGACGCTGAAGAAGACGAGCACGATGACGGTGCCGAGGACTCCGGCGATCAGCCCCGGCGTGCCGGCCACGATCCAGCCGATCACGGTGCCCACGACGCCCACGATCAGCGTCACCGAACCGGCCCGGCGCAGGACCAGGGAGTCGATGGTGGGCACAATGCGACGCTATCGCAACGACTTCGCCTCCCCCAAATGCGAGTGCCCGCTTTCCCCGTGGCATTGCTCACTCCTGCCGAGAGGCACGCCGCGGTCGTGAAACAGCCCTCTCGGACGCTGTTTCGCGACCGGAGTGTGCCTCTCGGCGGTTCAGGCGCCGGTACCGCTGCGCATCTGGCGCACCTGCGCCTGCGCCGACGGCCCCGGGCGCCGGACCGCGATCACGAGGAGGCCGAGACCGATGAGGAAGCCGATGGCCGCGTAGCCGAGCGGGACGAACGCCACGGCGACGGCCGTGCCCGCGATGAGGGCGGTCCACGCGTACATGAGCAGCACGGCGCGGACCTGCGAGTGCCCCATCTCGAGCAGCCGGTGGTGCAGGTGCTGCTTGTCCGGCGCGAACGGATTGCGCCCGGCGCGCGTGCGGCGCACGACCGCAAGCAGCAGGTCCATGAGCGGGATGGCCATCACCGCCACCGGCAGGAGCACGGGCAGGAGGGCCGGGAACAACGTGCCGCCGGCCACAGCGCTCGGATCGACCTGTCCCGACAGCGTGATGGTGCCTGCTGCCAGCAGGAGGCCGAGCGTCATCGAGCCGGTGTCGCCCATGAAGATCCGGGCTCGGTAGAAGTTGTTCGGCAGGAAGCCCAGGCACACGCCGACAAGCAGCACCGAGACGAGGGTGGCGAGCGTGGTCCTCTCGAAGCCGAGCTCGACCGACAACAGGTAGGAGTACGCGAAGAAGGCCCCCGCGGCCACGGCGACGATCCCTGCGGCGAGCCCGTCGAGTCCGTCGACGAAGTTGATGGCGTTGATGCTGACCAGGACGATGATGACGGTGAAGAACACGCTGGTCAGGGGGTCGAGCACGAAGGTCCCGCCGATCGGGAGCCAGATGATGGCGATCCCCTGGAAGGCCATCACCCCGGCGGCCAGCACCTGGCCGGCCAGCTTGGTGGGCGCGTCAAGGCCCCACTTGTCGTCGATCATCCCCAGGATGACGATGATCGCCACCCCGGAGAGCAGGGCTAGCCCGGTGTTGCCCCCCTCGAACACCGAGCGCATCCTGGGCAGCTTGCTTGCGAGCAGCAGGGCCGCGACGATGCCGCCGACCATGGCCAGGCCGCCCAGCCGTGGGGTCGGATCCGCGTGCACATCCCGATCGCGCACCTCGGCCATGAAGGAGAACCTGAGCGCCAGACTGCGGACCGGCGGGGTCAGCAGGTAGGTGACCGCGGCGGCGGCCAGCAGGCACAGCAGGTACTCGCGCATGCCCCGATCAGCCCCGCGGGTACGCCGGGTGAGCGGTGACGAGCGCGGTGACCTCCTCGACGATGGCCGGAGCGTCGGTGCCGTCGGCATCCCGCACGGCCCTGCCGATCAGCGAGGCGATCGTCGCCATCTCCGCCTCCCGCATGCCCTGGGTCGTCACGGCCGGCGTGCCCACCCTGATGCCGGAACCCTTCGACGGCGGCTGCGGGTCGTACGGGATGGCGTTCTTGTTCAGGGTGATGCGTGCGGCATCGCAGCGAGCTTCCGCGACGTCGCCCGTGACCCCCAGCGCCTGGATGTCGATGAGGGCCAGGTGGGTGTCGGTACCGCCGCTGACGGGCCGCATCCCGGCCTCCGCGAGGCCGGCAGCGAGGGCCTGCGCGTTGGCGACGACCTGCTGCGCGTACTCCTGGTACTCCGGGGTCGCCGCCTCCTTCAGCGCGACGGCCTTCGCTGCCACCGCGTGCATGAGGGGGCCGCCCTGCATCATCGGGAACACGGCCTTGTCGATCGCCGCCGCGTGCTCCGACTTGCAGAGGATCATTCCGCCCCGCGGTCCGCGCAGGACCTTGTGCGTCGTGAACGTCACGACGTCGGCGAACGGCACGGGGCTGGGGATCGCCTTGCCCGCCACGAGCCCGATGAAGTGGGCCGCATCCACCATGAGGATGGCCCCGACCTCGTCGGCGATCTCGCGGAAGGCTGCGAAGTCGATGAGCCGTGGGTAGGCGGTAGCTCCCGTGATGATCATCTTCGGCCGGTGCTGCAGTGCCAGCGCCCGAACCTCGTCGTAGTCGATGAGCTCGGTGTCCTCGCGGACCCCGTAGGAGACGATGTCGAACCACTTGCCGGAGAAGTTCACCTTGGAACCGTGGGTCAGGTGCCCGCCGTGCGGCAGGCTCATCGCCAGGACGGTGTCGCCGGGCATGACGAAGGCCCCGTACGCGGCGATATTGGCGCTGGCGCCGCTGTGCGGCTGGAGGTTGGCGTGCTCGGCTCCGAAGAGCGCCTTCGCGCGATCGATTCCGATGTTCTCCGCACGGTCCACATCGGCGCAGCCGCCGTAGTACCGACGTCCGGGGTAGCCCTCGGCGTACTTGTTGCTCAGGGTCGAGCCGAGTGCCGCAAGTACGGCGGGCGACGTGAAGTTCTCGGAGGCGATCAGCTGGAGGCCACTGCGGAGCCGCTCGAGCTCGTCGAGGATGACCGACGCGATCTCAGGGTCCTCAGCAGAGAGCTCGTCGAAATCAGGCCCCCAGAACGGCGTGCTGTCCATGCAACTCCCTCGTCGATGCCCGGGCGGGCGGATCAGCGCCCTGTGGGAGCAGGGCTGCGCGTCACTCTACGCGGTAGCGGGGTCCCCATCGCCGACCATCTGCGGGCAGACGCGGCGCAGCGCCTCCAGCGTGATCGCGCCGACGCGAACGACGCGTGGAGGGGATGACGTCAGGTCCACGACAGTGCTCGGCAGCGCGGTGTCGTCTGCAAGATCGCCCGCATCGAGCGCGAGGGCCACTCCATGGCCGACCTGCGACAGGGCGTCGTCCACATCCGTCGGGGCGGCCAGACCGGGCTGGTTCGCGGTCGTGACGACCAGCGGTCCGCTCTGCGCGAGGAGGGCAAGCGCCACCGGGTGGAGCGGCATCCGCACGGCTATCGGCGCGTCACGCGGGAGGTCCCACGCGAGGGTCGGCTGGGGCGGCAGCAGCAAGGTGAGGGACCCGGGCCAGAACGCCTCCATCAGGGCGCGGGCGTCATCGGGTATGCGAGCCGCGATGCCGGCCACGGTGGATCCCGATCCGACCATCACCGGCAGCGGCACCTGGTCGTCGTAGCCCTTGACCTCGCGCAGCGCAGCGATCCCTCGGGCGGAGAACGCATCGGTGGCCATGCCGTAGACCGTCTCAGTCGGCAGCAGGACGAGGTCCCCGCGGCGGACCGCAGCCAGTGCGGCCGCCACCGCCCGCTGGCGATGGGCGCCGTCGGCGCACGGCACCCGCTGCGTCACGCCGGCGATCCGGTCCGGCGAGCGAGGGTGAAGCGCGGCAGTCCGTTGAGGTCGATCCGGTCCACCACGGAGCGGAACAGCGGGGATCCCGCCGGCGTGCCGCCGAAGGACGGGCCGCCGTCGGAGACCATGCCGGTGGCGACCCCGGGGACTCCGGCCGCGCCGGCAGCCTGGCCCTGGACGTCCGCATGCTCGACCACGACCAGCCCGCCGGGACGCAGCAGGATCGCGGCGGTGCGAAGCACTCCACGGATGACGTCGAGACCATCGCTCCCCCCGTACAGGGCGAGCTTCGGCTCATGGTCGCGGACCTCAGGATCCCTGGGGATCATCTGGTCGGGGACATACGGCGGATTGGTCACGACGACGGCGACACTGCCGGCCAGGCGCGCCAACGGCTCGCCCGGATCGGCCACCGTGGTGGCGTCATGATGCACGACATCCAGGCGCGATCCGCTCGAGCTCAGGCGCTCCTCATGGCTGGCGACGTTGCGCCTGGTCCACTCGACCGCCTCGTCGCTCAGCTCGACGGCATGCACACGGCTTCCCTCGACCTCGATGCCGAGGGAGATCGCCACCGCGCCGGAGCCTGCGCAGAGGTCCACCGCGATCCGCTCCCCGGGCTCGCGATCGGCCAGCTCACGGATGCCAGCCTCGGTCACGAGCTCGGTCTCCGGTCGCGGGATGAAGACTCCCGGCCCGACCTCGAGCTCGATGTGTCGGAACCCGACCGTGCCCAGCAGGTGCTGGAGCGGCACGCGGGACAGCCTTCGGGTCAGCAGCTGCTCGATGCGCACCTTCTGCTCGTCGGTCACCGCGTCCTGGAGGAACAGCCGGCTGCGGGTCGTGCCGAGGACGTGGGCCACCATCGAGGCCGCGTCGACGCTCGGGGACGGGATCCCGACTGCCGTGAGCCGATGCTCGGCGTCGAACAGCACGTCGCGGACGGTCACGCGTCCGCCGAACGTGCGGTCCTCGGTCCAGGACATGGTCAGCCCGCCACCTCGGTCAGCCGGCTGTCCTGGTCGGCGGTGACGCAGGCCTCGATCACGGCATCCAGATCGCCGTCCAGCACCTGGTCGAGGTTGTACGCCTTGAAGCCGACGCGGTGGTCGCTGATGCGGTTCTCCGCGAAGTTGTAGGTGCGGATGCGCTCGCTGCGGTCGACCGTGCGAACCTGCGAGCGGCGGGCATCCGACGCCTCCTTCGCCGCCTGCTCCTCCGCGACCGCCAGGAGCCTGGAGCGGAGGATTCGGAGTGCCGACTCCTTGTTCTGAAGCTGGCTCTTCTCGTTCTGGCAGGAGACGACGACCCCGGTCGGGAGGTGGGTGATCCGCACCGCGGAGTCGGTCGTGTTGACGCTCTGTCCGCCCGGGCCCGACGACCGGTAGACGTCGATGCGCAGATCGTTGGGATCGATGACGACGTCGACCTCCTCCGCCTCCGGCATGACGAGGACGCCGGCCGCCGACGTATGGATCCGGCCCTGCGACTCGGTCACGGGAACCCGCTGGACGCGGTGCACGCCACCCTCGAACTTCAGCCGGGCGAACGGCGCCTGGCCCGGTTCCGGAACGCCCTTGGCCTTGACCGCGATCGAGATGTCCTTGTAGCCGCCCAGATCCGACTCGACGGCATCGATCACCTCGGCGATCCAGCCGTGCCGCTCCGCGAAGCGGATGTACATCCGCGCGAGGTCGCCCGCGAACAGCGCGGACTCCTCGCCACCCTCGCCGGCCTTCACCTCGAGGATGACGTCCTTGTCGTCCATCGGGTCCCGCGGCAGGAGCAGCGTCCGCAGCCGCTCGGCGGCCGCCTCGACGCGATCCTCGAGCGCGACGGCCTCGTCGGCGAAGGACGCGTCGTCCTCACCCAGCTCGCGGGCCGCCGCCAGATCGTCGTTGGCCGCCAGCCACTCCCGATAGGCCGCCACGATGGGACCGAGCGCGGCGAACCGGCGCCCGAGGCGCCGAGCCACCGCCTGATCACTGTGGACGGCGGGGTCGGAGAGCTGGACCTCGACCTGGGAGTACTCCTCCACCAACTCGACGCAGGACTCGAACACTCGTTCCTCCTGTCGATCGTCACGCCCGCCAAGACGGGCCGGTCCGGGCTCGAATCAGAAACACCCCGGGCGCCGGCCTGGGGCCGACCGCGCGACGGGGGAGACACGCGGCCGACCCCGGGCCGGCGCCCGGGGCGGTGCAGCTACTTCTCTTCGGTCTTCTTGCCGTAGCGGCTCTCGAACTTGGCGACACGGCCGCCCGTGTCGAGGATCTTCTGCTTGCCCGTGTAGAACGGGTGGCACTGCGAGCACACGTCGGCGTGGATGACGCCGTTCTTCGCGGTGCTCCGCGTGGTGAAGGTGCTCCCGCAGGTGCAGGTAACGGTGGTCTCCGCGTAGGCGGGATGGATGTCGGCCTTCATCATGTCCTCTCGTGGCGCCGGGTCGGAGTCCCGGATGGGACCTCGTGAACCGGAGCTGATCAAGTATGCCACTCGCCCGGGGTGAGCGAGAAATCCCACCTCCGCGAGTGGTCACTGCGCGCATGCGCGCAGTGACCACTCGCGGAGGCGGGGGTGAGTCAGTCGTCGTCGCGGGAGCCGCTGACGCCGGGTGCGGTCTTCTGCACCTGGAGCAGGAACTCGTTGTTGCTCTGGGTGTCGCGCAGCCTGTTGAGCAGGAGCTCGATCGACTGCTGCTGGTCGAGGGCGTGGAGCACGCGACGCAGCTTCCAGACGATCTTGAGCTCCTCGGCGGACATGAGCAGCTCCTCCTTGCGGGTGCCCGAAGCGTCGACGTCGACCGCCGGGAAGATCCGCTTGTCAGCGAGCCTGCGGTCGAGCTTGAGCTCCATGTTCCCGGTGCCCTTGAACTCCTCGAAGATGACCTCGTCCATGCGCGACCCCGTCTCGACGAGGGCCGTGGCCAGGATGGTCAGCGATCCACCATGCTCGATGTTTCGGGCCGCACCGAAGAAGCGCTTCGGCGGGTACAGGGCCGTGGAGTCGACGCCTCCGGAGAGGATGCGGCCCGAGGCAGGGGCGGCCAGGTTGTACGCGCGTCCGAGCCGGGTCATCGAGTCCAGCAGCACGACGACGTCGTGGCCAAGCTCGACGAGCCGCTTCGCCCGCTCGATCGACAGCTCGGCGATGATCGTGTGATCCTCGGCGGGACGGTCGAAGGTCGAGGCGATCACCTCGCCCTTGACCGACCGCTGCATGTCGGTGACCTCTTCCGGGCGCTCGTCGACGAGCACGACCATCAGATGGACTTCGGGGTTGTTGGTCACGATCGCGTTGGCGATGGACTGCAGGACCATCGTCTTGCCGGCCTTCGGCGGCGACACGATGAGCCCACGCTGGCCCTTGCCGATAGGTGCGACGAGGTCGATCACGCGGGTGGTCAGGTTGCCGGGAGTCGTCTCCAGGCGCAGGCGGTCCTGCGGGTAGAGGGGGGTGAGCTTCGAGAACTCCGGGCGGGTGCGAGCCGCCTCCAGTGTCCCGCCGTTGACGGTATCGATGCGGACGAGCGGGGTGAACTTCTCCTTGCGCTCCCCCTCCTTCGGCTGCTTCGTCGCGCCGGTGATCGCGTCGCCCTTGCGCAGTCCCGACTTGCGGACCATGGAGAGCGAGACGTACACGTCGTTGTGCCCGGGCAGATAGCCACTGGTGCGGACGAACGCGTAGTTCTCCATGACGTCGAGGATTCCCGCCACCGGAACCAGGATGTCGTCCTCACCGATCTCTGGCTCGACGTCGTTGTACCCGACGCCGGCACCACGCTGACGGTCACGACGATCGCGGAAACGGTCACGTCCGCGACGGCGACGGCTGCGTCCCTCGTCGGGGCCATCCCCGCGGTCGTTGCGGTCGCGGTCGTTGCGGTTGCCCTGATCGTTCCGGTTGCCCTGGTCGCCGCGGTCGCGGTCGTTCCGGTTGCCCTGGTCGCCGCGGTCGCGGTCGTTCCGGTTGCCCTGGTCGCCGCGGTCGCGGTCGCCACGGTTGCCCTGATCGCCACGGTTGCCCTGATCGCCGCGGTCGCGGTCGCCACGGCTCTGACGATCACTGGCAGCCGGCGCGTCCTGTGCAACCTCGGCGGGCTGGGCGGGCGCTGCCGACTCGGCGGGCGCCTGCTCGCGGCGAGAGGCGCGACGGGCGGGGCGCTCTGGGGCGTCCGACTGGGTGTCGGCCGTGCCACCTCGCTGCCGCTCCTTGATCGCGGTGACGAGGTCGCCCTTGCGCATGCCGCTGGCGCCGGAGATGCCCATCTGCTGGGCGAGCTGCTTGAGCTCGGGCAGGAGCATCGCTGACAGGCCGGAGCCCTTGGTGGTCGCGGATCCTGCCACTTCAGTTTCGGTCACGAATAGTCCTTATGAGGTTGCCCCCGCAAAGCGAGGAGGTCGTGTCGAGCCCCTTGAGGGACGGGGGACTCTGCTGCCCACCAGGGCACCGGGGTGCCGACAAGCAAGTGGGTTCGCCCAGTGAGTTCGGTTGGCCGCAGTCTCGAGTGAGCCGGCAAATCGCCGCTGCTGGAGCGTGACGAGCATAACACCCCAACCCGGGCATGCCGGTGCAGGGTCGCTCAGTCGACGGGCGGTACCGGGAACTCGCGGGCACCCGCCTGGGCGATGTCCACCGGCCGAACCGCCCAACCGGCGCCCGCGGCCGGTTCCACGAGCGCGGCGCCCGGCCCGGCAGCGAAGGCCAGCACGCTCGGCCCGGCACCGGAGATGACGGCGGGCACGCCCGCCTCGCGCAGGCGCGCGACGAGCGCAACCGACTCCGGGTAGGCCGCGGCCCGGCAATCCTGGTGGAGGCGATCCTCCGTGGCCGCCATGAGCCGGCGCGGGTCGACGGTCATCGCATGCACGAGAAGCGCAGCGCGCGCGATGTTGCGTGCCGCGTCCCCGAACGCGACGTCGTCGGGCAGCATCGACCTCGCGTGCGACGTGGCGAGCTCGGTGGGCGGCACGAGCACGACCGGCCGGACATCGGCGTGCACGTCCATCCGCACGCTGTCCGCGAAGCCGTCCTCCTCGACCCAGGCAACGGTGAATCCACCGTGGAGTGCCGCGGCCAGGTTGTCCGGATGCGACTCCTGCCGGAGGGCCAGCTGGAGCACGTCGCTGTCGGTCATGCGATCGCGCCCGTCGACGACCATGGATCGGGCCAGCACGATGCCCCCGACGATGGCGGCGGCAGAGGAGCCCAGGCCGCGGCCATGTGGGATGCGGTTGACGCACCTGAGGATGAAGCCAGGGGCGCTCACCTCGAGCCAGTCGAACGCGGCCGCCATCGAGCGCGCCACGAGGTGGCTCTCATCGAGGGGCAGGACGCCCTCGCCCTCCCCCACGATCTCGATGAGCACGCCGTCGTCATCGGTGACCATGGCGATCAGGTCGTCGTAGACGGCGAGAGCGAGACCTGCCGAGTCGAAGGCCGGGCCCAGATTGGCGCTGGTGGCCGGGACGACCACGCGCACGGCATCACGCCGGAGCTCGGCCACGTCTACGCCAGACCCAGGGCGCCGGCCACCGCACCCGCGTCGATCGGAAGCACCACCGGGGCCGCCGCGTCCTCCAGCGCCCACTGCGTGTCCTTGAGACCGTTGCCGGTCAGCGTGCACACGACGACCTGACCCGGCTCCAGGTCACCGGAGGCGTGCAGCTGCAGCAGCCCCGCAACGCTGGCCGCGCTGGCCGGCTCGCAGAAGAGGGCTTCCCGCGCGGCGATGAGTCGGTAGGCGGCCAGGATCTGGTCGTCCGTCACCGCATCGATGCGGCCCCCGGACTCGTCGCGAGCAGCGATGGCACTGCTCCACGACGCCGGGTTGCCGATCCGGATGGCCGTGGCGATGGTCTCCGGTTCCAGCACGGGTTCGCCGCTCACCAGGGGCGCGGCGCCCGCGGCCTGGAATCCCCACATGCGCGGTCGTCCAGCGGCCAGGCCCGCCTCCGCATACTCCGCGTAGCCCTTCCAGTACGCCGTGATGTTGCCGGCGTTGCCGACCGGCAGGCAGTGGATGTCGGGGGCTCGACCGAGCTGATCGACCACCTCGAACGCAGCGGTCTTCTGACCCTCGATCCTCGCGGGGTTCACGCTGTTGACCAGCTCGACGGGATGGTCGACCGCCAGCTTGCGGGCAAGTTCGAGGCAGTCGTCGAAGTTCCCGTCGATCTGGATGAGCTTGGCCCCATGGACGATGGCCTGGGCCAGCTTGCCCATGGCGATCTTGCCCTGCGGGACCAGCACGGCACACGTCATGCCCGCCTTGGCCGCGTAGGCCGCTGCGCTCGCCGACGTGTTGCCGGTGGAGGCGCAGATGACGGCTTTGGCTCCTGCCTCCGCTGCCTTCGAGATCGCCATCGTCATGCCGCGATCCTTGAAGGATCCCGTCGGGTTGGCTCCGTCGTACTTCAGCCACACGTCGCAGCCCACGCGGTCGCTGATCACGTCGGCGTGCACGAGGGGCGTCCCGCCCTCCCGGAGCGAGATGACCGGGGTGGCGTCGGTTACCGGCAGGCGGTCGCGGTACTCCTCGATCAGACCCCGCCACACGTGCGCCACGGTCACTCCCCCGCCTCGCCTTCGACGCGCATGACGCCGAGCACCTGACGCACCGTGTCGAGCCGGCTCAGCCGCTCCACCGTCTTCGCGAGCGCCGCGTCCGTCGCGCGATGGGTGCGCACGATCAGTCCCGCCTCGTCCCCGTGCCCGTCCTGGCGCACGACCTGGATGCTGACCCCGTTGTCGGAGAAGGCCGACGCGATGCTGGCGAGGACACCGGGCTTGTCCGCCACGGAGAGGTTGACGTAGTACCGGGTGAGGGCGGCGCCAACCGGCAGCACCGGGAGGTTGGAATACGTGCTCTCCCCAGGTCCCCGACCTCCGCTGACCCTGTTGCGCGCCGCCGTGACGAGATCTCCCATGACTGCGCTCGCCGTCGGGACCCCGCCAGCGCCGTGGCCGTAGAACATGACCTCACCGGCGGACTCCGCCTCGATGAAGACGGCGTTGAAGGCTCCCCTCACGCTCGCGAGCGGGTGACTGCGGGGCAGCATCGTCGGGTGGACACGCACGATGACGCCGTCGGCGGTGCGCTCGGCGACCGCAAGGAGCTTGATGACGAAGCCCATGTCCTGCGCCGCACGGATGTCCTCCGCGGTGACCTGGGAGATGCCCTCGCAGTGCACGTCGTCCAGCGTGACGCGGGTGTGGAAGGCGAGCTCGGCGAGGATGGCCGCCTTGGCGGCAGCATCGTGGCCCTCGACGTCCGCGGTCGGGTCCGCCTCCGCGAAGCCCAGCGCCTGCGCCTCGGCCAGCACCTCGGCGTAGTCCGCACCCTCCTCGTCCATCTTCGTGAGGATGAAGTTGGTGGTGCCGTTGACGATCCCGAGCACCTTCGTCACCTGGTCGCCCGAGAGGGACTCGCGAAGCGGCCTCAGCAGCGGGATGGCCCCGGCGACAGCCGCCTCGAAGTAGAGGTCCACCCCGTGCCGGCCGGCCGCCTCGTACAGGCTGGCACCGTCGGCTGCGAGGAGGGCCTTGTTCGCCGTGACCACGCTCGAGCCTGCGGCAATGGCACTGAGCAGGAGCGTGCGGGCGGGCTCGATGCCGCCCATCAGCTCCACCACGATGTCCGCGCCCGACGCCGCGAGCGCAGCGGCATCGGTCGTGACGAGGTCGGCGGGAACGCCGGGGCGCGACCGACCGGCATCGCGCACGGCCACGCCGGTCAGGACGACGCGGGCACCCACCCTCTCCTCCAGGTCTGCAGCGTGGTCCACGAGAAGGCGGGCCACGGCAGAGCCCACCGTGCCACCGCCGAGTAGGGCGATGGTGACGGGGCTGGCGGGAACCGCGGACGACATGGACTCTCCTCGGAGCTGAACGGACGGTGCACAGCCTCTCAGAGCGCGGGATCCTCAGGCCAACCGGTGGCACCGACGGGCAGGCCCTGCGCGCGGCCCGGCGGCACGCGCGGCAGGATAGGCGCACATCCGCTCGGTGGAGGACCTGCCGAGCAATGGGAGGAGACTCATGAACACCGCGGCCCGCAAGCTGCTCGCCGAGTTCGTCGGCACATTCCTGCTCGTCTTCCTGGCCGTCGGTGCCGCTGTGTTCGGCATCTCGGCCAAGGTGGGGGCGGACGGCAACGGCCCCGGCAATGGCGTGGTCGGCGTGGCGCTGGCGTTCGGACTTGTCCTGCTGGGGATCGCCTACGCGTTCGGACCGGTGTCAGGTGCGCACGTGAACCCGGCCGTCACGCTCGGAATGCTGCTGAGTCGCCGGATGCCGACCAACGAGGCCGTCGGCTACTGGATCGCGCAGTTCCTCGGTGGCATCCTCGGCGGCTTCCTGCTGTGGCTGTTCGTCCAGTCCTTCGGCGTCACGGACTACACCGGCGGACTCGGCACCAACAGCTACGACAACGGCGCCATCAACATGGCCGGGGCCTTCGTGCTCGAGGCCGTGCTCACAGCGGCGTTCGTGCTGGTCATCCTCCTGGTCACCGAGCGGATTGCCGCCCCCGGCTTCGCCGGCATCGCGATCGGTCTCACCCTCACGCTCGTGCACCTCGTGGGCATCCCGCTGACCGGGACCTCGGTCAACCCGGCCCGCTCGCTCGGCCCGGCCCTGTTCGCCGGGGGCGACGCCCTGGGCCAGGTCTGGCTGTTCATCCTCGCGCCGCTGGTCGGCGCTGTCGTGGCCGTGGCGGTCTGGAGGCTCGTGCGCAGCAGCGTCGAGGAGCCCGAGCCGCTGGTGGCCGGCGCCGAGCGCGAGTAGCCCTCCCCCGTCGGATCCTGCAGTTGCGGTCGCAAGACCGCGGTCTTGCGACCGCAACTGCAGGATCCTGGGTCAGGCGCCGGGGTCGAGGCGCAGCAGGTCGTCGAGCGTCTCGCGGCGCAGGAACACCGTGGTCTGCCCGTCGCGGGCAGCGACGACGGCCGGCCGCGGCAGGTAGTTGTAGTTGGAGGCCATCGACCGGCAGTACGCGCCGGTCGCGGCCACGGCGAGCAGGTCGCCAGCAGCCAGGTCCCCCGGGAGCCAGGCATCCCGCACCACGATGTCGCCCGACTCGCAGTGCTTGCCCACGACCCGGCAGAGGGTCGGGTCCGCCGACGACTCCCTCGAGGCCAGCACCACCGAGTACTCAGCGTCGTAGAGGGCCGTGCGGATGTTGTCGCTCATGCCCCCGTCGACCGAGACGTAGGTACGCACCAGGCCACGGTCGAGCTCGACCGGCTTGACCGTCCCGACCTCGTAGACCGTGACGGCTGCAGGGCCGACGATCGCGCGACCGGGCTCGAAGGCAAGCGCCGGCATCGGGATTCCCTCCGCGGCGCACTGCTTGCCGACGATGTCGCCGATCTGCGCCGCCATGTCGACCACGTCCAGAGGGTCGTCCGACTCGAGGTAGGCGATGCCCATGCCGCCCCCGAGGTTGAGCTCCTCCACCTCGATGCCCTGCTCGTCCCAGATCCGCTGCGCGACGCTGACGACTCTCGCGGCGGCCACCTCGAAACCCGCGGCGTCGAAGATCTGCGAGCCGATGTGCGAGTGCAGGCCGCGCAGATCCAGGCTCGGCAGCTTGGCGATTCGCCGCACCGCCTCCTCAGCGGCGCCCGAGGATACGGACAGGCCGAACTTCTGGTCCTCGTGCGCCGTCGCGATGAACTCGTGCGTGTGCGCCTCGACGCCGACGGTCACCCGGACCAGGACGGACTGGACGACACCGGCGCGAGCAGCGGCGTCGGCGATACGCACGACATCGTCGAAGGAGTCGACGACGATCCGCCCCACCCCGGCCTCGACCGCCGCCTCGATCTCCGCCATCGACTTGTTGTTGCCGTGCATGAGGATGCGCTCGCCCGGCACGCCCGCGCGAAGGGCCACAGCGAGCTCGCCACCCGAGGCCACGTCGACGCCCAGCCCCTCATCGGTGACGATGCGAGCCACGGCCGTCGTGAGGAACGCCTTGGCCGCGTAGTAGACCAGCCGCGCTCCTACTCCGACGTACGCCTCTCGGTAGTTCCGCGCGCGGGCACGGAGGTCGTCCTCGTCGAACACGAACAACGGCGTGCCGAACTCCGCTGCTGCGTCACGGACGTCGACCCCGCCGATCTCGATCGCTCCCTCGCTGTTGCGCCGGGCGGACGACGGCCACACCGCCGGTGAGAGTCGGTTCAACTCCTCGGCCGATGTGGGTCGGGCCACGGCCGCATGGTCGGAGACGACGTCGGCATGGAGCGGGCCGGCCGGGTGCGCGCGCATGACGGAAGGCTAGGCCATGACCGCGCCGAGCCCCGCCGACCTTGAGGTTGCGGGCGCCCAGGGGCCGTTCCGGGGGCGCCAACCTCAAGGTCGAGGGGGTTACATCCGCTCGGGCGCGCTGACGCCGAGCAGGTCGAGCCCGTTGGCGATCGTCTGCCGCGACGCCGCGCACAGCCACAGTCGTGCCACGTGCAGCGGCGCCAGCTCCTCGTCGCCCCGAGGAAGGACCCAGCACACGTCGTAGAACCGGTGGTAGGCGGTGGCGAGGTCCTCCAGGTAGCGGGCCACCCGGTGCGGCTCGCGCAGCTCGGCAGCACTGGCCACCACGCGGGGGAACTCGCCCAGCATCCCGAGCAGGTTGTTCTCCCGCTCGTGGTCGAGGAGCGACGGGTCGAACTCGAGCGCGCGCCAGTCGATGCCCAGCTCGGCCGCGTTGCGCAGGACGGACGCGATGCGGGCGTGCGCGTACTGCACATAGAAGACCGGGTTGTCGTTGGTCGCCTTGATCATCTCGGCGAGATCGAGGGTCAGCGGCGAGTCCACCGGGTACCGCGACAGCGTGTAGCGGGCCGCGTCGACGCCGACCTCCTGGACAAGGTCATCGAGCGTGACGATGGTGCCGGCGCGCTTCGAGAGCTTGACCTCCTCGCCCTCGCGGGTGATCTTGACCAGCTGCCCGATCAGCACCTCGACGTTGTCATCCATGTCGTCGCCGGCACAGGCCGCGACGGCCCGGAGCCGGTTGACGTAGCCGTGGTGGTCGGCGCCGAGCAGGTAGATGTTGAGGTCGAATCCGCGCGCCCGCTTGTCCACGTAGTACGCGGTGTCGGACGCGAAGTAGGTGTAGGAGCCGTCCGACCGGACGAGAACGCGGTCCTTGTCGTCCCCGAAGTCCGTCGTGCGCAGCCAGACGGCGCCCTCCAGCTCGTACACATGGCCCTGCTCGCGGAGACGGGCGAGGCCGCGCTCGACGGCGCCCGACTCGTGCAGGGCCCGCTCGGATGCCCACACGTCGAAGTGCGTCCGGAAGAGATCGAGGACCATCCGCTGCTGGTCCAGCTGGCGTGCGTAGGCGGCCTCACGGAAGGCGGCCAGCTGCTCCTCCTCGGGCAGCGACGTGATGCCGGGGTTCGCGTCGACGATCTCCGCGGCGAGGTCGAGGACGTAGCCACCGTGGTAGCCGTCCTCGGGCACCGGGCGCCCGTGCGCCAGCGCCATGACGGACTCGCCGAACTTGTCCATCTGCGCGCCGCGGTCGTTGATGTAGAACTCCTTGCTGACCACCGCACCCGCCGCGGCCAGCACCCTGGCGATGGCATCGCCGACGGCCGCCCATCGGGTGTGACCCAGGTGGATCGGTCCCGTGGGGTTGGCGGAGATGAACTCGACGTTGGCCACCCGGCCCGCGAGTGCCGTGCCATGACCCCACAGGTCGCCCGAGACCACGACCGTGCGTGCCAGCTCGCCCTGCGCGGCACTCTCGAGGCGGACGTTGACGAAGCCGGGCCCGGCGACCTCCGCGCTGGCGATCCCCGACGTCTGTGCCAGTCGCTCGGCCAGCATCGCTGCCAGGTCCCGGGGCGGCATCCCGGCGCTCTTCGCCAGGGCCAGGGCCACGTTCGTTGCGTAGTCGCCGTGCTCGCGGGACTTGGGACGATCGATCCGCACCTCAGGGACCGCTTCGATCACCAGCAGGCCTTCAGCCGCCAGCTCGGACACGATCCGGGTCACGGCAGCGGCGAGCTCGTCGGCGGTCACGGCGCGAGCCTACCGACGGTGGTTCCCCCACGAATCGGGCCCTGAGCGGCTCCGGTCCGGCCCGGGAACCGCCGGACTAGCAGGGCCGCGCCGAGGTGTCGCCGACCGACTTCGCCCCCCAGGGACCAGACGTGCTCGACCAGATGAGAAGGGCCCCGCCAGCCGGCGGGGCCCTTCTGCTGTCCTGGCCTTCGGTCCCCCGACCCTCGGCCCGGACACGCGCGGTATGCCCGCCGGGTCGATGGTCCAAACCTCGCCGGGCCAAGAATTCGCGCGCCGGGGCACAATGTGGGCATGGCCGAGGACGAGATCGAACGGCTCCTGCGGGAGATCGACGCCGCCAAGGGGGGCACACCCGCCCCCACGCCAACGCCCAAGGACGAGGTGGCGCGGACCGACGACGCCAAACCCGGCGGCCGGGTGGCGTTCTCCGTGGGCGCGGCCGCGGTGACCGGCGTCGGTGCCTGGCTGTTCGGGGTGTTCACGCCCTGGACCGACGCCCTCGACATGGGCTTCGCGGCGGCTGCGGCCGCCTTCGTCACGGGACTGGTGGCCGGTCCGCCACGCTGGTTCTCGTCCTGATCCCATCGGCCTCGATGATCGCGCCGAGAAGAAGCGCCACGAAGCACAGGTACAGCCACAGCAGGATCACCACCGCCGTGCCGAACACCAGGACGGCAGCTCCCAGGCTCGTCGAGAAGCGCGCGTAGACATCGACGCCCACCGTCGAGCCGACGATGCCCAAGGTGGCCACCCACGGGCCGGGGGACAGCCAGCCGACCGGCTCGCGGCGGTCTGGGGCGTGGCCGATGATCCACCTGACGGACACGAACACCAGAGCCGCTATCACGACCCACGTGACCGGGATGCTGACGGTCGTGATCGGCGTGGCGTCGAACCCCAGCCAGCCGGCCACGCGGGGCACGATCGTCAGGAGGATGACGAGTGCCACCGCGGCGACCATCCCAAGGAGGGTCACGACTGTGGCGATGCCGCGCTCCACCAGCCCGCTGCGGGTCTCGTTCACGCTGAACACCGTGTTCATCGCCATCCGGAGTCCGAACACCACCTTGGACGCCGCGTACGCAGCGACGAGGACGCTGATGACGGTGGTGAGGGTGAACGCACCTGAGGACGCGTTCGCGATGGTCGCCACGAGCGCGTCGGCGACGGGCTTGAGGTCCCCGAGGTTGTCCGGCGCACGGTCGGCGAGGAATTCCAGCGCAGCACGGACGTCCTCGGGGCTGAGGACGATCCCGGCAATGGCCCCGAAGGCCAGCGCCGCCGGGGCGATGGACAGCGCCACGAAGTAGGCGAGCCCTCCGGCCGCCAGCGACGCCCGCGTACGGCCGTAGTCCGCGGCCAGGCGGGAACCCCATTCAAAGAGGTGCTGGGCGCGTGCTCTCACCCCGCCATCCTTGCGGACGGAGCGCCGGTGGACGGGGCCCGCCCCGCTGGTAGCCTGATCCGGCCCGAGCCCCCGTAGCTCAGGGGATAGAGCGCCGGTTTCCGGTACCGAAGGTCGCAGGTTCGAATCCTGCCGGGGGCGCCACATGAACAATCCCACTCCCGCGAGCGGCCGCGTCCACTACGCCATGACCGGCTCCGGGGTCTACCCCGTCGTCGTCGCGGTGTTCGTCGGGCTGCTCCTGATCTCCAACATCGGCGCGGTCAAGCTCATCGCCTTCGGACCGATCATCACCGACGGCGGCGCGTTCCTGTTCCCGCTCACCTACATCGTCGGGGACGTCCTGAGCGAGGTGTACGGGTTGAAGGCCGCGCGTCGGGCGATCCTCCTGGGCTTCGCGATGTCCGTCCTCGCCGCCATCACCTTCTGGCTCGTCCAGCTGTCCCCACCGGCGGCCGACTGGCCCAACCAGGAGGCGTTCGAATCCGTCCTCGGCTTCGTCCCCCGGATCGTGCTCGCCAGCGTGTGCGGCTTCCTCGTCGGCCAGCTGCTCAACGCCTACGTCCTCGTGCGGATCAAGGAGCGCACCAAGGAGAAGGCGCTCTGGCTGCGCCTCATCGGGTCGACCGCCGTCGGCGAGTTCGCCGACACGCTGGTCTTCTGCACGATCGCCTTCTACGGGATCATCACTGGTGCGGAGTTCTGGAACTACGTCCTCGTCGGCTACGTCTACAAGACCCTTCTCGAGGTCGTGCTGCTGCCCGTCACCTACCGCGTCATCGCCCACGTCAAGCGCCGCGAGCCCACGTACGCGGTCGCCTAGGCCTGCGTATCCCGTCCCAGGACCTCGTCGCGCAGCTCCCAGTAGGTGCCGTCACCGATGCTCGTCCTGATGCGGTCGATGAGCCTGACGATGTAGCGCTCGTTGTGGATCGTCGCGAGCGTCGACGCCACCATCTCCTTGGCCCGGTAGAGGTGGTGCACGTAGGAGCGGGTGTAGTTGGCGCAGGTGTAGCAGTCGCACGAGTCGTCGATCGGGGTGAAGTCCCGCCGGTACGACCCGTTGGTGAGGTGGAACCGCTTGTCGCGGTGGTAGACGGTGCCGTTGCGCGCGTTCCGGGACGGAGCAACGCAGTCGAACGTGTCGGCGCCGTTCTCCACCGCCGTGAAGACATCGGTCGGATCGCCGATGCCGAGCAGGTGCCGCGGTCGACCCTCGGGCAGCTCCTCGCACACCCAGCGCACGATGGTGCCGAGACTCTCCTTCTCGAGTGCCCCGCCGATGCCGAAGCCGTCGACCTTTAGGGCGGCCAGGCCTCGCGCAGAGGCCCGTCGCAGATCCTCGTACTGCGCTCCCTGGACGACGGCGAACAGGGCCTGGTACGGGCGATCGGGCTGCTCCTCCGTGAGCCGGGCGTGCTCCGTCACGCACCGCTCGGCCCACAGCCGGGTCCGCTCGACCGACATCTCCTGGTACTCGCGCGTGTTGAGCAGGGTCGTGCACTCGTCGAAGGCGAACATGATGTCCGCTCCGATCTGGTGCTGCACCCGCATCGACACCTCGGGCGTGAACCGGTGCATGCTCCCGTCCAGGTGCGACTTGAAGGTCACCCCGTCGTCGTCGACGTGGGCGAGCCGGTCCTTGCCCTCCGCGATGACGTCGTCCGAGCGGACGGAGCGGGCGTCCATCGCAAGGATCTTCTTGAAGCCGACCCCCAATGACAGCACCTGGAAGCCGCCACTGTCAGTGATGGTGGGGCCGTGCCAGCCCATGAAGGCCGCAAGGCCGCCGGCCGCCTCCACGATGTCTGCACCCGGCTGCAGGTACAGGTGGTACGCGTTGGCCAGGATGACCTGGGCGCCGAGGTCCCGCATCGACTCCGGCAGGACGGCCTTGACGGTCGCCTTCGTGCCCACCGGGGTGAAGGCCGGCGTCCGGATCTCACCGTGCGGCGTCGTCATGATCCCGGTGCGCCCGAGGGTTCCGTCGAGCCGGTCCTGGACGTCGAAGGCGAATGCCGAGGCCGTCACGCCGCCGCCGATGCCATCACGAGGACAGGCGGTCTCCGGTGCATGCGACAGACCCTAGTTGTCGATGTCACGGATGCTCGGCACGAAGAGGACGCCGATGGCCGTCACCGACAGGGCAAGGGCGAGACCGACATACGTGACCTGGACGCCGAAGGTCTCGACGCTCCACCCAGCGAGCAGGAAGACCAAGGGCGGCGACGCGTAGAACAGCGACATCTGGACTCCGTAGACCCGGCCCTGCACGTCGGCGGGCACACGCACCTGGACGAGCGTGTTCATCAAGGGGCTGAACGGCCCCCACGCCAGCCCGAGGGCGAAACCCGCGAGCAGCATCACCGGCAGCGGGGGCAGGAAGGACAGCGGGATGATCGCCGCGACCGTCCCGAGCAGGACGATCCGGGTCAGTTGGTAGCGGCTCAGCCGTGCGGCGAGCCACCCGTACCCGAACGCCCCGATGATCGTCCCGGCGGACATCAGGGACACGAGGATGCCGAGGCTGCCGGGCTCGTTGCGCGCCTCGAAGTAGGCCGGGAGGACGACGGACTCGGTCGGCAGGTACACGGCCGCGAGCACCATCAGGGCGACGGTCACCGCGCGCAGCGCATGATCCCTCCACAGCACGGTCACCCCGAGCACGAGTCCGCGCCACGCGCCCTCCTCCTCTTCCCGCCGTCCTCGAGCCTCCTGGCCCGCGTCGCCGACTCGGAGCCGGACGATGCACGCCACCGCGACCAGGAAGAGCACGAACGGCACCCAGAACGCCCGCTCGGGCCCAGCGCCCGCGATCAGCAGCGCCCCCAGGGCCGGGCCGACCGCCCAGCCCACACCGAAGACGCCCTCGTGGATGCCGTTCAGCCGGTCCATCGGGATCCCCGCAGCGCTCGAGACGTCCGGGATCATGGCCCTGCGGGCGGTCGAGCCGGCCGGGTCGAAGGTGGCTCCCAGAACGGCGAGCGCGAGGATCCACGCGAGGTCGAGGTCTCGAACCAGCGCCACCACCGGAAAGGCAGCGACCGACACCGCGGACAGCACGTCCGAGACGATGCTGACGATCCGCCGCCCGAAGCGGTCGATGAACCAGCCGACGGCCGGGGCCACGACGATGCCGGGAAGCGACGCGGCCGCGACCACGAGACCGGCCGACGTGGCCGATCCGGTGCGTTCGAGCACGAGCCACGGGATGACGAGCATGACGATCGCGTTCGCCACCCCGGATGCGCCGTTGGCAGTTTCCAGCAGCAGCGCAGCTCGCCACCGGGTGCCACGCATTGGACCATCGTGTCAGGGTCGAGAATGCAGACATGACGACGCCGGAGCTCGGAACCTCGCTGGTGGCTGCGGGGATCTCGACCAATGTCCATCTCGACGGCGAGGGGCAGCCGGTCCTCCTGCTGCACGGCTCCGGCCCGGGAGTGTCCGCGTGGGCCAACTGGCGGCTGACCATCCCGGCGCTCAGCGCCCGGTTCCGGGTGGTCGCCCCCGACATCGTCGGCTTCGGCTTCACCGATCGACCCGAGGGCGTGACGTACGACCTCGAGACGTGGACGGCACATGCGCTGGGAGTGCTCGACGCCCTGGACATCCCGAAGGCGCACGTGGTGGGGAACTCATTCGGAGGAGCCCTCGCACTGTCCCTGGCAATCCACCACCCCGACCGCGTCCAGCGCCTCGTCCTCATGGGCTCGGTCGGGGTGCCGTTCCCGCTCAGTCCGGGCCTCGACGCGGTCTGGGGCTACGAACCCTCCGTTCCGGCGATGGAGGCCTTGCTCGAACTGTTCGCGTACGACCGCGGCCTCATCGGACCCGACCTGGCCGAGCTTCGGTACCAGGCGAGCATCCGGCCCGGCGTGCAGGAGGCGTACCGGTCGATGTTCCCGCCGCCCCGGCAGTCGGCGCTGGACGCGATGACCCACGAACCGTCCGACATCGCAGGCATCGCGGCACCGACGCTCATCGTGCACGGGCGCGACGATCGGGTGATACCCCTGCAGAACGCGTACGACCTCGAGCAGCTGATCGACGATGCGCAGCTGCACGTCTTCGGCCGCTGCGGGCACTGGACACAGCTCGAGCATGCGGACGCGTTCGCCCAGCTGGTCACCGACTTCCTGATCCGCGAGTGACGTCAGGGCCGCAGCGATAGCCGTGTGATTCGAGGGTCAGGATTTCCTCAACATTCTTTCGGAAAGCCCTTGCTACAGGTCCGGCGACGCGAGTAGAACTAACCCACCGCACCGCAAGGGGCGGGTCGAGCAAGGAAGCGCAGGCCGTTCGACGGAGGCAGACCGCAAGGGATGCGCCGGAGGGTCCCGAGTGCTGGCGGGGCTGGTCGCGGGGAGAGGCTCGAGGAAGCGATTACGACATCGCCGATGGCCTGGCAACGGGTCATGAGCGCCGCGATCTGCACTTTCGCGGGCGCCCCGAGAAATCGGGCGGTGTGCGGGCGCTTCCATGTGAAGGCCCCTCGAACTCATACTTCGAGGGGCCTTCCGCATTTATAGAACATCGGCGGGCCAGTTCCGTGGAACGCCACGCCAGCATTCCGACCCAGTCCTGCGCGACACCGACGGCAGGCGGCCCTCAGGCGTACGAGGCCCCCAGTCGGGCCAGGCCCTCCTCGATCCCCACGGACGGACGCCAGTCCAGAGCCGCCCGCGTCTCCCGCTGGTCGAACCAGTGCGCGGTGGCGAGCTGCTCGGCGACGAACGCGGTCAGCGGCGGCTCATCCTCGCGGCCGGACCGCGCCCACACCCGCTCGAGCACGGCGCCCGCGGTCCGTGCCACCGAGAAGGGCACGTGGCGGCGTGGTGACGCACCCCCCGAAGCCTCGGCGATGCGTCCCACCAGCTCCGCCACCGTTCGCGGCTGCCCGTTCGTCACCACGAGCGCGCGCCCACGGACCTCGGGGCGGGTGCACCTGTCCAGGGCCTGCGCCAGCGCCTCAGCGGCGTTGTCCACGTAGGTGGTGTCGATCAGCGCGGCCCCGTCGTCGATGAGGACCAGTCGCCCCTGCCGTGCCCGCTCCGCGATCCGCCCGATCAGCTGGGTGTCGCCCGGCCCCCAGACGAGGTGCGGACGGATGGCCGAGACCGCCAGTGCCTCGCCGTCGTGGGACAACGCTTCGAGCTCGGCGATGGCCTTGCTGCGCGCGTAGTTCCCTCGGGCCCGATCCGGGTCTGCGGGAGTCGAGGCCACGCCGACGAGCGGCTCCCCCGCATGCGCGACCGACGGGGACGAGACGTGCACGAGGCGCGTGACCCCGGCCGCTGAGGCGGCGGCCAGGACGTTCCGCGTCCCGCCCACGTTGACGCGCTCGAACTCCGACCATGCTCCGACCATCGAGACGAGGGCAGCGAGGTGCACGATGGCGTCGCGCCCTTCGGCAGCGGCGCGCACCACGCCCGCATCCGTGACGTCGCCGAGGATCTCCCGCACCTCGGGACCGTGCCCGGCGGGTGATCGCTGCAGGGTCGTCACCTCATGGCCTCGGGCCGTGAGCTCCCGAACGGTCGCCGACCCCAGGAGGCCCCGGCCCCCGGTCACCAGAACCCTCATGATCGACCCGCCAGCATGTCGCCGGCCCAGCGCGAGATCGCCGTCCGGTCGATCTTCGACCGATGCCGGACGTCCACCGGCAGGTCATTTCGCACCAGGACAGCCGCCACGTCAGCTCCAGCGGCCCTGCGCACTCGCTCGGTCAGCCCCAGATCCGCCAGTCCCCCGGCGGCCTTCGCCGACACGACCACGACCACGAGATGCTGGGTGCCCATCGGGCCGACCCCGACGCAGGCGGCCTGCTCGACTTCGGGCAGCAGCTCCACGGCCTGCTCGATCCGCACAGGCGCCACCGGGCCATCTGCCGTCGTGATCACGTGTGCCAGCCGACCACCGATCCACAGGCGCCCAGCGTCGTCGAGCTCGCCGACATCCCCCGTTCGATGCCAGCCGGTCTCCCGCGAGCTGGCCCGCTCGGTGGCCCACAGGCGGTCGTAGCGGTCCTTCTGGTGCGGCGCACGGACAACGACCTCGCCGAGGACACCCGTGCGATCCGACAACGGGCCCACGGCCGTCCCGGACGAGTCCAGCTCGCTGATCCGCACGTCGACCCCCTCCAGCGGGTGCCCGACAAGGACGCCGGGGCCGAGACCCGCCCCGTCGATCTCGCCGATGGTGACGTCGGCGACCGGCAGCACCTCGGTCATGCCGTAGGGAGTACGGACCTCGGCCCGGGGGCACAGCCGGGCCATCCCGTGCAGCAGCGCCGGCGACACGGGCGCGCCGGCGCCGAGCACGAGCCGCAGGGAGCCGAGCGCCGCCAGGTCGTCGTCGCTCATTCCGCCTGCGCTGCCGAGGATGCTCGTGAACGCCGCGGGCGAGGCCCACACGAGCGTCCCGTCGACCACGCGGACCGAAGCGGCGAACGCCCTCGCGGTGAGTGTGCGGGGGGACGTCACGTCCATGTCCGGGATGGCCGAGGCGATGCCGAGGGCGGGACCCAGCACGGCCCACGGGGCGAAGGCCGCCACGAGGGAGTCCCGTGGCGTGATGGCGTAGTGCTCGCGCAGGGCATCCCGCGTCCGCTGCACCTGTCGATGCCGGTAGACGACGCCCTTCGCCGGCCCGGTCGACCCCGACGTGAACGCCACGACGGCCTCGTCGTCCGGCCCCGGCGCCTGCGGCAGGGACGACATCGTCGACCCCAGCCGGGCGATGGCAGGCAGCTCGCTCACCGGGATGCGGCGGCCCGGCAGGCGCAGTGCCCGCACGAGCGTCATCCCACGCGGGATCGCGATGACGTGCTGGGGCGCCGCCCCGCGCAGCGCGCGGTGGATGCCACGCACGCCGAGGCCCGCATCGGTCACCACGACGCTCGCCCCGATCCGCCAGCACGCGTAGACGACCGCGAGCAGGTCGGCTCCTGGCGTGATGAGGACGGCGACGCGGTCACCTCGGTGGACGCCCCGCGCCGCCAGGCCCCGGGCCAGCAGGTCCACGTTCCGGTGGAGCAGGTCCCAGGTGACCTTGCGCCAGGCACCATCCGTCGTGGGCTCGGCAAGGGCGATACCCGAGGGATCGTCGAGAGCGCGCTCATCGAGGGCGGACCACAGGGGCTCTCCCTCGGAGTGCGGCGAGGGCTCTGCCGACGTCCGACCGGCACGCAGGTCCGCTACCCAGGTCAGCAGGTCGTCGACGAGCGAGGGGGCGTCCTCGATCACGAGATGCCGAGCGCCCTCGTAGCGGTGGACGTCGGCCTGCGGCAGCCGGCCGATGAGGTCGTTGAGGTACCGATCCGAGAACACCGGGTCGCCCGGCCCCCACAGCAGCAGGGCCGGGACGTCGAGGCCGCCGATGTCCGCTGCGATGGCGTCGAGCGTCGACGCGCTGGGATGGCCTGGCTCCAGCGGGATGTCGGACACGAAGGCGCCGATCGCCGACCGGCGGTCTGCCGTGGCATACGGGGCCGCGAAGGCGTCAGCGACAGAGCGTGGCAGCGACGTCCCACTGAGCAGCGTGGTCCCACGGAGGAAGGCAGGCGTTGTCACCGTGTTGGCCTGCAGGACGGGCGCCGAGCGGGCGAGCCTGATGATCGACGGGGCGGGCGCCCCCTCCGGCTGGTGCACGGCCGTGTTGAGCAGGACGATGCCGCGAAGCTGCTCGCGATGGGCGAGGGCCCAGCCCAGGGAGATCGGACCACCCCAGTCGTGCGCCACAGTCACGACCGGGCCGTCGACCCCCAGCGCCGCGGTGACGACCGACAGGTCCTCGATGCGCTGGCCGAGTCGACGGACCGTGTCCGTCCGCTCGGAGTACCCCATGTCGAGGTGGTCGACGGCGACGACCCGGATCCCCGAGGGAGCGGCGGCCAGGAGCCGGCGCCACAGGTACGACCAGGTCGGGTTGCCGTGAACGCACAGCAGGGTCAGCTCGACGTCGTCGACGGAGCCGTCCGGGTGGGTGTCGAGCACGTGCCACGTTCGGGAGACGCCATCCGCATCCCTGGCGGTCACGAGGCGCGACCACCGGGCATCAAGCCCGGGGAGGCCGTCCGGCGGACGAGTCGCGCGGCTTTGCGTCACCACGCGATTTCGATGACCGCCGCGTTGAGGCCGGAGCCGATCCCCATGCAGCCAATGCGATCGCCGGACACGTAGCCGGCCGCGTTCATAGCGAGGGTGAACGGGATCGACGCGGGCCCGACGTTGCCGCGCGTGGGGAAGACGACCGGAGTCCGCGCCGGATCGATCCCGAGGGACGAGGTGATCGCTGCCGTGTGCACCTTCGAGACCTGATGGATGACGTAGGCGTCGAGGTCGGTCCAGTCGAACTCGGTCGAGGCATCGCGCCACGTGTCGAGTGCCAGTTCGACCCCCGCCTCGAGGAGCCCGCGCGAGTCGGTGGTCATGCGGTCGAGGTCACCGACGCAGAGCCGGTTGTGCTGCGTCGCCGCTCGCGCGACCCCGCCGACGAAGCGGTGGCCCTCCTGGTGCGTGGACGCCCGGCCGAGGACCATGGCCGCGCCCCCCGATCCCAGCGTCAGCGTCGCGAAGTTGTCGAGGATGTCCTTCTTGGTCACGTCGGGACGCTGAAGGCGTTCGATCGTCGCCTCCTGGGGACGCCGACTGCCCTCGCCGTCGACGACGAGCGCGTACTCGATCTGGCCGGAGTCGATCATCATCGCGGCGAGCTGCATGCCGTTGAGGAACCCGAGGCACGCGTTGGCGAGGTCGAAGTTGAGGCAGGAGGGAGGCAGGCCCAGCTGTTCGTGGACGTCGACGGATGCCGACGGCTCGAGGTGGTCACGGCACACCGACGTGTCGATGAGCAGACCGATGGCCGACGGGTCGATGCCCGCCTCTGCCAGTGCCTTGGCGCCCGCCATGGCGGCTGCGTCGGCGAACGTCACGTCCTCCGGCCACCAGCGTCGCTCGGAGATCCCGGCCAGGGACTCGAGCATGCCGGGCCGCAGATCGGTGCGCTCGTAGGAGCCCGCGAGCTGGTCGTCGATCTCCGCGGACGTGACGACGATCGGTGCGTCGGCGGCCGTCACGGACAGCACCGCCGTGTCGAGATAGCGGTACGTCGCGTTGCCCGTCATGAACGTCCTTCCGGTTCCCACGGTGGGGTCAGTGCTCAAGCCTGCCATGCGAGCCCAGCAGGGCAAACTGCGCACTCCCGGGATGAGGGAGCCGAGGCCTTCGTGACGTACCGTGACCACGTGACCCGACAGCGCCGCCGAGCGGCCACGATCCTGACACTGCTCACCGCTGTGTCGGTGACCGCGACGGCCGTCCCGACGGCCTCTGCGGCCCCGCCGGCGCCCGCTGCCGCAGACTCCCCCACCCCGGACCTCGCTGCCTTCTACGGCCAGCAGCTCACCTGGTCCCCATGCCAGGACATGCAGTGCACCTGGCTCACCGTTCCCCTCGACTATGCCGATCCGTCCGGCCCCGCGATTCGCCTGCGCGTCTCACGGGTACCGGCCTCGGGATCCCCAGCTCGGCGGCAGGGCTCCCTCGTCGTCAACCCGGGCGGACCCGGCGCCTCCGGCATCGATTTCGCCTCCTACGTCGCCCAGTTCGCGGCCCCGGCGGTCGCGAAGGAGTTCGATGTCGTCGGGTTCGACACGAGGGGGGTCGGCCAGTCCGCACCCATCACCTGCATGACCGGCGTCCAGACGACGCGCTGGCTGCGCGCGGACATCACCCCGGACACCGCGATCGAGCGGAAGCGGCTGATGTCCCTGGCATCCCGCCTGTCCCAGGGCTGCCTGAGGATGTCTCCGGACATCGCGCGCCATGTCGGTTCGGACGACACGGTCCGCGACATGGACGTCCTGCGGGCGGCACTCGGAGACGAGACGCTGACGTTCCTCGGCTACTCCTACGGGACCTACCTCGGCACGCTCTACGCGGAGCTGTTCCCGACCCGCGTGGGCCGCCTCGTCCTCGACGGCGCCATCGACCCGAGCCTGGACATCATGGCCATCTCGGAGCAGCAGTCCACCGGGTTCCAGGTGGCCATGACCCGCTTCGCGCGAGACTGCGCCACGCGCCGCACCTGCCCCTGGCCGGGATCGAGCCGAGCGGTGCTGGCCGGCATCAACTCCCTGCTCAGGGGGCTCGACCGCTCCCCCATGCCCGCGCACAAGGGCCGCGATCTCGTCCAGTCGGAGGGGCTCACCGCCCTGTTCTACTCGATGTACTCGCCCGCCGTGTGGCCCAGCCTGCGCACGGCCCTCTCGCAGGCGGCAGCCGGGAACGGAGTCGGGCTGCAGCTCATCTCCGACTACGCGTCGGAACGGATCGGCCCCAACCGATACGGCTCGAACATGGCGTCGGCCTTCCCCGCCATCGCCTGCTGGGACACGCCCGCGGCGCCTGGCGCAGCTGGGCTGCGGGCCGCGGCCGCCCGATGGTCACGGTCCGCGCCGGTGCCCGAGATGGCTCGATCGATGTCCTGGGGCAACGCGCCGTGCTCGACGTGGTACGGGCACTCCGACCGCGCCCCTGCACCCGCCAACTCGGCGACGACCGCCGCCCTTCTCATCGTGGGCACGATCTTCGATCCGGCGACTCCGTATGCGTGGGCGCGGTCGCTGAGCCGCCAGCTCCCCACGTCGACCCTGCTGACCTACCGGGGCGACGGGCACACGGCCTACGGCGGGAACTCCGACTGCATCGACGACGCGGTCGATGGCTACCTGCTGACCGGGGCGGTACCCGGGACGGGAACGATCTGTCGCTGACGACGGCACAGGGCGACCCCGCCAGCACGGGACCGGGTGGGGGGCACACCGAGTACTAGGGACCCGGAGCTGCTGCCGGACCCGCGGGGCGGGGTCGCTTCTGAACCCCAGCCCGCAATCCTCACGACAGGCTCACGAAACGCGGTCGGAAGTATTACGGGCGATCGTCGGTCTGCTTCTCGGGGTCGTCCGGGTCCTCGAGGCTGGAGAGGAACAGCTCGACCTGGGCGGCGATCTCGTCGCCCGAGGGCATCCCTCCAGCGGCCAGGTCGGCGAGTCCGCCCATGGATCCCGACGAGGTGGTCATCTGGTCGTACTGCTGCTCGAGGGCGGACACCACGGTGGCGAACTCCTCATTCCCCTCCAGCTGGTGGGCGACCTCCGCGTCCGCCTTCCGGGCGGCCGGCTCGAGATCGGCGGTGGGAAGGGCGAGTCCGGTCGCGGCCGACACCCCGCCGAGCAGCGTGGTCGCCGCCCGGGGGAACTCGAACTGCACGAGGTAGTGGGGCACCTGGGCGGTCACCCCCATGGACGGCACGCCCCGCTGCCCCAGATGGAACTCGAGCATGGCGCCCACGTGACCCGGGACCTCGATCTCCCCGATGACGGACACATGGCCCGCCACGAGGCCGGGCTCGCTGCCATGGACCGTGAGGCCGAGGGGTCGTGTGTGCGGGATCGGCCATGGGATCGCGGAGAGCCCGACCGCCAGGCGCACGTCGAACCGGTCGACGAGCACATCCACCGCGGCGAGGAAGCGCTGCCATTGGTAGTCCGGCTCGGGACCGGTGAGGAGGAGGAAGGGCTGTCCCATGGCATCGATGACCTCGTGGAGGACGACCTCCTGGACCTCGACCGACGCGAAGTGGTCGACGACGTAGGTCATGCGAGGCCGGCGGGCCCGGTAGTCGAGCAGCTCGTCCGCGTCGAAGGTGGCGACGAGCCGGTGCTCACAGGTCGCGAGCAGGTGCTCGGCGGCGAGCCGGACGCCCGCACCCGCGTCAACGAACCCGGAGAACGCGTGCAGGAGGATCGGCTGCTCGGGGAGGGTGGCCTCACCGTGCAGCGTGAACAGCTCCTCGGGCGCGCGCATGACTCACCTCCATCGACACCATGTCATAGCCGCCAACGACGTGCACGGCGAGGATGTTCCGGTTTCGCGCAACGCGAACTCGTCAGGATTCGGGCTCCGCGTCGCTCGGGGATGCCTCGGCGGCCTTCGTCCTCTTCCGGGGTGCTCGCTTCTTCGGAGCCGCATCCGCCTCGTCGTCGGCGGCCTCCGAAGCAGCCTCGGCATCGGCAGCGGCGGCGGCTGCGGCCTCCGTCACCACCTCCGCCACGTCGTGGGCGGATTCACCGGCCTTGCCCGCGAGCTGCTCCGCCGTACGGCTTGTCGCGTCGGCGGCATCGGCCGTCGACGATCCCAGCGTTGCCGCAGCGTCGGCTACCTTCTGCGCGGCCGTGTCGGCCGCGCCCGAGAGGGCAGCAGCGGCGCCCGAGACCGTGCCAGCCGTCTTCCCGGCAGCGGACGACACCGAGTCTGCCCACAGGCTGGCGACCGATGCCACGTCCTGCGTCTCTCCCCGCCGACGCCAGGCGATCACGCCCGCAGCTGCTCCAGCGACCGCGGCTACGACAAGCACTGCCTTCTTCATGACTTCCTCCCGGTTCGGTATCGGACGCTAACACCCCTGATCGGGCCCGCACCCGGCGAACGCCGGACTAGGGGCGTCCGCGCCGCTGCGCCTCCTTGAGGTACCGCACGAACTGCTCGGTCACCTGAGGACTGGACAGGAAGGCGTCGCGCTCCTCATCGTCAAGGCTGAGCGCGTACTCGCACACACGCGACCACGCATGCCCCACCGTCTTCGTCAGGGCACCGGCCACCGAGGCGGAGATGACCGATCCGGCCACCGTCCCCCCTGGCACGTACTTCAGGAGGCTCGAGACCGCGTAGCGGCCGGCCATGGTGGCCCCGCCCGTGAGAAGGACAGACCCCGCGGTGGCGAGTGCCCGCGACCTGCTCGGGGGAAGCCCGTAGGCGGCCGTGATCCTGGCGATCATGGTCACCTGGTTGGGGACCAGCAGGGCCGCGTCAGCGAAGGGGATCGGGGTGGCCCCGACTCCAGCGGCGACCACGACGGCCTGGTTGATGATCGCCGCGACGGCTTTTTTCTTCCTCCCGGGGTCGAGCACCTGGGCGGCGGTCAGCGCCGCCTCGGCCGCCTCGGGGATGACCGCGTACGTGTCGTCGAGCAGGGCCTGCAGCCCGAAGACCGGGCTGTGCGTGAAGGGATCGCCCAGGGCGTTGGTCAGCACGACGCGACCATCGGGTCGAAGGGGCAGCTGCAGGCCCTCGATGTAGCGGGCCAGCTCAATGGCCTCGGGATGCGGTTGGCCGTCCCTGCTGGGCACCTGCGTCAGCACCACGATCACGGGCAGCCCCAGGGACGCGAGCTCCCGGACGAACTGCTCCTGGCCACGCTCGAAGCGGCGATCGGACCAGCGAACGAGGTACCAGACCGCGTGGATCTGCTGGTCCATCGACCGCGCCCGGTGGTCCGCCACGAGCCTCTGCAGCCCCGCCACGATGGCGTCGCCGGCCGTGCCGGTCTCGAAGCCCTCGGAGTCGTAGACGCCGAGGAAGCCGTCGGGGTGGCGGTAGTAGACGAGACCCTTCGTGACCGGGCTGCCCACGCCGGTGCGCGCGACGTCACGACCGAACATCGCGTTGACGAGGGTGGACTTGCCGACTCCGGTCTTGCCGAACACCGCGAGGTTGAAGCAGCCGAGTGCGCGGAACGCCTCAGCGAGACGCTGCTCGAACATCCCCTCGACCTGTCCCGCGGAGAGGTCCGGTACCCCCTCGGCGGGACCTCCGGCCGAGGCTCCGGCCGGCTCGATCGTCACTCTCAACACGGTACGCGCGCCTCACGGGTTGGACAAACCCGCCGCGCGACGGGTTACCGTGGAGCCATGAGCGCACCCCGGACCGGTGCGGCCGCGCCCGGGGTCTCGGCGCGCCGCCGCCGTCGCCGTTCCCCGCTGAGGGCTGTCGTTGCCCTCCTCCTCGTCCTGGCGCTCGGCGGCTCGGCCCTCATCGGCGGATGGATGGCGCTGACCGCGACACCACAGGGTCAACGACTCGTCGGGGCGCCCGTCGTGGTCCCGGAGGACCTGCGACCCGTGCTGCGCCAGGCCGCTCGACGGTGTGACGCCGTGCCCCTGAACGTGCTTGCCGCGCAGATCGCCGCCGAGAGCGCCTGGGACCCCTCCGCTGTCTCCTCGGCCGGCGCCCGGGGGATCGCGCAGTTCATGCCCGAGGTGTGGGCGCAGTACGGGATCGACGCCAACGACGACGGCGTCGCGGACGTGTGGGATCCCGTCGACGCCATCCACTCGGCCGCCGCACTCAACTGCATCAACCGGCGTCTCGTGCGGGATGCCTCCGGGAATCGCCTCCGCAACACCCTGGCCGCCTACAACGCCGGCTTCGGCTCGGTGCTCAAGTACGACGGCATCCCGCCCTTCCCCGAGACCGAGGCCTACGTCGCCAAGATCCTGGAGACAGCAGAGTCGATCGTCGTGTCGGAGCCGACCAGGGCCTAGCGCGCCTTGCTCAGGGCGTCGGCTCGAGAGGGTCCGTGCGCTCCCGCACCTCGCGGGTGATCCCTCCCGCGGGCTGCGACGCGAACAGCTGCCGGATGACGGCGTCAGCCTGCATGTCGTTGCCGCTGCTCACGCCCCAGTTCTTGAACTCGCGCATGAGCGCCTCGCGCGCTCGGGCCACCTGCTCGGTGACCACCCGGCGCTGCGCCCACTCCAGCTCGCGCTCGCGCAGGGCGCGCTCGATGCTCCTCAGCTGTGACGCCGACACGGGCAGGTCGTAGGCGGACGACACGAATCGGGCGATGTCCTCGCGGTAGTCGTGGCCGCGGCGGCCGAAGGTCCCGGGGACGACGTCCATCGCGTTCACGAGGTCGATCCCCGTCAGCACGAAGCTGACTCCCGGCCGCCAGGTCGTCGACTTCGGCACCCGTGGGGGACGCTGCCCGGGAGGCCCGAGCCACCACGGACGCCTCAGCAGGATGTTGGTGCCGAACTTCGGGATGGGATCGTCGTAGTGACTGATGAGGACGTGGCGGACCCGGGCCTGATGCTCGGTCGGCAGGTCCAGGAACTGGCCGTAGTCGTCGACCTCGATGACCTTGCCCTCGGGGTCGATCTTCTCCGGGTTCATGCGCCAGCTCTTCGCGAAGTCCGTCGCCGAGGGCGTGCCCAGGAAGATGGATGAGTGGACGAAGTCGCGGTTCATCGCCTCGACCGTGCGCCGCCGCCAGACGTCCTGCATCGTCAGGGCACCGAGGCTCTCCCCGAACAGCACGAATCGGGGCCGTGCCTCCGGCTTCATGCCGCGCAGGTAGCCCGTGATCGCGTGCATGATGTCTCGGTTCTGCTCGACGGCCAGTCCCGTCCGGTTCAGCGACATCGACGAGGGCAGCATCGAGTACTGCATGGTGGCGATCGCGCAGTCGCCCCGCGTCATGTACTCGAGCGCTTCGGCGAAGACGTAGTTGATGTAGCCGGACCCGGTCGGCGACGCGAAGCAGAGCACCTGGCGTTCGAACGCGCCGGTGCGAACGAGCTCGTCCATGACGAGGTCGACGCGGTCCTCGACCTCGGCCGCGGTGTCCAGCCCGACGAAGACCCGGATCGGGTCGGCAACGGCCGGCTCGTCCATGACCTCCGCGATCTCCTCACCGGAGAGCACCATGTTCACGAAGCGGCGGCCCTCGCGCGAGAGCGTGTCGAACGGGACGACGCTCTCGGGACTTCCGGACACCATGGGCGACTGCGCCGCCGTCTCGTAGGCGGGCTCCACCGCCGCCCCGCCCTGCTCCACCCGGCGAACCGCGTACTCGTAGCCCGCATACAGCCCTGTCCCGAGAAGGGCCAGGGCCACGGCGTGACCGATCGGGTTGGACACCACGTCGTACCGCGGCGCGACGCGGGCGATCCCTCGGCTCACGCCATACGCGATCGCTCGTTCCCCGCCCTGGAGGCCTATGACGCCGGCGCCGACGCCCACCGCGATGCCGGCTGACTTGAGCGGCGAGACGTTGGCGATGGTCGTGTCGCCCATCTCGGCCGCCTTCGAGTGCACGCGGTGGATATGCCACGCGGAGAAGGCCACTCCCGCCGGGAGCGCCACGGGTATGCGGGTCATCCACCGTCGCGACAGCTTCTCCTCGGTGAGGAGGTCGTTGGCTCCGATGACCGCGGACAGGCCGGCGCCCAGTGCCGCCACGCGAGCCGTGCGGTTCGCCGCGACGCGTACGAGCCCGCGGCGCATGCGCTCGTCCTCGCGCGGTGGCAGAGCCCGCGACAGTCCCTCGGCCACGGCGCCGATGACCACGTTGGACCCGACCGTGAAGGCCAGCCGCGCCGACGCCGAAGCAGAGTCGGTCCGGCCCCCGGTGATGAGGCGCGCGACGGATTCGATCGCGCTCTGGGCCACCGTCACCGCCGAGAGGGTCGAGGCGGCGATGACCCCGGTGGCGATCGCCTGGTCGACGGTGCGACGAGGCTGCAACCCGGGTTCGAACGATGGCCCGACGGACGCCGCGGCGGCGAACATCGCCACTCGTTCCGTCAGGCTGCGATCAGGGCCGAAGGCGCCGATCAGCGTGTTCGCCCCCCGGGCCACGACCGAGGAGTCGGTGGGGACTGAGGCCTCATCCATATCGGCATCCTGTCATGAGCGAACTCCGGGCAGCGACGCTCACGCGCCGATGACGATGGTCTGCATGTTGTCGACGACGAGGCGCCCATCGGCCGTCCACAGGCGACGCTGCTCACTGGTGAAGCCGTCGCCACCGCCGCTGACGAAGGAGTGGGACAGGAGGGGCCCGGTGACCGTCTCCGGATCGACCAGGAGACTCGCGGAGAAGCTGACGGTCGCCAGCCGCGGCATGCTCGCGAGTCGCGTCAGGGACGCGGGCCACATGGCGTCGACGAGCGCGAGGAGCGACGAGCGAGTCATGGGCGTGGGATCGGCGTACTCGATCCACCCGAGGCACTCCTCCACGGTGCCGCTGAACGGCACGCCTCGGATGAGCCTGAAGTCCACGTGCTGCATGAACACCGGGAAGGGACGCTCCGTCGCGAAGACCGGCACCTCGTCTGCTGCCGGGGCGTCGGGCCGGTTGAGCACGCCCCAGTGCCCGTCGGGGTCGGTCTCAGCCTTTCGCGGCGACCCGGTGATGGCCACGAGCGTGGCCACGACTCCCCCGTCATCGCTGGACGCGGTCGCCGACCAGGTCGACATGGCGCCGCCGATCCTGACCGCGCGGACGTCCACGCGGTGGACGCCGACCACCGCCGGCCCCACGATCTGCACGGACACGCTCCGCAGGGTCCGGCCCGGGTCGGGTTCCGTGGCCTCGACCGCCCGGCACAGGGCTCCGACGACGAGTCCGCCCCAGGCGCCACGCCCCTGCTGCCACCCGTCCGGCACCGACCACGTGAAGGACCCGTCGGGTCGCGGGCTGACCTGCGTGGCGCGCTCGAACGTGCTCACGGCTGGATTCCTCCCGGGCTGGGGCGCAGGCGTCAGGCGCTGGCCTGCAGCCCGCCGCTGCCCGCGGTGGAGTCGGTGGTGTCGACGGAACCCACGTGCCCCAGCGCCGACTTCTTCAGCCACTGGTCCCAGGGGATGTTCCAGAGCCCGCCTGGGCCGTTCCACGACTGCACGTCGTCCCCGCCGGTGTTCTGGTACAGCACGACGTCACCGGGGATGGTCTTGTCGAAGATCCACTTGGCGTCCTGCTCGAACATGTTCGTGCACCCGTGCGAGCCGTTGTACCTGCCGATGCGGCCGTAGGCCCATGGCGCCGTGTGGATGAACTCGCCGGTGGGCGTGAGCCGGGTGTTCCACGGCGCATCGAGCTCGTAGAACTCCTCAGGACCCAGCCCCAGGGATTCGCTGGTGTAGGTCTTGTCAGCCTCCTTCAGGGTGCTGATGACCTTGACGCCGTTGCGGGTCTCCCACTCGCTCTTGCCGAGTGACACGGGGAACGTCTTCACCTTCTTGCCGTCGATCCACACCCTCATGTTGACCTTCTGGCCGTCGACCTTCGCGACGAACTTGCGGGCCGTCTTGAAGGTCCAGGTGCTGGCGAGGTTCTTGGATCCGACCACGGCGGTGCGACCCGCCGTCCCGAGCACTGCTCGGTCGAGCGTCGAGGTGATCATGATCGTCGCGTGACCGGGCCAGTACTTCATGGGCCGGAACACCGCCGTGCGATCGCTGATCCAGCCCCACGCGCCCTTGATCCGCTTCACGCGACCGTCCTGCAGGATGGCCTTCACGTCGAGGTGCGACTCCACGACACGCTTGTCGGGGATCGACCGGGTGAACGTGAGTTGCGGGAGGGTGCCGACACCGAGCTTGGTCCGCGAGCCATCTACCCCGAGGTTGTTGCCGGCTGCCTTGAAGGTGGCGTTGGTCCACGCCCGATTCTTCGGCAGCTTCTTCGGCTTGTCCGGGTCTGTTCCGACGGGCACCGACGGCACGCCCGACACCACGGTGCTCGCGGCGCCGGGGCCGGCTGCGTTGACGGCGCGCAGGGAGACGTCGTAGGTCGTGCCGTTCGCCAGGTTGGTGAGGGTGCACGTGCCCGTGGTGCCGACACACGGCCACCAGGTCGTTCCCCCGTCGATCGTCACCTCGTATCCGGCGACGACGGCCCCGCCGTCGGAGGCCGGCGGCGCGTACCTCACAGCGAGCTGGCCGCTGGCGAGTCCGCCGACCACCTTGGTGATGCTCGGCGCGGCAGGAACGGCGACCTGGGAGGGGCTCGGCGAGGGTGACGTGTCCGCCCCGGCGGGGGCGGCGACGACGACAGCGGACAGGGCCAGGCTCACTGCCGCAACCGCGACGAGGGCACTACGTGGGGAAGGACGCACGGCACAAGGGTACGACGGACAACTCACCCCGCATAACGCTACGGTCACGCTGGGCTCACGTTCGCGTCAGCTTGTGTGATGTGGATCACGGAGGTGGCAATGGCTCACGGAGCCCCGATCACTGCGGGAAACGGCCCCGCGGAGGGGTATCACACTCGCCGCGTGGTGCGACTTGCGAGCACCGCAGCGATGGGCGGCTTCCTCTTCGGATTCGACTCCGCCGTCATCAACGGGGCGAACACCGCGATCGCGGAGACCTTCGACCTGGATTCCGGCGTCATGGCGTTCGTCGTGTCGATCGCCCTCGTCGGATCCGCGGTCGGAGCGTGGTTCGCCGGGCAGCTCGCCGACGCGTTCGGCCGCCGGCGCGTCATGCTCATCGCCGCGCTCCTGTTCGCCGCCTCCGCGGTCGGGACGGCGTTCCCACCCAACGTCGAGATCCTCATGCTGTGGCGCCTCATCGGCGGAGCCGGAATCGGCGTGGCGAGCGTGGTGGCGCCGATGTACATCGCCGAGATCGCCCCCGCCCAGCTGCGCGGCCGATTGGGATCACTGCAGCAGCTGGCCATCGTCCTCGGCATCTTCGCCACCGGCGTCAGCAACTACTTCATCGTGCAGCTGGCCGGCTCGTCCACGTCCGAGTGGCTTCTCGGCATCGAGGCCTGGCAGTGGATGTTCCTGGTCATGCTCGTCCCTGCCGCCGTGTACTTCCTCATGGCGCTGCGCATCCCCGAGTCCCCGAGGTACCTGGTCGAGGCCGGTCGCCTGGACGAGGCCCGCTCGGTGCTCGAGTCGGTTTTCACCACGGACCAGAGCGCCAAGGTGCTCGAGATCCAGAGCACCATGGACGGCGCGCACAAGTCCCGCCTGGGCGATCTCCGCGGTTCGCGGTTCGGCCTGCTGCCGATCGTGTGGGTGGGCATCCTGCTGAGTGCCTTCCAGCAGTTCGTGGGCATCAACGCCGTCTTCTACTACTCGAACCTCATCTGGGAGTCCGTCGGCTTCAGCCAGGACCAGGCCTTCTTCACGTCGATGATCACCAACGCGGTCAATGTCGCGACGACACTCGTCGCCATCGCCCTGATCGACCGCGTCGGCCGGAAGCGTCTGCTGCTCGTCGGCTCAGCCGGGATGGTGGCGACGCTGGCGATGCTCACCGTGATCTTCGGGACGGCTCCTCAGGTCGCGAACGCGACCGGAGGCACCGAGCCCCAGCTCGTCGGCACCGCGTCGACGATGGCGGTGCTCGCGTTCAACGCCTACGTGGTCTTCTTCGGGATGTCCTGGGGGCCGGTGGTGTGGGTGCTGCTCGGCGAGATCTTCCCCAACCGCATTCGCGCCGCCGCGCTGGCGCTCGCGGCCTCCGCGAACTGGATCGCGAACTTCGTCGTCTCCACGGCATTCCCACCTGTCGCCGCGCAGAGCCTCACCGTGGCGTACGGCATCTTCACCCTCTTCGCCATCGTGTCCATCTTCTTCGTCCGGCGTCGGGTCCCGGAGACCACGGGGCGTTCGCTCGAGCAGATCAGTGCGGCCGCCGACGCCCAGGCCGCCTGACTCATACCCCAAGGGGTATTCTCGCGCCATGGGTCTGTTCGACAGGTTCCGTCAGCCAGCGGTGTCCGCAGCAGAGGCGCTGGCGCTGGTGGGAGACGGCGCCACCGTGCTCGACGTCCGCGAGAACGCCGAGTGGAACGCGGGCCACGCGCCCGGGGCCATCCACATCCCGGCGGCACAGGTCGCCGCCCAGGCTGGCCGGCGCCTCCCGAAGGAGCGACAGGTCATCGTGGTCTGCCGCAGCGGCTCGCGCGCCAGGTCGGCCACCACCACGCTCAAGGGCATGGGCGTCGAAGCCGTCACGCTGCGCGGTGGCATGCGCGCCTGGGAATCGGCTGGTGGGCGAGTGGTCGGCAAGCGCAACCTCCCCGGCATCGTCGCCTGAGCCCCCATGCGTGCAACCCTGGTCGCCGTGTTCCTGGGGCTGAGGTTCCTGCTCGAACTGGCGCTCTTTGCGGCCTGGGGGTGGATCGGGTGGCACGCCTCCGACAGCACGGTCATCCAGGTCGTCCTCATGGTGGGGCTGCCGGTTGTGGTCGCGACCGGGTGGGGACTCGCGCTGTCTCCCAAGGCACGACTCGGCCTTCCCCTCGCTGTCCGGCTGGTCGTCGAGATCGCGCTCTTCGCCGCTGCGGCCATGGGACTGTGGGCCGCCGGAGCGAGCGGCTGGGGGCTGGCGCTCATCCTCGGTGAGGCCATCGTGCTCGGGTCCCTGCTCGCGCTGGGACGACCACCCGGCCCCGAGGCGACTACCGTGGAGACGTGACCGCAACCACCGGCCCGACGATCGAGGTGGCCTCGCTCACCAAGGTGTTCCGTCGCTCCGTCACGGCGGTGAAGGACCTCAGCTTCACCGTCTCCCCCGGCCGGGTGACCGGCTTCCTCGGCCCGAACGGTTCGGGCAAGACCACCACGCTGCGCTGCCTCCTCGGCCTCGTCCGGCCGACGGACGGACAGGCGCTCGTCGACGGCCGTCCGTACCGGGACCTGCCCAACCCGACCGGCATGGTCGGCGCGGCTCTCGAGGCGAGCGGCTTCCATCCGGGGCGGACCGCCCGCAACCACCTGCGGGTCGTGGCGGCCGCTGCCGGCCTGCCTGCGTCACGCGCCGACGAGGTCCTCGAGGCCGTCGGTCTCACGGACGCCGGCCGCCGGCGACTCGTGGAGTACTCCCTCGGCATGCGCCAGCGACTCGCGCTGGCCACCGCCCTGCTCGGCGATCCCGGCGCCCTCATCCTCGACGAGCCGGCGAACGGACTCGACCCCGAGGGCATCGCGTGGCTGCGCTCATACCTGCGCGCTCGCGCGGCGGCCGGCGGGACCGTCCTCGTCTCCAGCCACGCGCTCTCCGAGATGCAGCAGACGGTCGATGACGTCGTCATCATCAACAAGGGCGAACTCGTCCAGGCCGGAACGCTCAGCAGCCTGTCGACGGGCGAGCGGGTCGTGCTCCGATCGCCCGACGAGGCACGCCTGCTCCCGCTCCTGCTCCGAGAGGGATCCGGAGTCGAGGCCGACTCCCGGCCCGACGGTTCCATCCTCGTGACCGGGCTGTCCGCCGCCGAGGTCGGCCACCTCGCCTTCTCCGGGGGTTGCGAGCTGCACGAGCTGTCGACCGAGTCAGACGCACTCGAGCGGATCTTCCTCGACCTGACCCGAGGCGACGCATGAGCGCCCCGGCCCGCGATCTCGTCGCCTCGGAGTGGCGCAAGGTGGCGACGACCCGCATCGTGTGGGTGCTCACCGCGGTCGCCGTCGTGTACTCGTCCGTGCAGGCCGGAACCCTCGTGCTGATCGCGGCCCCCGGGCTCATGGAGGGCCTCGCGGGAACGGTGCTCACCGACGACCTGCTCGCGAAGCCGGAGTACATCACCGCGGTTCTGGGTCAGGCCGGCACGGCGTCGATCTTCGTCCTGCTCCTCGGGGTCATCGCCATGACCAGCGAGTTCCGGCACATGACGATCACGTCGACGTTCCTCGCGACACCGATGCGAGGCCGCGTCCTCGTGGCGAAGATGGCACTCTTCGCCGGCATCGGGGCGGGCGTCGCGGTCGTGGCGTTCGCGGGGGTCCTTCTGACCACCACGCTTGCTCTCGTGCCCTTCGACCATGCGCCGATCACCCTCGAGGCCGCGGCCTCGGTGCTCGCGGGAGCCGTCGTCGGACTGGCGCTGATGGCGATCCTCGGCGTGAGCGTCGGGTCGCTCATCACGAACCAGGTGGCGGCGATCGTCACGGCACTGGTGTGGGTGATGCTGGTCGAGGCACTGGTCACGCTCGCCTTCCCTGCCGTCGGGCAGTGGCTGCCCGGGGGCGCGCTGAACGCGGCGATGGCCGTGGCCCTCCGGGCGGACATGTCCGGCGGCATGTCCGCGGCGGATGTGCTGCCGCCGTGGGGCGGGATCCTCGTGCTGCTGGCCTACGCCGGCGTGTTCGCGGCGATCGCCTCCCGCACGACGCTGCGCCGCGACATCACCTGACGCCGAGTGGTCACTGCGCGCACGCGCCGGCACCCCCAACCAGCGCCGAGTGGTCACTGCGCGCACGCGGAGCGCTGCGCGCAGTGACCACTCGGGAGGGGGCGCGGAGCGGGCTACGCTGGGACAACCAATCGCACCCCTGCAGCACCCGCACCCGAGAGGACCACACTGTGGCCACGGAGACGCCCGAGAGCCGGATGGTGGGATTCGGCCCCAACGAGTGGCTCGTCGACGAGATCTACGAGCAGTTCCTGACCGACCGCAGCAGTGTCGACCCGGCGTGGTGGGAGTTCTTCGAGGGATACGCACCACCGGAGTACTCCCCGCTCGTCTCCCGGCCCGCTGATCCGCCTGTCGCGCCCACGGTCGTCGTGGGCCAGCCCACCGCGCCGGTGCCGACGGTCGTGCCGGCGGCGCCAGAGGCGCCCGTCCCGTCGACCCACGTCCCCCCCGGCGGAACCAGCCTGCCCGCCAGCCCCGCCTCCGCGTCCGAGGCGAAGATCCTCAAGGGACCCGCCGCCAGAGTCGTGGACAACATGGAGGCCAGCCTCACCGTCCCGACCGCCACCAGCGTCCGCGCCGTCCCGGCGAAGCTGCTCATGGACAACCGCACCGTCATCAACAACCACCTCGCCCGCGGACGCGGCGGCAAGGTCTCCTTCACCCACCTGATCGGCTACGCCATCATCCGGGCCCTCGCCGACGTCCCCGCGATGAACAACGCCTACACCGAGGTCGACGGCAAGCCGGCCGTCGTCAACAACCTCGAGGTGAACCTCGGCCTGGCGATCGACCTCGCGAAGCCCGACGGCAGTCGCCAGCTTCTCGTGCCCAGCATCAAGTCCGCCCAGCACATGGACTTCGCGTCCTTCTGGGCGACCTACGAGGACCTCGTCCGCAAGGCGCGCAACGGCAAGCTGCAGGTCAGCGACTTCCAGGGCACGACCATCTCCCTCACCAACCCCGGCACCATCGGCACGCAGCTGTCGGTTGCCCGCCTCATGGCCGGCCAGGGCTGCATCGTCGGCGTCGGCGCCATGGAGTACCCCGCCGAGTGGCAGGGCGCGTCCGAGGAGGTGCTCGCCCGGAACGCGGTGTCGAAGATCCTGACGCTGACGAGCACCTACGACCACCGCATCATCCAGGGCGCGCAGTCCGGCGAGTTCCTCCGTCGCATCCACCAGCTGCTGCTCGGCGAGGACGACTTCTACGGGAAGATCTTCCGATCCCTGCACATCCCGTACGAGCCGATCCGCTGGGCGCAGGACATCTCGGCGAGCCACGAGACGGACCTGAGCAAGATGGTCCGCGTCCAGGAGATCATCCACGCCTACCGCGTGCGCGGCCACCTGATGGCCGACACCAACCCGCTCGAGTACGAGCAGCGGATGCACCCCGACCTCGACGTGCTCCAGCACGGCATGACGCTGTGGGACCTCGACCGCGAGTTCGCTACCGGCGGCTTCGGCGGACGCCCGCTGATGAAGCTGCGGCGGATCCTCGGTGTCCTTCGCGACTCGTACACCCGAACCATCGGCATCGAGTACATGCACATCCAGGACCCCGAGCAGCGCGAGTGGATCCAGGAACGCGTCGAGGTGCCGCACGAGAAGACCGACCGCGACGAGCAGCTGCGCATCCTGCACAAGCTGAACGAGGCGGAGGCACTCGAGTCCTTCCTGCAGACGAAGTACGTGGGCCAAAAGCGCTTCTCGCTCGAGGGCAGCGAGTCGCTCATCCCCCTGCTCGACCAGGTCCTCATCAGCGCGTCCAGCGACAGCGTCGTCGAGGTCGCCATCGGGATGCCCCACCGCGGGCGCCTGAACGTCCTGACGAACATCGCGGGCAAGTCCTACGGGCAGGTGTTCCGTGAGTTCGAGGGCGACTTCGGCGACGACCAGGTCCAGGGCTCGGGCGACGTCAAGTACCACCTGGGCACCAGCGGGATCTTCACCGCGCCCGACGGGACCGAGACGCGCGTGTACCTCGCCGCGAACCCGTCGCACCTCGAGGCGGTCAACCCGGTGCTGGAGGGGATCGTCCGTGCCAAGCAGGACCGGCTCCCACGCGAGGACGCATTCAACGTCCTGCCCGTCCTGATCCACGGCGACGCGGCCTTCGCGGGCCAGGGCGTCGTCGCGGAGACCCTGCAGATGTCCCAGATCCAGGGATACCGCACGGGCGGCACGATCCACGTCGTGGTCAACAACCAGGTCGGCTTCACCACGAGCCCGAAGTACAGCCGCTCCTCGGTCTACCCGACGGACGTGGCGCGGATGATCCAGGCGCCGATCTTCCACGTCAACGGCGACGACCCCGAGGCGGTCGTGCGCGTTGCGGAGCTGGCCTTCGACTTCCGCCAGACCTTCCACAAGGACGTGGTCATCGACCTGGTCACCTACCGTCGACGCGGGCACAACGAGGCCGACGACCCGTCGCTGACGCAGCCGCTGATGTACGCCGTGATCGACCAGAAGCGATCGGTTCGCAAGCACTACACCGAGTCCCTCATCGGCCGTGGAGACATCACGCTCGAGGAGGCCGAAACCGCCCTGCGGCACTTCCAGGAGCAGCTCGAGCTGATCTTCCAGGAGACCCGTACCGGCGAGGGCGAGACAGCCTTCAGCCCCTCCAAGGAGGACGTCGTCGCGGAGGGCGAGCGCAAGCTCGAGCCGCAGCCGGCGGCGACCGACATCCACACGGCGATCAGCCAGGAGGAGATCGACACCGTCATCGCGTCGCAGCTCACGGTTCCCGACGACTTCACCGTGCATCCGCGGCTGCAGCCGCAGCTTCAGCGCCGCGCCACGATGGTGGCCGAGGACGCCATCGACTGGGGCATGGCAGAGGCGCTCGCGGTCGGCAGCATGCTGATGGAGGGCCGCACGGTACGCCTCGCGGGTCAGGACGTCCGACGTGGCACCTTCGGCCATCGGCACATGGTGATCGTCGACAAGGAGACGGGCTGGCAGTTCAAGCCCCTCAAGCAGTGCTACCGCGACGGCGCGAAGCTGTACGTGTACGACTCGCTGCTGAGCGAGTTCGCGGCCATGGGGTTCGAGTACGGCTACTCCGTCGCCCGCCCGGACGCGCTCGTCATGTGGGAGGCGCAGTTCGGGGACTTCGTCGACGGCGCCCAGACGATCGTGGACGAGTTCCTCTCGTCCGGCGAGCAGAAGTGGGGACAGCGGTCGTCGCTCACCCTGCTGCTGCCGCACGGCTACGAGGGCCAGGGTCCCGACCACTCGTCGGCGCGCCCGGAGCGCTTCCTGCAGATGTGCGCCCAGGACAACATGATCGTGGCCATGCCCAGCACGCCCGCCTCGTACTTCCACCTCCTGCGCCTGCAGGCCAACGCGACCATCGTGCGCCCACTCATCATCTTCACTCCGAAGTCCCTGCTTCGCGCGAAGAAGGCCGTCTCGAAGAAGGCCGAGTTCACCAGCGGCCACTTCCATCCGCTGCTCACCGACCCGGGCTTCACCGGACCCGGGATCCGCAAGGTCCTCATGTGCAGCGGGAAGGTCTACTACGACCTCGCTGCCCACCGCGAGAAGAACGGCATCACCGACGTCGCGATCCTGCGGTTCGAGCGCCTGTACCCCCTGCCGTGGCGCACCCTCCCGCCGGCGCTCGAGCAGTACCCCGAGGCCGAGCTCACCTGGGTTCAGGAGGAGCCGGCCAACCAGGGCGCATGGTCGTTCGTGGCCATGAACCTGCCGGAGATCATCCAGCGGCCGGTCAGCGGCGTCACCCGGCCGTCCTCGTCCTCACCGGCGGTCGGGACGCATCAGCGGCACGAGCAGGAGCAGCACTCGGTCGTCGAGCAGGCGTTCAGGTAGGGCCGGATGTACTTCACCGATCGCGGCATCGAGGAGCTGCAGAGTCGCCGGGGCGAGGAGGAGGTCTCGGTCGACTGGCTGGCCGAGCGCCTGCGCGAGTTCGTCGACCTCAACCCCGAGTTCGAGACGCCTGTCGAGCGCCTGGCCACCTGGCTGGCGCGCCTCGACGACGACTGACCCCTCTGCCCGTTTCTCCCGCGAACCGGGAAGAACCCGCTGGGGCTCAGCGGGTGAGGACGAGTTTGCCCCGAACGTCGCCCGCGTTCATCGCGGCGAACGCCTCGGCCGCGCGTTCCATCGGCAGCACGTGGTCGATGACGGGTCGCACGCCGGTCCGCACAAGCAGGTCGACGAGCTCGCTCAACTGGCCGATGCTGCCCATCGTCGAGCCGACGATGCTCAGCTGGAGAAAGAACACCCGGTTGAGATCCGCAGGCGGGTTGGGACCCGACGTGGCCCCCGACACGACGATCCGCCCGCCCGGACGCAGCGCCCTCAGCGAGTGGGCCCAGGTCGCCTCACCCACGGTCTCCATCACCGCGTCGACCCGCTCGGGCAGCCGGGCCCCCGACTCGAACGCAGCGTCGGCGCCGAGCGACAGGGCCCAATCGCGCTTGCCCTCGTCGCGCGACGTCACCCACACCCGTCGACCCAGCGCGACCCCGAGAACGATGAGCGCCGTAGAGACCCCGCCGCCGGCGCCCTGCACGAGGATGGTGTCGCCGGGTTCGGTGTCGGACTTGGCCTCGATCATCTTGTAGGCCGTCAGGTAGGCGGTCGGAAGGCACGACGCCTCCTCGAACGTCAGCTCGGCCGGCTTGTCGACCAGGTTGTGCGCCGGCACCCGCACGCGCTCGGCCAGTGCCCCCGGGTAGCGCTCACTGAGCAGGCTGCGGCTCGGGTCGAGCGTCTCGTCCCGAGCACGAACGTCCCTGTCGCCGATCACCGCATGGATGATCACCTCGCGGCCGTCCTCCGTGACCCCGGACGCGTCGGTGCCCAGGATCATCGGCACCTGCTCCGCCTTCAGCGCCTGTCCCTTGAGGGCCCACACATCGTGGTGGTTCAGGCTCGCGGCGCGGACGTGCACGGTGACCCAGTCGTCCGGCGTCATCGGTTCCGGCAGATCGCCGACCGACAGGACGGACAGGGGGTCGGCGCGATCGACGCCGGAGGCATAGACGGCGAACATGCCTCGAACCTACTCCTCAGCCGCGGGCGACATCGTCGATGCGAGCCGCCGCTGCCACGGCCCGGGAGACCTCAGCGGCGACACGCGGGTCGAAGACGCTGGGCACGATGAAGTCGGGGCCGAGGTCGTCACCGACGACGCGCGCGATCGCCCCGGCCGCGGCCAGCTTCATGCTCGGCGTGATCTGGGTGGCCCGCACGTCGAGCGCACCCCGGAACAGTCCGGGGAAGGCGAGCACGTTGTTGATCTGGTTCGGGTAGTCGCTTCGACCGGTTGCCACCACCGCCGCGGTGCGTCGTGCCACGTCGGGGTGCACTTCGGGGTGCGGATTGGCCAGAGCGAAGACGATGGCCTGCGGACCCATGGACGCGACGACCTCATCGGGGATCTGACCCGCGGAGACGCCGATGAGGACATCTGCCCCCGCCAGCGCGTCGTTCAGGCTGCCCGAGAACCCGGAGCGATTGGTACGGGCGGCCAGAGCGGACTTGACCGGCGTCAGGTCGGTCCGGTCGACAGACACGACCGCACGTGAGTCCGCCACCGCGATATCCCCGATCCCAGCGCCGAGCAGCGCATCGGCGATCGCCACGCCGGCCGCCCCCGCCCCCGAGACGACCACCCGCAGGTCTGCCAGGACCCGCCCCGTCACCCGCGCGGCGTTGAGGAGCGCCGCCAGCACGACGATCGCCGTGCCGTGCTGGTCGTCGTGGAACACCGGGACGTCGAGCCGCTCCTGCAGGCGGGTCTCGACCTCGAAGCAGCGTGGGGCCGAGATGTCCTCCAGCAGGACGCCCCCGAACCCGGGTGCCATGCGGACCACAGTCTCGACGAGCTCGTCCACGTCGCGCGTGTCCAGGCACATGGGCACCGCGTCGACGCCGCCGAACTCCTTCATGAGCAGCGACTTGCCCTCCATGACGGGCAGGGCCGCGAGCGGGCCGATGTCGCCGAGTCCGAGGACGGCAGTGCCGTCCGTCACGATGAGGACGGTGTTCGCCTTCCACGTGTATCGGTAGGCAAGTGAGGGATCCTCCGCCAACGCCTCGCACACGCGGGCAACTCCCGGCGTGTACGCCAGGGACAGGCCTGCGCGATCGCGTACCCGGACCGTCGGGCGGACCTCGATCTTCCCGCCCTTGTGCAGGGGGAAGACCGGGTCCCGGTCACGGGGATCGGTGAGCGGTCCGGAGAGGTCCTCGGCGAACGGCGAATCGGTCATGTCGGCTTGCTCCTTTGACGGTCGCCCATGCTCGCACGCCTAGTCGCGACGACGCAGCGGGAAGTAGCGGAATGTGACGCGACCCACCACGTTCGCATCCGGGACCACGCCGAAGTCGCGGCTGTCCTCGCTCGCGTCCGCGTTGTCCCCGAGCACCCACCAGCCTGCGTCCTCCCGCCGGCTGAGGCGCTTCACGACAAGCAGGGCCGGCCGACGGGGATGCGTCATCAGCACCACGTCGCCCACCTTCGGCTCCCCGCGCCGGCTGACCAGCCACCAATCACCGTTGCGGAGGGCCGGCTCCATCGACGGGCCGACGATCCGGACACGGGAGATGGGGAGCACGCCCTCATCCTGCCTGCTGCCGGGCTGCCGGTTCGGCGCTATGGTCTAGGGGATGCCGCTCGCGGCTCTCCCCCGTCCCGAAGGAGTCACATGCTCACGAGTCTGATCACCAAGGTTCTCGCCCCTCGCACCACGGCGTATGCCCACTGCGACCTCCCCTGCGGCGTGTACGACCCCGCGCAGGCGCGGCTCGAGGCCGAGTCGGTCAAGGCCTGCATGCAGAAGTACCACGCCTCGGAGGATCCCGAGTTCAAGGCGCGGGCGATCTCCATCAAGGAGGAGCGCTCCCACATGGTCAAGGAGCACCTCTGGGTGCTGTGGACCGACTACTTCAAGGCCCCGCACTTCGAGAAGTACCCCCAGCTGAACGACCTGTTCAACCAGGCGACGAAGCTGGCCGGCGCAGGCGGCACGAAGGGCACCACCGACGTGGCCGTGGCCGACGACCTGCTGGCCAAGATCGATGAGATCGCCGCGATCTTCTGGGAGACCAAGCAGGCCTAGCCCCACCCCGGTGCCTCGTCACTCATGACCAGGATTCGCCCTGCGAATCCCGCGATGAGTGACGAGGCATCGGCGCGTCTTGGCTACTGAACCTCGTTGATCTGCAGTGCCGGTGGCGCATCCGTGAAGTTCGGGATGTCACCCATCACCTGCGGACCGTGCTCGCCGAGGGCCGCGGCGAGCGCGTCCAGCGAGTCGAAGGTCAACTCCGTGATGGCGCGGTACGTCGCGTCTCCGCCTGCTGCGTCGGCCAAACCCTTCAGCATCCTGAGATCCCGAAGGCCCGCGGGGCTGAGCAGCTCCCGAACGAGTGGTCCATGCGTGTTCAGGAAGTAGTCCATGTCGAACGAGCTTCCCTCGGTGGCTGGATAGAACCCTGTGAGCACAATCATGAAACCTCCTGATTTCTTGGGTGTTCCTCGACCGTGGCACAGATGCACGGCCGCCACGCCGAATTCGCGACCCTCGGGGCGATTCCCGTGGCTAGGGTGAGCGGATGACCGACGGCCTCGTTCGACGGGCACGTCCGGGCGACGTGCCGGAGATCCTCACGATGGTCCGCGAGCTCGCCGAGTATGAGAGGGCGCCGCACGAGGCGGTCGCGACCGAGGAGCAGTTCCATCGAGCGCTGTTCGGCCCGGAGCCGAAGGTCTTCGCCCACGTGGTGGAGCACGAGACCGACGACGGTCGCCGGCTCGGGGCGTTCGCGATGTGGTTCCTCAACTTCTCGACGTGGCTGGGCCAGCACGGCCTGTACCTCGAGGACCTCTACGTCCGCCCCGAGCTCCGGGGAACCGGCTACGGCACACAGCTTCTAGCGACGCTGGCACAGGAGTGCGTCGAGAACGACTACGGTCGGCTGGAGTGGTGGGTGCTTGACTGGAACGAACCCGCACTCGGCTTCTACCGCAGCATCGGGGCAGTGCCCATGGACGAGTGGACCGTGCACCGCGTCACGGGCGACGCGCTGCAGCGCATGGCACATGGAGGGGCGACATGAGCGGCACCGTGACCCTGACCTTCCCGGCTCAGACCGGCAACGTCGCCCTGGCCCGTACCCTGGCCGCCGCGATGTCGGCTCGTGCGGACCTGCCACTCGACCAGCTCGAGGACGTCCGCCTCGCCGTGGACGAGGCGGTCAGCCAGCTGATCATCGACGCTGCCCCGGGCTCGGACATCGCGTGCGCCTTCACGCTGATGGGAGACGCACTCGACATCGTCGTCTCCGGGACCTCGACGTCGGGTCGCACGCCCGACGCCGACACCTTCAGCTGGACCGTGATGTCAGCTCTGGTCGACACGGTGACCGCCCGGGTCGACGCGGGGGTCGTGAGCCTGCGCCTGTTCGTCACCCGCCACGCGCCGGTGGACGCGTGAGCGAACCCGCTGCGCGCCCGTCGCGGTGGGGCGAGGAGCAGCGGCTCCACGAGCGCGCGCTGCTCGACGAGTTCGCACGACTGGACCACACCGACCCGCGTCGCGCGTCGATTCGCGACGAGATCGTGACCATGCACCTGCCCCTCGTTCAGCACCTCGCACGGCGCTATCGCGACCGCGGCGAGCCCCTCGAGGACCTCGTCCAGGTGGGCACGATCGGCCTCATCAAGGCGGTGGACCGGTTCGACCCTGAACGCGGCACGGAACTGTCCACCTTCGCGACGCCGACCATCCTGGGCGAGATCAAGCGGCACTTCCGCGATCGCGCCTGGGCCGTGCGGGTGCCGCGACGGCTCCAGGAGCTCCAGGCCCAGGTCGTCTCGCGCACCGATGAGCTCACCCGCACCCTCCACCGTGCTCCGACCGTGCGCGAGCTGGCGGAGTCACTCGGGGTGGGCGAGGAAGACGTGCTCGACGCGCTCGAGGCCCGTCATGCCTATGCGACCGCGTCGATCGACGCCGGTGGCGATGCCGAGGAGCGCGCTGCCGCACCTGTCGTGAGGAGCCTGGGGATCGACGACCCGTCGTTCGGCGCGATCGAGGACCGCGAATCGCTGCGCCCCCTGCTCGAGGCGCTGCCCGAGCGCGAACGCACCATCATCGTGCTCCGCTTCTTCCGGCACATGAGCCAGACTCAGATCGCCGAGGAACTGGGGATCTCGCAGATGCACGTCTCGCGCCTCCTGGCCCGGACACTCGCACAGCTCCGGGAGGGGATGACCGCGGACTAGCGATCCTCGCTGATCACGCGACTCACCGGCGGTGCGAAGCACAGGACGAGGCCGATTCCGGCCACGACCATTGCGGCGATGCCCACCATCCGCTCCACCGACCCCTCGGACTGGGAGAGCTCGTATCCGATCAGCCCGAAGATGAGCTGGGCCAGCAGGAACGGCGAACGGGCCCAGGCCCGCGCCCGCCACCAACCACGGGCGATGAACGCCAATGCCACGCCGAACGACGCGGTGATGACGATCAGCAGGATCACTGCGGGCGGGTTCGACACCTCCTCGGGACCGGTGATCCCGACGCGCACGACCTCGATGACGTCGAACACGGCATAGCCGATCAGCGCGAGCCCTTCGACCAGAGCGATGAGCGCCAGGGCCGCGAGGGCACGATCGGGCGGATGCACGGGACCACGCTAGCGACGTCGTCCGCCCCCGAGGAGGCGGCACTAGGCTCGACGTGTGCGTGGCCTCCTCGTCGTCAACCCACGGGCGACGACCACGTCGCCCCGCGTGGTGGACGTCATCGTGCATGCGTTCTCATCGGAGATCGATCTCGACGTGACGGTGACGACGCACAAGGGACACGGAATCCTCCTCGGCGAGCGCGCGCGCGAGGAGCAGCTCGACGTCGTGGTCACGCTCGGGGGCGACGGGGTCGTGAACGAGGTCGTGAACGGCATGCTGCTCAACGGCCCCGGCGACGACGTCCCCCTCCTCGCGACCGTGCCGGGAGGCAGTGCCAACGTCTTCGCCCGCGCCCTCGGCCTCCCGAACGACGCCGTCGAGTCCACCGGCCTGCTCCTCGAGGCCATCCGCTCGGACAGCTCCCGAACGATCGGACTGGGGACCGCCAACGGGCGGTGGTTCCTGGCGAACGCCGGCCTGGGCATCGACGCCGAGATCATCGCCGCCATGGAGCGGCACCGTCACTCCGGCCGTCCGGCGACCCCCACCCGCTATTTCATGACCACCGTCGCCACCTACTTCCGCAGCACGAACCGCCGTGAGCCGGCGCTCACCCTCACCCGCAGTTCCGAGGGCGGCCACGTCGTGGAGCGCCTCGAGGGGGTGTTCGTGGCCTTCGTCCAGAACACGTCCCCGTGGTCGTACTTCGGGACACTGCCCATCAATCCGTCGCCAGGCGCGTCCTTCGACACCGGGCTCGACATCTTCGCCCTGCGCCGCATGAGGGTGCCGACCGCCCTGGTGGCCGCCAAGCGGCTGCTCACCAGCACGACCGGCGGGTCCGCCCGCGGGGGGATCGTGACGTGGCACGACCAGGCCAGGTTCACCCTCACAGCCTCGCGCCCCGTGGAGTTCCAGATCGACGGCGAGGGCATCGGCGACACCACCGAGGTCGCGTTCGTGTCTCACCCGGACGCCATCAGGGTTGCCTGCTAGGGAACAGTTCCTGCAAGAACTTGCAGTTGATTCCGATTTTCGGACGTACATAAGGTACTTAAGGGACACTTGTGACCTGACTGTGACCTAACCGACAGTGCCGGGGGCCTGCAAACCGGGATTTCCTCTTGTGAGGAGCGGAAACGTCTGCGAACCTATACAGGCCCGTTGCCAACACGGGCTGACGTGCCCTCCCTCGGATCGTTCCGGGAGACCCCCGGTGGGGTCCGGTCGCGCCAGCCACGTGAAAGCAATCACGAGCGTCGGATGACCCGGCGCCCTGCCCGAGGAGTGGAACGCATGGACTGGCGCCATGAGGCCGCCTGCCGTGACGAAGACCCTGAGTTGTTCTTCCCCATCGGCAACACCGGACCCGCCTTGGTCCAGATCGAAGAGGCCAAGGCCGTGTGCCGGCGCTGCAGCGTTGTGGACGAATGTCTCCGCTGGGCTCTGGAGACCGGCCAGGACGCCGGCGTGTGGGGCGGGCTGAGCGAGGACGAGCGGCGGGCGCTCAAGCGGCGGAACGCGCGGCTCCGGGCCCGCAGCAACGCCTAGCCGTCATCCGCGCTGCGAAGCGCGCAACTACCTCGGCCGCCGAGGATCGGGAACTCGCACCGTAACTGTCGTGCCATCGCCGGTGGTGATCTCGCATGTGCCGTGCAGGTCTCCGGTGATCAGGGACTGCACGATGCTCAGCCCCAGGCCGGCGTCGGAGGGGTCCAGCCCTTCTGGGAGGCCTCGGCCGTCGTCTCGGACGACCATCTCGAGGGCGTGGCCGCCTCGGTCACGACTGAGCGCCACCGTGATCTCCCCGGCATCGGCGTGCTCGACGGCATTGTGCAGCAGCTCGGACGCGGCCATCGCCAGCGGCGTCGCCAGGTCCGCCGGCAGCGATCCCCATGACCCCTGCCGCGTGAGCGCGGGGGCGCCACCAGCCGAGTAGGCCGGAGCGAGGTCTCGGACCAGCGCGAGGATCCGGTCGACGATGTCGTCGAAGTCGACCCGCTCCCCCGCATCGGCCGAGAGGGACTCGTGGACGATGGCGATAGCGGCCACGCGGAGCTCCGCCTCTGCGAGTGCCTCCCGCGTCTCGTCGGTCGAGGCACGCCGCGCCTGCAGGCGCAGCATGGCCCCCACGGTCTGCAGGTTGTTCTTGACGCGGTGATGGATCTCGCGGATGGTCGCGTCCTTGCTCATCAGCGCGCGCTCGCGTCGACGCAGGTCGGTCACGTCCTGGAGGAAGACGAGGGCACCGCACCGCGCCCCGTCACGGATCAACGGGATCCCACGAAGCAGGACGACGGCCCGTGCGTTCTCGACGTCCGCCCGTCCGGCAGTGCGACCCGATGCGACTGCCGTCACTGCCTCGTCCATCGGCCCTGGCCGGTGTGACAGCCGCACGAGCAGCTGCGAGAAGGAGGTGCCGACCGCTTCGCCGGCCAGTCCGAGCCGGCGCAGGGCGCTCACCGCGTTCGGGCTCGTGTAGGCGACGACGCCGTCGGCGTCCAAGCGCACGAGGCCGTCGCCCACCCGAGGAGCCTCCATCGTGTCGGACCCCGCCTCGACCACGGGGAACCGTCCGTCGACGACCATCGCAAGGAGGTCGTCCGCGCTGGTGAGGTACATCTCCTCGAGCTGCCCGGCGACGCGAGGGGAGTGGGATGCGTGTCGAGCCAGCACGCCGACGACGCGCCCACCGCGCCGGACCGGGTAGGCCTCGATCGAGGCGGGAACCCAGGGGTGACGAACGTCGCGCACCTTCACCGGTCGGCCGAAGGCGACCGCCTGGTCCAGCTGCGGGTGCCGCCCACGGGGCACGAAGGTCCCGACCTCGTCGTCGGGCACGACCGTGGGCGCGGTCACCGGGCGCACCTGCGCCACGGCGACCAGCCCGCCTTCGTTCCAGGTCGGCACCCACATCACGAGGTCGCTCAGCGCGAGATCCGACAGCAGGGACCACTCCTCGACGATGCCGGCCAGGACGGCGACGTCGTCGGCGCTGAGATCGGTGCGATCGGCGGCGAGGCGGGTGAGCGTGGCCACGAGCGCCGAGGATACGCCTAGGGCGACCCCAGCGTGACTACCAGAAGTGCAGTCGGGAGATCGGCACGTCGGTGACCGGGTCCATCGTGAGGGGGGCGCCGTTCCAGCGCACCTCCGAGCCGTCGTCCGCGACCGCGACGTCCCCGATGACGCCGTTGCGCACCAGGTCGCCCGATCGGACGGTGCGGCAGTCGCGGACCGCCACGGTGCGCCTGGCCCCGGGGGCCGGATTCTCGGACACGGCGGCCGCGTTGGAGAAGATCACCGAGAGGTCGGACGGGACCGCTCCCAGACCGCCGTACTGCGGTCCGAGCACCAGCGGTTCGGCGGAGTCGATGGTGGCGTTGGGGTCGCCGGTGACCCCCCAGGCCGGGAACCCACCCTTGATGACCAGCTGCGGCTTCGCCGCGAACAGCTCCGGCCGCCAGAGCACGATGTCGGCGAGGTGTCCGACCGCGAGCCGGCCCACCTCGTGCGCCAGCCCGTGCACGAGGGCCGGGTTGATGGTGATCTTCGCGAGGTACCGCAGGATGCGGTCGTTGTCGTCGGATCCTGAGTCCCGTTCGGGGTCCAGCCCGGCCAGCACCCCGGCAAGGGCGAAGGTCCGCCACCACGTCTCCCCCGCCCGGCCCATCCCCTGGGCGTCGGACGAGGTCACGCCGATGACGCCGAGGTCGTGCAGTCGGCCCTCGGCCGCCATCGTCACGCCCCGCACCCGGGAACGGGCGATCCGCACGTCACTGTCGTTGTCCGGGTTCATGCCATGTGAGAGAAGGATCATGTCGACGTGCTCGGCCACCGCGTTCACGCCGAACGGCAGCGTCGGGTTCGTGGAGGACGCGAGCACGTTCTCGACTCCCGCGAGCTGGAGAACGTTGGGTGCGTGTCCGCCCCCGCAGCCCTCCACGTGGTAGGCGTGCAGGACGCGCCCGTCGAGCACCGCGAGGGTGTCGGCCACCGACATCGTCTCGTTGAGCCCATCCGTGTGGAGGGCCACCTGGACGTCGAACTCGTCCGCCACACGCAGCGCGGTGTCGATGGTCCGCAGGGTGGCTCCGGTGTCCTCGTGCACCTTGAGCCCGCACACGTGGGCGCCGATCGACTCCCTGATGGAGTCCGAGCGCGACGAGGATCCGCGCCCGAGGAGCCCCACGTTCACGGGGTAGACCTCCATCGCCCGCAGCCCACGCTCGAGCACCCACGCCGAGCCCAGACCGACCCCCCACATGGGTCCGGCCTCCTGGCCGATCACGGTGGTCACACCCGAGGACAGCTCCGCCTCGAACACGCGCGGGCTGAGGGTGTGCACGTGGGTGTCGATGCCCCCCGGCGTGGCGATCAGGCCGTCGCCGTCGATCACGACGGTGCCCGTGCCGACCACGACGTCGATTCCGTCCGACGTGTCGGGGTTGCCGGCCTTGCCGATGCCGCTGATCCGGCCCGCCCGGATCCCGATGCTCGCGACGCGGACGCCGTCCACGGGATCCAGGACGACGACGTTCGTCAGGAGGACGTCGCAGGACTCCCGCGCGCCCACCGCGCGCAGGCCGATGCCGTCGCGCCCGGTCTTGGCGAATCCGACGTGCAGCTCCTCGCCCTCGTCCCGGACCCTTTCTGTGACCCGAAGCCGAAGGTGCGTGTCGCCCAGGACCACGACGTCGCCCTCGAGCGGGCCGAACTCGCGGCTCACGAACCCTCCCGGTGGTCGCGGTCGGCGGCCATGACTCCTGCCACCGCGGAGTCCGCGGTCGACGCATCCCCGACCGGCACGCCGTCGACGAGGTCGAGGTACCCGCACGACCGCAGCATGGCGACCGCCCTCTCGCGGACGGCCGGATCGTCGAGGGGGCCATCGACCACGCCGGAGTTGCCGACCACGACGCGCGCGCCCGCGATAGGCAGTGCTGGGAGGCGGATCGTCTCGCCCGGCCGGATCCAGACCGTCTCGCCCGTGCGCAGCGCCGGCCTCAGCCCGAACGCGGCCGCACGGTCCAGCCGGAGCCTTGGATTGACCTCGGCGAGGTGAATGTGCGACGTCAACCCGATGGCGGTGCGCGACTCGTTCGCGACGTCCAGGGTCACCGTGGGGGTCGGGGCCGGCTGCTGTTCACCATCGGGTTCCGGTCCCCGTGCGAACGGGTCCTTCACGACCACGAGCCGTGTGCCGTCGTCGAACCGCGCCTCGACGCGAACCTCGGCGAGGGCGTCCGGCACGCCGGGGAGCACGTCGTCGATCGTGAGGAGCGTGCGTGCCCGATCCCGGGTCTCCACCATGCCGAGCCCATCCCGCGCCCACTCGCACACCGCATCGGCGATCAGCGCCGTCGCCTCGGGCACGTTGAGTAGCAGCCCTCGGTCGCGGCGACGCTGGGCCAGCGAGGCCTGGAGGTGCAGCAGCAGCCGATCGCCCTCACCCGGGGTCAGCGGCATGTCACCCTCCGTGGACGCGGTCGCCGTCGCACCAGGTGCCCAGCACCTCGATGCCCTCGATCTCCAACGGTCGCACCCTACGCGGGTCGCGTTCCAGCAGGACCACATCGGCCCGACTGCCCGGTCGGATGACGCCGCCTCGTCCGTCCCCCGCCTGGAAGGCGACGCCGGACGTGTAGGCCAGCAGGGCCTGCTCGACGGTCAGCCGCTCCTCCGGCATCCAGGGCCCACGACCGCTCCCGTCCGTCGCCTGACGGGTCACCGCGACCTGGATTCCGGCCAGCGGTGCGCACGTCGACACCGGCCAGTCGCTGCCGAACGAGATCACCGCACCCGTGTCCCGGATGGTCCGCATCATGTACTGACGGCCGGTGCGGGCGGGTCCGAGCCGCGGCGCCGTGAGCTCGTCCTGGTAGGAGTCGTGCATCGCCCAGTACGGCTCGAAGTTGGCGATGACGCCCAGCTCGGCGAAGCGTCGAAGGTCGAGGTCGTCGACGAGCTGGGCGTGCGCGATGGTCGGACGACGGGTCTTGGGCCCGTTCACGACCGCGGCGAACTCGATCGCGTCGAGGGCCGTGCGAACCGCCGCATCGCCGATGGCATGGATGTGCGGCGCGAAGCCGAGTGCATCGACGGCCGCGACTGCCGCGTTGAGCTCGTCCGGCTCCCAGTTGGCCAGGCCCTTCGAGTGCGGACAGTCGCAGTACGGCTCGAGCATGGCTCCGGTACCGGACTCGATGACACCGTCGGCGAAGAACTTGACCGTGCCGGCCGTCAGGCGATGAGCGGCCTCGACGCCGACCCGGTCGCGGGTCGCGCTGAAGTGAGCGAGCTGGCCATGCCACGTGTTCGGGTCGCACCACAGGCCGAGATCGGCCCGGAGTCGGAACACACCGGCAGCGACCGCCGCCAGCCACGAATCGACGTCGTGCGGCTCGACCCAGGCGTCCTGCACCCAGGCGAGCCCCGACGCTGCCAGCGTCGTGCTGGCGTGATCGAGGGCGGCGAGGGCCTGACGGGTCGTCATCGCGGGCATGCGGTCGTACACGGGTCGCCAGGCGCCCCACTCCCGGAGTGTCCCCACCGGATGGCCCGCCTCGTCCCGCACGATCTCGCCGTCGTGGGGCTGCGGGGTTCGATCCGTGTAGCCGACGCGCTTCAGCGTCTCGCTGTTGACCCAGACGGTGTGGTAGTCCGACGCACGCAGGACGACCGGACGATCCGGCACGACGGCGTCCAGCCACTCCGCACGGAAGATGCCGCCGGGCGCGAGGGCCAGGTCGAACCCCTCGCCACGCACCCACTCCGCCTCCGGGTGCTCGACGGCCCACCGGCCGACGGCAGCAGCGATCCCCTGGACGGTCCTCTGGTCGCCCACGGGCGCAAGCTGATGCTCGAAGCCGCCGGCGATCGGATGCACGTGTCCGTCCCGGAACGCACTGCACACGAAGGCCCCGCCTGCGTCGATCGCCACGTCAGCATCCAGCCCGCGCGCGGCGTCACCGACCGCGAGGATTCCGCGTTCATCGAAGGCGAGGGCATCGGACTCGACGTAGCCTCCGGCGGCCGGAATGCCGGTCCACACGACGGCGTTCTCGATCCGGGTCGTGGCCACGCGCTCTCCTCGGAAGCTCGGCGTCGGCGCACCCTACCGAATCCGCGGACCCACCCCGCGTCTGCGAAGGGCAGCCGTTCCGCGATAGTTGTCCGGTGACCGATGATCTCCTGATCCGCAGGGCGACCGAGGCGGACCTCGTCACGGCTGGGGACATCTGCGTCAGCGCCTACGACGCGGCCGGGCAGCTGGAGCCGGGATCTCCGTATGCGGAGACGCTTCGTGACACGGGATCGCGAGTCGACGACAGCATCCTCCTCGTCGCCGAGCGCGATGGCGTCGTCGTCGGGACCGTGACGATCTGCTCGCCCGGCTCGGCGTCGCGCGAGATCGGCCGGGACGACGAGGTCGAGTTCCGCTTCCTGGCCGTGGCTCCGCAGGCGTGGCGCACGGGCGTCGCCGACGCGCTCGTGGCCGCCTGCGAGGACCACGCTCGACGGATACAGGCCCGAGCCCTCGCCATCTGCGTGCGCGACACCAACGTGGCGGCAGCGCAGATGTACGAGCGCAAGGGCTTCGTCCGGGTGCCGGACCGCGACTGGAGCCCTCGTCCGGGAGTCGACCTGCTGGCGCTGACGCGCCCCGTTACCAACGTCGATCGACAGAACGCCTAGAGCAGAACCGCGATCACGTCGCCTTCGCGGATGGCGTCCCCCGGGGCCACGCTGATCTCGGTGACGGTGCCGGCGATCTCGACGACGACAGGGATCTCCATCTTCATCGACTCGAGGATCACGAGGGTGTCCCCCACGATCACCTGGTCGCCCACCTGGACGATGACCGAGTGCACCGACGCCGCCATCTCGGCCCGGACCGTCTGCTCCACATTCACTCCCTGTCGCCCCGTCTCAGGCGAAGGCTAGTCGCCGAACTCAGTGGAGCGATAGGTGATCGAGATCTGGCGGATGCGTGTCACGATCTGGACCCGGAGTCGCTCCGGGGCATGCTCGCAGGTGCAGGAGCGGTGGACGAGGGCCTTGACCGCCTGCTCCAGCCCGTACTGGCGCAGACATGGCTGGCACTCGTCGAGGTGCTGCACGATGCGAGCCCGGTCGGCGTCGTCGATCTCACTGTCGAGGAAGTCGTAGACCAGTGAGAGCACCTCGGAGCAGTCGGTCTCGTGCGGCTTGCCGCAGCTCATGACTGGTCACCTCCCTCTCCGGAGATGGCAGCGGGGATGAGTCCGCGCTCGATCGCGTAGTCCTCGAGGAGCTCGCGCAGGAGTTTTCGACCGCGGTGGAGACGTGACATCACGGTGCCGATCGGGGTCTCCATGATGTCCGCGATCTCCTTGTAGGAGAACCCCTCGACGTCGGCGAGGTACACGGCCATGCGGAAGTCCTCGGGCATGGCCGCCAGCGCCTCCACGACATCGACGTCCGCGAGCCGATCCAGCGCCTCGGCCTCGGCCGATCGCAGGCCCCGCGAGGTGTGGCTCTCCGCCTCGTGGATCTGCCAGTCGGTGAGGTCGTCGGTGCCGGTCTGGTAGGGCTGCCGCTGCTTCTTGCGGTAGATGTTGATGTACGTGTTCGTGAGGATCCGGAACAGCCACGCCTTGAGGTTGGTGCCGTCAGTGAAGGAGTCGAACGCGGCGAAGGCCTTCATGTAGGTCTCCTGGACGAGGTCCTCCGCGTCCGCGGGGTTTCGCGTCATGCGCATGGCCGCTCCGTAGAGCTGGTCCAGGTACTGCATCGCATCCCGCTCGAAGCGCGCGGATCGTGCCAGCGGCGACTCGGGCGTCGCCTCGCTGGCCTCATCCGGCCGGACCGCCGCGCCACCGACGGAGTCGTCGTCGCTCATCGCTGACGAGCCTAGCCCGATCGAGCCACCGGCGAGGTCGAGGGTCGGCAGGCCGCTGTCACTGGCCGCGATGAGACGCATAGTCCCGGCAACGCACCCCCCACGGGGATCATTCCCCGACCTTTCCCAGCAGGGCGACGACGGCCTCGACCGCCGGTCCGAGGTCCCCTCGGGCGAGGGAATGATCGGCGCCGTGGACCTCGACCACGCGCAGTCCCCGTGCCACCGCCGCCACCTCGTTGGCCGACCCGAACGGGTCGCGACTGCCCTGGATGACGAGGACCGGCACGGGGCAGGCCCGGAGCTCCTCCGCCCGGGTGCGCTCCGGTCGGCCCGGCGGATGCAGCGGGAAGGCAAGGGCCACGACGCCGACGGCTCCCAGGCTGCCCGCCGTGCGGCAGGCGACCCGGGCCCCCGCCGACCTACCCCCCACGACGATCGGCCCCGAGGGCCGCAACGCCCCGACGGCCGACAGCCACGCCTCGTCCAGCAGGTCAGGGCGTGGCGCCACACGACGTCCCGCGACGCGCCAGGGCTGCTCTACGAGGACCACCGCGTACCCGGCTGCCGTGACCCCCGCCGCAAGCGCCGCAAGATCGTGCGCATCGACTCCCCCGCCCGCACCGTGGCCCAGCACCAGGGTGGCTTGCCCTCGCGCCGAGCGACCGGACCGGTGAAGGCGAGCGGGTCCCCGAGGTGTCAGCACCTCACGAGTGGTCCAGCGCACGGTCGACCTCAGGACAGGGGACTCTCGACCACGTCCTCCGGAGGGAGCGGGTCGATGAGCTCGGGACCGTTGTTGCGGACGCTGTTGACGAGCGTGGACACCGGATAGGCCTCGAGGCCGCCGTCGAAGGCCGGCACGAGGAGACGTGCGGCTTCCTCCGCACCGTGGGCGGGATCGAGCCACCGAGCCCAGTCGTCCCGCGGGATGGTCATCGGCATGCGGTCATGGATCCGTCCCACCGCGTCGGACGCGTCCGTCGTGATCACCGTGCAGGTGAGCAGCCAGGCGGCGGGATCGTCGTCCTCGCGCGTGGAGTCGCGCCACCACTCGTAGAGGCCGGCCATCGCCAGCGAGGAACCGTCGGCGGGGTGGATGAAGAACGGCTGCTTGAGGGGCTTGCCGCCCTTGCCCACGGGAGCGTCGGGCGAGGTCGGCAGGTACCACTCGTAGTAGCCGTCGGCCGGGATCAGGCAGCGTCGCTTCGCGAACGCCCGACGGAAGGCGGGCTTCTCGGCGACGGTCTCCGCGCGCGCGTTGATCATGCGACTGCCGATGGACGGGTCCTTCGCCCACGACGGCACGAGACCCCATCGGCCGATCACCAGCGCTCGAGCCACCTCCTCGTCGCGAGCCTTGTCGACGACGAGGTACACCTTCTTCGTCGGCGCGACGTTGTAGTCCGGCTTGAGGGTCTCCTCGGGCGGCGTCGCCACCTCGAACTCCTCAGCCAGGGCGGCCGGATCCTTGGCTGCTGCGTATCTCCCGCACATGGGCTAAGCCTGCCACTCCGGGAACACCGCCAGCTGCGTACGGATGTGATCGAGGCGGCCGAGCAGTCCTACCGTCAGGAGGACGTCCGCGTCGGATCGAGCACCGATGTCGTGTGCCAGGGTCCGGAGCCGTGTGGCCAGATCCCGATCCCGCTGCTCCGCGGCGTCGCGATCCCCGGCCCCTACGGGTTCATCCGCCCGACCGAGAACCACGTGCATGAGGGCGACCACCTCGTCGATGAGGCCTTCGAGCTCCGGACCGGTCAGGGCGACGGGATCCTCCCCCCGGTCGTAGGCCCGGTTGGCCGCCCCCACGACGCCCCGGACCTGGACGCCGATGCCGCTGAGTCGGCGCAGCCGGAGGGCCCGGGCCTCGAGCTCCTCCGGAATCCCTCCGGCCCTCAGGTTGAGCTGCGAGCCCTCCGCCAGTCGCACCAGGGCATCGCGCGCAACGTCGGCGTGCTCGCGCAATCGCCGACTCGGCGCCACGAAGTCGTGCAGCGCGTCGGGCGCAAGTCCGTCTGCCCTTCTGCCCGACTCCCGTCCGACGCTCTCCAGCGTGCGCACGACAGCGTCCCGGTACGTGCGCAGCGCGGACTCGAAGGCATCGGGCCGCGGGCGCGAGGGGAACGCGAACACCGCGATCAGCCCGACCACCCCGCCGACGAGCACGTCGAGCACCCGCCACACGTCCTGCTCGATGGTGCCCGGTCCGAGGGCGAGCACGAAGACGACGGCCACGGGAATCTGCAGCTGCCCGCCTGCGGACCACGGGAGCAGCCGGGCCACGAGAAGTGCCGCCATCACGCCAATGAGAAAGGACCACCAGGACAGGCCGAGGAGGTTGACGTAGACCGACGCGGCGAGGACTCCCGCCCCGGTGCCCAGGATCCGCTGGACGGAGACGCCCAGGGTGGTCCACGGCGAGGTCTGGACGACGAGGAGCGTCGTGATCGGGGCGAACAGCGCGAAGGTGCTGCGCGACACGGCCACGGCGATCGCCCACGACGCAGTCACGGCGAGCGCGATCCTGATCGCATGCCTGAAGGAGCCGATGCCGGCTGGCCGCTGCCGCAGCACCTCGGCGAGGCCGAGACCGGGGAGGAGGTCATCCACGTCGGACGTGGGATGGTCCGACCGCCGCATCTGCTCAGGCTAGCCCCGGCGATCGCGACCCGGTCTTCTACACTTCCCGCATGCGCCCGGGCCGTCGGTCAGCGAGGGGCGCCCTCGTGGGCGCCGCGCTCGCCGTGCTCACCGTCGCAGGTCACACCGCGGCTCAGGGCTCGATCGACGCGGTCGGCGTGGTGGTGACCGCCGCGATCTCCGTCGCCCTCGGACTCTCCGTCACCAGGGGCCCGCTCGGCTTCCCCAGACTGCTCGCCTTCCTCCTCGCCGGACAGGCGCTCCTCCACGTCGTCCTCGCGTTCGCGTCCGCCCACTCCCACGGCACGGCAGTGGGGGCACCCTCGACGGCGGCGATGGTCGCCGGGCACGTGCTCGCAGCGATCGTGGCGGCAATGGTCGTCTGCCATGCGGACGGGCTCATGGCCCGATGGTCGGCCCTTCTCGGCTCGACGCTGGGCTGGTCCCGCCCTGTACCGGTTCGCCCGGCTCGGCCCATGGACGCGGTCCTTCCCTACGTCGAGGACCGCGGCCTCGTTCTGCGCCATCTCGACCACCGCCTCCAGCGACGGGGACCACCCGAGGGCATCGTGCTCGCCCCGACCTGACCGCAGCCACGATCCTCGAGGTCGTGCTGCGCCACTTTCGCGCATCACTACCTCGAAGGACTCCCCATGAACACTCGCCTCACCCGGTCGGCCGCTGTAGCGGCAGGCCTCATCGCCCTGGCGGTTGGCACCGGCGCCCCCGCCTTCGCGCACGACACCCCTGCACGCGGCAGCACGTGCCGGACGTCCGGCATGGTCGAGATCGACCACGGAAAGGTCTACGTCTGCACCGTCAGGAAGGTCGGCGCCGAGCCCACGTGGGTTCGGGGCAGGACCATCTCCCGGTCCCCACTGACGATGGTCGACGGCTGGGCCAAGGCCGCCGACACCGGCATGTCCGCCGCGTTCGGCACGGTCCGGAACCCCACGAGTCGGCCGATCCGCATCGTCGGCGCCGTCAGCTCCTCGTCGAAGGTGCTGCAGCTTCACGAGGTCGTCGCGAAGGACGGCAGCATGGTCATGCAGCAGCGGATGCGTGGCTTCGTGATCCCGGCGGGAGGCAGCCTCGAGCTGAAGCCCGGCGGCAGCCACGTGATGTTCATGAGCCTCACGAAGCCGATCAAGGCCGGCGACCTCGTGCCCCTCATGCTCATCACCTCGGATGGTGGCCTGCTCAGGACCAAGGTGCTCGGGAAGGTCTTCAGCGGGGCCAACGAGGACTACCTGTCCGGCTCCTCCGGAGCCTCCGCCATGTCGGGCAGGTAGGCATCGCCATGACCGACAGCCGTCCGACCCTCACCCGGCGCGGCATGCTGGCCGCCGGCGGCGCCGCCATCCTCGGTGCCGCCGGCGGGTATGCCGTCGGCGTCCGGCAGAACACGCCCGCCGAGATCTCCACGGCTCCGCCACCCGGTCCAGCCGAGGTCATGCCGACGGGACAGGCCCGCGTGCCGGCCATCGTTCCGTTCCACGGCAGTCATCAGGCCGGTGTCTCCAGCCCCTCGGCGCTGCATCAGACCTTCATCGGCCTCGACCTCCTGGAGGCGACGCCCGACAACGCCGACGCCGCACTTCGGCTCGTTTCTGACGACGCCGCACGCCTGACGCAGGGGCAGCCGGCACTGGGCGACACCGAGCCGGAGCTGGCCGTCAATCCGGCGGGGCTCACCGTCACTGTCGGACTGGGTCGCCCCCTCTTCGAGCGCGCCGGCAGGTCGGGCCAGATCCCTCCCGAGCTTGCCGACATCCCGCCCTTCTCGACAGATCGACTCGAGGACCGGTGGTCGCAGACCGACCTGCTGCTCCAGGTGGGAAGTGACGACCCACTCACCCTCGCGCACTCGGTGCGCATGCTCACCAAGGACCTCTCGACGCTCACCAGGGTCGTGTGGACGCAGCCGGGCTTCCGGTCTCCCGCACCTGCCTCCCCCGGGAGTGGCGCTACCCGGAACCTCATGGGGCAGGTCGACGGCATCGTCAATCCGGAGCAGGAGACCTTCGACTCGACGGTCTGGATCGCTGACGGTCCCCCGTGGGCACGTGGGGGAACCGTCGTGGTCCTTCGGCGGATCAGGATGCACATGGACGAGTGGGACATCCTCGACCGCGCGACCCAGGAGACCGTCATCGGCCGAGAGGTCGCGACGGGGGCGCCCCTGGGCGGTGAGCACGAGACCGACCCCGTGCCCTTCGACGCCGTCGACGATCTGGGGCTCCCGGTCATCCCGCACGACGCACACATCCGGGTCGCACATGCCGCGAGCAACGAGGAGATGATCCTTCGTCGGCCCTACTCGTACGACAACGGCATGCTGAACGGGACGAACGATGTCGGCCTGCTGTTCGCGGCCTACATGCGAGACCCTCGCGTCTCGTTCATCCCCATGCAGGCACGCATCGCCGAGTCGGATGCGTTCAACCGATGGAACACGACGATCGGTTCGTCGACGTACGTCATCCCGGCCGGGGCGGGCGAGGGTGGCTACGTCGGTGCGGGGCTGTTCGCATGAGCACTCGGCCCGGTCCCCGGCGACTGGCGTCACTGGCGGTGGCACTTCTCATTGCGCCGGTGCTCGCCCTCGTGGCGCCGTCACCCGCCCTTGGACACTCCTCGCAGATCGGCTCGAGCCCGGATGCGGGAGCAGTGCTCGACGCTCCGCCGGAGTCGGTGGTCGTCGAGTTCGACTCCGCCCTGCTCGACGTGGGCACCGCGATCGTCGTCCGAGACGCCAACGGCGCTTCCATCACGACCAGCGCTCCACTCGTCGAACGCACGAGCATCAGCGTCGAGGTCGACCCTCGCGTGCCGGCTGGCGAGTACACGGTCGCCTACCGAGTCGCGTCGGTCGACGGGCACACGATCGAGTCGTCGTTCACGTACACCGTTGCGCGCAGTGACCACTCGGCGGAAGCCGTACCGTCGGCGGGCGTTGCCGCCTCCCCTGCGCGCAGTGACCACTCGGCGGAAGCCGTACCGCCGGCGGGCGTCGCCGCCTCCCCTGCGCGCAGTGACCACTCGGCGGAAGGTTCGGGGAGCGGGCCCGGCTGGCTCCCCGTCGCCGCTGCTGTCGGCGTGCTCGTCGCGCTGACGTTGGGCGTTGCCGGGGCGATAGCCTTGAGGCGATGACCACGACCGAGCACTCGACGCACCACTGGCCCGCGCCCACCGCCACCGGGCCGATCGACGCGGTCGTCGAGGTGCCCGGCTCCAAGTCCGCCAGCAACCGAGCCCTCATCCTGGCGGCCCTGGCCGACGGTGAGAGCACCATCAGCGGCCTGCTCGACGCCCGCGACACCCAGCTGATGATGGCGGGGCTTCGACTGCTCGGTATCGAGGTGCACGTCACGGGCCACGACGCCATCGGGAACGTCACAGCGCAGGTGATCCCGCACTTCATGCGCGGCCCGGCGGCCATCGACGTCGGCCTGGCCGGAACCGTCATGCGCTTCCTGCCGCCCCTGGCGGCGCTGGCGCACGGCGAGATCACCTTCGACGGCGACGCTCACGCCCGCCGCCGACCCATGGCCACCGTGATCGAGTCCCTCAGGGACCTCGGAGTCCGCGTCTTCGATCGCGGCAACGGACGCCTCCCGTTCACCCTCGACGCGACCGGTGAGGTGACCGGGGGCGAGGTGTTCGTCGACGCCTCCAAGTCCAGTCAGTTCATCTCGGGTCTGCTGCTCAGCGCCGCCCGGTTCAGTGCCGGCGTCACGGTGCACCACGTCGGGGATCCCATCCCGAGCATGCCCCACATCGACATGACCGTCGCGATGCTCGCGGAGCAGGGCGTGCACGTGCGGCGCGATGGCGACAGCATCTGGCACGTCGACCCGCACGACATCACAGCGCTCGACCGTCACATCGAGCCCGACCTCTCGAACGCCGCACCGTTCATCGCCGCAGCAATGATCACCGGCGGTCGGGTCACCATCGCGTCCTGGCCCGCGCACACCACGCAGCCGGGAGACGCCCTGCGCGACCTCCTCCCCCGGATGGGCGCGGGCGTCGAGCTCACTGACGCGGGCCTTGTCGTCACGGGTGGCTCGACGATCACCGGCATCGAAGCGGACCTGTCTGATGCGGGCGAGCTGGTTCCCGCCCTCGTGGCCCTGGCCGCCCTCGCCGACTCCCCGAGTCGCTTCCACGGCATCGGGCACCTGCGGGGCCACGAGACCGATCGGCTGGCCGCCCTCGCTGCCGAGATCACCGCGCTCGGCGGCGACGTCGAGGAGGAGCCGGACGCCCTCATCGTCCAGCCGCGACCCCTGCACGGGGGCCAGTTCGGCACCTACGCCGACCATCGCATGGCCACGACCGGCGCCATCCTCGGACTGCGCGTCCCGGGGATCGTCGTCGAGGACATCGCCACCACCGGCAAGACCCTGCCCGAGTTCGACCGCCGCTGGACGGCGATGCTCGGCGGCCCCGGCGGCGGAGCGCCCAGCGCGTGACGCGCAGGCACCACCGCCTCCTCGACGAGGACGACATCCGGGTCCGTCCCGGACGAGGCAACTCCAGGCCCCGGTCGAAGGAACGACCCGAGCACGCGGATGCCGCACTTGGCACCGTCATGGCCGTCGATCGCGGCCGCTTCACCCTCGAGCTGGGGGACGGCACCGAGGTGTACGCGGTCAAGGCTCGAGAGCTCGGACGCAAGGGCATCGTGGTCGGCGACCTCGTCGACGTCGTGGGCGACGTCTCCGGGACGCACGACACCCAGGCGCGCGTCGTGCGTCGACGCGAGCGTTCCTCGACATTGCGACGCACCGCCGACGACACCGATCCGGTGGAGAGGATCGTCGTCGCGAACGCGACGCAGCTGGCCGTCGTGACCGCGACGGTCGATCCCGAGCCGCGAACCGGCCTCATCGACCGCGCGCTGGTGGCCGCCCTCGACGCGGGCATCGAGCCCATGCTCATCCTCACCAAGACCGACCTCAAGCCCGCCGACGAGATGCGCGCCCTCTACGGCCCTCTCGACCTTCCCCTCTTCACGATCAGCCACAAGCGCGTGCCCGCCGGTCTGCGCGAGGTGCTCGCCGGGCAGGCCACCGTGCTCGTCGGCCACTCGGGCGTCGGCAAGTCAACGCTCGTGAACGCGCTGATCCCCGACGCCGACCGCGCCACCGGCCGCGTGAACGACGTGACCGGCAGGGGTCGGCACACGTCCACCAGCGTCGTCGCACTCCACCTGCCGGGGGGCGGCCTGATCATCGACACCCCGGGGATCCGCTCGTTCGGACTGGCCCACGTCGACGTGGCGCGGGTGATCCACGCCTTCCCGGACCTCGAGGCGCTCACCGGTGACTGCCCGCGGGCCTGCTCGCACGACGAGCCGGACTGCGCACTCAACGCCGTTGACGCGCTGGACGCGTCCACAGCGGTGCGGATCGATTCGCTCCGACGACTCATCCGCAGCCGCACCGCGGAGTCCGTCGGCGACGACGCACCGTGAACGAGGGCGTCGGGTGCTACCCGCCGCCCGGCTTGGTGTTCTGGATCACGGATGACCAGACGGCCTCGGATCCGGTGTGCCCCACCCGAATCGTCCAGTAGAGCGCGAACAGCGACGCCAGGGCCAGGACCACGGCGAAGGCGATCATCCAGCCCGGGCGGACCCGGTTGGCCGGGATGCCACGGTCGAAGAGCCAGAACACGAGCAGGAGGAGGAACAGCGAGCCTGCGACAAGCGGCATGACGCCACCGAGGTCGGCATGCTGCTGCGGCAGCCCCACTCGCGCGGCGAGCTGCTCGCCGGACTCCTTCGCCACGAACGACGCGGCCGCGCCGGCGGCGGCGACGAGGACGACCAGGATGCCGAACCGTCGCGAGAACGACGGCCGAACCGCCATGAGCAGGGCGCCGAGGGCCGCGAGCGGGACGAGGACGACCACCGCGTGCACGACGAGGGCGTGGATCGGAAGGCCCGCGACGGTGTCCAGCATGAGCACACTCTAGGCGCCGCCGCTTCCCGATCAGGGACGCCCGCTGCGCCACGCGGTAGGTTTCCGGCGTGACTGCGAACGGCGGGGCCGACGATCTGGACTTCGCACTCCGGCTCGCGGACATCGCCGACGCGCTGTCCCTCGCTCGCTTCCGCGCGGACGACCTCGTCGTCGACACCAAGCCTGATCTCACCCCGGTCTCGGACGCCGACCGCGCCGTCGAGCGCGCCCTCCGCGACGCGATCGCCGCGCATCGCCCCGACGATGCCGTGCTCGGGGAGGAGTACGGGGTGCAGGGGGACTCCCGTCGGCAATGGATCCTGGACCCGATCGACGGCACGAAGAACTTCGTGCGCGGCGTTCCCGTCTGGGCGACGCTGATAGCCCTCAGTGTCGGGGAGTCCGTCGACGTGGGCGTCGTCTCGGCCCCGGCGCTGGGTCGACGATGGTGGGCGGCCCGGGGGCGCGGGGCGTTCAGCACCGACGCGTTCACCGACGGATCTCGCCGCCTTCGGGTGAGCGGGGTGACGTCCCTGGCGGACGCGTCCTTCTCCTACTCGGATGCCGTCGGCTGGGCCGAACGTGGCTCCGGACGCGGGCTCGACGCCCTCGTGTCGGGCACATGGCGGCAGCGTGCGTACGGCGACTTCTGGTCGCACATGCTCGTCGCCGAGGGCTCCGTCGACATCGCCGCGGAACCGGAGCTGGAGACGTACGACATGGCCGCGCTCATCCCGATCGTCGAGGAGGCCGGCGGGCGGATGACCACCTACGCCGGAGGCCTCGTCCTCGGCGGCGGGTCGGCGGTCACGACGAACGGCCTGCTCCACGATTCGGTGCTGGGCCTGCTCCGGGAGCCGGATTCCCCGAACCGCTGACAAAGCCACGCCCGGACGGGACGATGAAGGCCCTCGACGACCGCGGAGGTGCCTATGAAACTATCCACGATCATCGCCGGCAAGGGCGATTTCGTCGCCACTGTCACGCCAGACGCCACTGTCTCCGACCTGCTCGCGATGCTTGCCGAGCACCGAGTGGGAGCCCTCGTCGTATCCGCTGACGGCCGCACCATCACCGGGATCGTGTCCGAGCGCGACGTGGTGCGCGCCCTGACAGAGGGTGCCGGCGTCCTCACCAGGTCCGTCGCGTCGATCATGACGACCCACGTCTTCGCGGCACCCCCCGAGGCTGACGTCGACGAGCTCATGCACGTCATGACCGAGAAGCGGATTCGTCACATCCCCGTGACGGACCCGGACGGGGTGCTGCTCGGCATCGTCAGCATCGGTGACGTGGTCAAGACCCGGCTCAGCGAGCTGGAGGGCGAACGTCAGGCCCTGATGGAGTACATCACCCAGGGCTGATGGGTCCGCGCGTCACGTGCGGTTCGTCACGAGCATCGGCAGGCCGCCCACCGGGCGCACCGTCACGAGCGGCTCCGCCCTCGGCAGGCGCCCACCCTCCGGGAAGGACAGGTGGAACCGGCCCGCGATCGACGAGAGCATGAGCACGCCCTCGACGTAGGCGAAGTCCTTCCCGATGCACTGACGCAGCCCGGCCCCGAAGGGGATGAAGGCCGTGCGGTCGGCCCTGCCGCTGAGGAACCGGTCCGGGGTGAAGGACTCGGGATCCGCCCAGACGGCGGGGTGGCGGTGGAGCAGCCACGGGCTCAGGATGATGAGGGAGCCGGCCGGGATCTCCCGTCCCCCGAGGACGTCGGCCTCCCGCGACCTGCGGGTGATCAGCCACGCCGGTGGATAAAGGCGCAGCGACTCGTCGAAGACCGCGCGCGCCAAGGGCAATCGCCCGTAGTCCGAGAACGTTGCCGGCCGCCCGCCGAGGACCGAATCGGACTCGTCCTGCAGGTCACGCTGCACCTGCGGATTGGCGCCGAGGAGTGCCCACGCCCACGTGAGGGCGCTGGCCACGGTCTCGTGTCCCGCGACGATGAACGTGACCACCTGGTCCCGGACCTCGGAGGAGGTCAGCCCCGCGCCAGTGTCGTCGTGGGAGGCCAGCAGAAGGTCGAGCATGTCCTTCGGGACCTCGGCCGGCTCACGGCGGCGTGCCGTCATCATCCGCCGCACGGCATCGTCGAGCTCGCGGACCGCACCCTGCAGCTTGCGATTGGCCGGCGTCGGAACCCAGCCCGGCGGCGTGACCGGCACCCGGGCCCTGGCCACGACCACGTCGAGCGCGGCCAGCGTCGCGGTCGCCAGCCGTGCCGCGTCGGCGGACAGGTCCGTGCCGAAGAGCGCGTGGCCGACGACCTCGAGGGCGCCGTGCATCATCGCCGCGTCGACGTCGACGGCCGCACCCGGCGGCAGCCCCTCCCAGTCGGCGAAGATCCGCTGGACGGCGGTGTCCACGTGCCCGACGAGGTGATCGAGCGTCTCGTGGTGGAATGCCGGCTGCACGAGGGGCCGCTGCCGCCGCCACGGCTCGGTGTCGGCGACCAGCAGCCCCTCACCGGTCACGAGGGACAGGGATCGGTACTGGATGGTCGACTTGCCGTACGCCCGCCCGTTGCCGACCAGCACCCGCCGCACGCCGTCCGGATCGTTGACCAGATAGCTGGGCGGTCGCGGGATCGGGAACTGGACGACGTCGCCGTACTCCTGCCACACCGTCGACAGGTACTCGAGCGGGTTGGCGCGGATAGCCGAGAAGGCGCGCAGCATCTGCGGCCCGAGCGGCCCCGGAGCCGTTGCCGGGGTCCCGAGGAAGGCACGGCCCGGTTCCGGGTCGCTCGCGGGCCGATGCTCACTCATGGGGCGCGAGGTGTCGTCGGACGTGGCCGTGGGCATGCTCGATCGCGTCCGGGAGCGAGGCGAACGCGTGGTGGGCCGCGTCGACCTCGGCCATCACGCCGAGCGCTTCGAGGATCTGACGCGGACGAGATCCGACGCCGCACAGCAGAACCGTGATGCCGCGGGACTGCAGTCCCGACATGATCTCGTCGAGAGCGTGCCCGCCGCTGGCATCGATGACGCGCACGCCGCCCAGGCGAAGGATGACGACCCGCACGTCGGCGATGTGGGTGAACTCGTCGAGGAACTGCTGCGCAGCCCCGAAGAAGAGCGCGCCGTCGAGTCGGTACACGGCGATGTGCTCCCGCAGCAGCGCGATCTCCTCGCTGTCCGCGATGACGTCGCTGGGGTTGGCGGCCGCCATCTGCTCCTGCTCGACACCGCTGCTCTTCGCGAGCGCACGGAGGGCGAGCACGGCGGCGACCGCGATGCCGATCTCGACCGCGAGGATGAGGTCGAAGACGATGGTCGCGGCCGCCGTGAGGATCATCACGGCCGCATCGGACTTCGTGGACCTCAGAATGGCCAGGACGGTGCGCCGATCCACCATGCGTACCGCCGTGACCATGAGGACTCCCGCGAGGGCGGCGAGCGGGATGGTCGCGACGACCGCCCCGGCGAAGACCACCACTCCCAGGATCAGCAGCGAGTGCACGATCGCCGAGACGCGCGTGCGGCCGCCCGACCTGACGTTGACGGCCGTGCGCGCGATGGCGCCCGTTGCCGGCATGCCGCCGAACATCCCACTGGCGACGTTCGCCAGCCCTTGCCCCACGAGCTCCCGGTCCGGGTTGAGCGTGGAGCGGCCCAGCATTCCGTCCGCGACTCGGGCGGACAGCAGGCTCTCGATCGCCGCGAGCGCAGCCACGGCGAGGGCGGCCGAGAAGAGGGCGCTCGTCGTCGCCGTGTCGAGGACGGGGAGGTGAGGTGCCGGCAGCCCGGTGGGCAGCGCGCCGATCGTGTCGACGTTCCAGCCAAGCCAGAGGACCATGCCGGTCGCGATCGCGATGGCGATGATCGAGGCCGGGACCGTGCGGCGCAGGAGCGGGAGGAGGATCATGACGACGGCGACGAGGGCGACGATGGCCAGTGCGGGCGCGGATGTCGCGACGTCAGCGGCCCCGATGGCTCGGATGGCCACCAGAGCGGTGTTCTCCCCTTCGGGCCGCGGAACCCCGAGGGCCATCGGCACCTGCTGCAGGAAGATGATCGTCGCGATCCCGACGGTGAATCCCTCGACCACCGGCCACGGGATGTACGACACCGCTCGACCCAGGCCAGACACGCCCATCGCGAAGACGAGCCCGCCGGCCATGATGGCCACCGGCACGACTGCCTCGGCGCCGTACCGGGACACGATCGGGACCAGGACGACCGCCATCGCCCCCGTGGGACCGGAGACCTGCAGGTTCGATCCGCCGAAGATGGCCGCCACGACGCCGGCGACGATCGCGGTGATGAGTCCGGCCGCCGCACCCACGCCGCTGGTGACGCCGAAGGCGAGCGCCAGTGGCAGTGCCACGACGCCGACCGTGGCGCCCGCGATCAGGTCGCCGCGCCAGGTGCTCGCCAGCCCCGCGTAGTCGGACCGCCGTGGCAGCGTCCTCTCACGCAGGGCCGCGATCGCGTCTGGCCAGGCCATGCCTATCTCGACGCCGCCACGGAGACGCTCTCGCCGTCTCGCGGCGACGTGCCCGTCGCCTCGGGCCTCCCGTACAGGGTCGTGCGCTGCCTCAGTCCGCGACCGAGCGGGTTCACGACGGCGCGCAGCTCCTCCTCGGTGATGCCCTGGCCGTGGGTCGCTCCGGCCGCCCGGGAGATGTTCTCGTCCATCAGCGTCCCGCCGAGGTCGTTCACCCCGGCCTGCAGGAGCTGTTGTGCGCCCCTGACTCCGAGCTTGACCCAGGAGGCCTGAATGTTGTCGATCCAGCCGTGATAGCCGATGCGTCCGACGGCATGCATGAGGACGGTCTCGCGCCAGGTCGGTCCGCGCCGGGCCCGTCGCTTCAGGTAGACCGGCGCCGCCATGTGCACGAACGGGAGCGGGACGAACTCCGTGAACCCGCCGGTGCGCTTCTGGAGCTCGCGGGTCCGCACGATGTGGCGCGCCCAGTGGACGGGACGCTCGACGCTGCCGAACATGATCGTCACGTTGGAGCGCAGGCCCACTTCATGAGCGATCTCGTGCGCCTCGAGCCACTCACCCGTCGTGATCTTGTCAGGGCAGAGCACCGCGCGGACCTCGTCGTCGAGGATCTCCGCCGCCGTGCCGGGGAGCGAGGCAAGCCCAGCCTCCTTCATCCGCCGCAGGTAGGAGTCCAGCGGCTCGCTGAGTCGTCGGGCCCCCTCGGTCACCTCCAGTGCCGTGAAGCCGTGCACGTGCATGTCCGGAACGGCGGACTTCACCGTGCGACACACCTCGAGGTAGTAGTCACCGTCGAAGTCCGGGTGGATCCCGCCCTGAAGGCAGACCTCGGTCGCGCCCAACTCCGCCGCCTCACGGACGCGATCGGCGATCTCGTCATTCGACAGCAGGTAGGGCTTGCCGCGGAGGTTCAGCGAGAGCGGGCCCTTGGAGAAGCCGCAGAACGAGCACTTGAAGGTGCAGACGTTCGTGTAGTTGATGTTCCGGTTGCGCACATAGGTGACGTCGTCACCGACGACGTCGCGGCGAAGGCCGTCAGCGAACTCAGCGATGGCCGCCACCTCAGGACCCCGCGCCCCGAACAGCGTGACGAGCTCCGCCTCGCCCGGCTCCTGCCCGAGCGCCACGCCGGCCAGGACGTCGGTCACTGCGGTCCCCGCCTGTGCTGCTCCGGGCACGAGCACCGGCGGCGCGACATCCGCGCCCGAGTACCACGCTGTCGAGCGCCTGCCGACCTGGACGACCTCGGCGCCCGTTCCGACGTTGGCGGCCGCCTCGTGGCGCTCCGGGAACGCCGCCCCGGGATCGTCGCGACCCATTCCCTCGGCATCAGAGCGGTCGAGGACCGGGAAGCGGACGTTGTCATCAAGCCAGCGGTCCGGGTCGCGGACGAACTCCGGATAGACCGTCAACCGCGGGGCAAGCGCGAGGCCCCGCGACTCGACCGCGGCACGAAGGACGTCGAGGTGGGGCCACGGACGCTCGGGATTCACGTGGTCCGCCGTCACCGGCGAGATCCCGCCGAAGTCGTCAATCCCCGCGTCCAGGAGCACACCGGGGTCGTCGACGAGGTTGGGCGGCGCCTGGACGTGGATGTCGTCCGGCAGGATCGCGCGGGCGAGCTCGATCGCCTCGACGAGCTCGTCCAGGGAGCAGGCCGGGTGGTCGCGCATGAGCGTGCCTGCCTTCGGCACGAAGTTCTGGACGATGACCTCCTGGACATGGCCGTGGTCCGCATGCGCCGAGGCGATGGCTTCGAGGGCCACGACACGGTCGGCGCGCGACTCACCGATGCCGACGAGGATTCCCGTCGTGAAGGGGATCGCGAGCTCCCCCGCCCAGCGCAGGGTCGCCAGCCGGCGTTCCGGATCCTTGTCGGGGGCACCGCGATGCGCGGGAAGGTCAGGATTGAGCGTCTCGATCATCATGCCCTGGCTCGGCGACACCGTCCGCAGCCGCGCGAGGTCGTCCCGACCGATGGCGCCGGCATTGACGTGGGGCAGCAAGCCGGTCTCGTCCAGCACCCGCTGCGCCGCGTGCACGACATAGTCGATGGTCGAGGCGAAGCCGTGCTCGTCGAGCCAGGACCGCGCCACGGAGTAGCGGTCCTCCGGGAACTCCCCCAGGGTGAAGAGCGCCTCGTGGCAGCCTGCCTCGGCGCCCGCCCTCGCGACGGCCAGCACCTCCTCGATGGGCAGGTAGGCCGATGCCAGGTGGGCGGGCGACTGCGCGAAGGTGCAGTAGCCGCAGCGATCCCGGCACAGCATCGTGAGGGGGATGAAGACCTTCGGGGAGTACGTGATCCGGCGACGGGGCCTGCCACTCACGCTGCGCCTCCTCACGCCGTCCGGGACGCGAGCATCGTCGCACACGCCCTCCCCGTTCGAATCACCCCCATGGACTGCAAGATCTTGCGTGAACCTGCTCACATCACGTCATATTTGTTTGCGTCTGCGACAAATCTGAGACACAATTGTGATGTCGCGAGGGAGACCCCCGGACGACACCAACAGAACCGACAACAACAGGGGTGATCCTCCGTGAAGCCGTTCAGCAAGGTCTTCGCATCATTGTTCGGCTCCGAGGTCTTCGATCAGGAGACCGCCCGGCGCCGCAGCATCCACCGCGAGTGGGACCGTCAGCGCGCAAGCGCCATGACCCCCTCGGAGCTCGAGGAGATCGACGCGATCTTCTCCCGCAATCTCTAGACGCGTCGAAGGACCGGCGTCACCACGCCGGTCCTCCAGATGAGGCCCCAGGCAATCGCCCGGGGCCTCATCTGTTTCTCGACTCGAGGCTGTCTACTCGATGGCCCGGTAGGTGCGCTGCACCCGGAACGCATTGACGTCCGGTGACGGTGCCGGCGCGTACCCGATGACCCGGCACGTCCCGGGCTTCAGCAGCGTGACGGTGGCACGGCCCGCGCGCGTCTCCACTCGGCAGGTCGCCCGCGACTTGACGGTCGCGCGCCACCGGACCGTGACGCCGGCGTCGGTGCGCACCGGACTCCTGGCCAGCACGAGGGTGGCGCCAGCCTGGTACCGACCGCTCCGCGGGGCGTGAACCCGGGCCATCTGCATGATCCGGGTGGCATCAAGCGTGGGCGCCGCGGCGACCGCCTGAGCGAGAGCGCCTTCGAACGCGGCCAGATGACTCCGCGAGCCCTCGAGGAGGTTGGCGACGACATTGTCGCCGCTACGCGGAAGATCCAGCCCCGCCGCGCGGTTCAGGCCGTCAATGAGCAGGCGCTCGATCCGGGCGCCCGTCTCGAGCGCTCCGATCAGCGACACCGCCCCCCGTGCCACGAGCTCGTCGTGAAGCTGCTGCGTCGCGGCATCGTCGAAGCGCCCCGCCGCGTCACCGACGGTGGGATCGGCGATGCCGTGCTTCGCCAGCAGCGCTCGCATGGCATCGAGGTGCCGGCCTTCGCTCGTTGCCACATTGCCGAAGATCGGCAGGTCGTAGCGACCACTCAACGAGACGTCGACGTCGTGGGCCAGCTTCTCGTTCACGGTTGCAGCCACAAGCGCCGCGGCGACCTGGGGTGTCACCGACGAGGCGTCGGGCACTGCCGCGGCAGCGGGCGCAAGGACCGGGAACGAGAGCATGACCGCGGCAGCCGCGGCCGTGAGTCTGCGTGTGAGGAGCACGGATCCAGTCATGGGGTACCTCCATCTCCTCCTTCGAGTGTGAGTCAGCGCAAGCGGGATTCGGGGCCTCCGGAGATCCATGGATGGACATTGCACGTCCTGAACGAAGTCTGGATTCGGTGACGACGCGACCCACCTGCGGACGGCGTCATGATCGAAGTGACGGATCGCACTACTCGGTTGGGGGCAACCATGAATCGACATTCCGGAAAGCGCCTGGACAGGTCATCTCGCTCTCGAGTCGACATCGTGCGGCACCTATTGGCCGCCCTCGTCTCGCTCGTTCTGGTGGTCGCCGGGCTCACCGCCTTGAACGCCGGGGCCGCGGCTGCATCGAGCGCCCTCGACGACCAGCAGACCAGCAGTTCAGCGCCGCTCATCGACGAGCCGCACCCCACGGACGAGCTCGGCGACTCCGACAACTCCACGACGCCATCGTCACCGGACATCGGCGACGCCGTCGCGCTGGATGAGGGTGCACTCGAAGGTGCACCGCCCGGTGACACGATGACCACGGTCGAGGGATCCGATGCCCGTGGGCCTCCGGTCCCGGTCGTGAATGAGGCCCCTGCTGCCGAGGGCGGCGAGGAGGACTCGCACGGACACGACAGCACCCAGGAAGGCACGGACGAAGGCGCACCCGGCGATGAAGCTGAAGTGCGCATCTGTTTGGCGACGGGCGACATCGACGATCCGTACAGGGCAGCCAACGAGCGCATCACGAAGATCATCACTGGCGAGGGCGCGCCTCAGCATGCGGGTCCGGCCAGCAGCCCCGTGATCGGCGTCTACCCCGCCGAGCCCTGGGGCAACATCATTCCGAGCCTCTCGCACCCGAACGGCGAGGGCAGCTACCCCGGGCTCAACTGGACCGATGAGGGCCAGGCGATCTGGGACGCCGGCTGCACCGACGAGGGCGCCGGCGGAGAGGACGGCACGGACGAGGGCACCCACCAGGAGGGCACCCACGGTGAGGGCGGCACGGTGCGGGTGTGCCTGGCGATGGGTGACGCCAACGCGCCGTATGCGCTGGCCCCGTACATGACGACGTCGATCATCAACGGCGAAGGTTCGGCCAAGCCCACCGGTCCGGCCAGCTCCCCCGTGATCGGCGTCCACCCCGACGAGACCTGGGGCAACATCATCCCCCCGCTGGCCCACCCGAACGGCAAGGCCAGCTATCCCGGACTCAACTGGACGGAAGAGGGCCAGGCCGTCTGGGACGACGACTGCGCCGGAGGCGACGTCGTCATCCCTCCGGACGACCACGGCGGCCATGCGCAGCTCACCGTGTGCCGTGCGACCGGCAACGCCCAGGATCCGTACTCCGTTCTGACGCTGGGCGTCCAGATGATCATCAACGGTGAGGGCAAGGCCAAGAAGC
>JAHECS010000052.1 GCA_024641635.1 Actinomycetes bacterium | reverse complement strand
TCCAGTCGCTCCTGGAACTCGTCCGCGTCGACCCGTCCCTCGGCATAGGCCTCGCTCAGCAACCGGGCTGCGCGGTCGCGATCCGCGTCTCCGGCCCTCATCCCGGGTTCGTTGGCCATCAACCGACTGTAACGCCGCCAGCGGCGGGAGTCACCCGTCAGCCGGTGGTCGATGGCGACCGCAAGCCGCGCCGCCACCGATGTTCGTGCGGCTACTCGAGACCGCGCACCATCGCATAGACGTGGGTCCGGAGCTCCGTGAACCGCTGGTCGTTACGCGTCTCGATCTGAGAACGGGGAAATGGGATGTCGACCACGACGACGTCCCTGACACCAGCGGGCCTCCCGTGGAGTACGACGATCTCGTCGCTGAGGTACACCGCCTCGTCGATGTCGTGGGTCACCATGAGCGTCGTGATGCCGAAGTCGGCGCGCACCTTGAGGACCAGGTCCTCAAGGTCGAAACGGGTCTGCGCGTCCACGGACGCGAACGGCTCGTCCATCACGAGGATGGTCGGCCGGACAGCCAGGGCCCGCGCGATCGATGCGCGCTGCTGCATGCCGCCGGACATCTGCCACGGGTAGTTCCCCCCTGTGCCGGAGAGCCCGACCTCCTCCAGGGACGACTCGATGCGCTCCCTCGTCTCCGCCTTGCCCAGCTTCTGGTTCCTCAACGGGAGGGCGATGTTCTTCTCGATGGTCAGCCACGGCATGAGGGATCGCGTGTAGTCCTGGAGGACGACGGCAAGGCCCTTCGGAGCTCCCGAGATCCTCTCTCCATGCACCTGGATCTCGCCCGACGTCGGCTTCATGAGCCCCGTCAGAAGGCGCAGGAGCGTGGTCTTGCCAACGCCCGAGGGCCCGACGATCGACACGAAGTGATGCTGGTTCACGTCGTACGAGATGTCATTCAGGACGTGCTTGACACCGTCCGGCGTCGGGAACTCCATGCTCACGTTGCGAATGGAGATCTCAGCGGTCATGTGCCATCCCTGCCCCTCATGCCAGCTTCTTCTGGCCGATGTACCAGCGAAGTGCGATCCGCTCGACGATGTCGAAGACGATGTTGATGGCGTAGCCGAGCAACCCCATGAGGATCACGCCCGTCCAGGCGTCGAGGATGAGGAAGGAGTCCGTGGCGATCAACGTGAAGGCGCCAATACCGAAGCCGGCACCGAGGTACTCCGAGGCGATCGTGACGACGAAGGCGATCTGCAGGCCCAGTTGGAGCCCCGAGAAGATGATGGGCTGGGCGGCCGGAAGTCGCACACGCCAGAGCTGCTGGGCGCCGGTGATTCGGAACACCGCCGCCGTGTCGAGGAGCGTCGGGTCGGTCGCCCGCACTCCCTGCATCGTTGCGATGAGGATCGGCCAGGTCGCCGCGACGGAGATGGCGGCGATGCGCATCGATGCATCCAGGCCGAAGATGACGATGAAGACCGGAACGGTCGCCACTGCCGGAATGGATCTCAAGAAGTCGACGACCGGTTCGACGTACCGGGCTGTCCGTCGTGACACGCCGAGCACCGCGCCCACGCCGACCCCGGCGACGACAGCGATCGCATATCCGACGGCGAGGTTCTGGAGGCTGGGCACGACGTGGACGGGGACCTGGTCGAAGACCCACAACTCGAGGAAGCGAGTCCAGATCACCGAGAGCGGCGGGAAGTACGGATTGGTCGACTCGGCACTCGCCGTCCACCACAGGTAGACGAGCAGGACGGGCAGCCATGCGCCGATGAGGACGGCGAGGAGCCGCCGGGAGACGGTCATCGGTCCTCCCAGAAGATGACCTTGCGGCGACTCCATTCGATCCCGTGGCTGACGAGGACCCCGAGCACGCCGAGGAGGAGGACGATCGCGAACGTCTGGTCGGCCAGGCCGCCCGTCTGCGACAGCAGGAGCTGTCGTCCCAGCCCAGGGGCACCCCCGATGAGACCGGCCACGACGGCGATGACGAGCGCCGCCGTCGCGGATATCCGGATACCGACGGCGATGAACGATGCCGCCGAAGGAAGGCGGGCGTAGCGGATCTGCGTGACGATCCCCTGGCGGTAGGCGCGCATCGTGTCCAGGAGGACGGGATCGGCATCACGCACGCCGTAGGCGGTCTGGATCGCCAGGGCGAAGACGAGGCCGAACACGACGAGGAACACGCCCATCTGGAAGGTGGGTCCGAGGGCGAGGATCGTGATCGGGATGATGACGATCGGGGGGATCACCTTGAAGAAGTCGAACACGAACTTCGTGGACGTGAAGGCGAATCGACTCAGCCCGATGAGGATGCCCAGGGGAAGCGCGATAAGCAGGGACAACGCGAAGCCGATCGCCGCGATGGCCACCGTCTGCCCGAGTGCGATCCACGTCTCCGACTGTCCCAGCAGCTGCACCAACGTGGTGACGGAGTCCACCGCTGTGGGGATCGACGAGTCGCTGATCGGGCCGACGCTGGCAGCCACCTGCCAGAAGGCCAGCGCCAGGAGCATGGAGACGATCCACGGCGGAATGCGACCGGCGATGCTCAAGGCACCTCCCCTCTCGGAACGCGACACGGGGGCAAAGCCGTTGTCGCCCGGCCGGCCACAGCGATAGCTGGCCGGCCGGGCGACATCCCGGCTACGGGCGGTACTGGCGCAGCAGCACGCCGGCGACGTCGGCAGGCTTCTTGAGGAAACCGAGCTCGAGCATCTTCGTTGCCGGACGTGCGACGTCCTGGCGCACGACGTACAGCGGGTAGTACGGCGGGTTCGCCGCCAGTGCCTGGCTCAGCGGCACCCCGGTGATCTTCGTCGACGCCTGGAGCACCTTGCGCATGTTCGCCTTCGACGCGCGCGCGAACGTGTGGGTCTGGTACATCGCCTTCTGGAAGGAACGAAGGGCCCGTGGGTTCTCCCTCGCGAACTGCGCGGTGGTCACCCAGACGCCAATGGCCTGCTCCGTGTCGAAGAACTGGATTCCGGGGGCTCCGAGGTTCTTCAGGCCGCCCGCCGTGCAGTTCGTCGTGAACGGTTCGACGGTGAAGCCTGCGTTGATCTTGCCCGACTGGACAGACGAGTTCACCTCCGGGAATCCAAGGGTCACCCAGTTGATCTTCGAAGGATCACCGCCATCCTTCTTGACTGCAGAGGCGATCGTCACCTCGGCCTGCGCCCCTCGCGCAGGGACACTGACCGTCTTCCCCACGAGATCCCGCCAGCGGTTGATGCCACTCGAGGGGGAGATGCACACGCCCGTGTCGTCGATCTTCGCCGCAAACGCAGCGTCCTTCTTCGCCTTGGCGAGATCGGCGCGGCCGTAGCCGTCCGCGGGCGCCACGACGACGATGTCGACGCCGCCGTTCTCGCGGGCATTGATCACCGGGATGGTGGGCGAGTAGACGATCTGCACCGCTCCGCTCGCGAGGGCGGCGATGCTCGGCGGTGGCGCCGGGAATGTGGAGATGTCCGTGACGTTGAGGCCGTTCTTCTTGAAGATTCCGGAATCGAGCGCGTACTGGACCGACCCTGTCGAGTTGATGGGCGTCACGCCGATCTTGATGTCCGTGGCCGCCTGAGCTGGCACCGCCGCCGTGGCCAGGGCGGTCGCCGACACGGCTACCGTGAGGGCTGCCGCCCACGCACTTCGCTTCTTGATGACCAAGACGTCCTCCAGTCGCCATGCCGCGCAACGTGCGCGGCCGTGAGTGGGGGAACGTTAGCAACCAAACGATTGCGCGGGAAGAGCTTTCCCCATGTTGTTACGACGACCGTCAAGGTCGTCGTCCGGCCTGGCGACGTGGGACTGCCTACGCGGCGTGGAAGGGCAGGGTGGAGTCGTCGGCCAGACGGATGAGCTCCGTCAGCATCGCCGCTCGTCCGGCGGCCAGCAGCTCGCCGGATTCGGCTCGATGAGCTCGGTTGTCCCGCTCGTCCGGATCGACGGCCAGGTCATACAGCTCAGTGACACCGTGCCCGCTGATCTCAGTCAGCCGCAGCTGGTCGGTGACGACGGTGCGGATGCGCACCGGACCCGCCAATCCGTCCAACCCGAACGGCTGGTCCTCCTCGACGACAAGGGCATGGCGGTGGGCCGCTTCACTCCCCCGAAGGTCCGGGGCCAGTGACGTCCCCTGAGCCGCTGGCAAGGGGGGCGCCTCGAGCTCGTCGAGGATCGTTGGCGCGATGTCGGCGCTCGACACCAGCGCGTCGGTGACCCCCGCGACGACTCCCGGGCCGCTGACGATGAGCGGCACGCGCACGACACCGCGATAGTGCGTGAAGTGCTTGAGCATGAGGCCGTGGTCGCCGAAGACGTCGCCGTGATCCGCCGTGAAGACGACGAGCGTGTCCTCGGTGAGCCCCAGGTCCGCCATCGTTGTGAGGATCCGTCCCACCGCATCGTCGATGAACTCGATCGACCCCATCTCCGCCGCCAGGGCATGGCGGAACTGCTCCTCGGTCGGCGCCCAGGTCATCGTCGGATCCTCGTGCGGGACACCCCGGCGCGCGGCGATTCGGCGGACGTATTCCGGCGACGTGTCGTGATCGTCGTCGAACGTCCTCGGCAGCGGAACATCCGCGGGATCATGACGAGACCAGTACTCCGCTGGCGGAGCGAACGGATGGTGCGGGTCCGGGAACGACACGTAGAGGCAGAAAGGCTTCTGCTCGGCGGCGAAATCCGTGAGTCGCTCGACCGCCTGTTCCGCCACGAATCTCGTGGGGTGCAACTCCGCAGGCACGGCCGACTCGTACACCTGGCCCCAACCCGGATACACGTCCGGGGAAGCCTTCGAGCCCGCCTGCGTCAACGGGTCCCACCCGCGGTCGCGGGCCCAGGCGATGTAGTGACCCGACATCCGGTCGCCGTGGCCGACGGTGAGGGCCACGTCGTCGAACCCGTAGTAGTCAGGGGGCAGGACCACCGATTCGTTGGCATGCCGCTCGAAGTCCTCCCACGAGACGAAGTCGCCACCGAACCGCGACACCGCCTGCTCCCACAGGAGCGGCATGGCCTGCTTGATCTCCTCGAGCTGGAACTCCTCGAACGGCCACCCCATCGGCTGGAGATGCAGCTTGCCGACAGCCGCGGTGGCAAATCCGCGCTGCCTGAGGACCCGCGGAAAGGTCTGCGCCTCGGGGTCCAGGGGAAGTCCGTTCGTCCTCAGCCCGTGTGCCGATGGCCATCGCCCGGTCATGATCGTGGCGCGATTCGGCATGCAGACGGGGTTGGCGACGAAGGCACGGCTGAAGCGCCGGCCGGCAGCGGCCAGTGAGTCGATGTTCGGTGTCCGCACAGGCAGGACGCCCTCGTGGCCGAGATGATCGGGACGAAGCTGGTCCGCGACGATGACCACGACGTTCATGCGGCACTCCCCTGCGTCGGCGTGACGCGGAGGCTAGCACCGCTCACAGGTCGCCCACCCGAACGAGCCCATCCGTCATCGTCACACTCACCTCGCGCTCGACGAGGGACCACGGATCGTCCCAGTCGACCGGTCCGTCCAAGACCACCAGGTCCGCTGCCATGCCTGCGGAGATGGTGCCTCGCCAGGTCTCCGCATGGCCCTGCCACGCCGGGTTACGGGTCAGCGTCGACAGAGCCTCGCGCATGGTCAGCCGCTGCCCATCCGTACCCTCCGGATCCGTCCGAGTCGAGCGCGTCGCAGCAGCCGCCGCCATGAGCCGCCAATCCGGAGGCGCCACCGGGGCGTCCGACGACGAGCAGACATTCACCCCGAGATCCCACGCCTCACGCAGCCGCTGCCGCCGCTTCCTCCGCTCGGACCCGATGATCGGATCGACGCCGTCCCCGATCATCCAGCGAATGCTCGGGTTCGCGTTGAGCGTGATGCCACGGGACGCCATCCGCCGCAGTGTCGGGGCGGGCGCGAAGTCTCCGTGGATGATGTAGTGCCGCAACTCCGAGGCCGCCGTCCCCTGCTCGACCATCGCGTCGACCACTACCTCGGTGGCACGATCCCCGGTCGTGTGCACGCCGAGCTGCCACCCTCGCGAGGCGGCCGCCGCGACGATGGCGCGGATCTCCGCGACCCTCTCCTCATCGGTTTCGCCCGCGACCGTCAGGTGCCCGTGAGTGCAGTCGTCGTACGGGTCGATCATCCAGGCAGTCCGACTGCGCGGAATGCCGTCTGCGAACACCTTGACCTGCGCGATCCCGACGTGGCCGTGCGCATCCATGCGCTGGGGAGGCCCCCACTCGTCGAGCCCGTCCGCGACTGCGGCGGCCGTGGTCCCGCCCAGCCCGCCGAAGAGAAGCATCACGTCGACTCGCATGTGCAGGTCATTCGAAGCGTCCAGGTGCCGGTATGCCGCGACCGCCTCGAGATCGCCCGTGCCGTCCATGAGGGTCCGCGCCCCGGGACCCAGTCCTGGATCAGTGAACGCGGTCACTCCTGAGGCGAGGAGGTGACGCTGCGCGGCACGGATCGACTCGACCTTCTCCTGACGTCCCAGCGGAGGAATGACGTCGTTGATCAACGCCACCGCAGCCTCGCGGAGGAGCCCGGTCGGCCGACCGGCCTCGTCGCGCACGATGATGCCGCCCACCGGATCGGCGGCCGAGTCGCCGTTGAGGCCGGCCAGCCGGAGCGCAAGCGAGTTGCACACGGCCTGATGGCCAGTCACGTCGGTGAGGATCATGGGGACGTCGGCCCGAGCCGCGTCGAGATCGGCCGCACACAGCTGGCCGCTAGGCCCACTGCCCTGAATCCGGCTGTCGTCCCATCCGAGACCACGCACCCAGCCCGTCGACTCCGGCGTCGCCCTGCGGAGCGCGTCCTGCAGGTCGGGAAGTCCGGGGCACACGTCTGCACGGAGATTCACCGCCGTGAGGGCTCGACCGAACTCGTAGCCGTGGAGATGCGAATCGTCGATCCCCGGCAGGACCGTGGCCCCCTGGACATCGGCGACGGGCACGCCTGACGCGGGCTCGTCACGCCACTGCCGCATCGTCCAGGTGCGCGAGATTCGACCCGCATCGACGCGAACCGCGAAGAGCTCGGGATCGAGAGGCGAGCCGCTGATTCCGGCGATCACCCGTGATTCGTCGTGCATGACGCGCACTGTGGCACAGCACGCGACCCCGGACTAGGCCGTTTGGGGCAGACGCCGCGCCACCGCTTCTGCCAGGCGAACGGGGGCCTGCTCGTCGAAGGTCAGGAACAGGGACGGCTCGGTGAGCTCCAGTTCCAGCAGGAGCGGCCGGCCATCCGGGCCGGGAATCAGGTCCACGCGCGCGAAGAGCGTCTGCCCGGGACC
>JAHECS010000082.1 GCA_024641635.1 Actinomycetes bacterium | reverse complement strand
GAACTTCGGCACGACGGTCTCGTGATCAACGGGACCACGGGGGAGTCGGCCACCAAGACCGACGACGAGGACATCGCGGTGCTGCGGGCTGTTCTCGATGCGGTCGGCGACCGGGCGACGATCATCGCGGGAGTCGGGACAAACGACACGGCGCACTCGGTCGAGGCAGCCAGGATGGCGGCCGCCGCAGGAGCGCATGCCGTGATGGCCGTGACTCCGTACTACAACCGCCCACCGCAGGAAGGGCTGATCCGGCACTTCCACGCGATCGCGGACGCGACCGACCTGCCGATGATCACCTACGACATCCCGAAGCGCACGGGGACCGCGATCGAGCTGGACACCATGATGCGGATCGCCGAGCATCCGAGGATCGTCGCCAACAAGGACGCCAAGGGCGACCTCGACTTCGCCCAGTGGGGCATGCGGTCGACGGGTCTGGCCTGGTACTGCGGCGACGACATCATCAACCTCCCGCTGCTGGCTCTGGGGGCCGCGGGGATGATCTCCGTTGTCGGGCACCTGGTCGGCGACCGCCTCAAGGACATGGCCGAGGCGCTGAAGGACGGCCGGGCGGCCGAGGCAGCCCAGATCAACGCCTCCCTGCTGCCCGTGTACACAGGGTGCTTCCGGACGCAGGGAGTGATCCTCACCAAGGCTGCCCTCGAGATGCAGGGCCTGCCCGCCGGGCCGGTGCGCCTGCCCCTCGTCGACGCGACGGACGCCCAGCGCGAGACGCTGCGTGCCGATCTGGCCCTCGGGGCTGTCCGCGGTTTCGGCGGATGAGTCACGCGAAGCTGCCGCCCCCGCCTGAGCTCGCGGACGGCGCGCTGAGGATCTTCGCGCTCGGCGGGCTGGGCGAGATCGGCCGCAACATGACCGTGTTCGAGTTCGGCGGACGCCTGCTCGTGGTCGACTGCGGCGTCCTGTTCCCGGAGGAGAACCAGCCGGGCGTCGACCTCATCCTTCCGGACTTCGGCCCGATCATCGATCGCCTGGACGACATCGAGGCGGTCGTGCTGACCCATGGCCACGAAGACCACATCGGGGCACTGCCGTACCTGCTCCGCGAGCGAGCGGACATCCCGGTCGTCGGTTCCGAGCTGACCTTGGCCTTCGTCGGTGCGAAGATGCGCGAGCACCGGATCACCCCGGTCGTCATTCCGGCCGCTGACGGCGCCCGCATCCCGCTGGGGCCTTTCGACGTGGAGTTCCTCGCCGTCAACCACTCGATCCCCGATGCGATGGCCTTGGCCATCCGCACGCCCGCCGGCGTGGTGCTGCACACGGGTGACTTCAAGATGGATCAGGTGCCGCTGGACGGCAGGATCACCGATCTCAATGGCTTCGCCCGGATCGGCGACTCCGGGGTGGACGTCCTCATGATCGACAGTACGAATGCCGAGGTTCCCGGCTTCGTGCCCAGCGAGCGCGACATCGTCCCCGTGCTGGACGCGGTCTTCCTGCGGGCCGAGGGGCGCATCATCGTCGCCTCGTTCGCCTCGCACGTGCACCGCATCCAGCAGATCATCGACATGGCCGCCCTGCACGGTCGCAAGATCGCCTTCGTCGGCCGATCGATGGTCCGGAACATGGGAATCGCGCGCGACCTGGGCTACCTGACGATCCCGGGCGGCATGCTTGTCGCCTCCGACGAGCTGCCGAGCCTGCCGGACGACGAGGCCGTCCTGATCTGCACGGGGTCCCAGGGGGAGCCCATGGCGGTGCTGTCCCGCATCGCCAACCGCGATCACGCCATCAGCGTCGGTCCCAGCGACACCGTGGTGCTGGCTTCGTCGCTGATCCCGGGCAACGAGAACTCGGTGTTCCGGGTGATCAACGGGCTCGCCCGCCTCGGGGCGCACGTCGTGCACAAGGGCAACGCCCTCGTGCACGTGTCCGGTCACGCGGCGGCCGGCGAGCTGCGCTACGTGTACAACATCGTCAAGCCGCGCAACGTCATCCCCGTCCACGGTGAATGGCGGCACATGCGCGCCAATGCCGAGGTGGCGACCAGCGTCGGCATTCCCGAGGATCGCGTGACGCT
>JAHECS010000051.1 GCA_024641635.1 Actinomycetes bacterium | reverse complement strand
GTCATGTGTCGCTGCTCTCGGGTGGTCTGAGCGGGCGCGAGTGCGCGCCGCGGAGTGCCGCCATCCCGAGAGATGACAGGCCGGCCCTCACCCTCTGGCAGTCAATCCGCTTTCACGTCCGCCAGGGGGGTGTTCATCGACTACCCACCCCCTAGCTAAGGAATCACCATGCCCACAAGCACCCTGCTCAACGATGTGAACATCGAGGCTGTCGGCAGCCTCATCGACGCCGTCCGATCTGATCCCGAGGCTGCCGCCACCACGTGGCGAGCCTCGATCACGTGGAACGGCGCCTTCCGGACCGAGGCGCGGGTCCGAGGCTTCGACCCGATCCAGTCAGACGAGCCCATTGCGCTGGGCGGGTCTGACACCGCACCCAACCCCGTCGAACAGGTTCTCGCGGCCTTGGGCAACTGCCTCGCAGTCGGCTATGCAGCGAACGCCTCTGCGCGCGGGATCGAGTTGCGAGACCTGCGGGTCGATGTCTCGGGCGCACTCGACCTGCATGCCTTCCTGGGGTTGCGCGAAGGACACGCGGGCTTCGATGACATCCGGGTGATCGTCCACCTGGATGCAACGGCCGACGAGCAGCAGATCGCCGACCTCCATGAGCACGTGCTCCGAACCTCGCCCGTGGGCCACACGCTGGGGGCCGCCGTGCCCATCTCGGTGGACCTGGCCGCTGGCTGACCTGTTGGCGGTGGTGCGCCTACTCAAGCGGGGCGCACCACCGCAGCGAGGTGGCGCGCTTGGCGATAGCGGCCGGTGGACGCAGGAACCGACAGCCGCTCGGCCCGAGCCGACGGCCACTCGAGAAAGCTGTGATCACCTACGGCACGCCGGCGGAATCTGATGGCGCTGGCCGTGGCGTTCACGGGGACCTGCCGGGCTGCGGTTGGGCGAAGGCAGGGGCCATGCAATCCGTCGGGTGGCGCAACGCCCGGCCTCCCGGCACCGTTTCCACCCTCGAGGACCGCCGACGAGTTGGGCCAGTCCTGACGGAGCCGTCTGCGGTACCGTCCGGTGTGGCGTCCGAAGACAGCAACCTCGATTCCACTTTCGCGTCGTTGGGCCTGCGGGCCGAATTGCTCAGCACCCTGTCAGCGCTGGGATACGAGGAGCCCACGCCCATCCAGTCCGCCACCATCCCGATCCTCGTGGGGGGTTCCGACCTCCTCGGCCAGGCGGCGACGGGAACGGGCAAGACCGCAGCGTTCGCCCTCCCGATCCTTGAGCTCCTCGATCCACACTCCCGCGGCAAAGGGCCGACTGCCCTGATCCTCGTGCCCACACGCGAACTCGCCCTTCAGGTGTCCCAGGCCTTCCACAGCTACGGTCGCGAACTCGGGGCCCGACTCGTGGCGATCTACGGCGGCGCTCCCGCCCGTCATCAGATCGACTCCTTGAAACGCGGCGTGGACGTCGTCGTGGCAACTCCGGGCCGCGCTCTCGACCTGATCCGTCGCAACGCTCTGCGCCTGGACGAAGTGCGCACGGTCGTGCTCGACGAGGCCGACGAGATGCTGGAGATGGGGTTCATCGAGGACATCGAGACGATCCTGTCGCTGACCCCGGAGGACCGACAGACGGTCCTGTTCTCGGCGACCATGCCCAAGCGCATCGACAAGCTCGCGTCCCAGCACCTTCGCAACCCGGAGCGAATCTCGATCCGCGCGAGGGCGACTGCGCCGGACGAGGTTCCACGGGTCCGGCAGACGGCCTACACCGTCACGCGACAGAACAAGGCGGCCGCGCTCGGCCGGATCCTCGACGCCGAGGATCCCGTGGCATCGATCGTCTTCTGCCGTACGCGCGGCGGCGTCGACACCCTGACGGATCTGCTGACCGCCCGTGGCTACCAGGCTGAGGCGCTGCACGGTGGCCTCACGCAGGACCAACGCGATCGCGTGATGGGCCGCCTGCGGGCGGGGACAACGGAACTGCTCGTCGCCACGGATGTGGCCGCTCGGGGCCTCGACGTCGATCACCTCTCGCACGTCGTCAACTACGACCTGCCCACGAGTCCCGAGGCGTACGTCCATCGCATAGGCCGGGTGGGCCGCGCAGGACGCGAAGGTGTCGCGCTCAGCCTGGTCGAGCCGCGTGAGCGAAGGCTGCTCTCCTCCATCGAGAAGCTGATGCGTGGCCACGTCCCCGTGGAGCCAGTGCCCACCGTGACAGATGTCCGCCAACTGCGCTTGCGCCGCATCCGCGACGCGATCGAGGGCGTGCTCGACGACGTCGACGCCCAGGGTCGACACGACGTCTACCGCGAGGTCATCGACGAGATGCTGATGCATCGCGATGCCACCGACGTGGCCGTCGCCGCGTTCGCCCTCCTCCACGAGGCATCCCAGGGTGCGTCAGGGGAAGACGACGATCGCGATCTCACCGCCGCCGCCTCCTCCTCCGACGGCAGCCCGCGCCGCACGTCAGGGGGTAGGAAGACACCGGGCGACGCGCGCGATTCCGATGGAAGCCGCAAGAAGCGCGACCCCCTCGAAGGGCCGACCGCGCGCCTGTTCGTGTCTCTGGGCCGCAAGGCCCATGTCACGCCCGGCGATCTTGTCGGCGCCATCACGGGTGAGGCGGGAATCAAGGGCCGCGACATTGGCGCCATCACCATCCACGAGAACTTCTCCCTGGTGGAGGTACCCGAGGACAAGGCGCGCAAGATTGCGAAAGCGCTGAACCACTGCACCATCCGCGGACGCAAGGCCTCTGTACGCCTCGACCGCGGCTGACTCGCGGCGGCATCGGACGCCCCGACGCGACCAGTGCCCACTCAAGCGACAGCTGCCCCCTTGCTTCCGCGCGAACGGGTGAGCGTGTCGTACACAAGCCCGATCGCCACTCCCAGAGCCAGGATCCTCACGGCGTTGAACAGGGAGCCGATAGCGAAGTACCGCCACGGATCACTGAGCGTCGAGTTGAACTTGGCGGGCACTTCGATGACCAGCGTGACCACGATCAAGGCCACAAGACTCAACGCCAAGGATCGTGACATCGGGGCCACCAGGGGGATCCGGGGTGGGAATCGAAGCATGCAGTAGCCCACGCAGAATCCGATGACCAGGCCACCCGCGGCGGCCTGCACGAGCATCGGAACGTAGGCGATTGCCAGGGCGTCTCGGTACTCAGCTGCGATGGGAGTCAGCGATATGGCGAAGTTGGCGATCCAGAATGCCAGTCCTCCCGCGATCGCCAGTTTCGACGCCGGCTTCCATACTGCTCGTCGTGGCGGCATTGCGTCTCAGTTCCGATGCCCCACCGCACCCGGTACGGCTGCTGGCCCGCCGGCTGTGTGGTCGGCGACCTTGACGCCGCGAACCAGGAGCCAGAGCGCCAGGCCCACCTCGGCGACCAGACTCACGAAGGTCCCGGGTGTCTTGATCGCCGGATAGTCCGGCAGCACCAGCACCTGGAGGAACCAGATCAGCTCGGCGACCCCGTCGAGGATGAGCAGCACGCCGAGGAGTCTCGGAAGGAACCCCGACTTCAGGACAAGGTATCCGAGCGGGAACAGCCAGGTGCCGAAGAACAGCTGAGCCATGACGAAGCCCATGCGATACGCCTCCGCAGAGACAAGCGTCAGGGCTTGTGCCTGGAGGTCGGGCAGGGCGTCGGCCCCGTCCGTCAACAGCATTCCGTTCACCAGTTGGAGCAGGCTCGCGCACTGGATCCCGACTCCGACGGTATTGAGGAGCAGGAAGAGCAGCGCGAGGTCCTTGTTGACCGGGCGGAGCAGGACGTACAGGCCCCAGGCCGCCATCAGGAACAGGAACGCCGACAGGAACGCGAACACCAAGCCCAGGCGGAACGACTGCGGACTTCCGGTGATCGCGTCCTGGATCTGCTGGGCACTGCCCAGGCCTATGTGGCCCAAGGCGTTGGCGAGCACTGACGCGACCATGTAGGTGAGGTAGAGCCCACCGGTGATCCTCGCCCAAGCGGGCCGTGAGAGTCGGTCGGTGATCTCGAACGGCATGGCAACTCCAGTCCCTCGTGGAAGCCGCGACTGCCCTCAATGGTGTTGGAGGAGTCCCGGTCCGTCGCGTGGGGTCGAGCTTCGTCACCGGCGACCATGCCTCCGCACGTGCTCGGTGGTGACGCCCACAGGTTCGTTCGCCCTACGTGACGCATCCGGTACCAACGCTAGGACCGGCGTCGAGTCGATGACGAGTCGAGAGCCAGCAAGGCGTCCACGCGGCGCGGCGCTTCCGATGCGACCCCCTCGCTCTGAGCCGGCGCGAGGGCCGGGCCGCAGCATCGCCGGTGACCCGAACGCCCCCACGCTCGCCCCGACGCCGACCGATCAAGATCAAGGACCTCCGCGCCCTCGCGGCGAGCTGTGTCGTGGACAGCGGCGGCACGCCGTATGAGGCTGCCCCCCTGCTGCGCCACGCGGACGTGCAGACCACCAACCACTACTACGCCCGCGCCCAATCAGAGAAGAGCCAAGACCCCGCACGAGCAGCTCTACGCGTGAACCACGACATCGCCCGGGCCGATCGCATCGACGCACCCTGGACGGCCTGGTCCCACGCCTACCCGGACGAGCCCCGCCAACCCTTCGACTGACCACGGCGCGACGCGGCCGAAGCCCGGGAGCAGACGGGCCCGGCGCCCCAGGTGTCCGCCTCGCGAATAGTCGGCCCCCGCGCACAACGGTCGACTCATGGGACGCGTCTTCGCCCTATCCCCGCCTTTCGCTTCTCGCACCCTTTGTCACCGCCCTCGAGGAAAGGGCGAAAGAAGGGGCGAAAGCGCAATTTGGGCGATCGGTGCGAATCTCGAATACTCCCATTAGTTGTTTACTACCAACAACTTTCGCGTGGAGCGGCCTCTTGGAGCCGTCGCTGGCGCTCCTCCCCACCCCGGACCTACGCATCACGAGACAACTTCCCGTCCTCGCGATCATGAGGGAACTGCGTGACACCAACCGGTTTCGCCTCCTCTGGGCCCCTGCAGACCCACCCAGATGACTGGAGTGAGGGCCAACCGTGGCGCTAGGAATCGGCCCCGCTGGCACCGATCACGCCCTTGGACCTACGCACCATCGATGCATAGGCGAGAAGCCTGTGCACGACGCACGTGGCTTTCGTCGACCCGCGGCGTGGCTCAACTCTCGGCCTCCTGGAACCCAGGATCGCCCGTCTCGGCCGCGCATGCTGTTTGCCGCGGTCAGCGACGTCATGTCGGCGACACCCTGCAACCACCACGCGAAAGCCGGGCCCTGTGCGGACTAGCGCGAGATGGCCGCGAGTCCGGCGGTCCATCCCGGAGCCCGCCCTCCCTTCGGCGGTCAAGTGGTGGTCATGTCCAGTCCGGCTCTGGCGACAACGCCCGATGCACCGCCTTGCCCGAGAGTGGTCGACGGGCAGGTCGTGTTCGAGTCGAAGCTCGGGGGCGAACCGCCGAATATCGCAAATGGCTGATTTGGCATGTTTGGTCCGTGATGGACCATCCGACGCAGTCCACCGGAAAGAGCCCCGCCAGTTCAGGCTCCTTTGGCGTTCGCGGGGTTCCGGTATCCTCCGGACATCATCCTTCTCGCGGTCCGCTGGTACCTGCGGTAGCGCTTGTCCTACCGGGTCCGCAGCCTGCTCCCCTGAGCGCGGGATCGGCGGGGATCACGCCACCGTGTTTCGGTGGGTCCATCGGTCTACCCCCGAGCTGATCGACGCGGCGCACCAGTACCCGGCCCACTTCAGACGGCAGTGTTGCGCTCGGCCGCCGGCTACCCAGCGCGCTGCGGTAGGGCAGAATCCCGCAAATGGGACGCACCACAGCGACGGACCGCACCTGGGTCGCGGAGTGAGGCTGCGCGCTGTGATGGCGGTCCCGGGCCTCCGGCGGGCGGTGCTGGCCTGGGGTCTGTCGGTCATCGCCGAGACCGCGTCACTGGTCGCGCTGCTGGTCGTGGCCTATGACGTCGGCGGTCCCGGGCTGGTCGCCGGCTTCTCGATCCTGCGTGCCATACCGGCCCTCATCGTCGCGCCCGTCATCATCGGGTGGTCCGATCGGGGTCGGCGGGAGGTCTGGCTGACGACCATCCTCGCGACGCGGGCCGGCCTGTTGGGTCTGAGCGCCGCCCTGCTCGTGGCGGGTGAGCCCGTGGCGGCTTTGCTCGCAGGCGGGCTCGCTTCGGTCCTGTTCAGCACGCACCGGCCCATGAGCGCTGCGCTGCTTCCGCACCTGGCCACCAGCCCGGCGCAGCTGACAGCGGCAAACGCCGCCTCGTCGTTCGCTGAGAGCGCCGGCACCCTGGTCGGGCCTGTTCTCGCCGGCGCGCTGTTCGTGGTCGGCCCGGCACCCCTCGGCCTGGTGCTGGCGGCGGTCGCGGTGGCTGCCGCCGCGGTTGCCGCCGGCCGCATCCACGATGTCACTGCGCCCGGTGACCGCGGCAGCGCCATCACGCTGGCCTCCGCGATCCGGGAATTCGGCGGCGGCCTGCGCGCCCTGATCCGGCAGCCTCCCCTCGTCGTGCTTGTGTTCGTGCAGACATTCGCCCGCGGGGTGCTCCTCATCGCCGTGGTGGTCCTCGCCGTCGACACGTTCGGCCAGGGCGACCCGGGTGTCGGGTGGTTGACGGCGATGCTGGGCGTGGGCGGCCTGGCGGGCAGCGCGGCCGCGGCCGCACTCGTCACCTCGACGCGCATCAGCCGAGCCGTTCCAGTGGGCGTGGCGCTCTGGGGCCTGCCGATGGTCGCCATCGGCGCCTTGACCATGCCGGCCGTCGGCTACGTCGGTTTCGTGGTCATCGGCATCGGCAATGCAGTGCTCGACGTCGGGGCCTTCACCCTGGTCGCCAGGGTGATCCCGCCCACCGTGCTGGGGCGAGCCTTCGCGGCGTTCGAAGTGATCGTCGTCCTGGGTTTCACCACCGGATCCCTGGTCGCCGGCCTGGCCGTCCCGGCGTTCGGTGTCGCACCCTCGTTGTGGCTCACGGGATGCGTGCTTGTGGCCCTTGCCGCGTGCAGCATCCCGTGGGCCCGCCGGCTCGACGCCCAGCTCATCCCCGGCGAAAACGTCTCTGCACTCCGCCAGTGCCGCGAGTTGGCTGCCCTTCCCGTGGCAGTGGTGGACCATCTGGCGGCCGCCGGGGTCGAGCGGACGTTCGCCGATGGCGAGGACGTGATGGTGCAGGGAGCCGCTGGCGACGAGTTCCACGTGGTGATGTCGGGTCGGGCTCGCGTCAGCCGGGACGGCACGGTGGTCGCCGAGCTCGGGCCGGGAGGCAGCTTCGGCGAGATCGCCCTGCTGCGCAACGTCCCGCGCACCGCGACGGTCACCGCGTTGGGCGAGCTGACCACCTTCGTGATCTCCCGACAGGATTTCACGATCTTCGTGGCGGGGCACGCATCCGCGGCGGCGGCAGTCGCAAACGTGGCCCATGAGCGGGCGTTGGCGGACGAGCGGCGCAGGTCGCGCTAGCCGCGCCGACCCGGAGTCGGCGGTCTCGGAAGACGGCGCCTCAACCCATACGCGCAGCGGAGCTGTCATGCAGCCTGCAGGGTGGTGTTGCGTTCGGCGTACGCGGGGCGTGCGGAATCTTTGGTGGAGGCGGGATGCTTCAGATCACGGGCTGGAGTTCGGCGAATGCGGTCGCCAGCCAGAACCAGAACACGGGTGCGACCTCGACTCCCAGCTCCTAGTGGCCGCTTCGAAGGTTCTGGACGAAGGCGTGCGTCGGCACACGGTGGGGGACCGTTGGGTCGGGCCTCAATTCTTGGGGAACGTCCTCGCCCTATCC
>JAHECS010000081.1 GCA_024641635.1 Actinomycetes bacterium | reverse complement strand
CGCCGCCCAGGGGCCTTCCGTCGCGCATGTCCACGACCGGCTGGACGACGATCGTCACGCGGTCGGCCTCGATGGTGTCGATCATGATGGCGCGGACCTCGTCCGGATTCGCCGTGCCACCGGCGAGATCAGGCTCGAAGAGGTCTAGGCGGGACCGTAGCTGGGCTCGGTTCCGGCTGAGCTCCGCGTATGCCCGTTCCTGGAGCAGCAGGTTGCGGACCCGGAGGGCCAGCTCCACGGCGTTGAACGGCTTGACCACGTAGTCATGCGCCCCCATCGACAGCGCGCGCTGGAGAGCCTCACCACTGTCGTCGACCGTCACCACGATGACCGGCAGGAAGGTGGCAGCGGCATGCTTGCGGATCGTCTGCAGGACCTGGAAGCCGTCGACGTCGGGCATGTGCAGGTCGAGGAGCACCAGATTGGGCTGCACGTCCTCGAGGACCGAAGCTGCCAGAGAGGGATCGGCCAGCAGCGTGACGTGTGTCAAGCCCTCACGGCCGAGGATGCGGCGAATCAGCTCGCGACTCGCGGCGTCGTCGTCCACGACGAGGACCCGCGAGTCCGCCAGCGACTCAAGAGTCGGGGGACGCACTGGCAAGACCATCGCCTCCCCGCTGCGGATTGTCGATCCACGCAAGCACCTCGTCGACGTCGACGGGCTTGGTGATGAAGTCTGTCGCACCGAGACGCTCGAGGCGGCGGCGGACCTCGGCGGAAGCGTCGGCCGTGACGATCACCACGGGCACATGAGCCGTCGCCGGTTGTGAACGCAGGCTAGCGAGGACCTCCTCGCCCGATCGGTCCGGCAGGTGCAGGTCGAGGAGGACGAGGTCGGGAGGGGCCGCGACGGCGTGAGCGATCCCCTCGCCGCCCGTTCCGACCACGTCGAGGACCGAGTCGGGGCGGAGCCCGACGATCCGCTGCATCAGCCGCTGGTTCGCCGGGTTGTCCTCGATGCACAGGACGCGGGATCCCAGCCGAACGAGTTCGTCGGCTGGGGCCGGCATGGCCTGCGGCACCGGGCTGTCGTCGAAGGCCGCGGGCAGCACGAGGCTGAAGGTCGAGCCCGCCCCGAGCGTTGAGTCGACCTCGATCCGGCCCCGCATGAGTCGGGCGAGGGCGTCGCTCAGTGCGAGCCCGATCCCCGTCCCCTCCACGCCTCGGGCCTCGGCTCCCAGCCGCTCGAAGGGCCGGAACAACCGCCCCAGATCGGCCGGGGCGACTCCCAGGCCGTCGTCGGACACGCGTAGCGCCACCGACCCGTTGAGGGTTTCCACGGCGATCGAGACCCGGCCACCGGGGTGGTTGTACTTCACCCCGTTCGTCAGGAGGTTGATCAGCACCTGGATGACCCGCTGCCGGTCCGCCCACACCCGGGCATCGGAGGCGACTGATGGGTCGACGTCCAGCGTGATGCCGTAGTCCGACGCCTGCGAGCGGACGAGGTCGACCGCTTCGTTGGCCGCGTCTGCCACGGCCACCGACTCGAGGGAGAGCGACAGCTGCCCCGCTTCGATGCGCGAGATGTCCAGGATCTCCCGGATCAGGCTGAGGAGGTGCTCTCCCCCGCGGCGGATGTGCTCCACCGACTCCGCCTGCTCCTTGGTCAACGGGTCCATCGCGAGGATCTGCGCGAAGCCCAGCACGGCATTCAACGGGGTCCGCAGCTCGTGGCTCATGCGGGAGAGGAAGGTGCTCTTGGCCAGGTTGGCTTCGAGCGCCTGGTCGCGGGCCGCCTCGTACCGCGAGGCGAGGGCCCGTGCCTCGGCCTCGGATTCCGCAAGCGCCAGCCGGATGGCGACCTCCGCCTCGGCGTCGCGCCACGACGTCACGGTCTCCGTGGCGCGCCCGTCCGCGTCGATGACCGAACGAGTCCGACGGTCGATCCATCTGGAGGTGCCGTCGGCCCGCCGAGCCCTGAGGAAACCGGACACCAGCTCGCCGTCGGCCAGGGACTGCAGGATCCCCGGGATGTCTCCCTCGTCGTTCTGGACGACCAGGTCATAGCCGCTCTTCCCGACCATCTCCTCCGCCGTCCAGCCGGTGATCTTCTCGACCTGGCCGTACGCCCACTCCACCACCATGTCGGCGTTGAGTCCGATGATCACGTCGCTGGCGCTCTCGGACAGGACCTGATAGCGATCGCGCGCGGCC
>JAHECS010000033.1 GCA_024641635.1 Actinomycetes bacterium | reverse complement strand
CACGAAGGTCCAGATGCAGTTCGAGCAGCGGATCTGGAACGGGTCCGGCCCGTGGCCGGCTCCTTCGAGCGGATCCTCGTACTCGGACACCGGGTACCAGTGCTCCTGGGAGCCGACCAGCAAGCAGTCGGGCATCTCCGGGATCATCAACCAGTACCCCGGCGGCTCGGAGGCCTTGCGGCAGGCCGCCATGACGTCGGCGGACTTCGCGTCGATGGCCAGCAGCCCTCCTGTGCGCCGCGAGGTCCGTGCGGTCGTCGATCAGGTCCTGGGTCAGATGGAGAAGGTGTATCCGGGGCTCAGCGCCCAGTGGAACGGCAGGGCGACCGTCTCGATGTGGCCCAACAACCCGTACAGCAAGGGTGCCTACTCCTACTACTCGCCCGGCTACCCGCATCTGTATGCCGGCTACGAGGGCGTCTCGCAGGGCAACGTCCACTTCGCCGGGGAGTACGTGTCCATCGACTACCAGGGCTACATGGAGGGCGGTGCTGTCACCGGCCTGGCCGCCGCGAAGAAGGTCGTCGCGGTCGCCAAGTAGCCAGCTGTCCGGGATCACGGTGACGTCCCGGGGGTTCCTCAGCAGGTTCCGGTAGCGCGCCGTCCTGGTGACGTCGACGCCGTGGTGTGCCAGGCGCTGGGACTGCAGGGAGGCCCTCTCGGCGTTGGTGAATGCGCTCATTGCGGTCCTTCGCCGCTGCGGGCGCAGATCGGTCGACTAGCCTTGAGGATCATGATCACCGTCATCGGCGAGGCCCTCGTCGACATCATCGTCGACCAGCAGGGCGGCGTGACCTCCGTGGTGGGTGGCGCCCCGTTGAACACCGCCCGCACGATCGCCAGGCTCGGCGTCCCGGCGACCTTCCTCGGCGGCGTTTCGACCGACTCGTTCGGGCGACGCATCATGCGCCTGCTCGATGCCGACGGCGTGGTCCTCGGCCTCGGCGCGCAGGTGCCCGAGCCGACGACGCTGGCCATCGCGCAGCTGGACGAGGGCGGCGCCGCCACCTACCGATTCATGATGGAGGGCACGTCCGCGTCCGCCGTCACGCCCGAGATGGCCCTCGCGCACATCGGGTCGGACTGCCGAGCCCTGCATGTCGGCACACTGGGCCTCGTGCTCCAGCCACTGGCCGACGCCACGGTCGCTGTGGTCGCCGGAGCGTCCGACGACCAGCTCGTCATGGCCGATCCCAACTGCCGGCCCAGCGTCATGACGGGTTCCTCGGTCTTCCGTCAGGCGTTGGACTCCGTGCTCCTCCGCGCCGATCTCGTCAAGGTCAGCGGTGACGACCTCGAGTTCCTCTTCCCCGGCCAGAACGCCCTCGAGGCCGCCGTCAGCCTCAACGCCGACTCAGGGGCGGTCGTCCTCTTCACGGACGGCGCCAACGTGGTCCATGTGATCGGCCCCGGCACCGACGTCGTGCTGGACGTGCCCAAGGTGCCCGTCGTCGACACCGTCGGCGCAGGCGACTCCTTCAGCGGCGGCTTCCTCGCCTGGTGGCTGCACAACGGCCTCGCGCGCGCCGACGTCGCGGACCTCGAGAAGGTGGCGCAGGCTGCACGCTTCGGCATCGCGGTGGCGGGGATCACCTGCCAGCGACCCGGCGCGGACCCTCCGCATTCCAACGAGGTTCCGGGGGGCTGGGAGTGAAGAACCTGTCCGGCGCCTTCCTCCGCTATCGCATCATGGCCTGGGTGACCGGTGTCGTCCTGGCGTCGCTCACGGTGTGGCTGGTGGTGGGGTACGGCTTCCTCGACTACGCGAACACCGAGTCCAAGCCGGATCTGTACCGGCTGCTGTGGATGGCGCACGGCTGGCTGTACGTGATCTACCTGGTCGTCGGCGTCGACCTCGCCTTCCGTGTGCGCTACAGCGTGGGGCGCACCCTCGGCATCCTGATCGCCGGCACGATCCCCTTCGCCTCGTTCTTCGCCGAGGCCTTCGTCCATCGCGACCTGGTCCGTCGCGAGCTGCTGCCCGCCTGAGGCACACGGCAGGGTTCGGTGCTCACTCCGGTTCTCCTGCTGCTCGCCGGCATCGCGCTGGCGGGCGTGGGCGGCGAACTCTTCGTCCGCGGCCTGGTGAGCCTGGCGGCGTGGTGGCGAGTGCCCGCCGGCATCGTCGGGGCGACCGTCGCGGCCTTCGCCACGTCAGCTCCCGAGCTCTCGGTGGCGATCAACGCCGCTGTGGACGGTCGGCCCGGTATCGCCCTCGGTGACGCTCTGGGCAGCAACGTCATCAACATCTGCGTCGTGCTCGGCCTCGCCATCGCCATCGCCCCTGTGAACGTGGGTCGTGGCGCGCTGGTGCGCGACATCCCCTGGGCTCTCGCGGCGCCGGCGGTCCTCGGACTCCTGACAGTCGACGGGACGCTCGGACGGGTGGATGCGGTCGTTCTCATCGTCCTGTTCGGCGCGTGGCTCATGCAGTCGGCGCTCGCTGCGCGCCGGGTCCGCGACGCCACGGTGGCGGTTCTCGGCGAGCGGTCGCGCACGGCCATCGTGGCCAGCCTCATCGGCGGTCTGGTGCTGCTGGTCGCAGCGGGGCGTCTCATCGTGAGCGCCGCCGAGGGCATCGGGGACGAGCTCGGCTGGGACATGTTCGTCGTCGGTGCCGTCGTCGTCGCGCTGGGCACGTCGACCCCGGAGATCGCGACGATGGTGGCGGCCCGGCGGCGCCGCCATGACGAGGTCGGCGTCGGAACCGTGCTGGGCAGCAACATCTTCAACACGCTGCTCATCGTCGGGGTCGCCGCGTGGATATCGCCGATCACGGTGAACAGCACCGAGATCACCGTCGGCATCGTGGCCAGCGTCCTGGCGGTGCTCCTTGTCCTTCCCGGCCCGCGTGGACGACTCGCCCGCTGGCGGAGCGTCCCGCTGCTCGGCACGTACCTGGCCGTGCTCGCCATGCTCACCCTCTGACCTCCCCGCCGAGAGGCACGCTGTGGTCGTGAAACCGGGGGGTTTCACGACCACAGCGTGCCTCTCGGCGGGGGAGGTGGGGCGGGGTCAGGCGGGGAGGGACCAGTCGACGCCGTCGGCGCCCAGCTCCTCCAGGTAGGCGTTGGCCCGGCTGAACGGCCGCGACCCGAAGAACCCGCGATCGGCGGACATCGGACTCGGGTGCGCCGACGCGACGACCGGCACGTCCGGCAGTGACGGCTGGAGGGACTGCGCGTCGCGACCCCAGAGGATCGCGACGAGCGGAGCATCGGGTCGCTGCACGAGCGCGTCGATCGCGGTGGCCGTGATGGCCTCCCACCCGACCCCGCGGTGGCTGCCCGGCTCGCCCAGCCGGACGGTGAGCACCCTGTTGAGCAGCATGATCCCGTGCCGGCTCCAGGGGCTCAGGTCGCCGTTGCCGGGGACCGGAAGCCCGAGGTCGTCGTGCAGCTCGCGGAAGATGTTCTGCAGGCTGCGCGGCAGCGGGCGGACGTCGGCCGCGACGGAGAAGGACAGGCCCACCGCGTGACCGGGGGTCGGGTAGGGGTCCTGCCCCACGATGAGCACGCGCACGTCGTCGAGCGGCTGCTGGAAGGCCCGCAGGATGTTCGTCCCCGAAGGCGCCCAGGGTCGGCCGGCGGCCGACTCCTCGCGGAGGAACGCGCCGATCTGGGTGAAGTCCTCCTGCCGGGGAGCCAGCGCGGGGGCCCAACTCGGATGGACGAGGTCGGTGATGGGCGAGGGCACGAAACGACCCTAGTCAGGAGGTTCGTGCGTAGGCGTCCAGATCGAGGGCCTTGGCGCTGGCCCAGAGCTGCGTCCCTGGGCTGATGTCCAGGTCGGCGACCGCGGCCGGGGTGACGGCGACGGCGAGATCCGGTGGCCCGGAGACGTGCACGAGGATGCGGTCGAGCCGTGGCTCCAGCTCCCGGACGACTACTGGCCACACGTTGCGCGGGCTGCCCTCCGGATGCCTGCGGTGGAGGGAGATGGCCTCGGGACGCAGCACGATCACGATCTCCCCGGCCAGGGAGCGGTCAGGAATGGCGACGCTCACTCCGTCCTCCGTGCGGGCGACGCCGGAGTCGGCCACGGCATGCAGCAGGTTGGCACCCATGAGCGTCGCGACGTAGGGCGTTCCCGGTCGGCGTGCCACGTCGTCGGTCGCGCCGCGTTGGGTGACCCGCCCGCCTTCGAGGATGACGACGTCGTCGGCGAGGACGAGCGCGTCCAGTGGATCGTGCGTGACGAGCAGGGTGACGCCCGCGAATCCGCCCAGATGCGAGCGGAGCTCACGCCGGACCTCGAGCCGGGTCGATGCGTCGAGGGCTGCGAGCGGCTCGTCCAGCAGCAGGACGCTGGGGTCCGTGGCGAGGGCCCGCGCCATCGCCACCCGCTGGGCCTGGCCCCCGGACAGGTCGCGTGGGTAGCGCGAGGCCAGAGTCGCGACGCCCAGCCGCTCCATCCACTCGCCCGCCCCGGCTCGACCGGTCACATCACGCCGGCTTCGCGGCCCGAACTCGACGTTGTCGCGGACCGTCAGGTGCGGGAAGAGCAGGTAGTCCTGGAAGACGACGCCGACCCTGCGCTCGTCCGGCGGGAGGAACGCGCCCGCGTCCGGATCGTCGACCACCACGCCGTCGATCGTGATGCGTCCGCCATCGATGGCGGTCAGGCCGGCGATCGCGCTGATGAGCGTCGTCTTGCCGGAGCCGTTGGGACCGAGGATCGCGGTGATGCGCCCGGGTGCGGCGTCGATGGTCGCGTCCAGCCGGAATCCGCCGCGGTCCAGCTCGACGCGCGCCGTCAGCCCGGTCATCGGCGCAGTCCCGTGAGGAAGCGGCCGCGCAGTCCCACGAGGATGAGCACGGACACCAGCAGCAGCACGACACTGAGCGCGATCGCCTGCGAGCGGTCGACGTCGAGGGCTGCGTAGACCGCCAGAGGCATCGTGCGCGTGATGCCCGGGAACGACCCCGCGAAGGTCAACGTGGCGCCGAACTCGCCCAGCGCCCGGGCCCAGCACAGGACGGCGCCAGCGGCGATCGACGGTCCGATGAGCGGGAGCGTGATGCGCCTGAACACCGTCCAGCGTCGTGCCCCCAGCGTGGCGGCGGCCTGCTCGAAACGCCGATCGCTCGATCTCAGGGCGCCTTCCACGGTGATGACGAGGAAGGGCATGGCGACGAAGGCCTCGGCGATGACGACAGCGACCGTGGTGAACGGGATCTGGATGCCGAACCCCTCGAAGAGGACCTGCCCGGCGAGTCCCCGTCGGCCGAAGGCCGCCAGCAGGGCCACGCCGCCGACGACCGGAGGCAGGATCAGGGGGAGCGTCACGAGGGCTCGCACCCAGCCGCCGCCGAAGGCCCGGCTGCGGGTCATGAGCACCGCGAGCGGGATCCCGAGGAGGACGGCGACGGCGGTCGCGGCGAGCGAGGTGGTGAGCGAGAGGCGGAGCGCGACGAGGACCTCCTCGGATGTCAGCAGCTCCCACATGCCGCCCCACGGCGCCTGCCCCAGCAGGCCGAGGAGCGGCAGCGCGAGGAACGCGACGGCGACCACGCCCGGAACGGCGATGTACCAGGGTTGCCGTGCTGCCGCGGCGGCCCGGTTCACGACGGTCCGAAACCGGCGTCGCGGAGCACCTGCTGCCCGGTCGGCCCGGTCACGAGGGCGATGAAGTCATCCGCGAGGTCCGGGCTGCCGGAGTCGATCACGCGAGTGACGAGGTAGTCCGTGGGGGCCGTTCCGGCCTCCGGGATGGGAACCTCATCGACCTTGTCGACGGTCGCTCGGGCGTCGGTCACGTAGACGATGCCGGCGTCGACCTCGTCCGCCACCACCCGGGCGAGCACGGATTTCACATCAGGATCGAGGGTGACGGCGTCCACGGACTCCCCGGTCGCGGCGAGGAGTGCCGCCGTCGCCGCGCCGCACGGGACCTCGGGGGCGCAGATCGCCGTTCGGACGTCGCTGCCGGACAGGTCGGCCAGGCCGGATACGCCGGCCGGGTTGCCCGAGGGCACGACGATCGTCAGCACGTTGGTGGCGAACGGGCGAGGATCGACGGCGTTCCCCGCGTCGGACACCGTGGTCATCGTCTCCGACGAGGCGGTGGCGAGGACGTCCACCGGTGCGCCCGCATTGACCTGCTCGGCCAGGGCACTGCTGCCGGCGAAGTTGAGTGCTACCGAGATTCCGGGATGGTCGGCCTCGAACTCGTCGGCGATCCGGGTGAAGGCCTCAGTGAGCGACGAGGCTGCCGAGACGTTGAGCGTCACCGCCTCGGTTCCGGAGGGCGAGCCGCACCCGGCGAGTGCCAGGAGGGCCGCCGCCGCGACCGCCACCCGGCCTGCCGTCATCGATGCTCCTCGAGCTCCACCACCACGTTGGTGGACTTGATGACGGCGGCGGCCCGGACCCCTGGCGCCAGCCCCAGCTCGTCCGCGGACTCGCGGCTGAGCAGGGATGTCACCCGGTGCGGGCCGGCCTGGATCTCGACCAGGGCCATCACGCCGTCCTTCTCGACCCGGGTGACGATGCCGGGGAAGCGGTTGCGGGCGGACTGCTGGACAAGGGGGGTCGGCACATGCGCCTCCTCGGCCATGAGCCGGGCCACGCTGGCGGCGTCCACCGTGCGGGGGCCGTCGCCCGCGCCGGGGTCTAGCCGGCCGGAGTCCAGCCAGCGTCGGACCGTGTCGTCGCTGACCGCCATCAGTTCAGCGACCTCAGATATCCGCATGTGCGTCACGATGCAGAGAATAACTCCGCATCTGCGGTTGTGCTAGCCGCTTGGGGTCCGATCCGCGAAGAACTCGATCGCGATGCCGTCCGGGTCGCGCGCGGTCACCGCCCAGCCGTACGGCACGTCCTCGACGGGTCCGTGCGCGATCCCGAGGTCATCCAGCCGCGTGGCCCACTCGCGCACCTCCGCCTCGCCGGAGCAGGCCAGGCCGACATGGTCGAGGCCCACGCGAGCGTGATCGAACTCGTCCCCGGAGGAGGTCCCCTCGTGCCGGGTGACTCCGATGACGAGCCCGGACGGCCACTCCATGCGGATGCGGACCCAGTCGGGACCCTCGCGGCGGACGACGGCGGCCGGCCCGAGGAGGCGCTGGTACCAGTCGGCGCTCCGTTCCACGTCGGTCACCGACAGGGTGAGGTGGTGGACGCCGGCGACGGTCATGTCGCCTCCTGTTCGATCGCGTGCAGGCGTCTCTCACGCATGGCGAGGAACAGCGGGAAGGTGAAGCCCACCGCGGTGACGAACGAGGCCAGCACATAGAGCCAGTACAGCCGGATCCCGAGGCGGCGGCCCTCGAGGACGATGAAGATCGACGCGGCGCTGGCGGTGGCCAGCAGGTCCCAGGACAGTGAGCTCACCGAGGGGTTGGCGAACCAGGCCGCGAGGAAGCTGTCGCCGGACGGCTCGAGCACGCTGCGGACGTTGAACCATGCCGTGCCCGCGAGACCGACGGCCGCGACCGAGAGGTAGACCCAGAAGGCGGCGGGGTTCTTCATGTCATCTCGCTCCGGTTTCGTCGTGGGGGATCCCGGCTACAGTGGCATGAGGAGGTTCCCATGTCACCGGCGCTGATTTGGATGATCGCGGCGATCGCCGCGATCGGCGTGGAGATCTTCACGGTCGACCTGACCTTCGGCCTCATCGCGGTGGGCGCCGGCACAGCGGCCATCGCGGCGGCGGCGGGTGCTCCGCTGTGGCTGCAGGCGGTGATCGGGGTCGGTGTCTCGGTGGCCGGCATCGCGTTCGTGCGCCCTTTGGCCCTGCGGCACCTGCGCCGGAACTCGGGCGAGACGCGGACGGGCGTCGATGCCCTTCCGGGGGAGCGGGCCCGCTCACTCAGTGAGATCACGTCGCACGACGGCCGGATCACGCTGAAGGGAGAGGTCTGGTCGGCGAGACTCGATCCAGACGTCACCTCGGTCCCGGTGCCGGACGGTCACGACGTCGTCGTGACGCGTATCGACGGGGCAACCGCGCTCGTCTACCCCGTCGACCCTCGATGACCCACACGATCAGGGAGCCATGATGGACTTCTTACTTCCCGCCGGCATCGTCTTCCTCGCGGTGCTCTTCGCCCTGCTGCTGATCTCGCGGACGATCGTCATCGTCAAGCAGGCCGACACTGCGATCGTCGAGCGCCTCGGCCGGTACCAGCGCACCCTGGCGCCGGGGCTCAGCATCCTCATGCCGGTCGTCGATCGCATCCGGGAGCGCGTCGACATGCGCGAGCAGGTGGCGTCGTTCCCGCCGCAGCCCGTCATCACCGAGGACAACCTCGTGGTGTCGATCGACACGGTCATCTACTTCCAGGTGACCGATCCGAAGGCGGCGACCTACGAGATCAACAGCTTCATCGTCGGCATCGAGCAGTTGACGGTGACGACGCTGCGCAACGTCATCGGCTCGATGGACCTCGAGGAAGCACTCACGTCGCGCGACTCGATCAACGGCCAGCTCCGGGGAGTGCTCGACGAGGCGACCGGCAAGTGGGGCATCCGGGTGAATCGCGTCGAGCTCAAGGCCATCGACCCGCCCAAGTCTGTGCAGGAGTCGATGGAGAAGCAGCTCAAGGCGGAGCGCGAACGGCGCGCGGCGATTCTCACGGCCGAGGGCGCGAAGCAGTCGGCCATCCTCAATGCCGAAGGCGCGAAGCAGGCGGCGGTCCTGGGAGCCGAGGCCGATGCGCAGGCCGCGGTGCTGCGGGCGGACGGCGAGGCCAAGGCCCGAGTCATCGCCGCGGAGGCGGAGGCGGCGGCCGTCATGCGAATCTACGAAGGCCTCCGGACCGCCAACCCGCAGCCCAACGAGCTCGCTCACCGCTACCTGCAGGCGCTCCCGGAGGTGGCCCGCGGCGATGCCAACAAGGTGTGGGTCGTGCCCGCCGAGCTGACCGGGGCCATCGCCAGGATCACCGAGGGGATGCAGGGGTCATCCGGGTCCTGAGCCGGCCCGCTCCAGCCCTCGACGGGCCTCGCGACGGGCGACCGCGCTCAGTCCAGGGTGGGCATCGACGAACGCCTGCACGGCGCGCGGATCCCACCGGGTGACGTCGCGCAGCGCCCAGCCGATCGCCTTGGCGACGAAGAACTCCCGGTCCGCGGCGTACCTGTCGCACATCGCGAAGAGCCGCTCGAGGTCCGTGTCCGCCCGCAGCCCACGCTGGTGCTGGATGGCGGCTCGCACGAGCCAGCGGTCACCCGTGTCCCACCATCGCCACATGGTCTCGACCTGCTCGGGGTGGACGGCGACGAGCGTGGTGATCACGGCGGTGCCGAGGCCGTCGACGGTGTCCCACCAGGGCCGATCCAGCAGCAGCGCCTCGACCGGGTCCTCGACGAACGAACCCGGCAGGTGCCGCACCTGGCGACCGAGCAGGTCGCAGGCGGCGTACCGGTACTCCCGCTCGGGCATCGCCCACAGGGCACGGCTGATCTCGGCCAGGTCCCCGGCGCTCGGTGCCGCGAGCCCCGACCACGCGCGTCGCTGGGCTGCACGGCGTTCCGGGCTCGTGATCCCGAGGAAGGATGAGACGCCCTTCATGTAGGCGACCATGGGCACCGCTCGGGTCGGATCCGCAAGGGGAAGGAGGGCGCCCCTTGTCGCCGTGACCCACTCGGCGGCGACGGTCACTGCCGGTCCGCCCGGATGCCCTGCTGGGCCAGTCGGGCGATCTCGTCGGCCCGACGTCGCCGCGTGTCTGATCGCTTGGCCGAGTCGACCCAGTAGATGAGCTGCTTGCGTGCGCCCGCGGGGAAGGCGTCGAACTCCGCGAGGCTGCCGGGGTAGGAGTCGAAGGCCTCGGCGAGCTCGTCCGGCGGGTTGAGCGACTCGGCCCGGTCGAGGATCGTCCACGAGCCGTCCGCCTTCGCGCGCTCGATGACCGCGATGCCCGCCGCGGTCATGAGGCCGGCGGCAGCGAGTCTCTCGACCCGCTCCTTGTTGCTGGCCGCCCACACGCCGCGGGGGCGCCTCGGACAGAAGTACAGGCTGGTGCGGTCGGCGTCGACGGGTCGCAGGGTGCTGTCGATCCAGCCGTAGCAGAGCGCCTCCTCGATGAGGTCCTCGTAGGTGGGCCCGGAGCTCCGTGCGCTCTTCTTCGCGTACACCACCCATGCCCCCGTCGCCGTCGCGTGGTTGGCGTCGAGCCACGTGCGCCAGTCGGCGCGGGAGGTGGGTTCGACGCGCTCTGCATCGGCCTGCGCCATCAGGAGCTGCCGAGCCCCAGGCCCAGCGCCACCTGCCGCATCTGGTGGTCGAAGAAGGCGACCCGCTGCGCCGGTTCCTCCTCGACGACGTTGTGCAGGTGGCCGAACAGCTCCAGGGAGATGGTGCCCAGCAAGGTTCCCCACGACGCGAGGCCGCGCAGCAGGAGGTCCTCGGACACCGCGCCGCCGGTGAACGCAATCATCGGAGCCAGGCTGGCGGCCACCTCCGAGGAGACCGGCTCCGGTTCGGGGGCCGACCCAGCCAGGGTCAGGTCGACGAGGATTGTCAGGAGGACGACGGGGACGCGGGTCGCGGGGCCGATGGTGTCCTCTGGGGCGGCGTATCCCGGCACGGGGGAGCCGTAGATGAGGGCGTACTCATGCGGGTTCTGCCGGGCCCAGTCGCGAACGGCTCGGCAGGAGGCCAGGAACCGACCGACGTAGTCAGCCCGAGCACAGGCATGGTCGGCCTCCTCGACGGCCGCCCCGACGGTGTCGTATGCGTCGATGATGAGCATGGTGAGCAGCGCGTCCCTGTTCGGCACGTAGCGGTAGACCGCCGAGGACACCATTCCCAGATCGCGGGCGATGGCCCTGAGTGAAAGCGCGGCGGCGCCGTCGCGGGCGAGGTGCTCGCGTCCCGTCCTCAGGATCTCGACCATGATCTCGGCGCGAGCCCGCTCGCGGGCGGTGCGGGGCACGTCCGTGGTCGAGGGCATGGGGCAAGTCTGTCGTACAACGAGAGCAGTGACAAGAAATAAGAGCAGTGCTCTTGACTTCGCCGGGCCATGAGGTTAACGTGAGCAGTGCTCGCGAAAAAGAGCACTAGTCACGAGGAGTAGCCATGACCACCCTTCCCACCGCCCCGGCCCCCGGGACCCACCTTGTCGTCGGTGCCGGCGAGGTCGGCTCGGCCGTCGCCGCCCTGCTCGCGGATGCCGGCGTCGGCGTCGTTCTCGCCAGCCGCAGTGGCCGGGGGCCGGAGGATCCGCGGATCCGGCGAGTCCGTGTCGATGCAGCGAGCGTCGACTCGCTGATCGACGCAGCGCCCGACGCCGTGGTCGTCTACAACTGCGTCAACCCCGAGTACCACCGTTGGGCGACGGACTGGCCTCCCATGGCGGCGGCCTTCCTCGCCTACGCCGAGCGCACGGGTGCCGTGCTCGCCACGGTCTCCAACCTGTACGGGTATGGACCCGTCGACGTCCCGATGACCGAAGACCTGCCGTTGGCGGCCACCGGCGAGAAGGCCAGGATCCGCGTGCGGATGTGGGAGGACGCCCAGGCGGCCAACGACGCTGGCCGGATCCGCGCCGTGGAGGTGCGCGGCTCGGACTACCTCTGCGCAGGGGCCCAGAGCATGCTCGGGGACCGGGTCGTGCCGAGGGTCCTCGCGGGGAAGTCCGTCCAGCTGGTCGGCGACGTCGACCAGCCGCACACCTGGACCTCGCCGGTGGACGTCGCCCGAACGATCATCACGGTTGCCGCCGATGACCGCGGCTGGGGGAGGGCCTGGCACGTGCCGAGCAACCCGCCCCGCACCCAGCGCGAGGCGGTGGCCGACCTGGCCGCCGCGGCCGGCGTGGCTCCGGTCTCGGTATCCACGGTTCCCTCGGCGCTGCTCCGCGTGCTCGGCGTCTTCCAGCCGGTGATCCGCGAGCTCAAGGAGACGGACTACCAGCGCGAGCGTGCCTACGTCCTGGACGACTCGGCCGCCCGAGAGACGTTCGGACTCGAGCCGACAGCGTGGAGCGAGATCCTGGCGCTTGTCGTGGACGCCTATCGTGGGCCCGCGAGCATCGCGGCCTAGCCGCCGGCCACCAGCCAGCCCTATTCTCGGACGACCGCCGGCACCAGCCGCGGCATGAGGTGGGGCAGCCAGAGGAGGCACTCGATGTCAACGCAGCAGCCGATCGACGTCCGCGACATGGCCATCGTGCACAAGACCTTCCGCAACGGGTTCACCGAGGGAGCCTCGTTGATCCGCGCCAACCCGACACCGTCGGCGGAGCGCGTGCCGTTCCTGGCCGACCACGTCGACTTCGCACTCGGGATGCTGCACCACCATCACGAGAGCGAGGACGCGGTGCTCTATCCACTGCTGGTGGAACGGGCACCCGAGCAGGCCCAGGTGACCCAGGAGGTCGAGCACCAGCACCAGGAGGTCAGCGGGGCCATCGAGGCGGCCGAATCCGCCAACCGGGCGTGGCGTGCACAGCCCTCCGCCGAGACGGGCGAGGCGCTGGCGGCGGCGCTCGACCAGCTCAACGCGACCCTCCAGCCGCACCTCGACGACGAAGAGCAGAAGGTCGTCCCGCTGGCGGCCGTGACCCTGACGCAGCAGGAGTGGGCCTCGCTGGGGGAGCACGCTCGAGCCTCCATCCCCAGGGACAAGATGGCCGTCGCGTTCGGGATGATGATGGAGCAGCTCAACGACGACGACCGCGCCTATATGAAGGCCGAGCTCCCGCTCCCGGTCCGACTGCTCTACCCCATCCTCATCCAGCGGCCGTGGGACAAGTACGCGCGCACCCTGCGCTCCGGGACCTGATGGGGACGGACGCCGCGGTCCACGCGGAGGGACTGGTCAAGCACTTCGGCGACGTCGTCGCACTCGACGGGATCGATCTCACCGTCGAGCGCGGGCAGGTGGTCGGACTCCTGGGCCCGAACGGGGCCGGGAAGACGACCACGGTTCGCATCCTGTCGACGCTCCTGCAGCCGACGGCCGGGACGGCGGCCGTCTCCGGCTTCGACGTGGTCAAGCACCCCGACGACGTGCGCCGGGCGATCGGACTCACCGGCCAGTACGCGGCGGTCGACGAGTACCTCACCGGCCGCGAGAACCTGCGGATGTTCGGCGACCTCTACCACCTGTCCCCTCGCTACGTGAAGGAGCGCAGCGCCGAGCTGCTGGAGTGGTTCGACCTGACCGACGCCGCCGACCGACCGGCGCGGACGTACTCCGGGGGCATGCGGCGACGCCTTGACCTCGCCGCGAGCCTTGTCGCGCAGCCGTCGATCCTGTTCCTCGACGAGCCGACGACCGGCCTGGACCCGAGATCCCGTCTGGGGCTCTGGGGCGTCATCTCGAGCCTCGTCGAGCAGGGCACGACGGTGCTGCTCACCACCCAGTACCTCGAGGAGGCCGACCAGCTCGCGGACGACATCGTCGTCATCGACCACGGTCGGGTCATTGCGCACGGCACGGCGGAGCAGCTGAAGGACCAGATCGGCGGAGACCGGGTCGAGGTGTCCGTGACGGATCCGGCTGCGGTCGACCGTGCGGTCGGTGCCCTCCGCTCCGTCGCATCGGGAGAGCCGGTCGTGGAGGAGCTGCGCATCTCGGCGCCGGTGTCGGGCGGGTCCACCGTGCTGGTCGACGCCATCCGTGCGCTCGACGCGCAGGGCGTGGAGGTGTCGGACCTGGTGCTGCGCCGCCCCACGCTCGACGACGTGTTCCTCTCGCTGACCGGGCACATGGCCGAGGAGGACGCGGCTCCCGTAGTTCCGGCTGGTCGGCGCGGCCGACGAGGGAAGGGTGGGGAGAGCGCATGACGACCCTGAGCATGGCCGCACCGGTCGCCATGAAGCGGCCCGTCTACGGCTGGACGATCCACGACGGGATCGTCGTCGCTCGTCGCAACCTGATCCAGACGATCCGCGTGCCCGAACTGCTGTTCTTCTCGCTCGTGCAGCCGGTGATCTTCGTCCTCCTCTTCGCGTACGTCTTCGGCGGAGCGATCCCGATCCCGGGCGACACTGCGGCCGACGCGTACCGCCAGTACCTCATGCCGGGCATCTTCGGCCAGACCGTGGCCTTCGCGGCGGCGTCGAGCACGGTCGGGCTGGCCGAGGACATGCACAAGGGCCTGATCGACCGCTTCCGGGCGCTGCCGATGGCCCCGCCGGCCGTGCTCATCGGACGCACCCTCGCGGACGCCACCCGTCAGGTCCTCGTGCTGTTCGTGCTCAGCATCACCGGGTACCTCGTCGGCTGGCGCATCGACAACGGGCTGCTCAACGCCATCTGGGCCTACGCGCTGCTTCTGCTGTTCGCGTACACGGTGGCCTGGATCGGCGCGTGGATCGGGCTCTACATGCCCAACCCCGAGACGGCCAATACAGCCGGCCTCGTGTGGCTGTTCCCGATGACGTTCCTGTCCAACGCATTCGTGCCCATCAACTCCATGCCGGGTTGGCTTCAGGTAGTGGCCGCGTGGAACCCGATCTCGGCACTCGTGCTGGCCTGCCGCGAGCTCTTCGGGAACCCGACGGGGATCCAACCGGACTACTGGCCTCTGCAGCATGCGGAGCTCTACACGCTGCTGTCGTGCACGATCCTCATCGCCCTCTTCGCGACGTTGGCTGTTCGTCGATACATGCGCACGACCAGCCGTTAGGTCGGCCCGCGTGCACGCGGCCGCGTTGCCGGGGATGTGCCCCCCGCCTAGCATGACGTGATGCGCGCACTGAGGATGGCCGCGATCGCGGCGGCGCTTGTGCTGGGCACGCTGCTGTCGGGGTCGGCGCAGGCCGCCGACGACTCGTGGACGTCGCTGTATGCGGGTACGCCGTATGAGGGCAGCGGCTGGTCCGTCTGCCCCCTCCCGATCACGGTGTCCGTCGATGCGCGAACCCTCAAGCCCGACGCGCGGAAGAAGGCGAAGGCCGCTCTTGTCGCGGCCCTCCAGCGGTGGAACCGACCCAAGATCGTGCGGTTCGAGTACGTGGGCCCGATCCCGGTGAACTTCGACCCGGCCACGGGGGTCACGACTCCCACCGACGGGGTGGCTCGTGACCGGCACGTGTACATGGCCGTCGTGAAGGCCGGAAAGGCACCCTCGAGGGAGACCGCCGTTGTGGGACTGGCCGGTCCGCTTCGAGTCGATCCGGCCACCCAGATCATCCTCGAGGGGTCGGGCGCGTTCCGGGCGCAGTACGTCGAGCAGGCGAGCAGGAAGCGGGTCACCGAGCTGTTCGCGCACGAGCTCGGTCATGTCTTCGGCCTGGGGCACTCGTCGTCCGAGAAGGACGTGATGTATCCGATCCTCCAGGGACTCGGCGACCTCGGCTCAGGGGACATTGCGGGCGCGTACGCCCTCCTCAAGCCGTGCCCCGCCCCTACGCCCGCGCCCGAGCCCGCCCAGCCGGAGCCCGTGCCGGCCGGCTGAACGGCACCGGCGGCGGATCGGTCGACGCGTCAGACGACGTTCACGCCCGCGTCCTCGAGCGCTTGACCGACGGCGGCAAGGTGTCCCACGTCGAGGGTCTCGACGGTCAGCAGCACGATGGCCTCGCGCGCGTGCGTCTGTCCTGACGTCCGCTCGTGCCGGACCTCGAGAAGGTTCGCCCGCTGCTCAGCGACCACCGCGAGGACCTCGGCGAGGCGGCCGGGAGAGTCGTCGACCAGGACCCGGATCGTGGCCACCCGTCCACTCCGGACCAGGCCACGCTGGAGGATCTCGGCCAGCACGCGTTGATCGATGTTGCTTCCGGTGAGCACGATGCCCACTCGTCTTCCCGCGAACTCCTCGCGACGGGCGAGCAGCGCGGCGAGGCCCGCCGCACCCGCTCCCTCGACGATGATCCGCTCGACTTCGACCAGGCTGTTGACCGCGTCCTCGATCTGCTCCTCCGTGACGATCACCACGTCGTCGAGGCGCTCCCGCAGGAGCCGAGTGGTGACATGTCCCGGCCTGGCGACCGCGATGCCCTCCGCGAGCGTCGCCCCGCCTGGCACCGGCTCGGGGTCGTCGCTGAGGGCCCGCGCCATTCCGGGATATCGCTCGGACTGCACGCCGACCAGTCGCAGCCCCGGAGCGAGCTCCCCGGTGACCAGGCTGATGCCGCTCGCCAGCCCACCGCCGCCGACGGGGACGAGGAGCACATCGAGGTCCGGTCGGTCCTCGAGGAGTTCGAGCCCGACGGTCCCCTGGCCGGCGATGACATGCGGGTCATCGAACGCGTGGATGAGGACGAGTCCCTCGTCCGCGAGCTCGCCGCCGCGCACCGCTGCCTCGTCGAAGGTCCGTCCGACGAGCTCGACGGTGGCGCCGAGGGCCCTCGTCCGCGCGACCTTGACGAACGGCGTTCCGAGTGGCATGACGATCGTCGCTGCGATGCCGAGCCGCTGCGCATGGTGGGCGACCCCCTGGGCGTGGTTGCCTGCAGACACCGCCACGACGCCGCGGGACCGCTCATCGTCGGAGAGGGCGAGCAGCCGGTTCAGTGCGCCGCGTTCCTTGTACGACCCGGTGAACTGCTGCGTCTCGTACTTCAGGACGACCTCAGCGCCTGTCATGCGGCTCAGGACGCGGCTTGTGGCCGTCGTCGTGCGGACCACCTGCCCGGTGATGGCCTGGGCCGCCGACAGGACGTCGGCGAACGAGACCTCGTCGGCGGCGGCCGTCTCCATCGTCAGTCGGCGACCGCGGCGAGCGCGGTGCTCAGCCGATCGGACACCTCGCGGGCCAGCTCGGCGACGTCGGGGTTCCCGGTCAGGTCGACCATCATCTGCGGGTTGATCATCTCCACGATGGTGGCGTCGTCGGCACTCCGGACCACGACGTTGCAGGGCAGGAGCAGTCCGATGGACGGCTCAGCCTGCAGCGACCGATGCGCGAACCCGGGGTTGCAGGCGCCGAGGATCACCTGACGGTCGGTCTCGACGCCGAGCTTCGCCTTCAGGGTCGCCTGCATGTCGATCTCTGTGATGATCCCGAACCCCTGCTCGGCGAGCGCCGACTTGACGTCGGCCACCGTCGAGTCGAAGTCGCGATCGACTTTCGTGGACATTCCATACGAGTCGCTCATGGGTCCATTCTGCTGACCTGACGGCGCGCATGCGCCGCGGGGACGTCGAACGGGGATCAGAGCCGGAACCAGCTCGCTCCGTTGAAGTCCAGCACGGAACCGCTGGCCCACTCGGCCTCAGGAGAGGCGAGGAACAGCACGGCGGCCGCCACCTCCTCGGCCGAGGGCACCCGGTTGAACGGACTCTGCGCCCGGATCTCGTCCCCGCCGGGACCGGTGAGTGATGCCGCGGCCATGTCCGTGTCGACGAAGCCGGGTGCGATGGTGGTGACGGCGATGCCCAGCGCCCCCAGGGACTTGGCGATGGACTGGCCGAAGGCGGCGATGCCCGCCTTGCTGGCCCCGTAGGACGGGTTCTTCGGCTCGGTGCGGAAGGCGCCCCGCGAGCCCACGTTGACGATGCGCGAGCCGCCATGGCGAGGCATGTGCTGGAGGGCGCACCAGGTCACGTTGGCCGCGCCGATGAGGTTCACGCCGAGCGTCTGCGTCCACGCGTGCTGCCATGTCTCGTAGTCCACGGACTCGATCGGGTGGGGGACGAAGACACCGGCGTTGTTCACCAGGACGTCGATGCCGCCCAGGTGCTCGGCGGCCGCGTCGACCATCGCCCGAATCGCCTCCGCGTCGCGCAGATCGGCGCGCACCGTGAGGTGACCGGATCCGTCGAGCGAGGCCAGAACCTGCTCGGCCGCGTCGCGAGACTCCCCGTAGTGGATGGCCACTCGATCGCCGTGTGCGGCGAAGGCTCGCGCGACGGCCGCTCCGATGCCGCGCGATGCTCCCGTGACGAGGACGGATCGACCATGGTCAGTCATCCATGGATCATCGCAGCGAGTAGCGTCGCGGGCATGGAGGATCCCGAGGTTTCCGTCGACTACCGGTTCCTGCTCGCCAACGAGCGCACGTTCCTGGCGTGGATGCGCACTGCGCTGGGCCTGATCGCCGGCGGGGTCGCACTCGACCAGTTCGTTCGGATCGAGAACGGCGAGGGTGTGGTGGTTGCGATCGCCATCGCGACGATCGTTGCCGGGGCGATCATCGCCCTGCTCGGCACCTGGCGGTGGTCGCGTACGGACACGGCGATGAGGACCGGCGTGCCTCTGGGACGGACCCCCGTGCCGATCGTGGTCGGCGTCCTCTTCGCGCTGCTCGCACTGATGGTCGCCCTCGTGCTGCTGGTGTCATGACGACGCAACCACCGGCCTACGACGAGGTCGGGAGCCGCACGCGTCAGGCCTGGCTGCGCACCAGCCTCGGCGTCATCGCGGTGACCCTTCTCGTGCTGCGCAGCCTGCTCCTGGCGGACGCGGACACGCCCGCCCTCCTCGCGGGCCTCATCCCCGCAGCGATCTTCACGAGCATCGCGGTTCGGCGAACGATGCAGGTCAGGCACGGCGAGTCCGAGCGGGCCGCGGGTGCCACGGTGGCGTGGGTGCTGGCGTCCGTCGCGGGCCTGGTGACCGTCGGCATCATCACCGTTCTTGGGACGTGACGACAAGCGCGATCCCGCGCTCGGCGGCACAATGCCTGATGTGAGCGACGGGCAGCCTCATCGGCACGACCGGATCGTGGCCGCCTCGCACTCCGTCACGCCTCTCGAGCTGTTCTTCGATCTCGTCTTCGTCTTCGCTCTGACACAGGTGACCGCCCTGCTGGCTGAGGATCTCTCGTGGCTCGGGATGCTCCGTGGATTCGCGCTGCTGGCCGCGGTGTGGTGGGCCTGGGTCGGCTACTCCTGGCTGACCAACTCGATCCGGATCGACGACGACGTCTCGTCCCGACTCGTCATGCTTCTCGCTATGGCGGCCATGCTGGTGGTTGGCCTTGCCGCTCCGGAGGCGTTCGGTGACGCGTCCATCGTCTTCGGCGTCGCCTACCTCGTGGTCCGCGTGCTGCACACCACCCTCTACGCCGTCACGACTCGAAGTGACCCCGACGTCTTCAGGGCGGTCCTTCGCCTGGCGCCCGGGATGGTGATCGGCGCAACCCTCATCCTGGTCGCGGGCTTCGTTCCCGCCGGACCCATCCGGGCCGTCCTGTGGGCAGCAGCCCTGATCATCGACTTCGGCGCCCCGCTTCTCACCGGCACGACCGGCTGGAAGGTCGACGCGGGCCACTTCGCGGAGCGGCACGGCCTCATCATCATCATCGCGCTGGGGGAGTCCCTCGTCGCTCTGGGGATCGGCGCTCTCGACGAGGAGCTCACTCCTGGGGTCATCACCGCGGTCACCCTCGGGGTCGTCGTGGTCTCCATGCTGTGGTGGCTGTACTTCGACGTCGTTGCGCTCGCGGCCGAGCGCATGCTGGCCTCGCTGTCGGGGACCGCTCGCGTGGCGATGGCTCGGGACTCCTACAGCTACCTGCACTTCTTCATGATGTGGGGCATCGTGCTGGTCGCGCTCGGACTGAAGAAGACCCTGCTGGACGTGGACCATCCGCTGAAGGCGATCGCGGCGGTGGCGCTGTTCGGCGGACCGGCGATGTACCTGCTTGCCCATGTGGCCTTCCGGCTGCGCAACATGGGCACTCTCAATGTGCAGCGTCTTGCCGTGGCCGTCCTCCTCGTTCTTGCGATCCCGCTCGCCTTGACGGTGCCGGCCCTGTGGTCGCTGATCATCGTCTGCGTGCTGATGGTGGGATTGGTGGCGTTCGAGGCCGTGCGGTACCGGGAGACGAGGCACCACATCCGAGCGCATCCTGACGAGGGTCACTGACGGTCCGGTCGCGGCCCGGCGACCGAGTACGACGGCTCAGGAGCCCGCTTCCTGCTCCTCGAGGTGGGACCGGATCTGCAGCGCCACGGCGGCGCCCTCACCGACCGCGGACGCGAGCTGCTTCGTCGAACCCGAGCGGACGTCTCCCGCGGCGAAGACTCCCGGGACGCTGCTCTCCATCATCCGGTCCGTGACGACGAAGCCCGCCGGGTCGAGGTCGACCAGCCCGTCGAGCCATCCGGTGTTGGGATCGAGGCCGATGAAGATGAACGCGGCGTCGGCGGCGTGGTCGCGCTCGGACCCGTCCGGGTCGGACAGGGTCACCGAGGCGAGCCGGCCGGCATCGCCGGCGTTGAAGCGGATGAGCGACGTGTCGGTCAGGACGGTCATGCGCTCGTGGTCGGCGACCTTGTCCTGCAGGAGCCGCGACGCCTTCGGGGTGGTCGAGCGCTCGATGATCGTCACGTGCCCCGCGAACTGCGCGAGGAAGAGTCCCTCCTCGAAACCGGAGTTCCCGCCGCCGAGCACGACCAGCTCGGCGGCGCCCTTGTAGAACGGGCCGTCACATGTCGCGCAGAAGTGGATGCCCGCACCGATGAGGTCGTCCTCGCCGTCGACCCCGGTGAGGCGGTAGGTCGAGCCCGTGGCCACGAGAACGGCGCGGGCAGTCAGGTCCTGCCCGGTGGATGTTCGGACGACCGTGACGCCGCCACCCTGTGGATCGAGGGAGGCGACGGACACCGCGGGCAGCGTCTCCACTCCGTAGCGGGCGGCCTGTGCCGCGAACCGCCCAGCCAGCTCGGTGCCGCTGATGCCGTCCGGGAAGCCCGGGTAGTTGTCGAGCCGCTCGGTCACGGCTGCCTGGCCGCCAAGCGCTGACCGCTCGATGACGAGGGTTCGCATGTTCTCCCGAGCCGCGTAGATGCTCGTCGTGAGACCCGTCGGTCCCCCTCCCACGATGACGAGGTCGTAGTGGTTCTCCATCGCGGCACGGCTCAGCCCGAGCTTCTCCGCCAGCTCCTCGTTCGTCGGCTCGGCCACATGGCTGCCGTCCGGGAACACGATCGTGGGGATGATCTGCTTCCCGTGGTTGAGGTCGAGAACGACGTCGTTGGCATCGGGGTGCTTCTCGAGGTCGACGTACCGGAAGGCGATCCGCTGCTCGGCGAGGAACGCCTTGGATCGCTTGCAGTCGGGGCACCACTCGGCGCCGTAGATGACGATCTGGTCGTTGGCCTCGTCGTCCGTCACAGCGCCTCCATTCGTCGGTTCCTGCGACGCTACCCGACGGTGGGGAGGCTCATCGCGGGCTGACCCACATACGTCGGCGGGAGGCGGTCCGCCCACGGGAGCGCCTCCTCCAGCTGGGCCGCGAGGCTGAGGAGAAGGGCCTCCTCGCCGGGGCCGGCCACGAGCTGCATCCCGATCGGCAGGCCCTCGGGGGACTGGTGAAGGGGCAGGCTGATCGCGGGCTGCCCCGTGGTGTTGAACACGGGGAGGAACGACTCCCAGCGCGACCAGGTGGCGAAGGTGTCGCGGGGCTCGATCCACGCCTGCGGGTCGTAATGCCCGACCGGCGGCAGGACCGCCCCGAGCGTCGGGGTGAGCAGGACGTCGTAGCGGGAGAAGAACTCGGTCATGAGGTAGGTCAGGCTGGTCTCGACGTCGATGGCGTTGAGCAGCTGGAGCGCCGACACCTGACGCCCGTACTCGACCATCGCGAGGGTCGAGCCCTCGACAGTGTCCGTGTTGACCGCACGACCCAGTGCAGCGGCCAGTCCGTCGATGGTGTGCGCGTTGGTGGACGCCCAGACGTCGGTCATGGCCTGGAGGTATGCCTCCCACGAGAACGTCGGGGTGTCGACCTCGACCTGGTGGCCGAGGCTCTCGAGGAGGCTCGCGGTAGCGGCGGTGGCCTCGGTGACGGCTGGGTCGGGCTCGTGGCCGGACCACGGGTGGGACCACCAGGCGATACGGAGGGGCGCCACCTTCATGAACGGCGCCTGCGCGAACGGGGTGCTCGGACGCGGCACCCCTTCGTGATCCCCGGGAGTGGGGCCGCCGAGCACGTCGAGGAGCAGGGCCGCGTCGCGGACGGTGCGCGTCATCGCGAACTGCACGGCCCAGCCGAGGAGTGGCTCCTTCAGGTGCAGACCCCATGGCACGCGTCCGCGACTCGGCTTGAGTCCGACGACCCCGCAGGCCGAAGCCGGGATGCGGATGGATCCGCCGCCGTCACTTCCGAGGGCGACGGGGACGATGCCCGCTCCCACGACGGCGCCGGCGCCGCCGCTCGAGCCGCCGGCCATGTGCTCGGCGCTCCAGGGCGTGCTCGTGACGCCTCGGGCGAGGGTCTCGGTCGTTCCCATGATCCCGAACTCCGAGGTCGTGGTGCGGCCGATGCTGGCCATCCCGGCGGCGACGGATCGGGCATAGATCTGCGTTCGGTGCGGAACGACCCAGTCCTCCGCCAGCCGGCTCCCGTTGCCGCATGGAAGACCGGCCTGGCCGTGGAACAGGTCCTTGACCATGGTCGGCACACCGGCCAGTGGCCCGGTCGAGGAAAGGTCCTTCGGATCCTGGGGATGCACATCGACCACGGCGTTGATCTGGGGGTTCACCTGCTCGTGGCCGGCGAGCGCGAGATCCTGCAGCTCTGCCGGGGTCACCTCGCCGGCGCGGACCAGCTGGGACAGGCCCACAGCATCCATGCGCGAGTACTCGTCGAGTCGCATCCGGATGATCCTAGGGTAGGGGTAGTTTCGGGGTGGGCGGGGCGACTGCGAGGTGAGACGGATGCCACACGAGCCGTTCCCTGTCCACGTCGCGGACGTCACGCTGCCGTTCCGATGCGTCGACGGCGGCTCCGCTCCAGGTGTGGCGGCGGCGGAGCAGTTCCACCGGGCGTGGCCCTCCTACCGGCGGTGGTTCCTGCACGACGGAGAGGGATCCCGTCCCTCGTTCGCCGACTGCCGCGACGCTGTTCGCACCTGGATGCCTGAGATCTACGACGACTACCTCGCCTACGTCGCGGCGGTCGGCGGAGGTGATCTCGAGGCGAGATTCCTCAGCCACTGGTGCCCGCCCCCGCTGGTCACTGCGTGCTCGATCGCGATGGTCGACGTCCCCGCGCCGCTCCTGGTCCGGAACTACGACTATCCACCCTCCCTGTGCGACGCGCTCGCGCTGCGGACGCACTGGTCGGGGCGCACCGTCATCGGGATGGCGGACTGCGGCTGGGGGCTGATGGACGGACTGAACGACGCGGGGGTGTCCGTCGCGATCTCGTTCGGCGGCCGGCGCGATGTCGGGCACGGCTTCGGGATCGGGCTTGTCGTGCGCTACATCCTGCAGGTCGCGACGACCACCGCCGAAGCAGTCGCCCGGCTGTCCGACCTGCCCGTCCAGATGTCGTACAACGTCGCGGTGGTCGACGCCCTGGGCGATCGGCGCGTCGTCCACCTTGCTCCGGACCGACCCGCCTGGACGAGCGCCTTCGCGTTCACGGCCAACCGTCAGGGGGAGACCGAGTGGCCCCGGCATGCGGAGTACTGCAACACCGTCGCGCGCGAGGAGTACCTGGCGTCGATGGTCTCCTTCCCGCTGCTGGAGGGCGGCGACCTCGTGTCGGCCTTCCTCCGGCCGCCGCTGTTCCGGCCGCTGATCGAGAGCACGTGGGGCACGGTGTACACCGCTTCCTACGAGCCGAGCACGGGCACCATGACCTTGCTGTGGCCCGATGACCACTGGGTCCTGAGCGTCCACGGTGACGGGCAGGGGGAACGACCCCGGACGGTGGCGGCTCTGCTGCCGGACCTGAGCGCATTGCGAACCGAGGTGCACCGACCGGCTGCGACGCCGTTCGTGGCGTAGCCGTCTGGCGGGACTGCAGGTGCGCCGAGGCGAAAGCCCCTAGAGTCCGGGTGTGCTCAGCCTCGATGTCCGCGGATGGTGGGACCGCCTCACAGCGGTGCTCCGTCCGCGCCCTGACGGCGGAAGCGAACCGAGCACCGAGGACCCGTCAGCCACCCCCGAGGCCCCAGGAGACAGGGAGGTACCAACCGTGACCGAGGCCCCTGAGCGACCGACCCTGCGCGGGCTGTCGGAGATCTACCGCTTCTTCCGAGAGAACACGACCCCCATCTACTTCGTCTCGCCGACCGCCTACAACATCCTCGGGATCGACGACTTCATCAGCGCCATGCGCTACGTCTGCTACTTCGACTCGTTCGACGGCGCGCACGACCATATCTTCGTCCCGAGCCACGCAGGGCCTCGCGAGTTCGAGACGTTCGAGTCCGTCAACAGCTACCTGCTCGGGCACAAGGAGGTCATCGACCACGTCACCGAGCTCGGCCCGGGCTACGTCGTGTTCGTCATGTTCGACGACGAGACGGAGCGCCTTGCGAAGCAGCTCGGGTTGACCATCGCCCTGCCACCACGGGAGCTGCGCGAGCGCATCGACTCCAAGATCGAGACGACGCGACTGGGCAACGAGGCAGGCGTGCCGAGCGCCCCCAACGTCATGACCCGCGCAGAGTCGTTCGACGACCTCATGGCGCAGGCCGAGCAGGCGGGGCTCGGGAGGCGACTCGTCGTCCAGCTGCCGTACGGCGACTCGGGACGCACGACGTTCTTCATCGAGACGCAGGAGGACTGGGACAAGAACGCCGAGAACCTCGTCGGCGAGGACCTCAAGGTGATGAAGAACATCCGGCACCTGCCCGGCACCGTCGAGGCGTGCGCGACCCGGCACGGCACCCTCGTCGGTCCCGTGCAGGTCGACCTCACCGGATTCCCGGAGCTCACGCCGTACAAGGGCGGATGGTGCGGCAACGACTGCGCGCCCATCTCGTTCGGGATGAAGAACCAGTCGAAGATCCGTGAGATGGCCGCCAAGCTCGGCAACCGGCTCTACGAGGAGGGGTACCGCGGGGTCTTCTGCATGGACTACCTCATCGACCTCGACGACGAGTCGGTGTACCTCGGCGAGATCAACCCGCGTATCTCGGGGGCGTCTCCGCTCACGAACCTCATCACCTCCCGCTATGGCGGTGCACCCCTGTTCATGTTCCACATGCTGGAGTTCATGGACGTGGACTGGGAGTGCGACGTCGAGTTCATCCAGGCCCGCTGGCGTGAGTTCGACAGGTGGAGCCAGCTCGTCCTCAAGCAGACGACCGACGAGGTGGAGATCATCACCGAGGCTCCTCCCAGCGGGCTGTGGCGCATGGACGAGAACGGCGAGGTCAGCTTCGTGCGCATGGAGACCGACTGGCACAACGTCACGGGCCACGACGAGGCCTTCTACCTGCGCGTCTACGGCGTCAACGAGTACCGGTACCCGGGGGCCGACCTCGGGGTGCTGCTCGTCCGCGACCGGATGCAGACGGCCGAGCGGGAGCTCGTCCCGAAGGCAGCGGTGTGGGCGAAGGCCATCATGTCGAAGTTCCGCGGGGTGCCTGTAGCCGCGGAGATCGCCCAGCCGGAGGACCTCCTGTACGGCAAGTGGCTGTAGGCGGCCTTCGGCCCTGCGCGACAGCGACTCGACGGGGCTACCCTGAAAGGGGTGCTTTGGGCGACCGAGCGCACCCGGAGGGAGATGAGTCCCATGATCGAGACCCTCAACCATCTCGACCGCAGTCAGTCCGCACAACGCGCCTGGAAGGTACTGCCGCACGGCGGTCATGATCGCGTCCGCCTGCAGGTGCAGTGCGCGAAAGGTCACCATGTCGCCTTCGTCTACGACACCGCCGTCGGACGTGTCTACGTGGCGACCGTGCGTCCGCACTCCCATGGGCAGATGGACCTGCCGGACAAGCCGCATGGATCGGCCGAGCCCGAGCGCTGGTTCGACCTGCTCGACGCCGACGGGGAGCCGCTTGACGAACTTCCGGCGTGGTGCGACTGCGGGCACCGGACGTTGTCGCGCGCGGCCCTGCGTGACTGGATCTCCGCTGGGGAGCGGCGCGTCGTCATCGACTGAGCGAGCGACCGACGATCACGTGCGTGGCGGCAGCCTGCGGGACGCCCGAGAGGTGCGGCGTACCGCACACGACGAGGTCGGCACGCTCCCACGGGCGATCCTCGGCGAGGAACGGCTCCTCCTGGGCCGTCCACTCGTCCCAGAACGATGCCGCCGCGTCGTCGCCGCCATCACGTTCGATCCCGCGCCGCCGCGCTTCGGACAGGTCGGACTGCACCCACACCGAGGCGTCGATGTGAGGAGTTAGCGAGCGCCGGCTTGATCCCACGCCCTCGAGGATGAGGACGGAGGCGTCCGCGTCGACGCGGATCGCACCCTCGCGACCGCGCTCGTCCCAGGCCGGCGGCCGGAAGTTCACGGCCTCGCCACGTCGGAGCGGCTCGAGTATCCCCTCGGCCAGCAGCACGTCCCAGTCGAAGAAGGACTCGTACCAGGCCACGTCGTCGGTGTGCACGATCACGGCGCCGGGGATGTGCGCCGCCACCCGTGCTGCCACCGTCGACTTCCCGCCGCCGGAGCGGCCGTCGATGGCAAGGATGACGGGGCGCGACCCCGCAGAAGGCAGGCGCGAGAGCAAGTCGTCGACCACGGTCTGCAGTGCGCGTGCGCGCCACGGCGCCGCAGGCGGCTCGACACCGGGGGTCACGATCACTCGGCCAGAGTAGGAGCGGTTCAGGCCGGAGTGACCTGGATCGCCATCCCACCGAGCACGGCCGTGCCGGAGAGCACGTCGACGGCCGCGGACGTGACGAGCTCGTTGACGTTCGCTCCGGCGCGTGCCCTCGCCGTCGTCCCCCACACGTCCGGCGCCGCATGGCCCCAGCCGTGCGGCATGCACGCGACCCCGGTTCGGACCCGATCGGTGACCTCCGCCGGAACGGTGACCGCACCGACTTCTGTCGAGACGCGGACGGTCATGCCGTCGGTGATCCCGAGCCGGGCTGCGTCGTCCGGATGCAGCTGGACTGTGCAGGCGTTGGATCCGCCGGAGAGCCCCGGGACGTTGTGCATCCACGAGTTGTTGCTGCGCAGCTGCCTCCTGCCCACGAGCACGAGCGACGGCTCGGGGGGAGCCTCGTCGAGCAGTGGCGCGAGCGCACCGAGTGCGGCCACCAGCTGGGCGGGTGCGAGCTCGATCCGTCCCGATGCCGTGCGGAGCACCTCGGGCAGCCGGGGCCGGAGAGGACCGAGGTCGATGCCGTGCGGGGCCGAGCGCACCCGAGCCAGGGTGAGGCCCTCCGGGTGGCGCCCGAACCCGTCTCCGTAGGGGCCGGACCGCAGGCGCAGGTCGAGCAGGCGGTCGACGCCGCGCAGCGGCGCGACGGCCGCCAGCAGGTCCCCGGCGTCGAGGCCATGAGCCCGGGATGCCTCGTCGGCTACCGCCTGCTGGGCAACCGTGAGGGCAACGAGGTCGTCGACGTCCTCGGCGCGCGGCTCGGTCGAGCCCGTGACGATCCCGAACGCGATGGCTGTGAGGCGCATGATGGTGTCCGACTCGTCGCGCTCGCCCGGGCCGGGCTGCAGTACCGGGGGGGAGTACCGAACCGTGTTGCGAACTGCGAGGTTGGCGAAGACAACGTCGACGTGCGTGCGCGCGAGGGGGGACGGCGGCGGCAGGATGACGTGCGCGTGCCGGGTCGTCTCGTTGACGTAGCCGTCGAGGCTGATCATCAGGTCGAGGGAGTCGAGGGCACGGTCGAGCCGTCTGCCGTCGGGGGTGGACAGGACCGGGTTGCCGGCGATCGTGATCAGCGCCCTGAGGCGTCTGCCGTCCTCGGAGGGAGTGTCGATCTCCTCCGCCAGCGCGGCGGCCGGGAACTCGCCGAAGACACTGGGCAGGCCCCGCACCCGGGTCCGACGACGACCCGGGATCGTGGCGCCGCGGCCAACGCCGGGAGTGCCCTCGGTGGTCGGCCCGCCGAAGGCAGGCAGCGCCCACATGACGCCCCCTGGGGAGTCCACCGCTCCGATCAGGGCGTTCACAACGTCGATGAGCCACGACGCGACCGTGCCCACTGGCAGCGTCGACCCGTCAGCGAGGGCCAGACCCGTGGTCGTGGTGCCCATGCGCCCGTACACCGCGGCGGACGGCGCTGCGGCCAGCTCCCGGGCGATCCGCCGGATGGTCCCGGCCTCGACACCCGTCAGCGGCTGGACGGCCTCGGGGGTGAAGGGATCGACCGCGCTCTGCACGGCGGCGAGCGACTCGTTGGCAAGGTGCGCGTGGGCCGCCCCGAGGTCCGTGAGTCGCTCCGTCACAAGGGTGTGCGCGATGGCGGCAAGGAGGAAGGCGTCGCCCCCCGGCCGGATCGCCAGGTGCTCGTCGGCGGCCCGGGCCGTCTGCGTGCGGACCGGATCGACGACGACGAGGCGGCCGCCGCGGGTCCGGAGGGCGCGGATACGGCCCGGCATGTCGGCGGCCGTCATCATCGAACCGTTGGACACCAAGGGGTTGGCCCCGAGGATCAGCAGGTAGTCGGTGCGGTCGATGTCGGGCACGGCCACGGACAGGCCGGTGCCGAACATGAGGGCCGAGGCCGCCTGCTTGGGGAACTGGTCGACCGTGCTCGCCGTGAACCGGTTGGGAGTGCCGAGCGCCCGCAGCAGGGCCGGCAGGTAGAGGGTGCTGGACACGTTGTGGACGTTCGGGTTGCCGAGGAAGACGGCGAGGGATTCCGTCCCGTGCTCGGTGACGACGCTGCGCAGCCTCTCGTGGATGAGGTCGAAGGCCGCCTCCCAGGTCGCGGGGACGAGCCGCCCGCCCGCGTCACGGATCATCGGAGTGCGGAGGCGATCCGGGTCATCGTGAAGCTGTCCGATGAGGGTGCCCTTGGGGCACACGTAGCCGTGGCTGAAGACGTCCTCGTCGTCGCCGCGAACGCCCGCCACCTCACCGTCGTCCACGGAGATCGCGAGACCGCATGTCGCCTCGCACAGCGGGCACACATGCAGGTGCTCGGTCACGCCCTCGACCCTAGCCCGGTCCGTGAGGCGCCACTAGCCTTCGGCAATGGACCCACTGACCGCTCTCGACCGTGCTGCCCAAACCTTCGGCCTCACCCTCGCCCAGGTGCAGGAGGGCCAGTGGCAGGACCCCACGCCCAACGACGGGCAGAACGTGCGCCAACTCGTCGATCACGTCATCGGCGGAAACCGCATGGCAACGGTGATCCTCGACGGTGGCAGCCGCGAGGAGGGGCTCGCGCAGTTCGCCCGGGCCAAGGACGACGTGGATCCGGTGGCGGCGTTCGAGCAGAGCCGGGTGGAGATGGCCGAGGCGTTCGCGCAGCCTGGCGCGCTGCAGCGGATGGTCGCTCATCCGGCCCAGGAGATGCCGGGCCAGATGCTTCTGGTCTTTCGCATCACGGAGTACGCGCTGCACGGCTGGGATCTCGCGCGCGCGATCGGAGCAGACGAGTCGATCGACCCCGAGGTGGCCGCCGTCCTGTGGGACATCCTGTCGCCCATGGAGGGGCTCATGGCAGGCAGTGGGATGTTCGGTGCCGGCCGCAGCGGCACGGTGCCTGACGACGCGCCGCTCGAGCTGCGCGTGCTCGACATCTCGGGACGTCGCCCATGATCTCGGTCTGCATCGCCGGGGTGACGGGGTGGACCGGGCGCGCCATCGCCCAGGCGGTGGCCGCGGCGCCGGATCTCACCCTCGGTGGCGGTGTCTCGCGTTCCGCGGCGGGAAGTGACCTCGGCGAGGTGCTCGGCCTTCCCGAGACCGGCATCGCCATCGCGGCTCACGTCCCGAGCTCCCTCGACGGCATTGACGTGCTGGTCGACTACACCGGACCCGCAGTCGTCAAGGCGAACGTCATGGCCGCCATCGAGCGCGGCGTCCACTCAGTCGTCGGCACATCCGGGTTGTCCGCCGCGGACTTCGCGGACATCGACGCGGCAGCCCGGACCGCGGGCGTCGGCGTGGTGGCAGCCGGCAACTTCTCGGTCACCGCGGCCATGGCGCAGGCGGCTGCTCTGCTCGTGGCACCGTTCCTCACGCAGCGAGAGGTCATCGACTACGCGTCAGCGGGCAAGCGCGATGCTCCGAGCGGGACGGCCCGTGAGCTTGCCGAGCGCTTGGGCTCGGTGTCGACGCACGAGTACGCCGTCCCTGTCGAGGAGACCATCGGTCATCCCGAGGCCCGCGGGGCCGACATCGGCGGCACGCGCGTCCACTCCCTGCGCCTGCCCAGCTTCGTCGTCTCGACCGAGGTCGTCTTCGCGGCGCCCGACGAGCGCCTGGTCATCCGGCACGACGCCGGCGGCACGCCGGCTCCCTACGTGGCCGGCACGCTGCTCGCCGTTCGTGCCGTTGGGGACGTCGTCGGCGTTGTCCGCGGGCTCGACACCCTGCTGCTCGCGGCTGGCCGGTCGCGTGCCGGGAGCTGATCCGTCCGGCCTCCGCTTCGGCGAGGCAGCCGAGGCCTACGAGCGCGGTCGTCCGGAGTACCCCGGCGAGGTCGTCGAGTGGCTCCTCGCAGACGCGCCGAACGTCGTCGTCGATCTGGGGGCCGGAACCGGCAAGCTGACGCGGGCACTCACCGGCCGGGTCGCCACCGTGGTCGCCGTCGAGCCGGACCCGGCGATGCGCGCCGCGTTGTCGAGCCGGCTCCCCGACGTCACGGTGCTGGCGGGAACGGGTGAGAGCCTGCCCCTGGCCGACGGTTTCGCCGACGCCATCGTTGCGGGGCAGGCCTGGCACTGGGTCGATCCCGCGCGGGCGGTGCCCGAGGCCGCGCGGGTCGTGCGGACGGGAGGCAGCCTCGGGCTGGTCTGGAACGACCGAGACGAGGACGATCCGTGGATCCACGAGCTGAGCACGCTTCTGCAGCAGTTCGGGAGCAGTCCCGACGCGTCCTACGAGCCGGTCGTCGGTCCGCCGTTCTCCCCGATGGAGACGATGGAGCTCTCGTGGACGAACCGAGTCTCGATCGACGCCGTCGTCGACATGATCGCGTCCCGTAGCTATGCGATCGCGCTGCCCGCCGATCGGCGCACCGACCTGGTCGCCCGGGTGCGTGCGCTGGCCGAGGGGGCTCAGGAGTCAGGAACCGGTCTCGTCCCGGTGCGCTACGTCACGCGGGGCTACCGC
>JAHECS010000050.1 GCA_024641635.1 Actinomycetes bacterium | reverse complement strand
CGTGCCATCACAGCAGCACGCCGCCCGCGTGTGCTGCGCTGTTGGGGGCGGGCATGTGTCGTCTGCTGGGCCTGTCGGCCGGAATGCACCCTGTTCATGCCACGTTCTGGCTCGTGGATGCGCCCGACTCCCTGGAGGTGGAGAGCCGTCGCAACGTGGATGGCTCGGGCATCGGGTATTTCCGCGCGGACGGCTCAGCGGTCGTGGACAAGCGGCCCGAGGCTGCCTACCGCGATGCCGCCTTCGTGCGGGAAGCGCTGGCGATCGAGGCGTGCACGTTCGTCGCGCACGTGCGGCTGGCGTCGACAGGGACCGTGAGCCTCGAGAACACGCATCCCTTCTCCATGGACGGACGCCTGATGGCCCACAACGGCGGCTTCGGGGACCTTCCCGCGTTGGAGGCACAGCTGGGCGACTACCGGGATCTCGTCAGCGGCGACACCGACTCTGAGCGCTACTTCGCGCTGATCACCCAGCAGATCGACTCGCATGGCGGTGACGTGGGCGCTGGGATTGCCGCTGCCGCGAGGTGGATCGCCAGCCACCTCCCCGTCACGTCGCTCAACACGGTCGTGATCACGCCGCACGAGATGTGGGCGCTTCGCTACCCGGGTACGCACGCGCTGCACATCATCGAGCGTCCCGCCGGGCCTAGTACGCCGTCCGCATCCGCCGGGCCATCTGCCGTGGGGATGCACGCGCGCGACGCCACGTCGTCGGTGCACAGCGATGACCTGCAGACGCGACCCTCGGTCGTCGTCGCATCGGAGGAGCTGGATGGCGAGAGCGGCTGGCGAATGCTCGACGTCGGCGAGCTCGTGCAGGTCTCCGCCGAACTGGGAGTGACGTCCGGCATCGCCCTTCCCGATCCGCCGGAGCACCCGGTGCCGCTGCCTGCGGGCAACCCCAACATCGACACGTGAGGTCGGATCAGGCGCCGGGTACCTGAGATCGGCCGGCGGGATCGCCTTCCGGGCGTGCGGAGCGCAGCCGCCCGAGCGTTGACTGGAGTCGGTCGAGCGTCGAATCCGGGAGGGCCGCGAAGCGTCGGGCCAGCTCGTCGTCGAACTCGGCTTTGGCGGTCTCGAGGCGCGGCCGGAGCACGGTCACAGGCGTTCCCCCTCGGTCGAAGTCACTCGTGCGAGGTCAGGGCCGGGCGACCTCGGCGTCACGTCCGAAGCGCCGAACCTCCTGCGGCCAGCCGCAGGCCACGGCGAGTTTCCCCGCCCAATGCCTGGCCGCCTCGTCATCGGCCGCCTCGACGATCGTCATCCCGCCGAGGTAGTCGGGGACGCGGGCGTAGGGGCCTTCCCGGAACTGCAGGGTCCCGCTGGTGGCATCTGCCGAGAAGGCCTCGTTGAAGTCCTCCAGGCCTCCTGCGAAGACGAGCACCCCCGCGGCACGCATCTCGTCGACCACGGCTCGGGCGAGAGGACCGCGGGACATGAACCACTCCTCGGAGTGATCGCCCACCCAGTTCTGATTGAAGAAGATGAGGTAGTGCGGCATGAGGGCTCCCATTCCTCGGGGCTGGAACTGTACCGACGCGCGCGTGGAGCGGAGGGGCAGCGGTGGGCAGGCGGCTTGGAGGTGCTGTCGCACGTCCCGGGGGACCATCCGCTGGCGGTGTGACCGGTATCGAGGCGCTGATGTCGTTCCTGGCCGCCCGATGCGTGCCGCTACTTCCTGGCGGAGACCCAGCCGAACTCACTGGTGATGCGCAGCCCGAGACCCGGAACGACCGCGTCCGCGAACGCTGCCTCGAGCGCTTGCCGGAAGGCTTCTTCGCCGATCTGCTCGACGGCGGGGAAGGATGGTCCGGCGGCGATCGCGCCGCGGGTGAAGGTGTCCAGGTCGGGGAACTCGTTGGTGACGGCTACCGCTCCACGCTCCAGTACCTGCAGACCAGCCGACTCGATCATCGCCTCGGCGACTCCGGGCCGCCCGGTGTCGGACTGGCCCAGGGTTGCCATGACATGGGAGTCGGGCGAGTTCGCGGCGATCGTCATGAAGTACGGCAGGAGTCCGAGCCTCTTGGGCGGCCCCCAGAAGGTCATGGCGAACATCCCGCCCGGCTTCAGGACTCTCGCGGCCTCGGCGACTGCTGTCTCGCATCCAGCCCAGATCGCGTTGAAGCTGGTCACGACGTCGAACGTGTCGTCGTCCCAGGGCAGCGCGTTCATGTCACCCAGGCGCAGGTCGGCGTCGGGGGTGCGCGCCCGGGCAATGTCGAGCAGGGCCGACGACGCGTCAAGTCCAGCGACGTGCGCCCCCCTGCTGGCGGCGAGGCCCAGGGCGAAGCCCGAGCCGCAGCCCACGTCGAGGATTCGCGTGCCGCTCGTGACGTGGCACTGGTCGAACACCGCCGTGTTCGCCGGGCGAGCGTACGGCTCGAACAGGTACGCCCAGTCCAGTGCACGAGAACCCCACGCCTGACCTGATGACTCCCAGCCCACGGCGACTCCATCCGGCCCCAGCCGTGACCGACCTTGGGGCTATTGGGTGATTGCGACGCTACCAGTGGCGGCAAGAGGGGGCCGGGCGTCGGAGAGCGTCGTTGGCCACGTCCAGGGGTCCATGGGCCACGCGCAGGGGCGAACCGCCGACCTTCCGACCTGCGTAACGGCTCCGTAACGAGGGCCGACTACCGTCGCCGGGTGCACCCGGCGGCCGCGAATCCGATCCATCGGCTCCTCGACGAGGTCTACGCCGAGGTGCAGGACCTCGACGACGGGGAGGTCGCGACCTACATCCCTGAGCTGGCGAAGGCCGACCCGTCGATCTGCGGCCTCGCCGTCGCCACTCTGGACGGTGACGTGTACACCGCGGGCGACCTCGTCCCCTTCACCATCCAGTCCGTGTCCAAGCCGTTCATCTATGCGCTCGCCCTCGCCGACAGCGGGCCCGAGGCCGTGCTCGCCAAGGTCGGCGCCGAGCCGACCGGGGACCCGTTCAACACGATCAGCCTCGACGACCTCACCAGCCGCGCACACAACCCGATGGTCAACGCCGGAGCCATCGTCACAACGACCATGGTGGCTGGCGCGACTCGCGAGGAGCAGTTCGAGAGGCTGCTGAGCGGGCTGTCCGCCTTCGCCGGTCGCCCCCTGACCGTCGACGAGAGCGTCTTCGAGTCGGAGAGCGCCACGGGCCACCGCAACCGCGCCATCGCCTACCTCATGCGGTCGGCAGGTCTGCTGGACGAGGACGTCGAGCAGCAGATCGCCAACTACTTCAGGCAGTGCTCGGTTGTCGTCACCGCTCGGGACCTCGCCGTGATGACGGCGACCCTCGCGAACGCCGGGGTCAACCCGCTCACGGGCGTCGAGGTCATCCCTCGCGACGTCGTCGCCTCGGTCCTCACTGTCATGGCCACGTGCGGCATGTACGACTACTCCGGCGAGTGGCTCTACCGAGTGGGCCTGCCTGCCAAGAGCGGCGTGAGCGGCGCGGTCGGGGCCGTCCTTCCGGGCCAGCTGGGCCTCGCGGCCCACAGTCCGCGGCTTGATCCTCAGGGCAACAGCGTGCGCGGAGTCGCCGCGTGCGAACGCATCTCCGAGCGGCTGGGGCTGCACCTGCTCCTGCCGGGGGAGCGGGTCCGCTCGAGCCTGCGGCGCACCTACCGTGCCGACACTGTCCGCTCACGGCGCCTGAGAAGCCAGGCCCAGCGCGGCGTCCTCGACGCGCACGGCGCTGAGATCGTCGCCTACGAGCTGGGGGGAGACGAGGGCTTCGCGGCCGTCGAGCCTCTCGTCCGAATCGTCCTCGAGGACGACAAGGCCCGCTGGGTGGTGATCGACATGCGCCGCGTCACCCGCATCGACAGGGCTGCCCTCGCCCTCCTCGACGGGCTCATCTCGCAACTCACGATCGACGGAGGCGTCGTGGGCATCGTCGAGCCACGGTCGCAGGGTGCTCGCGTGGCCGTCCGTGAACTCGCTCCTCGATGCCCGCGGTTCTCCGACGCCGACGGCGCGCTCGAGTGGGCCGAGACCCAGCTGCTCCATGAGCACGGACTCGACGACGCGCTGCCCGAGGAGCTCGTGCCCCTCGCCGAACAGGACCTCCTGCGAGGCCTGCCCGAGGAGATCGTCACCGCGATCGAGACCCGCATCGTGACGAAGGTGTTCCATGCGGGGACCGTGGTGTTCGAGGAGGGCGACGAGTCGGACGGGCTCTACTTCGTCGGCGCAGGCCAGGTCGCAGCCGACGTGCGTCTGGGAGGCCGCGGCGGGCGGAGGCGACTGAGCACCATCGCCAGCGGCTCGTCCTTCGGTGAGCTGGCCCTCGTCGACGGTCGGCCGCGTTCGACCCGCATCGTCGCCATCGAGCCGACCATCTGCTTCGTGCTGTCTCCCGAAGCGTTCAGCGAGCTCTGGGACGCCTCACCCGAGGCCTGCGCCAGCCTGGCGATGGCCATCGCCCGGAGCCTCTCCGAGCGGCTGCGCTACTCCACCGCAGACGTCGCCTCCCTCGAGCAGGTCTGACGGTCTGGCGTGTCGGCGGGCGCGGGCGTAGCCTCGCGAGTGCCCAGACTCAGGTAAGCCTCACCTCACCGCTCCTGGGCAGGGAGCAGCCCCGCAGACCGCGTGGGCGGCCGTACTTCTGGAGGAACCATGATCGCCTTCTACCGAACCGCTGCTATCGCCCCCGGCAAGCTGGCCAGCACGCTCGCCTTCGCGAAGGAAGTCAGCGCCTACATCACCACGAAGACGGGCGCTGACGTGGCGGTCGCCATGCCGATCGGGGGCAACCCCAACCGCGTCGGCTGGTCGACTCGCCACGAGAGCCTGGCGGACTTCGACGCGATGATGATGTCGCTCATGTCCGACCCGGTCTACGTGGAGATGCTGGCGAAGTCCGCCGAGAACTTCATTCCCGGATCAGTTCGCGACGAGATCTGGCGCGCGGTCTGATTCGTCTCAGGCTGGGTTCGGCAGGCGCGTTGGGCCCTGCCGATCCGGCCTGGCCGGGGGAGGGTCACCCGCTGGAGCGGCCGACTCCGTAGCACCAGACCAAGAGCAGAAGGGACCCGAGGTAGCCCAGCGCCTGGGGCACGACGAGGCTCGGGCCTGCCGAATCCCAGTCGTCGATGCCGGAGAGGATGCCCGGCGCCACCGCGAGGCCCACGAGGAGAAGAACGGCCGCAACGACGCCGAGCCAGCCGAGCCACCCCGGCCAACTCGTGCTGCCGAAGAGCGTCAGCGTGAGGACGAGGAACCACACGCCGAGGACGCCCCACCCAAGCCCCGACCACAGTCCGGCGAGGTACCAACCGGTGCGCCCGGTCAGCACGAGGAGTGAGCCGATCACGATGAGGATCGCGCCCACGACGGCGGACGCCAGCGCGAGCCAGCGAAGCGCGAGGCCGGCGGGCAGCAGGTCGCGCGCAGCGAAGGCCAGCAGCATCGCCAGCGTCCCGGTGACCGCGCCCAGGACGTCGTTGACCGGTCCGAGGAAACCGAGTCCCGCGAACATCAGGACAAGGGCTGCGAGCGCCACGGTGCCGACGATTGCGGTCCACAGTGCCAGCGACCGCACCGATTCATCGACCATGCGCACCTCGCAGCGGACCCCGCTTGACCGCGGCCATGATCCCGCGCACCGCGGCGCAGGGCAATGGCCGTGGGCGTCGCTCACGTGTGAGGACGCAGCACTTCCGCGGGGCGCCTCCGCGGCGTAGCGTTGCCGCCCTAGGGAGGTCGACATGGCCACGAAAGGTACCGTCGCCGTCACCATCGCAGCGCCACCCGAGACCGTCTGGCCGTGGATCGCGGACGTCACCAAGCACGCCGACTGGTCTCCCAAGGCCTACCGAGTCGAGCTCGTCTCGGGCGAACCCAACGCCGCCGGGAGTCGCTACCGGTCGGTCGGCTGGGTGCCGCCGAACGACAGCAACCACGAGAACGACGTGGAGATCACACAGGTCGTACCCATGACCCACTTCGCACTCGACGCCACCGACAGCAACGGAACCTTCGTCAACACCTTCGACCTCAAGGCTGTCGACGGCGGCACCGAGGTGACCTTCGTGATCGCCTTCCCGCAGATGAAGGGGATGAACGCGATCATGGTGCCGATCCTGTTCCCACTTGTGGGGATGTCGGACATCAAGAAGCGGATGCAGCTCCTCAAGCAGAAGGTCGAATCGACCACGTAGCCATGCGTGTCTCTGCCTATGTCCTGACTCGTCCAGACTGTTGCTGGGTGCTCTCGGCCCGCTCCACGATGTGGCGGATCATCGGCGGGAAGACGAACGCGTGGAACGGGGCGACCGACCACCAGTAGGCCTGCCCGGCCAGGCCGCGCGGGTAGAAGACGGCCCGTTGCCTGAGGCGAGAACCGGTGCCGTCGGGCTCGACGGAGAACTCCAGCCACGCCAGCCCCGGGTTCTTCATCTCCGCCCGGAGCCGCAGGAGGCTGGGTGCGATCCGTTCCTCGACCCGCCAGAAGTCGACCACGTCGCCGACCGCGAGGAGCTGTGGGTCCCTGCGACCGCGCCGCAGGCCCACCCCGCCCGCGAGCCGGTCGATGAGTCCGCGCACTTCCCACAGGAAGTCGGACGAGTACCAGCCGTTGTCGCCGCCGATCCGCTCGAGGGCGGCCCACAGCTCTTCCGGGGATGCGGTGGACCGCATCTCTCGCACATCCTCCAGGAGCGAGCCGCCGGCCCAATCGGGGTCACTCGGCAGGGGGTCGCTGGGGGCGCCGGGCACCGACGCGCCGGACCAGCGCGTGGCCACCTGGGCGTCCTGGATCTGGAGGAGGGCGAGCCGCACGGCTTCGTCGAAGGGCAGCAGGCCTTCGGGCGGATCGGGGATCCACTGCGCGATGTCGTGCTCGTGGCACACCGAGGGGTGACGTAGCGACAGCACGAGGGGGCGGGCGATCGCCTTGGGGACCGGCGTGACGACATTGACCCAGTGGCTGGAGAGGTTCGGCGTCAGCAGGTTGATGGGCAGGATCAGGCGCGGCCGCAGTCCGGCAACGCGCGCGTACCTCTGCATCATGTCCTGGTACGTCACGACCTGCGGCCCGCCGATGTCGAACGCGCGGTTGACCTCTCTGGGCATGTCGATCGCGCCCACGAGGTAGCGGAGCACGTCGCGGATGGCGATCGGCTGGGTACGGCTTCGCACCCACCTCGGCGTGATCATGGCTGGCAGGCGCTCGGTGAGGTATCGCAGCATCTCGAACGACGCCGACCCCGATCCGATGATGACAGCCGCCCTCAGCTCGGCGACCGGCACGCCCGAGGTGCGCAGCGTCGCGCCGACGTCGACGCGCGAGCGCATGTGCGGTGACATCTCGCTGCTAGGGATGTCGGGCGCGAGCCCACCGAGATAGACGATGCGCCGCAGCGAGCTGGCGCGAGCACAACTGGCGAACGCCGTCGCCATGGCGCGCTCGGCCGTCTCGAGACCGCGGCCCTCCTGGATCGAGTGCAGCAGGTAGTAGGCGACGTCGGCCCCTGCCATCGCCGTGGCAAGTGAGCTCTCGTCGGTGGCGTCGCCGGCGATCACCTCGACGTCGCTGAACCAGGGGCGGTCGCGCAGCCGCTCCGGATGCCGCGCCAGGACCTGCACGCGATGTCCCTGGGCCAGCAGCGCGGGAACGAGACGCCCGCCGACGTAGCCGGTCGCACCGGTCACGAGGCAGGTCGAGGGCGTCACGTTCCCATTCTGGGTGGATTCCGGCCGCTTGGCACGCGGGCCACGGGGCGCATGAACAGTCGGCGGCCATTCACGGGCGATCGACGGCAGACTCCTGGTGTGCTGATGGTGCGCGCGACGTGGCCGACGGTGCGATCAAGGCGCCCAGGGGGTTCCGGCAGGCGTCGCTCAAGCGAGGCCTTGAGGGAACAACGTCATGGCCATGCAGCGGAATCGGCGGCCAGGGCGGGGGTAGAGCCGCCGACCTTCCGATTTTCAG
>JAHECS010000009.1:30591-100847 GCA_024641635.1 Actinomycetes bacterium | reverse complement strand
CGGCCCGGCGACGTCAGGAGCGGGCGAGTCGGTCGGCTGGTCGTTCATCACGACGATCTCCTCTGATCGGCCATCCGAAGGAGCGTAGAGCAGAGCTCGTCAGCCTCCCCCGGCGTACGCATGACGATGATGACGGTGTCGTCACCCGCGACGGAGCCGACGCTGTCGAACGCGGCGATGCGATCGACATGCCCGGCAAGGAACTGGGCGGCGCCCGGTGGCGTGTGCAGGACGGCGATGTTGCCGGCCGCCTCCGCTCGCACGAGCAGGTCAGCGACGACCTTCGCGAGAGCCGGGTCGGCACCCGCGACCGGAATGGACGTGTCCGTCGCGGCGACGGCGTCGAGGGCGTAGTGCTGTCGACCCGACGGGTCCGGCGTCTTCGTGGCACCCAAGGCCAACAGATCGCGCGAGAGGGTGGCCTGGGTGACGTGGATGCCCTCCTCGGCGAGCAGGTGCCCGAGCTCCTCCTGCGACGCGATGGCGTGGGTGGCGATGAGAGCCGCCACCCGGGACCGGCGCGCGGTGGCGGTCCTCGGCGAGCCGCCGGACTTCGTCACGAGGCGCCCGCCTCCTCGCGCCGTCGTCCCTCGGCCACCTTCTGGCACGCGGACTCCCAGCGGTCCAAAGCCACGTCGAGGTCGTCGTCGCTGATCACCAGCGGTGGCGCAAGCCGGATGGCATCCGGCGCGACCGCGTTGACGAGGAGCCCGGCCTCCCGCGCCGCGCGCTCGAGTTCGGCCGCGGGAGGCGACGTCAGCTGGACCGCCAGGAGGAGCCCGCGACCGCGCACGTGGGTCGCCAGCCCATGTGACCTGTCGACGAGGTCGAGGGCCAGGCGAGCGTGCAGGGCAGTGGCTCGCGCGAGCAGCTGGTCCCTCTCGATCGCGTCCAGTACGGCGAGGGCCGCACGGCAGCTGACCGGGTTGCCGCCGAAGGTCGAGCCATGGGACCCCGGTCCGAAGAGCCCCGCCGCACGCCCGGTCGCCACCACCGCGCCGATCGGCAGCCCTCCGCCGAGGCCCTTGGCCAGCGTCATGACGTCGGGAACGACGCCGTCCTGCTGCCAGGCGAACCAGGTGCCCGTGCGACCGATCCCGGTCTGAACCTCGTCGAGCACGAGGAGGGCGCCGACCGCGTCGGCCGCGGATCGTGCCGCGGCGAGGTAGCCGGGCGGCGGGACGATCACGCCCCCTTCACCCTGGATCGGCTCGAGGACGATCGCGGCCGTCGCATCCGTGACCGCCTCGCGCAGCGCGTCGGGATCCCCGTAGGGCACCACGGTCACGTCGCCGGGGAGCGGACGGAACGGATCCTGCTTGGCCGGTTGCGCTGTCAGGGCGAGCGAGCCCATCGTCCGCCCGTGGAAGCTGTTCTGCGCCACCACCATTCCCGCGCGCCCGGTGAGCCGGGCGAGCTTGAACGCCGCCTCGTTGGCCTCCGCACCCGAGTTGCAGAAGAACACGCGGCTGGTCGCGTCGCCGACGAGCCCGACCAGTCTCTCTGCCAGGGCGATCGCAGGTTCGGTGGCGGCCAGGTTGCTCGTGTGGCCGAGAGTCCCGAGCTGCTCCGACACGGCGGCGACCACTCGGGGATCGGCGTGCCCGAGGGAGTTGACGGCGATCCCCGCAAGCAGGTCGACGTACTCGTTGCCGTCGGCATCCCAGACACGGGCCCCACGCCCGCGAACGAGCATCAGCGGCGGGGTGCCGTAGTTGTCCATGAGGGCGGCCTGCCACCGCGGCGCCCAGTCAGACGAGCTCATGGGGCAGCCGGCACGGCGCCGTCCGGCAGCACCATGGTGCCGATGCCGGAGTCCGTGAAGACCTCGAGCAGCAGGCTGTGCGGCACCCGGCCGTCGATCACGGTTGCTCGCGGCACCCCGCCCTCGACCGCCCTCAGGCATGCCTCCATCTTGGGGAGCATGCCGCTCTCCAGGGTGGGGAGCATCTCCCGCAGGGCGCCCGCTGCGATCGTCGGGATGAGGGACGCAGGGTCCGGCCAGTCGGCGTAGAGCCCCTCGACGTCGGTGAGGACGACGAGCTTCTCAGCGCCGAGGGCCACGGCGAGGGCCGCAGCCGCCGTGTCCGCGTTGACGTTGTGCGAGACGCCGCTGGCATCGCGTGCGACGGTGGACACGACGGGGATGAGCCCGTCGTCGAGCAGCTGGCTGACGAAGTCCGGGCGCACGTCGACGACGTCGCCGACCTGACCGATGTCGACCGTGACCCCGTCAACGACCGCCCCTCGGCGTTGTGCGGTGAACAGGTGCGCATCCTCGCCCGAGACGCCTACCGCGTACGGTCCGTGCTCGTTGACGTGGCCGACGAGTTCCCGCTGGACCTGCCCGACGAGCACCATGCCGACGACGTCCATCACCTCGGGGGTCGTCACGCGCAACCCGCCCTTGAACTCCGACTCCACGCCCAGTCGTCCCAGCATCGCGCTGATCTGGGGGCCACCGCCGTGCACGACGACGGGCCGCAGTCCGGCCAAGCGCAGGAACAGGACGTCCTCGGCGAAGCCGGCCTTCAGCGCCTCGTCGGTCATCGCGTTCCCGCCGTACTTGACCACAACAGTGGCGCCGTGGAAACGCTCGAGCCAGGGCAGGGCCTCGGCCAGAACGGCGGCCTTGGCGGACGCGATCGTCAGATCAGGCATCGGTGGTCCTCAGGTGGAGTAGGCGGAGTTCTCGTGGACGTAATCGGCGGTCAGGTCGTTGGTCCACAGCGTTGCCTGCTCGCGGCCCGCGTTGAGGCTGACCGTGATGCGCACCAACCGGGCGGACATGTCGACGCCCTCGCGGGCGTCGCCGACCCCGCCGCCGCGGCACACCCACACGCCGTTGATGGCGACGTTGACCTGGTCGGGCTCGAAGGCGGCATCCGTCGTGCCGAGGGCGGACAGGATCCGTCCCCAGTTGGGGTCCTCCCCGTGGATGGCGCACTTCAGCAGGTTGCTGCGCGCGATGGCCCGTGCCGCCGCCAGCGCGTCCTCCTGCGTGGCGGCGGTCTCGACGGCGATCTCGATCTCCTTCGACGCACCCTCCGCGTCACCGATGAGCTGGCGAGCGAGGGCGGCGCACACGCTCGTGACCGCGTCCACGAAGGCCACCGGGTCCGGCGTCACCCCCGATGCGCCGCTGGCCAGCAGCAGCACCGTGTCGTTGGTGCTCATGCATCCATCGGAGTCGATGCGATCGAAGGTCAGTGCCGTCGCCTCGCGCAAGGCCTGGTCCGCCTGCTCCGGGGTGACGATCGCGTCGGTGGTGATCACGACGAGCATGGTGGCCAGCGCGGGGGCCAGCATGCCGGCACCCTTGGCCATACCGCCCACGGTGAATCCGTCGATCGAGACCTCCGCCGTCTTGGGGACGGTGTCGGTCGTCATGATCGCTACCGACGCATCGGTCCCGCCGTCGCCCGACAGCCGACCCACCACGGCAGTCACTCCGGAGAGCACCGCGTCCATGGGCAGTCGTTCACCGATGAGCCCAGTCGAGCACACGAGGACGTCACCCGCCCCGGTCTCGACCCCGGCCGCGGTCAGGGCCGAGGCGACGCCTTCCGCCGTGTGGTGCGTGTCCGCGAAGCCGGCCGGTCCGGTACAGGCGTTCGCCCCTCCGGAGTTCAGGATCACGGCGGTCGCCGAGCCGTCGGCGACGACCTGCTGCGACCACAGGACCGGAGCGGCCTTGAACCGGTTGCCCGTGAAGACCCCGACGGCGACGTCGAGGGGTCCGTCATTGACGACGAGCGCGAGGTCGGGCCGTCCTGAGGCCTTGATCCCTGCGGTGACGCCGGCGGCCCGGAAGCCCCGGGCGGAAGTGACGGTCATGGTGCGACTCCGTTCACGGTGAGACCGGACGCCTCGTCGAGGCCGAGGATGAGGTTCGCGTTCTGCAGTGCCTGTCCAGCCGCGCCCTTGCCGAGGTTGTCGATCGCGCTCACCACGACGACGCGCCCCGAGTGCGCGTCGACGGCGCACTGCAGGTGGACGCTGTTCGAGCCTGAGACCGAGCCCGTCAGGGGCCAGTCGCCGTCGGCGAGAACGTGAACGAAGGGCTCGTCGTCGTAGGCATCGTGCAGGGCCGAACGCACCGCTTCCGCCGTGCAGCCGGGCGCCGCGATCGCCGTGCAGGTGGCGACGATGCCTCGCGGCATGGGCGCGAGGAGCGGGGTGAACGACAGCGTCACCGGACGGCCCGCGGCTGCGGTGAGGCTCTGCTCCATCTCCGGGGTGTGCTGATGCACCCCGCCCACCTTGTAGGCGGACATCGAGCCCATCACCTGGGTCGCCAGGAGGGCGTCACTCGCCTTGCGACCGGCGCCGGACGTGCCCGAGGCCGCCACGACGACGACGTCCGCGGGCTCGGCCAGCCCGGCAGCCAGGACCGGGGCGAGGGCGAGCGCGACGGCGGTGGCGTAGCAGCCGGGGTTGGCCACTCGCGTGGACGCCGCGATCGACGCACGCGCGCCCGGAAGCTCGGGCAGGCCGTAGGTCCAGGTGCCGGCGTGGTCCCCGCCGTAGTACCGCTGCCACGCCGCGGCGTCGGACAGCCGGAAGTCAGCCCCGAGGTCGACCACCGGCAGGCCGACGGGCAGTGAGTCCACGAGGGCGGCCGACTCGCCGTGCGGAAGGGCGAGAAAGACAACATCGGCGTCGGAGAGCACCTCAGCATCGGTGGCGACGAGTTCGCGGTCCGCCAGCCCGGCGAGGTTCGGATGGACCGAGCCGACGCGCTCTCCCGCACGGCTGCCGGCGGCCACCGGACCCACGTCGATGGCCGGATGGGCGGACAGGAGGCGCAGCAGCTCGCCCCCGGCATAGCCGGAGGCGCCGGCGACGGACGCTCGGATCATGGCCGTACTATACGCATACGCGCATACTGAGCGGACTCAGGTCAGCGGAGCGTCGCCCCGCAGCGGCTGGCGGCCTCAGCGAGAGCTCCCTCACGCGCCGCGGCCGTCTCGGCAGCGTCCAGCGTGCGGTCGGGCGCACGGAACCGAAGGGCGAAGGCCAGGGACCGACTGCCCTCGGGCACCTGTGGCCCCTCGTAGACGTCGAACAGGCGCACGGACTCCAGCAGCTCCCCCGCCCCGGCGACCAGTGCCGCCTGCACGTCCGCGACGGGGACCGCTCGGTCCACGACCACCGCGAGGTCCTCCTTCGCCATCGGGTGCGTGCCCACGACGGGGGCCGGCCGAACGTCGGGTGCCGCGGCGATCACCGCGTCGAGATCCATCCACAGGGCCGACGTCCGTTCCTGCAGCCCGTTCGCCTCGACGACCCGAGGATGCAGCTCGCCGGCGTACCCGACGACCTCTCCCGCCACCGAGATGCGCGCGCACCGGCCGGGGTGGAACGCAGGGTCCTCGCCAGCCGCCACGTCGAGCGTGAGGCCACAGGAATCGCCGACCACGCGGGCGACCTCGATCGCATCCGACCACGACGACGGGCGCGCCGCACCCCACCAGCCCTCCGGGTCGCGGTTGCCCGACAGCACGGCGGCGACGTGCATCGGCTGGTGCGGGAGCAGGTCGTTGAGGCCGGTCCACTCCTCGTGGCTCGGACGCCGGTGCACGGGCGGACGCAGCCCGGTCTCCTCGGCGACCTCGCCGAGGAACACCGAGCCGACCTCGAACACGGCCAGGTCGGCCAGTCCCCGGCCGGCGTTGCGACGCACGACGGCGAGCAGCCCGGGCAGGAGCGTCGCGCGAAGGAGCGGCTGCTCGTCGGACAGCGGGTTCGCCAGACGGGGCGAGCGGCGCCGCGGATCGTCCTCCGGTAGGCGCAGTGCGTCGAGGTCCGCCGGCCCCAGGAAGGGGTAGGTCAGCACCTCGACGAGTCCGCGGGCGGCCAGCACCATCCCGACCCGTCGGCGAAGTCGCTGCTCCCGGGTCAGGCCACGACCCAGTGGCGCCGCCGGCAGGGTGGAGGGCAGCAGGTCATAGCCGTTGAGCCGAATGACCTCCTCCACGAGATCGATGGGATCTGTCAGATCGGGGCGCCACGACGGTGCCGTCACCCGGAGTCCGGGAGCGGTCGCCACGTCCGGTGCCTGCCCCTCGAGGGCCTGGACGGGCTCGACCTCACACCCGATCGCCTCGAGCAGTCCGGTGACCGTCTCGTGGGGGATCTCCATCCCCGCGACGTCGCCGGGACCCGACACAGCCAGGTGGATGACCGACTCCGCCCTCGCCGACTCGACCGCCGTCATGCCGACGTAATGCCCGCCACCGAACTCCAGCAGCAACGCGGCCGCGCGAGCCGAGGCGTAGGGCGCCAGGTCTCGGTCGACGCCGCGCTCGTTGCGTCGCCCGGCCTCGCTGGAGACCTTGTGCCGTCGGCCCGCCCGCGCGACCACCTCGGGGACGAAGTGCGCCGCCTCCAGAGCGATGGCGGTCGTGTCGTCATCGATCTCCGAGTGGAGGCCGCCGATCACGCCCGCGAGCCCGATGACGCCCGTGTCGTCGCGGATGACCAGGTCGTCGGCCTGCAGGGTGCGGGCCACGTGGTCGAGGGACTCGAAGGGCTCTCCCGGGACTGCCCAGCCGGCGCGGACGGCACCCTGGAGCTTGTCCATGTCGTAGGCGTGCAGCGGCTGGCCCAATTCGAGCATGACGTAGTTCGTGACATCGACAGCAAGTGAGACCGGACGCATGCCACAGGCGACGAGCCGGCGCTGCATCCACAGCGGCGACGATGCTCCCGGATCGAACCCCACGATGGTGCGCATGGTGAACAGGTCGCACCCGGCAGGGTCGTCGGTTCCGCAGTCCTGCGGCACCCGATCGGGCAGCGGGGCCGGCAGGTCGGCCAGCTCGAGGCCGGGATCCTGGAACGGCACCCCGTAGGCGATCGCCACCTCGCGGGCGATTCCACGGATGGACAGCGCGTATCCGCGGTCCGGGGTGATGGCGATGTCGAGGACCTCGTCGCCCACACCCACGATCGGTGCGGCATCGTCGCCGGGCTCCCCCACTCCGACCGGAAGCACCATGATCCCGTCGTGATCGTCGCCCAGCGCCAGCTCACGCTCGGAGCAGATCATCCCGTCGGAGACCTTGCCGTAGGTGGGCCGGGACGCGATCTCGAAACCGCCCGGCAGCACGGTTCCGGGAAGTGCGACGACGACGAGGTCGCCGACAACGAAGTTCCGCGCACCGCAGATGATTCCGCGCACCCCGCCACCTGCGGTCCCGACGTCGACCTGGCACCAGCGGATCGGCTTCTTGAACTCCGTCAACTCCTCGACCTCGAGGACGTGGCCCACGAGCAGCGGGCCGTCCACCCCGGCACCGATCGTGTCGACGGTCTCGACCTCGAGTCCCGCGCGGATGAGTCGCCTCGCGACGTCGCGACCGGACTCGCCCACGGGGATGTCCACGAGCTCCCGGAGCCAGGACAGGGGAGCGCGCATCAGGCCTCAACTCCGAACGCCAGCGAGAACCGGATATCGCCCTCGACCATGTCGCGCATGTCGCTCACGCCATTGCGGAACATCAGGGTGCGCTCCACGCCCATTCCGAAGGCGAAGCCTCGGTAGACGGCCGGATCGATGCCGACAGCCTGCAGCACACGCGGGTTGACCATGCCGCAGCCCCCCCACTCGATCCAGCCCTCGCTGCCGCATGTCCGGCACGGCCGTTCCGCGTTGCCGACGGACTCGCCGCGACACACGAAGCATTCCAGGTCGACCTCGGCGCTCGGCTCCGTGAACGGGAAGTACGACGGCCGCATCCGGGTGTGGATCCCCTCGCCGAACATCGCCTCGGCGAAGTGGTCCAGCGTCCCCCGGAGGTCACCCATGGTGATCCCCTTGTCGACCGCGAGCCCCTCGATCTGGTGGAACACCGGGGTGTGCGTGGCGTCGAGCTCGTCGGTGCGGAACACGCGCCCGGGTGCAACGACGTAGATCGGCAGCTCACGGTCGAGCATCGCGCGAATCTGGATGGGCGAGGTCTGCGTGCGGAGGACGACGCCGCTGTCCGGCGAACCGACGAAGAAGGTGTCCTGCATCGTGCGGGCCGGGTGGTCCGGCGGAACGTTGAGTGCGTCGAAATTGACCCACTCCGCCTCGACCTCGGGCCCTTCGGCGATGTCGTACCCCATCGACAGGAACACGTCGGCGACCCGCTCCATGAGCGTGGTGAGTGGATGACGCGCACCGAGCGGCTGGCGGTCCGTCGGGAGGGTCACGTCGACCGTCTCCTCGACGAGCACGCGCTCGTCCCGCTCTGCCTCGAGCACCATCTGGCGAGCCTCGAGCGCCTCCTTGATGCGCGCCCTCGCCTGACCGACGCGCTTCCCGGCGTCCGCTTTGGCTGCTGGCGGAAGCGCCCCGATCTCGCGGTTGGCGAGTGCCAGCGGTGAACGGTCCCCCGCGTGCGCCAGACGCGCCTCCTTCAGCGCGACCAGGTCGCCCGCTGCGGCGATGGCGTCGACGGCGGCGGCGACCATGCCCTCGACGGCCTCGGCATCCAGACTCGCGACCTGCTTGGGGTCGAACGACGTGTTCGGGCCGCTCACCCTCACTCCCCCACGATGGCGCGCACGAGCACCTCGACGGACGCGTCAAGGTCGCCGACCCCGCGCAGCACCAGGTCCGGGGTCAGCGGGGCCTCGTACTCCTGGCCGACGCCGGTGAGGTTCGGCAACGACCCCTGAGCGGCCTTCGCATACAGGCCCTTGGTGTCGCGCTCGCTGACCACCTCCAGCGGCGTGTCGACGTACACCTCGAGGAACTGTCCGGGGTCGAAGAGGTCACGCGCGGCTCGTCGATCGGCGATGAAGGGCGAGACGAGGGCGACGAAGACGACGATGCCCGCGTCCGCCATCAGCTTGCTGACCTCGGCCACACGCCGCACGTTCTCGGCACGGTCCTCCGGCGTGAAGCCGAGGTCCTTGTTGAGGCCATGGCGCACGTTGTCGCCGTCGAGGACGAACGTGTGCACGCCCAGGGAGTGCAGTCGTCGGACGGCGGCGTCGGCGATCGTGGACTTGCCCGCTCCCGAGAGTCCGGTCAGCCAGACGACCTTCGCGTCGTGCCCCATCAGCAGTCGTCGGGCGTCCACGTCGACGGCGTAGTCGTGACGGACGACGTTGGCCGAGCGCCGCATCGCATGCCGGACCATGCCCGCGGCCACCGTGTCGGCAGTGACGCGGTCCACGAGCAGGAACCCGCCCGTGTCGCGCACGACGGTATAGGGATCCATCGGGATCGGCTTGTCGGTGGCGACCTCGACTCGACCGATGTCGTTCATCTCCAGTACGCGGGCCGCGTGCTCGTGACCGGCGACCACGTCGAGACGGTGCCGAACGTTCGTCACCGTCGCGGGCACCGAACGAGGGCCACAGACAAGGAGGTAGGAACGTCCGTGCGCCAGCGGCTCCTCGCCGATCCACACCATGTCGGCCGCGAACCGGTCTGCGGGCTGCACGAGGTCTCCCGTGGCCGCCGCGATGACATCGCCCCGCGTGACATCGACCTCGTGGTCCAGCGTGATGGTCACCGCTTCGCCGGCCTCCGCGCGATCGAGGTCGGCGATGTGCCCGTCGACGTGCAGGTCGTATGTGACGATCCGCTCGACGTGCGCCGTCCGACCGGAGTCCGCGATGAGCACCTTGTCGCCGGTGGCGACGCTGCCGGAGACCACGGTTCCCGCATAGCCGCGGAAGTTGCCCTCAGCGCGCACGATGAACTGCACGGGGAAGCGGAACGGAGCGTCCGCGACCTCGGCGCCGGGGCGTCCGTCCAGCGGCTCCCACTGCTCGAGGGCCTCGAGGAGGGTCGGGCCCTGGAACCACGGCATGTTGCCGCTGCGCATCGTGATGTTGTCGCCCGTCACCGCGCTGACCGGGATCGCGATGACCTCCGGCACGTCCAGCCGGGCTGCCGTCGTGCGGACGATCCCGATGATCTCCTCGAACGTGGCGTGCTCGAACCCGACCAGGTCCATCTTGTTCACGGCGACGATGATCGTCTTCACGCCCATCAGGGCGGAGATGGTCAGGTGGCGGTGCGTCTGCGGGCGGACGCCGCGAGCAGCATCGACCATGAGGATGGCGACGTCGCCGTTAGAGGCCGCCACGGCCATGTTCCGGGTGTACTGCTCGTGCCCCGGGGAGTCGGCGACCAGCACCCGACGCCCGTTCGGCAGGTTCATGTGCCGATAGGCGACGTCGATGGTGATGCCCTGCTCCCGCTCGGCCTCGAGGCCGTCGGTCAGCAGCGAGTAGTCGATGTCCCCGACCGGGATCGTCGAGCCGCCACGCCGCGTGCGACGGGCGTACTCGAGCGTGTCGATGGGGACCGAATTCGTCTCGGCCAGCAGTCGGCCGATGAGCGTGGACTTGCCGTCATCGACGGAGCCGCACGTGACGAGGTGCAGGACGGGGGTGAGCGTGCCGGCCACTAGAAGTAGCCCTCCTTCTTCTTGCCCTCCATGGACTCCGAGCCGCCCTCGCCGTCGATGAGCCGGCCGGAGCGCTCCGAGTACTTCGCGCCGGCCATCTCCTCCACGAGCTGCTCCATGGTGTCGGCCGTCGAGACGACGGCCCCGGTGAGCGGATAGCAGCCCAGCGTGCGGAAACGCACCGTGCGCAAGTCGGGAACCTCTCCTTCGCGGAGCGGCAGGCGGTCGTCGTCGACCATGATCAGGGTGCCGTCGCGCTCGACGACCGGACGCGGCTTGGCGAAGTACAGGTCAGGGATGGGGATGCTCTCTCGCTGGATGTACTTCCAGACGTCGAGCTCGGTCCAGTTCGACAGGGGAAAGACCCGCATCGACTGCCCCGGGGCGAGGTGGGTGTTCGCCGTGCGCCAGAACTCCGGGCGCTGCTTGCGCGGGTCCCACTGGTGCCCGGGCTCCCGCAGGCTGAAGATTCGCTCCTTGGCGCGACTGCGCTCCTCGTCACGACGCGCACCGCCGACGGCCGCATCGAACCCGTACCGGTCCAGTCCCTCGCGCAGCGCGACGGTCTTCATCAGGCGGGTGTACTCGTGCGTCCCGTGGGTGAAGGGGGTGACGCCCTCCTCAATGGCCGCGACGTTCTGCGCGATGCGCAGGTCGAGACCGAGCTCAGCGGCCCGACGGTCGCGGAACTCGATCATCTCCCGGAACTTCCAGCCGGTGTCGATGTGCATCACCGGGAACGGGATCGGCGCCGGCGCGAAGGCCTTGACTGCCAGGTGCAGAAGCACCGACGAGTCCTTGCCGATGCTGTAGAGGAGCACTGGGTTCTTGAATGCGGCCGCGGTCTCGCGGTAGATGTGGATGGCCTCGGCCTCGAGCTCGTCCAGGACTGCGCTGTACGGGACGGACGCCACGGACTGCGGGGTGGTCACCTGCGTTCTTCCTCTCCTCCGGGGGTGTGCTCCCCCAGCGCCGCGACCTGTCGCCCGCGGTGCGTCAAGCGTTGGGCCCTCAGGCCTCGGACAGGACCTCCATGGTGGAGTCCATCGCTGAGCCGCCGCTCAGGGAACCGTCACCGAAGGCCGGATCGGCGCCCTGGGCGGCGAGAGCTGCCGCGCGGGCAGCCCGCTTCGCCTGGGCATCGGCCTCGGCGGCAGCGGCAACAGCCGGGTCCAGATCGGGATTCTCGATGCGGGGCTTCCCGTTCTTCGCCGAGATGTACGCGTCAAGCTCCGGACCGCATTCGTACGACGTGATGAGGCAGTACCGCGCCTGCGCACCGGGGTGCCACACGGCGTGCCACAGCCGCTGGGTGTCGATGATCGCCTGCGCTCCGGCCGGCAAGGCGATACGGGTCTCCGTCGACGGATCGTCGCGATCCTCCCGCAGGATCATCATGGTGTCGGGATCGTCGGTGAGGTTGAAGAAGGCCCGCACGATCCAGCCGGTGCCCTCGGCGTTGAGCCGGTTGTTGTCGTCACGGTGCAGGTTGTAGAGGGCGTCGGCATACGTGTTCGGCTGCAGCTCGATGACGCGGCACCGGCCGATGTTCGCTCCCGGCTCGTCGGCTCGCGCCACCAGGCGTGGTGCCACCGCGACGTTCGCAGGAACCCAGACCCCGTCCTTGTCGGTCTTCGGAGGCGTGTGGTTCCAGAAGCCGTTGCACTCCATGTCCCCGTAGGCGCTGGCCAGGGGCGCGAAACGCGTCTCCCCGGAGGACTTCCAGTCGACGAAGGTGAGGTCCTCCCACTCGCGGGGATCCTGCGCCTGGTCGTACGGGTCGAGGATGACGTAGCCGGTCTCCTCGAAGACCGGCAAGGTGATGTACGCCGACGGATCAGTCATGGGTCCAGTCTGTCATTCCCGGAGCCAGTGTTCGAATCGCCGCTCCTGAGGCCCGCATGAGCGGTGACGTACAGCACGACGGCGGTCGCGACCGCCGCATTGAGGGACTCCGCCGCGCCGGCCATGGGGATGCGCACGAGCAGATCGGCCGCGGCCCTTGCCTCGGGGCTGGCGCCGTGCGCTTCGGAGCCGATCACCCAGCAGGTGCGCCCGCACACCAGCCGGCCGTCGGCCGCAGCGAACAGGTCCTCGTCGCCGTCCCCGGCCGTGACGACCAGCGCCCTGTCGTGCCGTCGGGCCGCGTCGGCGACGGCGGCGAGGGGGACGTCCGGCAGCACCGGGAGGTGGAAGAGGGACCCGGCGGTCGACCGCACCACCTTGCCGTTGTGGACGTCGGCCGAGCCCGGCGTGAGGACGACGCCCCCGGCACCGGCCGCGTCCGCGGTACGGATGATCGTGCCGACGTTGCCCGGGTCGCTGACGCCCTCGAGGACGACGATCGGCCCTGGCCCGGCCATGAGCGCGTCCAGGTCGCCTGCCGGCAGGAGGTCGCAGACGGCGAGGACACCCTGGGGATGCTGCGTCTCGGCCATCGCCGCGAGCGCCTGCTGGCTGGTCGGCGTGACCCTGCAGCCGGCCGACTGCGCGGCCGCGACGATGTCCGGGAACGCGTCACCGGCGCCGTCGGCCACGAAGATCTCGTGAACGACGACGCCGGCGGCGAGAGCACTGCGAACGGCCTGGGGCCCCTCGACTGCGAACCTTCCCGACGAACGACGGCCCTGCTTCGCGTGGAGCGCTCGGACCGCCTTGACGCGGTCCGACGCCGCCGACGTGATGCGGGCTGCGTGGGTCAAGGACGGGTCAGGCAGCGGTCGCGGGGAGCGACGAGCGGGACACCTCGACGAGAGCGGCGAACGCCGGCGCGTCGTTGACGGCCAGCTCGGCCAGCATGCGGCGGTCCACCTCGACACCCGCGGCCTTGAGCCCCTGGATGAAGCGGTTGTAGGTCATGCCGTTGGCCCGGCACCCAGCGTTGATGCGCTGGATCCAGAGCCGGCGGAAGTCGCCCTTGCGGGTGCGACGGTCCGCGTAGGCGTAGACGAGCGAGTGCGTGACCTGCTCCTTGGCCTTGCGGTACAGCCGCGAGCGCTGTCCGCGGTAGCCCGAAGCGCGCTCGAGGACCTCACGACGCTTCTTGTGTGCGTTGACTGCGCGCTTGACGCGTGCCATGGCGTTCTCCTGGGTTCTTCGTGGTGATGTCTGTGGGTTGGGGCGGGTCAGCGACCCGGGTGGGCGAGGGACGCCCGTGGGTCAGCGACCCAGCAGTCGCTTGACCTTCTTCTGGTCGGCCTTGGCCACCACCTGGTCGGACTCCAGCTTGCGCATGCGCTTGCTGGACTTCACCTCGAGAAGGTGACGGCGGTTGGACTGCTCGTGCGTGATCTTGCCCGAACCGGTCACCTTGAACCGCTTCTTGGCGCCACTGTGCGTCTTCTGCTTCGGCATCTCGTTGTCCTCGATCGTGTGGACCGGCCGGAGGGCCGGGGTCTGTGGGCGGACCGTGGTCCGCGTGCGGGCGGTTCGGACGTCAGGCTGTCTCAACCTCGGCCAGCCCGGTCTCGTCGGCCAGCTGCGCTGTGGCAGGTCGGGCCTTCGCGACGTCGGACTTCTTCCGGTGCGGAGCCAGGACCATGATCATGTTGCGTCCGTCCTGCTTCGGCGTCGCCTCGACGAAGCCCAGCTCGGTCACGTCGTCGGCCAGCTTGGCCAGCAGGCGCAGCCCGAGCTCGGGCCTGCTCTGCTCGCGTCCGCGGAACATGATGGTGATCTTGACCTTGTCGCCGGCCTTCAGGAACCGCTCGACGTGACCCTTCTTGGTCTCGTAGTCGTGCTGGTCGATCTTCGGGCGCAGCTTCATCTCCTTGATGACCGTGTGCGTCTGGTTCCGGCGTGACTCGCGCTCCTTGAGCGCGGCCTCGTACTTGAACTTGCCGAAGTCCATGAGCTTGCAGACGGGGGGCTTGGCCATCGGAGCCACCTCGACGAGGTCAAGGTCGGCCTCCACGGCCAGGCGCAGGGCGTCCTCGATGCGGACGATCCCGACCTGCTCACCGTTTGGTCCGACCAATCGGACCTCGGGGACGCGAATCCGGTCATTGATCCGTGGTTCGACGCTGATGGCGCCTCCTCGCTGTCGTTCTGCGGAGGACCCGCCCCGACAAGGCAGGAGGCCCTCGGCGCGGCGCGCACGAAGGCCTCGGCAGGCATGCTCCGGCCGCGTCGCGGCTGGCACGCCATGACCCACGGGACCTGGTGGTGCAGGGCGGTCCGCAGGTGGGAGTCGAGGACTCCGCTTGCGCGACCCGGCCGGCTGGCCGGATCGATCGGGTGCAAGGCTACCAGCCATGAGCGATCAGCCAGAAATCGCGCCCGGAGCGGCCCTGGACATCGCCGACGTCCCGGCCGTCGAGGTCGTCCTCACCGTGGCGATGCACCTGATGTCCGCCGCAGCCGTCGCATGCGGCCTCGCCGAGGCGGAGGACGACCGGCCGGCTCCCCCGGCGGACCTCGCCGAGGCTCGGATCCTCATCACGGCGCTCGCCGGGCTCGTGACCTCCGCAGCCCCCCTTGTCGGCAGCATGCACGCGGCTCCGCTGCGCGACGGGCTCCAGGCCCTCCAGCGAGCCTTCCGCGAGGCCTCCCCGGTTCCCGATGCCGCCGGCATGGGTCCAGGCGAGAACCTCACCGGACCCGTGCTCTAGCCAGCGCCTCCCCCTCCGCGAGTGGTCACTGCGCGCAGGTCCCGTTGGCGCCGGCAGGCAGTTGGGGCGGGTCAGGGGGCTACTGGGTGGCGTCGCGCAGCAGGTTCCGCAGCGCGGCAGCGTCGCCTTCGCTCACGACGACTACGGCGTCCGGGAGGCGCCCCCACAGCCAGAGCAGCAGGTCCGAGGCGCCCCCCGTCACGGTGACGCCCGCGACGGTCACCCGCACGGCATCCCCGACGGCGTGGGGGCCGTCGACATCGACCACCCCGGCATCCGCGAGCACCACACCCAGCAACTCATCGATGCCATCCAGTGCGAGATCGGCGGCAACTGGCGTGATCGGCCCGGTCGCCGCCTCGACATCGGCACGGTGCACCGCCGTCTCGTGGGCCATCCGCCGCTGCCAGAACCCGGCGGTCTGCTCCGGCTCCCACCACGTCCACGCGTACGCATCGGAGGGGAGGGCAGCCAGGTCCGCAGCGACCCGATGCAGGAGAGCGTGGCACCACTGGACGGCGTCGACGTTGTCCGGCGGCCCTGTCCACTCCCCCGGCTGAGGGTGGCGCCCATGCTCGAGCGCCGCGATCTTGTGCCCGTAGACCATGCCCACGTGCTCGATGACGTCCCCCACCGACCAGCCCTCGCAGGTGGGGGTGGCGAGCTCGAGGTTCCCTTCCGCGGACGCCAGGAGCCGTTCGCCCTCGGCGTGGAGGTAGTCGATGTACTGCTCGGACGTCAGTCGAGTGCTCGGCATCCCCCCATCGAACCCGGGCGCCGCCCGCCTGTCACGCACAACCCTTCCCCGCGAGTGGTCACTGCGCGCACGCGCGCAGTGACCACTCGCGAGAAATGGCGGGGAGGCGGGCGCAACGAGGCGTGCGCGCAGTGACCACTCGCGGGTCAGGGGGCGGCGGTGACGCCGACGCCACCGGGGACGAGGCGATGGATGTCCGCCCTCGCCCGGATGACCTCCGCAGCCTGCCGAGCCAGGTCGGCGACCAGCCGGCCGTCGGGGTGCCCGCCCGACTCGCAGGAGACCTGAACGATCACGTCGACGCCGGCGTCCATCGGACGGGCATCGAAGACCTCGACGTCCACCCATCCGTCCGACGTCAACGGCGCCAGGGCCGCCTGGACCAGCGCCGTCACGGCGGGCATGTCGAGCTCATCGGCGAGAACGGCCAGCGCGGGCCCCTCGAGCACCAGCCGTGCGGGGCCGGCGACGTCAAGCACGATCGCCGACGCGCCATCCTCGAGCGCCGATCTGGCCGTGTCGCGGCCGAGGGCCGGCACCGGCCGCGCATCCGGGTTCCACGCGGCGAGGGCGTCCACCCCGGTGAACACCAACAGGCCCTTCTCCCCACTCGCGCTGACCATGGAGACGACCGCCATGTGGCTGTCCTTGTCCCCGCCGTCGGCGCCCATCTCGTCGAGGACGGCCACGACGCTCGCCAGCAGGCGCACCTCGCGGAGGGCACGGGCCGCGGCGACGACAGGGACGCGCCCCTCGACAGCGGCGGTCACCAGGCTGCGGATCTCCGGATGGGCAGAACCGTCGTCTGACGGGAACGCCGGCTGGGCGAGGCGACGACCGAGCCCCGGCGCGTCGGCGGTCGGCTCCTGCACCCGGCCAGCGTACGGGAGGACAATCCCCAGGTGACCTCCGCGACCCGTCCGCCCTGGCTCGTCCTGACGGCCGTCGCGATGGTGGCGCTGAACCTGCGCATAGCCCTGTCGAGCGTGCCCGCCGTGACCGCCGACATCCAGGCGACGATGGGCTGGTCGAGTGCGGCCATGGGAGCCCTGACCACTGTCCCCGTGGTGTGCATGGGCGCCTTCGCCCTCCTGGTGCCCCGGGTGGCCCGGCGGATCGGCCGCCGTCAGACGATCGCGTGGGCGCTGGCCATCCTGACGATCGCGCTCGCCGCCCGGGCCTTCTCGACGGTTCCCGGCGTCCTGCCCGCCTCGGTCTTCGCGGCCGGCGTGGGGATCGCCTTCGCCGCCGGTCTGGTCCCGAGCGTCGTGCGCGAGCAGCTGTCGGCGAAGGTCGGCCTGGCCACCGGCCTGTGGACCGCAGTCATGATGATGGGCGCCGCAGTCGGCGGAGCGCTGACGGCCCCCCTCGCCGATGCCCTGGGATCGTGGCCGAAGGCTCTCGCAATCTGGGCTCTCCCCGCGGCTGTGGGCCTCGTCGTGTGGAACCGCGTCGAAGGGGGGCGCCACGATGCCAACCGGGGCACCGCGACCCCGGTTCGCGTTCGAGACCTACCGTGGCGCGACCGCCGCGCATGGTCCCTGACGCTGTACCTCACCTGCAATGCGGTCGTGTTCTACACGTGCGTCGCGTGGCTCGCGCCGTCCTATGTGGCCCGTGGCTGGACGCCCACCCATGCGGGCTACCTTTTCGGCGCGTTCACGGTCAGCCAGGTCATCGCCGCACTCCTGCTGCCAGCCCTCGCCGAGCGCACGACCAGACGTCGCACCGTGTACTCCGCCATGCTCGTCCTCGTCCTCGTCGGGATCGGCGTCATCGCACTCGCGCCGGACTGGCTGACAGTCATCTGGGTCAGTGCCTTCGGGGTGGGGCTGGGGGCCGGGTTCGCCATGGGGCTGGCCCTGCTCAGCGAGTTCGCCGCCGACGGGGCCGCGTCCGCGCGGCTGACGGCGATGGCCTTCTCCGTCACCTACGTGTGCGGAGCCTTGGGCCCGCTCGCCGCGGGCCACCTGCTCGACATCTCCGGTTCCTACCGGGCCGTCTTCGGCGTCATGGCCGTGGCCACCCTCGTGCAGTTCACCATGGTCCCCGCCCTTCGCAAGGGAACACGTATCTCGTAGACCCCGAGTCCGCCGGCTTCCGCGACCATCACTCCCGCGCCACGTCGCTGTCGTACTGTCGGCTCATGGCGCAGGTGCACCGTGGCCACGTGTTTCACGTCGAGGGCTCCCCGTCGATCGCGGAGTCCCGAGCCTGCCTTCGACACATACCCGACGGCGCTCTCCTGATCGAGGACGGCCGCATCCAGTGGTGCGGCGATTGGGCCGAGCGGCCACCCGCGGCACGCACCGCCCACGTCGTGGACCATGAGGGAGCATTCATCCTCCCCGGCTTCATCGACTGCCACCTGCACTTCCCCCAGGCCTCGTGCACGGACGCCTTCGGCGGCGGTGGGCTGCTCCCGTGGCTGGAGAACGTCGTCTTCCCGGCCGAGGCGCGCCTCAGCGACCCGCACCTCGCGACCGCAGCCGCGTCCTTCTTCTGCGACCGCCTTGTCGAGGCGGGAACGACGACGTCGATGGTCTTCGGCTCCCAGTTCCCGCATGCGCAGTCGGCCCTGTTCGACGAGGCGGCTCGCCGCGGCCTGCGCATGATCCTCGGCCGAACCACGATGACGACCGGCCCGCCGGCGGCCGGCCCACTCCTGACATCCGAGAGCGACGCCGTCGCGATGATCCGCGACGAGATCGATGCGTTCCACCCGAGGACGGAGGACGGCCTCCGGGACGCCCTTCAGCTGGTCGCCGTCATCCCCCGGTTCGCCCTGAGCGTCACGCCGATCACGTTGGCAGCACTCGGCGACCTCTACGACGACGTCCGCGGGAAGGGCGTCTACTTCACGAGCCACCTGAGCGAGAACGACGCCGGTGAGGACGGCGAGGTCGCGACCGTGCGTCGGACATTCGGCGTCGATCGGTACCTCGATGTCTACGACGGGCGCTTCATGCCCGGTTCTGCGCGCCGAGGCAGTTCGCTGATCGGGCGCCGCAGCATCCTGGCCCACGCCGTGCACTGCAACGACGGTGAGCTCGCCCGGCTGGCCGAGGCGGGCGCGTCGATCGCCCACTGCCCGGTGTCTCAGCAGTTCCTCGGCTCGGGCACGATGCCGTGGCGGCGCACGGTCTCCTCGGGCGTCACCGTGGCGGTCGGAAGTGACATCGCCGCCGGCGACGAGTGGTTCATCCCTCGCGTCGTGAACGCCATGTTCAAGACGCACCAGAACGCGCCCGGCGGGGCCACCATCCATCCCGCCGAACTGCTGTTCACCGCCACGCTCGCCGGAGCGCGAGCCCTTGACCTTGAGGACAGGATCGGTAACTTCGACTCGGGGAAGGAGGCTGACATGGTCGTCATCGACCCATCTCGCGACCCCGTGCTCGATGCCCTTGTCGCCCGGGACCACCTCGGCGAGGACCAGGACGCCGCCCTTCTCTTCACCCTCCTCATGGCCGCCCGCGAGCCGTCATTGACCCGGGCCTACGTCCGAGGTCGGCAGCTGGAGTCGAGCAGATCGTCCGGAACGCGATGAGGACCGGACCGATCCGCTTCTGGCACGACGACAGGGTCGTCGAGGTGCACGACCTCCCTTCCACGACGACGGTCCTCAGCTGGCTGCGCGACCACGCGCGGCGCCCCGGCACCAAGGAGGGGTGCAACGTCGGCGACTGCGGCGCCTGCACCGTCGTCCTCGGCGAGCCGAGGACCACCGAGACGGGCACCCAGCTGAACCTCGTCACCGTGAACTCCTGCCTCACCTACCTGCCGATGCTCCACGGCCGCGCACTCATCACGGTCGAGGATCTGGCCAGGATGAATGGCGGCTCGCTGCACCCAGCGCAGGCCAGCATGGCCGAGGGCCAGGGCTCGCAATGCGGCTACTGCACCCCCGGGATCGTCATGTCGCTGTGGAACCTGTGGCAGGAGCAGAAGTCCGTCGGTCGGCCACACACCCGCCAGCAGCTTGCCGACGGGCTGGCCGGGAACCTCTGCCGCTGCACGGGCTACCGCTCCATTCTCGACGCCGCCGAGCGCATGCAGGGCATGGAAGGCGCGGTCTTCGAACCGGGACCCGCGCTGGACGCGCTGGCAGCGACGGACAGCTCCGGGGGCTTCGCGTACCTGGCCTCAGGAACGGCGTTCTGGGCACCGTCAACCATCGAGGAGCTCGTCGAGACAGTCGTGGCACACCCGTTCGCGCGCGTCGTCGCGGGCATGAGCGACGTCGGCCTCCACGTCAACGAGAGCCTCGCCGATCTGCCCGAGCTGATATGGACCGCCAGGGTCGACGAGCTCCGCGTCATCGACAGGACCCAGACTCATCTCGTCATCGGGGCGGCGGCGCCACTGGAGGACGCGTGGGCGGCCCTGGTCGCGCACGCACCCGCGCTCGAGCAGATGTGGCTGAGGTTCGCTTCGCCGTCCATCCGGCACACAGCGACCATGGGCGGGAACGTCGTCAACGGTTCACCCATCGGCGACTCCGCTCCCGTGCTGCTCGCGCTCGATGCCGAGCTCGTCGTGGTCGGGCCTGAAGGCACCCGCAGGGTTCCCCTCGACCAGTTCTACCTCGGCTACCAGGCCAACGACCTGCGCCCGGGCGAGGTGGTGGCCAGGATCGAGATCCCGCTCTCGGCCTTCAGCCGGGACCTGCGGGCCTACAAGGTCAGCCGGCGGTTCGACAGTGACATCTCCGCGGTGAGCGCGGCCTGTGCGCTCGCCGTCGTCGACGACCGCGTCGTCGACGTTCGCCTCGCCTTCGGAGGGCTCGCACCCGTGGTGCATCGGGCCGAGCAGGCGGAGGCGGCGCTGGTCGGCCGGCAGTGGAACGACTCCGCCATGCGCGCCGCGCAGGAGGCTCTCGTCGCGGACTTCAGCCCCATCACCGACCATCGCGCAACCGCCGAGTACCGGATGCAGGTTGCCCGGGGGCTCCTGGAGAGGCTGTACCGGCAGACGAGCGGCCTGGTGGCAGCCGAGTCAGACGTGTGGACCCGGCCGTGAGCCCCGCCGCGTGGGGCTCCTCGGTGGTCGGGCGTGCCGTCCCGGACGAATCGGCCCACCTGCACGTCACCGGCGAGGCCGAGTACATCGACGACGCGCCCGCGGAGGAGGGCCTCCTGCACATCGTCCTGGGCCTGTCCCCGGTGGCTCGAGGGCGGATCACGCGAATCGACACAGCACCCCTGCGGTCGATGCCCGGCGTCGTCGACGTGCTCACGGCAGCCGACATCCCCGGCGCCAACAACTGCGGCACGATCGTGCATGACGAGCACATCCTCGCGGACTCCGAGGTCGCCTTCCTGGGGCAGCCGGTGCTGGCCGTCGTCGCCACACATCGCTCGCTGGCGCGACGAGCGGCCGCACGAGCCGCCGAGGTGACGGACATCGAGATCCTGCCGCCGGTCCTGGACCACCGGGCCGCGCACGAGGCGGGCCACCACGTCATTCCGCCGATGACGATGGAACGGCACACGGACGCGAGCGTGGCGATGGCGATCGCCGCCGCTCCCCGGCGACTGTCGGGGACCTTCGACGTCGGGGGGCAGGAGCACTTCTACCTGGAGTCGCAGGCCGCCACGGCGGTGCCCACGGACGAGGGCCTCCTCGTGCGCAGCTCGACCCAGCACCCGACCGAGGTTCAGAAGCTCGTCGCCGCGGCGTTGGGCCGACGGCAGAACTCGGTGCAGGTCGAGTGCCGGCGCATGGGAGGGGGTTTCGGAGGCAAGGAGAGCCAGGCGGCCCAGTTCGCCTGCATCGCAGCCGTCGTCGCCGATCGCACGGGACGACCCGCTCGCCTCAGACTGGATCGCGCCAGCGACGACGTCGTCACTGGCAAGAGGCACGCGTTCGCCTACGACTACGAGGTCGGGTTCGACGACGACGGGCGCATCAGGGGGCTGGACGTCACACTCATCTCCCAGGCGGGCCACAGTGCGGATCTCTCCGGACCCGTGATGACCCGCGCCATGTGCCATGTCGACAACGCCTACTGGCTGCCGAACGTGCGCATCCGCGGCTTCGCCGCCCGCACGAACACCCAGAGCAACACCGCGTTCCGAGGCTTTGGCGGCCCCCAGGGAGCCCTGGTCACCGAGGTCGTGCTCGACTCCATCGCCCGCGAGCTGGGGCTGGATCCGCTCGAGGTCCGGCTGAGGAACCTCTATGGATCCACGGGGGCGGGGTCGACAACCCCGTATGGCCAGCTGGTCGTCGACAACATCGCTCGACCCGTCATCGACGACCTCGTCGCATCGAGCTCGTACCGTTCGAGGCGCGCCGAGGTCGCCAGATTCAATGCGGCGAACGACGTGCTCAAGCGGGGATTGGCACTGACTCCGGTCAAGTTCGGCATCTCGTTCAACGTCACGCAGTTCAACCAGGCCGGTGCCCTCGTCCACGTCTACACGGACGGCTCCGTACTCGTGAACCACTCGGCGACCGAGATGGGGCAAGGGGTCAACACGAAGGTGCGACAGGTCGTGGCGCAGGAGCTCGGCGTGCCCCTCGACCGCGTGCGCTCGACACCGGCCGCCACGGACAAGGTGGCCAACACGTCCGCGACGGCCGCGTCCACGGGTGCCGACATGAACGGGAAGGCGGCCCAGCAGGCCGCCCGCCGGATTCGGGATCGGCTGGCGGAGGTGGCCGCTGAGCGGTACGAGGCCGACCCTGAGTCGGTCCGCTTCGAGGACGGGATGGTCGGCATCGGTGACGTGAGCGTGCCGTTCGTCGACGTCGTGCAGCTCGCCTACCTTCGGCGCGTCCAGCTGTGGTCGGACGGGTTCTACGCGACGCCGGGACTGCACTGGGACCAGGCCGCGATGACAGGCCATCCGTTCTTCTACTTCTGCTACGGCGCGGCCGTGAGCGAGGTTGTCATCGACGTCCTCACCGGAGAGAGTCGGGTGCTGCGGGCGGACCTGCTGTACGACGCGGGCCGGTCACTCAACCCCGCGATCGACATCGGCCAGGTCGAGGGCGCCTTCATCCAGGGCATGGGGTGGCTCACGATGGAGGAGCTCCGATGGGACGGTGGAACGGGTCGGCTGCTCACCCTCGCCCCCACGACCTACAAGATCCCCAGCGCGAACGACACTCCCCCCGACTTGAGGGTCGCGCTCTATGACAGCGAGAGCGAGGCGGACACGATCCACCGGAGCAAGGCGGTGGGCGAGCCGCCCCTGCTCCTTGCGTTCTCGGTCCTGCTCGCGATCCGTGACGCGGTGAGTGCCGTCGGCGGGCACCGGGTGGATCCGCCGCTCAGGGCGCCGGCCACGGCGGAGGAGATCCTCCGCGCGGTCACCTGGGTGAAGGAGAACTCGCCCGACTAGCGCGGCTACAGACGGCAGGCGTGGATGTCGGTCACCAGGATGCCGCGCGCGCCCAGCTCGTAGAGCTCGTCCATGATCCGGTGCACGTCGGCCGCGGGCACCATGGCACGCACCGCCGACCATGCGGGATCGTGCAGAGACGAGACGGTCGGCGACTCGATCCCGGGCGTCATGGCGCATGCCTGGTCGACCTTCGCCGTGAGGATGTCGTAGTCGACGAGCACGTAGGACCGCGCCACCATGACTCCGTGCAGGCGCCGGACGAAGGTCTCGACCGCCGGCTCCTGCGGGGCATCGGTGCGACGGATCACCAGTGCCTCGGAGACGAGGATCGGATCGCCGACAAGTTCGAGCCCGGCCTTGCGCAGGGTCGTGCCGGTCGCCACGACGTCGGCCACGGCGTCGGCCACGCCGAGGGCCACCGCGTTCTCCACGGCCCCGTCGAGCTTCACCACCCGGGCGTCCACCCCTTCACGGGCCAGGAAATCCTCGAGGACCCCGGCGTAGGACGTGGCGATGGTCCGGCCGGCGAGATCTGAAACGGCGGTCGCCGACCCGGCCGGTGCGGCGAGACGGAAGGTTGACGGCGCGAAGCCCAGTGAGAGCACCTCGTCGGCCTGGGCACCGGAGTCGAGCAGCATGTCGCGGCCAGTGATCCCGAGATCAAGGGTGCCCTCCCCCACGTAGATCGCGATGTCCCGCGGGCGCAGGAAGAAGAACTCGACGTCGTTCTCCGGGTCCTGGACGACCAGGTCGCGGGTGGTGGCCGACCTCAGGTAGCCCGCCTCGGTGAGCATGCTGCGGGCCGGCTCGGCCAGCTGGCCCTTGTTCGGGACGGCGACGCGGAGCACGTCAGAGCCTGCGGTAGACGTCTTCGAGACTGACATCGGAGGCCAGCATGAGCACCTGGATGTGGTACAGCAGCTGGGCGATCTCGTCGGCGGCGCGCTCGTTGCCCTCGTGCTCCGCCGCCATCCACACCTCGGCGGCCTCCTCGACGATCTTCTTGCCGATGGCATGCACGCCGGCGTCCACCAGACGGGTGGTCCCGGACTCCTCGTCGCGGTAGGTGATCTTGCGGTTCAGCTCGCCGTAGAGCTCATCGAAGGTCTTCACAGGACCACCCTATTGGCGGGCAGAACTAGTCCGCGCTCCGGACACCGCGCAGGGTGACCGCCGTCATGATGGCCGCCCACGTCGCCTCCGCACCCTTGTCCTCGCGCGAGTCCGGCAGTCCCGCGCGGTCGAGGGCCTGCTCCTCCGTGTCGCAGGTGAGCAGGCCGAAGCCGACCGGGGTCCGCGTGTCCAGGGCCACCCGGGTGAGGCCGTCCGTCGCCGCACCGGCCACGAACTCGAAGTGCGGGGTGCCCCCTCGGATGATGACGCCGAGGCAGACGACCGCGTCGAACGACTCGGCGCAGGCCTGCGCCACCACCGGCAGCTCGAACGACCCCGGAACCCGGTACAGGACGGCCTCGACGTTGGCCTGCGCGCATGCGCGAGCCGCTCCATCGATGAGGCCGTTCATCACCGGCTCGTGCCACGAGGCGGCGACGATCGCGATCCGCAGGCCGGTTCCGTCCACGTCGACCTTCGGGCTCCCGGCACCGCTCACGAGTCCTCCCCCGGCGCCGCGGAGGAGGACAGCTCGTGCCCCATCCGATCCACCTTCGTCTGCAGGTACACGCGGTTGTGCGGGTTGGGATGGATCTCCAGCGGCACCCGCTCGACGATGGTGAGCCCGTAGCCCTCGAGGCCCGCACGCTTGGCCGGGTTGTTCGTCAGGAGTCTCATGCTGTGGACGCCCAGGTCGGCGAGGATCTGCGCGCCGGTGCCGTAGTCGCGCGCGTCCGCGGGCAGGCCGAGCTCCAGGTTGGCGTCGACGGTGTCGCGCCCCTCGTCCTGGAGCGTGTAGGCACGGAGCTTGTGCAGCAGGCCGATGCCACGACCCTCGTGCCCCTTCACGTAGAGGACGACCCCCCGCCCTTCCTCGGCGACCCGGCGAAGGGCGCCATGGAGCTGGGGGCCGCAGTCGCACCGGAACGACCCGAAGACGTCGCCGGTCAGGCACTCGGAGTGCACGCGGACGAGGATGTCCTGCCCATCGCCGATGTCGCCCGCCACGAGGGCGATGTGCTCGGACTCGTCCGTGTCGCTTCGGTAGCCGTAGGCCGTGAAGTCACCGAACTCGGTCGGCAGCCGGGTCTTCGCCACCCGTTGCACGAGGCTCTCGGTCCTGCGCCGGAAGCGGATCAGGTCGGCGATCGAGATCATCACCAGGCCGTGCTCGTCGGCGAATGCGCGGCACTGGGGGGCTCGCATCATGGTCCCGTCGTCGTTGACCAGCTCGCACAGCGCTCCCGCGGGTGTGAGGCCGGCCATCCGGGCCAGGTCCACCGACGCCTCGGTGTGACCGGCGCGTACGAGCACGCCGCCCGGGACGGCCCGCAGCGGCATGACGTGGCCGGGGCGCGTGAGCTCCCAGGGTTCCGTGGCCGAGTCGGACAGGACCTTGATCGTGCGAGCGCGATCCGTGGCGGAGATCCCCGTCGACTCGACGTCGCGTGCGTCGACGGACACCGCGTACGCCGTGCCCTTCCGGTCCTCGTTCACCACGGTCATCGGGGGAAGGCCAAGTCGGTCGAGATCGGGCCCGGTCATGGCCACGCAGATGTAGCCGGAGGTGTGCCGGATCATGAAGCCCACGAGCTCAGGGGTGGCCGCCCCGGCAGCGAAGATCAGGTCGCCCTCGTTCTCGCGGTCCTCGTCATCGACCACGACGATGGGGCGGCCGGCCACCATCGCCTCGAGAGCGGCGTCGACGGGATCCAGCCGCACCGCGCCCGGAACCGCCGGGGTCGGCGTCGTCGGTCCCGCGGGCTTGGCGGCGATCGTCGGAGGGTCCGTCTTCTCGGCGTCGAAGAGCTCGTCAGCAGGGATCATGCCGATCTCCCTTCCAACAGGCGCTCCACGTACTTGGCGATCACGTCGACCTCGATGTTCACCCGGTCCCCGACCCGGCGGCTGCCGAGCGTCGTGTGCGCGAGTGTGGCCGGGATGAGCGAGACCGCGAACGAGTCGTCGTCGACGGCCGTGACCGTCAACGATACGCCGTCCATGGTGATGGACCCCTTCTCGACCACATACCGGGCCAACGCCGGGGGCAGGTCGAGCACCATCGTGGTCCAGTTGTCGGCGGGGTCGATCTCCCGGATCGTGGCGACGCCGTCCACATGCCCCTGGACGATGTGCCCGCCGAGCCTCGAGTCGATGCGCGCGGCCCTCTCCAGGTTCACTGGCGAGCTGACCGTGAGGGCACCCAGGGAGCTGCGCTGCAGCGTCTCCAGCATGACGTCGGCGGTGAAGGTGTCGTCCCCGAGCTGGACCACTGTGAGGCAGACGCCATTCACGGCGATGGAGTCACCGGGCCGCGCGTCCGACATGACCAGCGGTCCGCGGATCGCGAGGCGGGCGGCGTCGCCGAGGTCGTCGACGGACACGACCGACCCCAGTTCCTCGACGATGCCCGTGAACACCTAGTTCTCCTCGTATCGAACTCGACCGACCACCCGCACATCCTCCCCGACGATGGTCACCTCGCTCACATCGACTCCCACGGGGCCGGCACCCCCAGGGCTGACGGCCGGAAGGGCCACCGGACCATCGCCGAGGACGAGCGGCGCCACGAACCAGTCCACGCTGTCGACGAGGTGATCGTCGAGGAAGGACCGCGCGAGGGTCGGGCCGCCCTCGAGGAGCACATGCCGGACTCCCCGATCGGCGAGGGCGGTCAGCACCTCTGCCGGCCGCCGGTCCCCGGTGACCATGGTGGGCGCCGATGAGTCGAGCACCCGCGACGTGGCCGGGATCGCTCGCGAGCCCATGACCACCCGGACCGGGGGGGCCACGACGCGATGTCCGGGCAGCCGAACCGTGAGCGAGGGATCGTCCGCGAGCACCGTGCCGGTCCCGACCACGATCGCGCCCACCCGCGCACGCAGACGATGCACCTCCGACCGAGCCGCGTCCCCGGTGATGGGGGTCGGGCCGCCGTCCGCACCTGCCACCCGCCCGTCGAGGGACACGGCCGCCTTCCAGGTCACGAACGGGCGTCCGTGCGTGACGGCGAAGGTCCACTCGACGTTGACTCGTTCGGCCTCGTCTGCGAGGACCCCCTCCACGACCTCGACGCCCATCCCGCGGAGGACGGCCGCGCCCCCTCCTGCGTCGGGCGTCGGATCCGGCTGCCCGACGACCACGCGGGCGACGCCCGCGGAGGCAAGCGCCTCGGTGCACGGTCCGGTGCGGCCGGTGTGGCGGCACGGCTCGAGCGTGACCACGGCCGTGGCACCCCTCGCTTGGCGCCCCGCCTGCTGGAGCGCGACCACCTCGGCGTGAGGGGTGCCGGCTCCACGATGGAAGCCACGGCCCACGACGCCGTCGGGTCCGACGATCACGCAGCCGACCCTGGGATTCTCGCCGTAGGGAGCCTCCGGATCCTGGGCAAGGGCGAGGGCCTCGCGCATCGCCTCGACCCACGCACCCGGCGAGGTCACGGACGAGCGGCGTTCTCGGCGCTGGCCCGCAACTGCTCGACGACGAGCCCCGGATCGGGCGACCGGTAGACCGCCGACCCCGCGACGAAGACATCGGCGCCCGCGGCGGCGCACTGCTCGATGGTGTCGGGACCGACGCCGCCGTCGACCTGGATCCAGATGTCGACGTCTGCCGAATCGGCCAGGCGCCGCGCTTCCCGCACCTTGGGCAGCATGTCGGCCATGAACGACTGCCCGCCGAATCCCGGCTCGACCGTCATCACGAGGATCATGTCGATGACCGGCAGGAGGTCCTTCACCTGCGAGATCGGGGTCCCTGGCTTGACCGCCACTCCGGAGCGAGCACCGGCAGCGCGGATGTCCTTGGCCACCATGCGGGGCTTGCGCGCAGCCTCGACGTGGAAGGTGACGCTGCCGGCCCCCGCCTCGGCGAACCCCGGCGCCCAGTGGTCCGGATCATTGATCATGAGATGGCAGTCGGCCGGAATGTCGATCTGGCTCAGCAGGCTCGCGACGACGGGCAGGCCGAAGGTCAGGTTGGGCACGAAGTGGTTGTCCATGACGTCAAGGTGGATCCAGTCCGCCGCACCCTGAACCCGCCGCACCTCGTCGGCGAGGCTGGACAGGTCGGCGTTCAGGACGCTCGGCGAGATCTGCATGCCCACGATCGGCAGCCTATTGCCGTCGCAGGATGGCCAGGTACATGGCGTCCGTCCCGTGCCGGTGCGGCCACATCTGCACCCCCGGGCCGTCCCCGACGTCCGAGAGCTCGGGCACGAGGGCGCGGGCATCCTCCTGCACCACGTCGTCGCGACCGCGCAGGACGTCCCCGACGACCAGGTCCGTCTCGGCCAGGTGCGGGGAGCAGGTCGCGTACGCGACGACTCCGCCGGGGCGCACGGCATCGAGCCCGGCCCGGAGCAGATCACGCTGGAGTCCGCCGAGCGAGGAGAGGTCCGCGGGCGTGCGCCGCCAGCGTGACTCGGGCCGGCGCCTGAGGGCTCCGAGCCCCGTGCAGGGGGCATCCACGAGCACCCGGTCGAAGCGCAGGTCGCCCCACGGGGACAGGCGAGCGTCACCCGCCAGCACGACGGACGGCGAGGCGGGCGCGAACGAACGGCGCACCAGGTCGACCCGGTGCGGATGCTGCTCCACGGCCACGAGATGGCCGCCTCGCTCCCGCGCCAGACCGTCCAGGAGGGCGGCCTTGCCGCCCGGCCCGGCGCAGGCGTCCAGCCACAGTCCGGCATCGCCGTCGACCTCGGCTCGAGCCAGCGCCAGCGCGACGAGCTGGCTCCCCTCGTCCTGGACTCCGGCACGACCGTCGCGGATGCACGCGAGGGCATCGGGAGTCCCCTCGACCAGGGTGCCCGAGAGCGGAGACCAGCGGCCGGGGTCGACCTCGGGCAGGTCGACCAGCTCATCGACGTCCATGCGACCCGGGCGCGCCACGAGCGACGGCCGGGCGGCCGCGTTGTCGGCCACGAGCAGGTCGGGCAGCTCGCCCCTCCGCGGACCGAGGGCGTCCCGGAATGCCCGCACGATCCACGCGGGGTGCGACCAGCGCGCGGCCAGCCAATCGACGTCGTCATCGGCACGGCCAGCGCGGACGCGATCGGCCCAGCCATCGGAATCGAGCGCGGCAACCTTGCGCAGCACGGCATTGACGAATCCCGCACGCGCCGAGGCGCCGGGCTTGGCACCGACACCGCGGGCGAGCGTGCATGACGAGTCGACCGCGGCATGGTCCGGCACCCGCATCGCAAGCAGCTGATGGGCGCCGAGGCGCAGCACATCGAGCAGGGCGGGCTCGACCTTCTCGAGGGGCCGGTTCAGGCACTCTGCCAGCACCGTGTCGTACCAGCCATGGCACCGCAGGGTCCCGTAGGCGAGCTCTGTGGCGAAGGCGGCGTCGCGGCCGCTGAGCCCGAACCCGTGCAGGATCTGCGGCAGGGCCAGGTTGGCGTAGGCGTCGTCCTCGCGGACCGACCGAAGCAGCTCGAGCGCGGCTGCGCGCGGGCGATCGGTCATGACAGGACGTCCGAGTCCAGGAGTCGGACCCCGCGCGCCCAGTCCGCAGCGGGCATCTCGCGCTTGCCCGCCGGCCGAACGAGTCCGAGTCGGACCGGTTCCGTCGCCGTGCCGACCAGGACGTCGCGCTTGCCCACCCTCAGGTGCCCGGGGCGGAGGCCCTCCGCATCAGCCAGCTCGACCGGACCGACACCGAGCCGGTCGCCGCGGCACGTGGTCCATGCCCCCGGCGCCGGAGTGCAGGCACGGACCTGACGGTCGATGCCGACCGCCGGCACGTCCCACCGCACGTGGGCATCGTCGACGGTGAGCTTCGGAGCGAGCGACGGATCCCCTGCCTGAGGCACCGGGTGTGCCTGCCCGGACTCGATGGCATCGAGGGTGGCCAGGAGCAGCCCGGCTCCGATCACGGCCAGACGGTCGAGAAGGGCGCCGGCCGTGTCGCCGGGGCCGATCGGCTCCGTCACCGTGCCGTACACGGGTCCGGTGTCGAGACCCTCCTCGAGTGCGAACGTCGTGGCCCCAGTGATGTCATCGCCTCGCCAGACCGCGTGCTGCACCGGCGCGGCCCCCCGCCAGGCCGGCAGCAGCGAGAAGTGCAGGTTCACCCACCCGTGCCGAGGGATCGTCAGCGCCGCAGGGGGGACGAGTCCTCCGTACGCGACGATCGGTGCCACGTCCGGGGCCAGGTCCGCGAGCCGCGTCAGCCACTCGGCGTCGCGCAACGAGATCGGCTGCTGCACCTCGATGCCGGCGTCGCGCGCCAACTCGGCCACCGGCGAGCTGGACACCGCGCGACCGCGTCCGGACGGCGCGTCCGGACGGGTGACGACGGCCATCACCTCGTGGTGGGACGCGACAAGCTCGGCGAGCGCGACCGCGGCGACCGCAGGCGTGCCCGCAAACACGCAGCGCACGTCTACAGCCAGCGCGACGAGATGGAGTGCGGGCTGATCTGGACCTGCGGCGCCGGCTCGCCGAACCATTCGGCTTCGCGAATCTGCCGCATGGCCTCCTTGCGCAGCTCGGGGTCGAGCCTGTCGATGAACAGGATGCCGTCGAGGTGGTCGGTCTCGTGCTGGACAGCGCGCGCCAGCAGGTCGCTGCCCTCGATGACGACCGGCTCGCCCCACATGTTCATGCCCTTCGCGACGACTCTCATGGCCCGCGGGGTCTCGAATGCGAGGTCGGGGAGCGAGAGGCAGCCCTCGTCGCCGATCTGCAGGTCCTCCGAGAGGTCCAGGTCCGGGTTCACCAGATGGCCAGGCTCCTCATCGACCCAGTAGGTGAACACGCGCAGGGAGACGCCGATCTGCGGCGCCGCGAGGCCCGCGCCCGGGGCGTCCATCATCGTCTCGGTGAGGTCCTTGACCAGCTTCCGCAGCTCCTTGTCGAACGTCTCGACGGGCGCCGCCGACGTGCGAAGGACCGGGTCGCCGAAGAGGCGAATGGGCTGGATGGCCATGTCGTCAGTCTATGGGGCTAGATGTCACGCGGATCGAGGCGCACATGCACGGGAGCGGTCCTCGCCCGAGCGGAGCGCGTGGCGGTGACCGCCCGCAGCTGCCGGCTGAGTTCCGCCGCGTGCCGACGGTCGACGGCGACAATGGCGCGCTGCCGGTCCGCGCCGGCGAGGTCTCGTACCTGCCCGCGACCCGGGTGCCGTGAGCCCTCCCCCGCAACCGGGTCGGGAACCGGACCGAGGAGACGGTGCGGCACCGCGAGTGCGGCGTCGACCTCGGCGATGTCGTCGGCGGTACCGAGCAGCACGGCCATCCGCGTCGCCGGCGGCAGGCCCGCCGCGGTCCGGTCCGCCAGCTCGCGGGCCGCGAGCCAGGGCGCATCCCAGCGCACCAGCGCCTGGACCCCTCGCAGGGAGTTGTCCGCCGTGACGACGACGGGCGCCCGTGGTGCCGCCAGTCTGGCTGCCGCGAACCACCGCCGCACGGCGTCCTCCTCGGCATCGAGGAACGGGCGCTGGAGTTGAGCACGAGCGTCCAGGATCAGCACCGCGCGGTACCCGGCCTCGCAGTGCGGCTCGGCCCCCGGCGTGGCGATGACGATCGCCGGCTCGTCGGGAACGCTCGCCACCATGTGACCGCCGTGGCTGGACACCACGGGAACGCCCGGGAAGGCTCGACCGATCTCCTCGGCGGTCCGCTCGGCGCCCACCGAGACAGCACGCAGTCGTTCCCCGTGGCACTCGGGGCAGGTCCACGAGCCCGCCAGCGCGCCGCACCAGGAGCACCGCGGCACCGCACCTGCCGCCGCCATGCCGAGGGGGCCACCGCACGCGCAGCGCGCCACCGCGCGGCAGGACTGGCAGGACAGGGCTGGCAGGTAGCCACGGCGCGGCACCTGGACGAGCACGGGGCCGGCCCTCAGTGCCGCCCGGGCGGCCTCCCAGGCCCGGTGCGGGATTCGCGCAGCAGCCGCCGCCGCGTCACGGGCGGCGTCCTCGGCGGTGAGAGCACGCACCGTCGGGCCGCGCTCCGACACCGTCGCACGCGACGCCTCGACCGACCTGGCCCAGCCCGACTCGCACCACTGCTGAGTCACCACCGAGCGTGCCGGCGAGCCCACGACGAGGTCGCACCCGGTGAGGTGCGACCGAAGGGCGGCGACATCCCGGGCGTCCCAGTAGGGGGCATGCGGATCGACGAGCGCGTCGTCCCCGTCGTCCCATACGAGGATGAGCCGCAGGTCGACGACCGGGGCGAACACGCTGGCCCGAGTACCGACGACGAGTCGAGCCGAGCCCCGCAGGGTTCGCACGAACTCGCGGTACCGGCGTTCAGGTCCCTGCTCCGCCGTGAGCGTGGCCATGGCTCCGGCGGCCAGGGCGTCGGCGAACCCGGCAGCCACACGGTCCACGTCCGCGGCGTCGGGTACGACGATGAGCACACCGCCGGTCGGCTGCGCGAGGACACAGCGGGCCAGCGCTTCGGCATCCGCGCTCCATGACGTGGCAGGTGCCGCGGACCACACGGCCCTTGTGGCCTGTCGGTCCGACGAGGACAGCCGCGCGACGAGCGCCGGGCCCGCGTCATAGGCGGCCCAGCGATCCTCGTCCACGCTGCCCGCCTCGGCGCGCCAGGTGGCCGGTTCCACGACTGTCGCCTCGGCACGCGCGTGCCGTGGCGGAACCGCCGTGCGGATGACGTCGCTGACCGTCCCGGCGTACCGCTCCGCGACCTCCTGGACCAGGCGGATCGTGTCGCGCGTGAGGACGGGCTCGACCCCGACGACGCGCTCAAGAGGCTTGAGGGCTCCTTCATGCTCGGCATCGTCCAGGCGGCCCACGACGAAGGCGTCCGTCAGCCGCCCCGAGAAGCGAATCCGGACGCGGGCGCCCACGACCGCCGTATCGGAGAGGTCGGCCGGGACCGAGTAGTCGAACACCCGGTCCAGGTGGGGGACGGCCGAGTCAATGACGACCTGCGCCACCGGAGCCGTCTCCGAGACCTCGCGCGCCGGTCTGCTGGACCGGCGGCGGGGGCGTGGGCCAGGCACGAGGGACAGCTGGTCGGGCGCGGCCGCATCCACACGGCCGCTCGTGACCTCGCCGCGCGCATCCACGCGGCCGCTCGTGACCTCGCCGCGCGCATCCACGCGGCCGCTCGTGACCTCGCCGGCCGGGCTACCGTCCGGCAGCGACCTTCAGCTCCTCGGCTCGGTCGATGCTCTCCCAGGTGAACGTGGGTCCCACGGCCGTGCGCTTCGACGGGTCGTCCGAGTCGAGCAGCCAGTTGCTGCCCTGGACCCGGCCGAAGTGCCCGTAAGCGCTGGTCACCCGGTAGATCGGCCGCAGCAGGTCGAGGTCACGGATGATCGCCGCGGGGCGCAGGTCGAACACCTCGAGCACCGCCTGCTGGATCCGCTCGTCCGGGATCACGCCCGTGCCGAAGGTCTCCACGAAGATGCCCACCGGGTGCGCCTTGCCGATCGCGTACGCGACCTGGACCTCGCAGCGGGTCGCCAGCTCGGCCGCGACCACGTTCTTGGCCACCCACCGCATCGCGTAGGCGGCCGAGCGGTCCACCTTCGACGGGTCCTTGCCGGAGAAGGCGCCGCCACCGTGGCGAGCCTTGCCGCCGTACGTGTCGACGATGATCTTGCGACCGGTGAGCCCGGCGTCGCCCATGGGGCCGCCCACCTCGAACCGGCCCGTGGGATTGACGAGGAGCCGGTAGTCGCGGGAGTCGAGGTCGATGAGGTCGAGCACCGGATCGACGACGTGTCGCTTGATGTCCGGGCTGAGCATGTTGTCCAGGCTCACGTCGCGAGCGTGCTGCGAGGACACGACCACCGTGTCGATGCTCACCGGCCGGTCGTTCTCGTCGTAGGCGATGGTCACCTGGGTCTTGCCGTCGGGTCGCAGGTAGGGCACCGTGCCGTCCTTGCGGACCTCGGTCAGGCGCTCCGCCAGTCGGTGCGCGATGTGGATCGGCAGCGGCATGAGCTCCGGGGTGTCGTCGCAGGCGTAGCCGAACATGAGTCCCTGGTCGCCGGCCCCCTGGCGGTCGAGCGGGTCGTGGCTGCCCTCGGCCCGCTCCTCGATCGCATCATCGACGCCTTGGGCGATGTCGGGAGACTGCTTGCCGATGGACACGGAGATGCCGCACGACTCGCCATCGAAGCCCTTCGTGGACGAGTCGTAGCCGATGCCCAGCACCGTCTGCCGGACGAGGTCCATGACGTCCGCGAAGCCGGTCGTCGTCACCTCACCGGCAACGTGCACCTGACCGGTGGTGAGCATGGTCTCGACGGCCACCCGGCTGCGCGGGTCCTGCCTCAGGAGGTCGTCCAGGATGGCGTCGCTGATCTGGTCGGCCATCTTGTCGGGATGGCCCTCAGTGACGGACTCGGACGTGAACAGGCGATGCGACACGGGACTCCTCAGCTCGTTCGGGCGACGCGCCAGTCTAGCGAGGCACTAGGACAGCGACTCGACGACCACGTCCCACACGGCGTCGGCCACGGTGGCCTTGGCCGATCGGGGCACGGCGGTCTCCCGCCCGGACGCGGACAGGATGACGACCTCGTTGTCCGACTGCCCGAAGACCCGGTCGCCGGACACGTCGTTGACCACGAGCAGGTCGCAGCCCTTCCGGGCCAGCTTCTCCCGGCCGAGCGCCAGCACCCCACGGTCGGCGTCGCCGGTCTCGGCCGCGAAGCCGACAATGAGCGGTCGCTCCTGGGCACCCCGGGCCTCGACGAGCTCGCGCAGGATGTCCGCGTTCTCCGCCAGCGCCAGGACCGGGTCGGCGCCGGACTCCCCGCGCTTGAGCTTGTGCTCCCCCGGTGCCGCCGGGCGGAAGTCGGCGACCGCCGCAGCCATGACGACCACGTCCGCGCCGGCAGTCCTCGCGTGCATGGCTGAACGCATCTCCTCCGCGGTCCGCACCGGGACGACGGTGACGCCGGCCGGCGGCGCGACATCCATGTGCGCGGCCACCAGGGTGACGCTCGCCCCTCGGGAGACCGCGGTCCGCGCCAGCTCGACGCCCTGTCGTCCGCTGCTCCGGTTGCCGATGTACCGCACCGGGTCCCACGTCTCCTGGGTCCCACCGGCGCTGACGACCACCGTGCGGCCGGCCAGGTCGGCACGGTGCCCAGCCCCACGACGCAACACGTCCTGCGCGGCGGCGACGATCTGCCCGGGATCGGGCAGCCGGCCGGGGCCGGAGTCGGCGCCGGTGAGCCGACCGGACGCCGGTTCCAGGACCAGAACGCCCCGCTGCCGGAGCAGAGCGACGTTCGACTGGGTGGCGGGGTGCTCCCACATCTCCGTGTGCATGGCGGGAGCGAGGACGACGGGGCATCGAGCCGTCAGCAGGACGTTCGTGAGGAGGTCGTCGGCCATCCCGTTTGCGGCACGTGCCATGAGGTCCGCGGTCGCGGGGGCGACGAGGACGAGGTCGGCGTCCTGGCCGAGGCGGACGTGCGGCACCCGGTGGGCGTCCTGCCATACCTCGGTGGCCACCGGCTTGCCGGACAGGGCCGACCACGTCGCTGCTCCGACGAAGCGGAGTGCCGCAGGGGTCGGGACGACCGTGACGTCGCAGCCGGACTCTGTCAGCCCGCGAAGGACCTCGCAGGCCTTGTACGCGGCGATACCGCCGGCGACGCCGAGGACGACGCGCGCGCCGGGCATGTGGACCGGATCAGATCTCGGTGTCTTCGATCGCGACGGCCGCTTCCTCGGCGTCCTCGCTGATCGGCTCGCTGGTGAGCAGTCCTGCGTCGATCTCGCGCAGGGCGATGGACAGCGGCTTCTCCTGCACGTGCGTCTCGACCAGGGGCCCGACGTACTCGAGCAGGCCCTCGCCGAGCTGGGAGTAGTACGCATTGATCTGCCGAGCACGCTTCGAGGCGTAGATGACCAGGGAGTACTTGGAGTCGGTCTTCTCCAGCAGCTGGTCGATCGAGGGATGGGTGATGCCCTCGGGGCGGGTGGTACTGCTCACGTCACGGCCTCATTCGGGTGGTGGGACTGCCGCCAGGCCTCAGTGGCCAGGGGGATCGGAGACCAATGCTAGCAAGGCCTCCGCACACTCCTGGACATCGGCGTTCACGAGGACCGCGTCGAACTCGGGCGCAGCGGCCAGTTCGTCGCGCGCGGCCTGCAGCCGGCGGGACACGACGTCCGGCTCCTCCGTGCCACGCCCGGTCAGCCGCGACTCGAGGACGTCCCACGTCGGGGGCTCGAGGAACACCAGGAGGGCGCCAGGGACGGAGCGCCGGATCTGGCGGGCGCCTTGGACCTCGATCTCCAGGAGGACAGGCGTCCCAGCCTCACGATGCTCGTCGACCGGACCCCGGGGCGTCCCATAGCGATTGCCCGCGTACGAGGCCCACTCCAGCAGCCCCCCAGTGGCCACGAGCTCGTCGAACCGCTCGTCGCTGACGAAGTAGTACTCGCGGCCGTCCTGCTCGCCCACGCGCGGCTCGCGGGTGGTGGCGCTGACGGACAGCCAGATCCGGGGCTCCAGGGCGAGCGCTCTCCCCACCACGGTGCTCTTGCCCACGCCCGACGGACCCGACACCACGACGAGCGGGGCGGTGGTCGGCTGAGGGCTCACGCAGCGCCCTCGAGCTCGATGATCAGGGCCGCCCGCTGGCGGTCCCCGAGGCCCTGGACTCGTCGGGACCGGGCGATCCCGAGGGAGGTCATGATGCGCTCGGCGCGTGCCGAGCCGATCCCCGGTACGCACTCGAGCAGCCACACGACCTTGACCGCACCCCAGACCGGGTTGTCGTGGGACCGCCGGATGACGTCGCCAGCGGTGGTTTCGCGAGCCTTGAGCGCCGCTCGCAGGCGCGCCCGCTCCTTGCGCGCCGCCAGGGCCGACTCGAGCGCCTCTGTCCGCTGCTCCGCGGTGCGGGTCGGGACGCTCATGCGCCGGCCGCCCGAAGGGCCTCCGCGATGGCGGAAGCTGCCTCGAAGAGATCGGGGGCGGCGGTGATCGGGCGGCCGATGACCAGTAGGTCGGCGCCGTCGGCCAGTGCGCGCTCAGGGGTCGCGACCCGTTTCTGGTCGTCGACCGAGGCCCCTGCAGGGCGGACGCCTGGGGTGATGAGGGTGATGTCCGCCGGGACAGCGGCCCGGATCGCCGCCACCTCGTGCGGGGAGCAGACGATGGCCCGCGCTCCCGCTTCGACGGCCAGTCGGGCCAGCCGAACCGCCGCCGCCTCCGGTGGCCCATCGATCCCCACGGCGTCGAGCGTCTCGGCGTCGAGTGAGGTGAGGACCGTGACGGCGGTGATCCGCGTGTCCGGGAGAGCCTCGGCCGCCGCGGAGACCATCTCCGCCCCTCCGCTCGCGTGCACGGTGAGGAACGCAGGCTCGAGGGCGGCAACGGCGCGCGCCGCGCCACGCACGGTGGCCGGGATGTCGTGCAGCTTGAGGTCGAGGAACACGTCGATGTCGGGGTGGCCGGCCCGCGCCGCCGCGGCCCGTGCCGCGACGACCGCCTCGGCCCCGTCTCGGCAGAACACCTCGAGACCGACCTTCACCGTGGAGACGACCGGCGCGACCTGCGCCGTCCACTCGATGAGCGCATCGAGGCTGGGAGCGTCGAGCGCCACGGCGATCGGCGCATACGGCGTCGTCCCCCGCCCCCTACTCGGTGATGAAGTCGAGGTCATCGTCCACCTCCGCCGTCACGTCGGGCGGCCGGTGGGCGTAGCCCACGGCGTCGGCAAGGCTCCCGAATCCGCGCTCGGCCAGCGCCCGCTGCAGCTCCTCGTGGATCCGCAGCGGCGCAGAGGGATCGTGGAAGACCACCGTCCCCACGGACACGGCGTTGGCGCCCGCGAGCACGAACTCCAGCGCGTCGAGACCCGTGCGGATGCCACCCATCCCGATGATCGGCAGGTCTGGGAAAGCCTGCCGAATCTGCCAGACGCACCTCACCGCGACGGGACGGATGGCAGGCCCGGAGAGCCCGCCCGTCACCCCGGCCAGGTGCGGACGCATCGTGTCCGCATTGATCACCATGCCGAGGAGGGTGTTGATGACGGACACGCCCGTCGCTCCCGCCCTCACCACCGACGCGGCGATCGACACGATGTCGGTGACGTCAGGTGAGAGCTTGGCGAAGATCGGCATGCGGGGGTCGCTGTGCCTCTTCACGGCCTGGATCACGCTGGCGGCCGAGTTGGGATCGCAGGCGAAGACCTGGCCGCGGTCCTCGACGTTGGGACACGAGATGTTGACCTCGATCGCCGACACGCCGCGCACGATGCGGAGGCGGGCGGCCAGCTTGGCGTACTCGTCCACGGTTCCGCCGGCGATGGACACGACCGTGCGTGCACCGCGATCGGCCAGCCAGGCGAGGTCGTGGTCGATGAATCGGTCGATCCCCGGCCCCTGAAGTCCGATCGAGTTCAGCATGCCGCTCGGCGTCTCCGCCATCCGAGGAGTCGGCCGACCGGACCGGGGCTGGAGCATCACGCTCTTGGTGACGATCGCGCCGATGCTGGTGATGTCGAAGAACTGGTCCAGCTCACGACCGGCCGCGGCGCACCCCGAGGCCGTGAGGACAGGGCTCGGCAGCTCGACACCGGCCAGGTCCGCGGTCATGTCGACGAAGGGCACCGCGGAGTCACCGGGCATCGGGCCCTGGGAGATGAGCGCTCGCGTCATCGATGTCCTCCCTCGGTCGGCGCACCCAGGGTGTCGGGCGGGATCGTCCCGACCTCGGCCCAGCGCACCCGATCGCCTCGGAACACCGGGCCCTCCGCGCAGGACCGCAGCATCCGAGTGACGCCGTCCTCCCCCACGATCGGAAGGACACAGGTCATGCAGACTCCGATACCGCACGCCATGGCCTCCTCGACGGCGCACTGGCTGTAGGCCTGCCGCTCCTGCGCGACCTCGGCGACGCGCTGCAGCATGGGCATCGGCCCGCACGCGTAGACGACCGCGCCGTCGACCCGGTCCATCAGCTCGGGCAGGACGTCAGTGACCCGGCCCCGCTCCCCCAGGGAGCCGTCATCGGTCGTGATGGTCAGCGTCGACGCCAAGCGCTTCAGCTCGAGCGCGCCGAAGAGCTTCTCCTCGGTGGAGGCGCCGAGGACGACGTCGACGCGGCACCCGCGCTCACGGAGCTGCTCGGCCAGCATGAACAGGGGCGCGGATCCGTAGCCACCTCCGACGAGGACACAGGCGACGCGCTCCTTCGGCAGCACGAACGGCCGGCCCAGGGGCCCGACGATGTCGATGGGGTCATGTCGCCTGCGGTCGACCAGCCATCGCGTGCCCTTGCCGTGCACTCCGATGACGACGTCCAGAGTCCCGCCGTAGACGCCGCGCGACTGCACCTGGTGGATGGCGAAGGCACGCCGAAGCAGCATGCTCGACTCCTCGCCGCCGATGCCAAGGGTGACGAAGTGCCCTGGCCGGGTGAGCTCGGAGATGCCCGGCGCGGTCAACGACAGCACCTGGTACGCGCCCGCGCGACGGATGTCGAGGACCTGCCCCTTCACCTGGACCGGCACCGCTACCGCCTCCCGTTGTCGCGTCGCATCACGTCTCCCGGCCAGTCGTCCTCAGTGCCTCGAGCGTCGCCGCGTGCTCCTGGAGCGAACGCACCGTGGGCTCATCATGCTGCAGCGAGTCGATGCCCTGCACCGCGGCGGCCAGCCCCTGCACCGTGGTGATGCAGGGCACGCCCTTGATCACCGCGGCCGTGCGGATCTCGTAGCCGTCCACGCGGGGACCGACCCCGTAGGGAGTGTTGACGATGAGCTGGACGTCGCCGGCCATGATGGCGTCGACCGTCGTCGGCTCGCCGTTGGGGCCGCGCCCCTCATGCTGCTTGCGCAGCTCGTCGGCCGGCACTCCGTTGCGACGCAGGACGGCCGCAGTCCCGGGCGTCGCCAGGATGCGGAAGCCCAGATCTGCGAGGCGCTTGATCGGGAAGATGGCGGCTCTCTTGTCGCGGCTGGCGAGGGAGACGAATGCTGTCCCCGACGTCGGAAGCCCACCGGCGTACGCCGCCTCCTGGGACTTGGCGAACGCGGTGCCGAAGGAGTCGTCGATGCCCATGACCTCGCCGGTGGACTTCATCTCGGGCCCGAGCACGGTGTCGACGCCGTGGAAGCGCCCGAAGGGCAGGACCGCCTCCTTCACCGAGATGGGAGCACCGTGCGGCAGCGTCCCGCCGTCGCCGGACTCCGGGAGGATGCCGTCCCGCCGCAGCTGCGCGATCGACTGGCCCACCATGACGCGCGCGGCCGCCTTGGCGATCGGGACCGCCGTGGCCTTCGACACGAAGGGCACGGTTCGGGACGCTCGGGGGTTCGCTTCGAGCACGTAGAGCACGTCGCCGGCCATCGCGTACTGGACGTTGATGAGCCCGCGCACTCCGACGCCCTTGGCGATGGCAACGGTGGCCGCCCGGATCCGGTCGAGATCGTCGGCACCGAGCGTGATCGGTGGCAGCGCGCAGGCTGAGTCGCCCGAGTGGATTCCCGCCTCCTCGATGTGCTCCATCACGCCGGCGAGGAAGAGGTCCTCGCCGTCGAACAGGGCGTCGACGTCGATCTCCAGCGCGTCGTCGAGGAAGCGGTCGACGAGCACCGGATGCTCTGCAGTCAGGTCCGTGGCGCGCGCGAGGTAGTCGGCCAGCATCGCGTCGTCGTAGACGATCTCCATGCCTCGGCCGCCGAGGACGTAGCTCGGACGCACGAGAACGGGATAGCCCACCTCGGCCGCGATCGCCTGGGCCTCCTCGAACGTGCGCGCGGTGCCGTGCCGTGGCGCCAGGAGGCCGGCCTCCGCGAGGACCCGGCCGAAGGCGCCGCGCTCCTCCGCCAGGTGGATCGACTCCGGGCTCGTGCCGATGATGGGAACGCCCGCGTCCTTCAACTGCTGGGCAAGGCCGAGCGGGGTCTGCCCGCCCAGCTGGACGATGACGCCCACGAGGTGCCCTGCCTGCTGCTCCACGTGGACGACCTCGAGCACGTCCTCCAGCGTCAGTGGCTCGAAGTACAGCCGGTCGGATGTGTCGTAGTCCGTCGAGACGGTCTCGGGGTTGCAGTTGACCATGATCGTCTCGTAGCCGGCTTCGCGCAGAGTCAGAGCCGCGTGCACGCACGAGTAGTCGAACTCGATGCCCTGGCCGATCCGGTTGGGCCCGGAGCCCAGGATGATCACCTTGTCGCGATCGCTCGGCACCACCTCGGTCTCCTCGTCGTACGAGGAGTAGTGGTACGGCGTGCGCGCCGCGAACTCCGCCGCACACGTGTCGACGGTCTTGTAGACCGGCCGAACCCCGACGTCGATCCGGATGTCCCGCACCTCTGCCTCCGTCAGGCCGCGCAGCGATCCGATCTGGGCGTCCGAGAAGCCCATCCTCTTGGCGCGCATGAGGCTCCGGTGATCGAGCGAGTCGGCGGCACGCAGGGCATCGGCCATCTCGTTGATCTGGCACACCTGGTCGAGGAACCAGGGATCGATGTTGGTCGCCTCGTGCACCGCATCGATCCCGGCGTCCGCCCACAGGGCCAGCTGCGCCTCGGACAGGCGCCCGTCGTGCGGCACGCGCATCGACGCGAGCAGCGCATCGACATCGACCTCGTCCCGGCTGGACGGCCAGGAGAACGGCGCGTCGGCCTTCTCGAGCGACCGAAGCGCCTTCTGCAACGCCTCCGGGAAGTTGCGGCCGATGGCCATCGCCTCGCCGACGCTCTTCATGGTCGTCGTCAGGGTGGGGTCCGCCTGAGGGAACTTCTCGAACGCGAACCTCGGCACCTTCACCACGATGTAGTCGAGGGTCGGCTCGAAGGACGCTGGCGTCTCCCGCGTGATGTCGTTGGGGATCTCGTCGAGCGTGTACCCGATCGCCAGGCGGGCGGCGATCTTCGCGATCGGGAATCCGGTCGCCTTGGATGCCAGCGCCGACGAGCGGGACACCCGCGGGTTCATCTCGATGACGATCAGCCGGCCGTCGTCGGGGTCGATCGCGAACTGGATGTTGCAGCCGCCGGTGTCGACGCCGACTGCGCGGATGATGTCGATCCCGACGTCGCGCATGTGCTGGTACTCGCGATCGGTCAGCGTGAGCGCGGGCGCGACCGTGATGGAGTCGCCGGTGTGCACGCCCATCGGATCGAGGTTCTCGATCGAGCACACGACCACCACGTTGTCGTGATGGTCGCGCATGAGCTCGAGCTCGTACTCCTTCCAGCCGATGATCGACTCCTCGAGCAGGACCTCGGTCGTCGGGCTTGCCTGCAACCCGGCCCCCGCGATGCGATGGAGGTCGGCCTCGTCGTACGCGATCCCGGAGCCAGCGCCACCCATGGTGAACGACGGGCGCACGACGACCGGGTAGCCGAGGTCCTCGACCGCAGCGAGGCAGTCGTCCAGCGAGTGGCAGATCGCCGACCGCGCGCTCTCCGCACCCACGTCGGCGACGATCTGACGGAACAGCTCGCGGTTCTCGCCACGCTCGATGGCGTCCACGTCTGCGCCGATGAGCTCGACGCCGTACTTCTCCAGCACGCCGTTGCGGTGCAGGGCGATGGCCGTGTTCAGGGCCGTCTGGCCGCCGAGTGTCGGCAGAAGGGCGTCCGGCCGTTCCTTGGCGATGATCCGTTCGACGACGGCCGGCGTGATGGGCTCGACGTACGTGGCGTCCGAGAACTCGGGATCGGTCATGATCGTGGCGGGGTTGGAGTTGACCAGCACGACCCGCAGCCCCTCGGCCCGCAGGACGCGGCACGCCTGGGTCCCGGAGTAGTCGAACTCGCAGGCCTGGCCGATGACGATCGGCCCCGAGCCGATCACCATGACCGACTGGATGTCGTCGCGACGGGGCATCAGGCGCTCCGTCCCGAGCGAGAGGTCTCCATGAGCCCGGCGAACTCGTCGAAGAGGTAGTCGGCATCGTGCGGGCCGGCCGCTGCCTCCGGGTGGTACTGGACGCTGAAGGCCGGCACGTCCAGGCAGCGCAGGCCCTCGACCACGTCGTCGTTGAGGCAGACGTGGCTGACGGTCGCGCGGCCGAAGGGGGTCTCGAACTCCCCGTCGCGTGGCGCGTCGACGGCGAAGCCGTGGTTGTGGGCGGTGACGGCGACCCTGCCCGAGGCGAGGTCCATGACCGGCTGGTTGACCCCTCGATGCCCGTAGCGCAGCTTGTACGTGCCGAGGCCGAGTGCCCGCCCGAGAATCTGGTTGCCGAAGCAGATCCCGAAGACGGGGACGCCGCCGGCCAGCAGCTCCTGGACGAGCCGGACCGCTCGATCGGCGGTTGCTGGGTCGCCCGGGCCGTTGGAGAAGAACACGCCGTCGGGCGCGAGCTCTCGCACCTCATCGGCCGTGATGGTCGCCGGCACCACGTGCACCTCCATGCCGCGTCGCGCCATCTGGTGCGGGGTCATGGACTTGATGCCGAGATCGACTGCCACCACGGTGAATCTCCGCTCGCCCTGCGCAGGCACGACGTAGGGCGCCGCGGTCGTGACATCGGCGGTGAGGTCGGCGCCCACCATGCCCGGACTCGACTGCACGCGCGCCAGCAGGTCGGCCGGCGTGTGCTCGGCGTCCGCACCGCTGAAGAGGCCGACGCGCATGGCGCCGCGCTCGCGCAGGTGACGGGTCAGCGCGCGGGTGTCGACGCCGCAGATGCCGACCACGCCCTGGTCAACGAGGTCGTCCTCGAGACTGCGGGTGGCGCGCCAGTTGGACACGATGCGGGACGGATCGCGCACGACGTATCCGGCCACCCAGATGCGCGAGGACTCCGGGTCCTCCGGGTTCATCCCGGTGTTGCCGATGTGCGGCGCCGTCATGACGACCACCTGCCGGTGGTACGACGGATCGGTCAGGGTCTCCTGGTAGCCGCTCATGCCCGTGGTGAAGACGGCCTCGCCGAAGGTCGTGCCGACCGCACCGTACGACTCGCCGTGCATCGTCCGGCCATCCTCCAGGACGAGGACTGCGGGCTGTCGGGGCGTCATCGCTGCACTCCTGTCGCGAATGTGGCCACGAGGCCATCCAACACAGTGACATGGTCTGATGACACATCCGCCCGGAAGCCGGTGTCGAGAATCCGCCCGCCGAGGCGCCAGGTGATGACTGCCATCGAGTCCTTCGACCGCACCGTCCCGGCGACTCCGCGGTCCGCCCTCACGGAAAGGACGTCAGCGGCGGGGATGAACAGGCTCCTGGCACCCTGCCGATCCAGCCAGATGCCGCCGGGCCCCCACGCGATGGTGGCGCGGCTGCGGACGCCGAGATCGTGCACGACGATCCGGTCCATCCAGTCCCCGTTGACGCCGGTACCGGCGTAGAGCCCCTCCACGGGGGCTCCCACCACGACGCTGCTGGGACGTTCGTCGGCAGGAGCGGGGATGTCGTTCTGTCGGCGGGCACGGTTCAGCCAGCCTCGACGCATCCCCCACAGCGCCAGGCCGATGAGGACCAGCACGATGAGGACCAGCGCCACCCGGGCCGGCCAGTCGGTGACCTGGGCCTGCTGCGTGTAGTCCTCGAGGCTCACGCGAGGGCTCCGTCGAGGACGGTCGGCGTGCCCGCATGGATCGTGTGGACCACGCGACCGGGCAGCTCCATGCCCCGGTAGGGCGTGTTGCGGCTCTTCGAGGCGAGTCCGGAGGGTTCGACGACGACGCGCGCGTCGGGGTCGACGACGGCGAGGTTGGCGACGGCACCGACCACGAGGTCGTGGCCCTGGGTGCTCACGCGGCCGATCCGGGCCGGCTGCACCGACATCCGCTGCGCCAGGTCACGCCAGGACAGCAGGCCGGGCTCGACCATCGTGGACATCGCCACCGCGAACGCGGTCTCCAGACCCAGCATCCCCATGGCCGCGGCGGCCCACTCGCAGTCCTTGTCCTCGTGCGGATGCGGCGCGTGGTCCGTGGCGATGGCGTCGATGGTGCCGTCGGCCAGCGCGGCCCGGAGGGCCTCGACGTCAGCGGCGCTGCGCAGCGGAGGGTTGACCTTGTAGATCGGGTCGTACGACTGCACGAGATCCTCTGTCAGGATCAGGTGGTGCGGAGTCACCTCGGCCGTGACGTCGACGCCGCGAGCCTTCGCCCAGCGGATCACCTCGACCGACCCCGCCGTCGACACGTGGCACACGTGCAAGCGCGATCCGACATGCTGGGCGAGCAGCACGTCTCGGGCGATGATCGCCTCCTCGGCGACCGCTGGCCAACCGGCGAGGCCGAGGCGACCCGACAGCTCGCCCTCGTTCATCTGGGCGCCCTCGGTCAGCCGCGGCTCCTGCGCGTGCTGGGCCACCACACCGCCGAACGCCTTCACGTACTCGAGGGCCCGACGCATGAGAACGGCGTCATGGACGCACTTGCCGTCGTCGCTGAACACCCTCACCTCGGCCGCGGAATGCGCCATCGCGCCGAGCTCGGCAAGGCGCTCGCCCTCGAGCCCCAGCGTCACGGCGCCGACGGGACGCACGTCGACCAGTCCGGCCACCTGCCCCAGGCGCCACACCTGCTCGACGACGCCGGCGGTGTCCGCGACCGGGTTGGTGTTGGCCATGGCGTGCACGCACGTGAATCCGCCCAGCGCGGCGGCGCGGGTGCCGGTGAGCACCGTCTCGGCGTCCTCGCGGCCGGGTTCACGCAGGTGCGTGTGGAGATCGACGAAGCCGGGCAGGGCGACCAGGTCCTCGGCGTGGATGACCTCTCCGTCACCGGTGCCGGGCGCGGCCAGGTCGACGATGACGCCGTCGGCGATCACGATGTCGACGGGGTCCTCGCCGTAGGGGCGCACCCCGCGGAGCACCAGCGACGTCATCAGATGTCCTCCTTCATCCCGCCGAGCAGCAGGTACAGCACCGCCATGCGCACGCTGACCCCGTTGGCCACCTGCTCCACCATCACGGCCCGCGGGGAGTCGGCCACGTCGGCGGAGATCTCCATGCCGCGGTTCATCGGGCCCGGGTGCATGACGATGGCGTGGTCCGGCAGCCGGGACATCCGCGCGACGTCGAGGCCGTACAGGCGCGAGTACTCGAGCGTCGACGGGAAGTACGCGGCGTGCATGCGCTCGGCCTGCACGCGCAGCATCATCACCGCGTCGACATCGGGCAGCACGGTGTCGATGTCGTAGGACACCGAGCAGGGCCATGACTCGACTCCGTAGGGCATGAGGGTCGGCGGGGCGATCAGCGTGACCTCGGCCCCGAGGGTCCTCATGAGGAGGACGTTGGAGCGCGCGACTCGGCTGTGCAGGATGTCGCCGACGATGGCGACGCGCAGTCCATCGAGATCGCCACTGCCCTCGCGCAGGTGCCGGCGCAGCGTGAACGCGTCGAGAAGGGCTTGAGTGGGGTGCTCGTGGGTGCCGTCGCCGGCGTTGACGACCGACCCTCCGATCCAGCCTGCCGTGGCGAGCCGGTGGGGCGCACCCGAGGAGCCGTGCCGGATGACCACGGCGTCAGCACCCATGGCCTCCAGCGTGAGGGCAGTGTCCTTGAGGGACTCGCCCTTCGACACCGACGACCCCTTGGCGGCGAAGTTGATGACATCCGCCGACAGTCGCTTCGCCGCCACCTCGAAGGAGATGCGCGTGCGTGTCGAATCCTCGAAGAAGAGGTTGACGACCGTTCGCCCTCGCAGGGTGGGCAGCTTCTTCACGGAGCGGTCCGTCACGGCGGCCAGCTCCGCAGCCGTGTCGAGGACGAGCACGGCCTCGTCGCGGCTCAGGTCGGCGGCGGACAGCAGGTGCTTCACTGCGGCTCCCCCAGGATGGTGACCTGGTCGGCGCCGTCGACCTCGGCGACCTCCACCCGGACCTGCTCCGTGAGCGACGTGGGCAGGTTCTTGCCGACGTAGTCGGGCCGGATGGGCAGCTGCCGATGGCCGCGATCGACGAGGACGGCCAGCTGCACGGCCGAAGGCCGGCCGACGTCGTTCAGCGCGTCCAGGGCGGCGCGGATCGTTCGACCGGAGAACAGCACGTCGTCGACGAGCACGACGACCTTGTCGTCGACGCCGCCCGCAGGGATGGTGGTCGGCTCCAGGGCACGCGCCGGACGCATCCGGAGGTCGTCTCGGTAGAGGGTGATGTCGAGCGAGCCGACCGGCACCTCGGTGCCCTCGATGGCCGCTACGGCGTCGGCGATGCGATGGGCCAGTGCCACGCCGCGGGTCGGGATGCCGAGGAGGATGAGTGACTCGCTCCCGCGGGCCCGCTCGACGATCTCGTGGGCGATACGCCGGATGGCGCGGCCGATGTCGGCGTCGTCGAGGACGACATGCGCGCGTGAATCCATATGGACCCCCTTCCCCGCCTCTCTGGACGGGCTTAAAGGTTGTCGATCACCACGAACCCTAGTGGCACCTGCGTGCCGGACTGGGGGCAGACCCCCTGACGCCGGGCCGGCACGAGCAGCTAGACGCCGAGACCGCGCCCGGAGCTGCCCATCTTGTGGACGCGCATGCCGTTCGTGGTCCCCGGGACGCCCGGCGGCACGCCCGCGACGATGACGACGCGGTCTCCGATGGTGGCTCGACCGATGTCGAGAAGCGCCTTGTCGACGAGCTCGACCATGTCGTCCGTGTGGTCCACCGTGCGGCCAAGGAAGGTCTCCACGCCCCAGACGAGCGACAGCTGGCTGCGCACGCGGGCGTTGGGCGTGAACGCGAGCAGAGGCGTGCGCCGCCGCCAGCGTGCGATGAGGCGTGCCGTCGAACCGGTCTCGGTGAAGGCGATGAGGTGCGTCGCATCGACGCCCTCGGCGACGTCGACCGCGGCATGCGTGAGGGCCCGTGCGGTGGATCCGGTCCAGGGGTCGGACAACGACGGCAGCTCGTGGAGGGCCCAGGTCTCGACGTGCTCGATGATCCGGCTCATGGTCTCGACGACCAGGCTCGGATGCTCCCCGACGCTGGTCTCTCCCGACAGCATGAGCGCGTCGGCGCCGTCGAGGATGGCGTTGGCGACGTCGCTCGCCTCCGCCCGCGTCGGCCGGTTGGCGACGGCCATGGAGTCCAGCATCTGGGTCGCGACGATGACCGGCTTGCCGGCTTCGCGGCACAGGTGGATGGCCCGCTTCTGGACCAGCGGCACGGCCTCCAGCGGCAGCTCGACCCCGAGATCGCCGCGCGCGACCATGACACCGTCGAACGCGGCGATGATCTCCTCGAGGTTCTCGATCGCCTGCGGCTTCTCGACCTTCGCCAGAACGGGAAGTCGCACGCCCTCCTCGTCCATGATCGCGTGCACGTCGGCCACGTCGGCGGCGGAGCGGACGAACGACAGCGCGATGAGATCGGCGCCCGTGCGCAGGGCCCAGCGGAGGTCGTCCCTGTCCTTGTCCGACATGGCGGGCACGCTCATGGCCGCACCCGGCAGGTTGAAGCCCTTGTTGTCCGACACCCGGCCGCCCTCGCGCACGACGGTGTGCACGTTGCTGCCCTCCACCTTGGTGACGACCAGCTCGACGCGTCCGTCGTCGACGAGGACGAGGTCGCCGGCGTTCACGTCACCCGGCAGGCCGGAGTAGGTGGTCGACACCATGTGCCGATCCCCGGGCACCGGGTCCGTCGTCACGATGAACTCGTCACCGGACGCGAGCAGGACCGGTCCGGACGCGAATCGACCGAGTCGGATCTTGGGCCCCTGAAGGTCGACCAGGATCCCGACGCCGCGCTGGGCCTGATCCGAGGCGGTGCGGACGTGCTCGTAGACCTTCAGGTGGTCCTCGTGGCTGCCGTGCGAGAGGTTGAGGCGAGCCACATCCATGCCGGCGTCGACCAATGACCGGATGGACTCCAGCGTGCTGGTTGACGGACCGAGGGTGGCGACGATCTTGGCGCGACGCATGGTGCGAACCCTACCCGTAAGCGGTTGCAGCGGACGTCACGTCACACCACCAGCGGGCGAGCGGTGGCAGGGATCGGCGCGGGCAGATTCGTGCCGCCCATCAGGTACGCGTCGACGGACGAGGCCGCCGCGCGCCCTTCGGCGATGGCCCACACGATCAGGGACTGTCCACGACCCGCGTCCCCCGCGACGAAGACGCCCGGCACGTCGGTTCCGTAGTCCGCCTCGCGGACGATGGCACCGCGCGCGTCGAGCGAGAGGCCCAGCTGGTCGATGACGCCGCCGCGCTCCGGCCCGACGAAGCCCATCGCAAGGAACACGAAGTCCGCGGGGATCTCCCGCGCCGAGCCGGCCACTGGCCGGAATCCGCCCTCGTACGGCTCGACGTCGACGAGTTCGAGCGCCCGAAGCCGGCCGTTGCCATCGTCGAGGAAGCGTTCGGTCGACACGGCGAACATCCGCTCGCCGCCCTCCTCGTGCGCGCTCGACACGCGGTAGACCATCGGGTAGGTGGGCCACGGCTGGCTGTCCGGTCGCGACGACGGCGGCGTCGGCATGATCTCCAGCTGGGTCACCGAGGCCGCCCCCTGACGGTGGGACGTGCCGAGGCAGTCCGCGCCCGTGTCCCCGCCTCCGATGATCACGACGTGCTTGCCCTGCACGTCGATCGGGGAAGACTCGAGGTCCCCTTCCTGGACCCGGTTCGCCAGCGGCAGGTACTCCATCGCCTGGTAGACGCCGGTCAGCTCGCGACCGGGTACCGGCAGGTCACGCCACGCGGTCGCGCCGATCGCCACGACCACGGCGTCGTACCTCTGCCTCAGGTCGGAGCCGGTCACGTCGATCCCGATCTCGACGCCCGCGCGGAACTTGACGCCCTCCGCCTCCATCTGCGCGAGTCGGCGGTCGACGTGCCGCTTCTCCATCTTGAACTCCGGGATGCCGTACCGCAGGAGTCCCCCGATGCGATCTGCCCGCTCGAAGACCGCGACGGTGTGACCGGCGCGTGCGAGCTGCTGGGCCGCAGCCAACCCGGACGGGCCCGACCCGACGACGGCAACCGTCTTGCCGGTGAGCCGCGTGGGGGGCTGCGGGGTGACCCAGCCCTCGTCCCAGGCCCGGTCGATGATCGACACCTCGACCTGCTTGATGGTCACGGGGTCGGCATTGATGCCCAGGACGCAGGCGGCCTCGCACGGGGCCGGGCAGAGTCGACCGGTGAACTCAGGGAAGTTGTTGGTGGCGTGCAGGCGCTCGATCGCGTCCTTCCAGTCGCCCTCCCAGACCAGGTCGTTCCACTCGGGTATGAGGTTCCCGAGGGGGCAGCCGTTGTGGCAGAACGGGATGCCGCAGTCCATGCACCGGCCGGCCTGCTTCTCGAGCTCGGCAGAGTCGAACGGCTCGTAGACCTCCCGCCAGTCACGGATACGCACGTCGACAGGGCGGCGCGACGGCAGTTCGCGTCCGGTGGACAGGAACCCCTTCGGATCAGCCATGAAGCCCTCCCATGACCGCAGCGATCGGATCCATGCCGTTCTCCTCTGCCTCCGCGCGCAACCTGAGGACGCGCTTGTAGTCCTTCGGCATCACCGCCGTGAAGCGGGGGACGGACGCCGGCCAGTCGTCGAGCAGCTCCGCCGCCCGCTCCGAATCCGTCTCCTCCATGTGTCGACGCAGCAGGGCGTGCAGCCGCCCGACGTCCTCCGCGGAGAGCGGATCCAGGTCGACCATCTCCGGGTTGACCAGGCCCGCATCGAGGTCGAGCACGTAGGCAACCCCACCGGACATGCCGGCCCCGAGGTTCCGGCCGGTCGATCCGAGGATCGCCGCCACACCGCCGGTCATGTACTCGAGGGCATGGTCCCCCACGCCCTCCACGACGGCGGTCACTCCCGAGTTGCGCACGCAGAAGCGCTCCCCGACCCGGCCGCGCAGGAAGATCTCGCCGCTGGTGGCGCCGTAGCCGATGACGTTGCCCGCGATGATGTTGTCCTGCGCGACCAGCGTCGCGTCTCGGTGCGGGCGAAGGACCAGCCGGCCGCCGGACAGGCCCTTGCCGACGTAGTCGTTGCCGTCCCCCTCGAGACGAAGCGTGATGCCCGCCGGGACGAACGCACCGAAGGACTGGCCCGCGGAGCCGACGAACGTGAGGTCGATCGTCTCGTCAGGCAGGCCAGCCCCGCCGTACCGTCGGGTCACCTCGGAGCCCAGCATCGTGCCCACCGTCCGGTTCACGTTGCGGATCGGCAGCTGCGCGCGAATCGGCTCACCGCTGTCGAGCGCCGGAGCGCAGAGCTCGATCAGCTCCTGGTCCAGCGCACGATCCAGGCCATGATCCTGCAGCGTCGTCTGCCGTCGCGACACGGAATCCGCGATCGCGGGAACGTGCAGGATCGGAGCCAGGTCCAGCCCGGACGCCTTCCAGTGCGTGATCGCCTTCTCCATGTCCAGCATCTCCGCGCGACCGATCGCCTCGTCCAACGAGCGGAATCCGAGCGACGCGAGCAGCTCGCGAACCTGCTCGGCGATGTACTCGAAGAAGGTCTCGACGAACTCGGGCTTCCCGGTGAACCGCTCCCGCAGAACCGGGTTCTGCGTGGCGACGCCCACCGGGCAGGTGTCGAGATGGCAGACACGCATCATGATGCAGCCACTCACCACCAGCGGTGCCGTCGCGAAGCCGAACTCCTCGGCCCCCAGCAGCGCCGCGATCACGACATCGCGGCCGGTCTTCAGCTGGCCGTCCGTCTGGACGACGACGCGGTCACGCAGGCCGTTCAGCAGGAGCGTCTGCTGCGTCTCGGCCAGCCCGAGCTCCCACGGCGCACCCGCGTGCTTCAGCGACGTCAGCGGAGACGCGCCCGTGCCACCGTCATGCCCGGAGATGAGTACGACGTCAGCGTGCGCCTTGGCCACGCCTGCGGCGACGGTGCCGACCCCGACCTCGGACACCAGCTTCACGTGGACCCGGGCACGAGGGTTGGCGTTCTTGAGATCGTGGATCAGCTGGGCGAGATCCTCGATCGAGTAGATGTCGTGGTGAGGCGGCGGCGAGATCAGGCCGACGCCGGGCGTCGAGTGGCGGGTCTTCGCGATCCACGGGTACACCTTGTGACCGGGCAGCTGGCCACCCTCGCCCGGCTTCGCGCCCTGGGCCATCTTGATCTGGATGTCGTCACTGTTGACGAGGTACTCGCTCGTCACGCCGAACCGCCCCGATGCGACCTGCTTGATCGCCGAGCGCTTGGAGTCGCCGTTCGGCAGCACCTCGAAGCGCTCCGGGTCCTCGCCTCCCTCACCGGTGTTCGACTTGGCGCCGAGTCGGTTCATCGCGATGGCCAGGGTCTCGTGCGCCTCCTGCGAGATCGACCCGTAGGACATGGCGCCGGTCGAGAAGCGCTTGACGATCTCCGAGACAGGTTCGACCTCGTCGAGCGGGATCGACTCGCGCACGCCCTCCTTGAATCGGAACAGGCCGCGCAGGGTCATGAGCTGCTCGGACTGCTCGTCGACGCGATCGGAGTACTGGCGGAAGATGTCGTAGCGCTTGTTGCGGGTCGCATGCTGGAGGCGGAAGACCGTCTCCGGGTCGAACAGGTGCGGCGCGCCCTCGCGCCGCCACTGGTACTCGCCGCCCACCGTCAGGGTGCGGTGCGCCGGCGAGATGCCCGACGGCGGGTAGGCGACGCGGTGCCGCAGGGCGACCTCCTCCGCAAGCACGTCGAGGTCGACGCCGCCCAGCTTCGACGCGGTCCCGGTGAAGTAGGCGTCCACCACGCTCTGCGACAGCCCGACCGCCTCGAAGATCTGCGCCCCGCGGTAGGACGCGACGGTGGACACGCCCATCTTCGACATCACCTTCAGCACTCCCTTGCCGAGGGCCTTGATGACGTTGCGCATCGCCTTCTCCGGTGAGACGTCCGAGATGACGCCGCGACGGCACAGATCCTCGACGCTCTCGAGGGCCAGGTACGGATTGACCGCGGCGGCGCCGTACCCGATGAGCAGGGCGACATGGTGCACCTCGCGCACGTTCCCTGCCTCGACGAGCAGCCCCACCATCGTGCGGGTCTTCGTCCGGACCAGATGATGGTGGACGGCGGCGCACAGCAGCAGAGAGGGGATGGGGGCGTTGATCGCGTCGCTGTCACGGTCCGACAGCACGATGAACCTCTTGCCCTGCCGGATGACGGCGTCCACCTCATGGAAGATCTCGTTGAGGCGGCGTTCCAGCGCCTGGCCGCCCCCCGCCACCGGGTACAGGCCCTTGATCCGGACTCCCGCGAACCCCGGGAGGTCACCGTCGGCGTTGATGTGGAGCACCTTGGCCAACTCGTCGTTGTCGATCACCGGGAACGGCAGGACCACCTGGCGGCAGTGGGCCGGCGACGGCTCGAGAAGGTTGCCCTCCGGACCGATGATGCTGGACAGGGACGTGACGATCTCCTCACGGATCGCGTCCAGCGGCGGATTGGTGACCTGCGCGAAGAGCTGGGTGAAGTAGTCGAAGATCATCCGCGGCCGATCGGAGAGCACAGCGATCGGTGTGTCCGTACCCATTGAGCCGAGCGGCTCGCCACCCGTGCGGGCCATCGGCTCGAGGATGAGCCTGAGCTCCTCGTCGGTATAGCCCCAGATCTGCTGGCGACGGGCCACCGACTCAGGGGTGTGCACGATGTGCTCACGCTCGGGCAGGTTCTCGAGGTGGATCAGCCCGGCCTGCAGCCAGTCCTCATACGGGTACTCCGCAGCCAGCTGGGCCTTGACCTCGTCATCCTCGATGATGCGCCCCGCCTCCGTGTCGACGAGGAACATGCGGCCGGGCTGCAGTCGTCCCTTGCGCACGATCGTCGCCGGGTCGAGATCGAGGACGCCTGCCTCGGATGCGAGCACGACGAGGCCGTCACTGGTGACCCAGAAGCGTCCGGGACGCAGGCCGTTGCGGTCGAGGACCGCGCCGATCTGCGAGCCGTCGGTGAAGCAGACGTTGGCGGGTCCGTCCCAGGGCTCCATGAAGTTGGCGTGGAACTCGTAGAACGCCCTGCGCGCACGGTCCATCGACGGGTTGTTCTCCCACGCCTCCGGGATCATCATGAGGACGGCGTGGGGCAGCGTGCGCCCGCTCAGGTGCAGCAGTTCCAGCACCTCGTCGAAGGAGGCCGAGTCGCTGCCGCCCGGCGTGCAGATCGGGAACAGCCGCGTGATGTCGCCAGGGATGACCGAGGACGTCAGCATCGCCTCGCGGGCCTGCATCCAGTTGCGGTTGCCCTTGACGGTGTTGATCTCGCCGTTGTGCGCGATGAACCGATACGGATGCGCCAAAGGCCACGAGGGGAAGGTGTTGGTCGAGAACCGGGAGTGGACGAGCGCGAGAGCGGAGGTCACGCGCGGGTCTGACAGGTCGGGGTAGAACGGCTCGAGCTGGCCGGTCGTGAGCATTCCCTTGTACACGATGGTCCGCGCCGACAGCGACGCGAAGAACACGCCCAGCTCGTGCTCGATCCGCTTGCGCAGCGCGAAGACCCTCCGGTCGAGCTCCAGGCCGGCGAGCTCGCCCAGGTCGACCGCCACGAACAGCTGCCAGAAGGCCGGCATCACGCTGCGCGCCGTGGCGCCGACGAGGCTCGGGTCCGTCGGCAGCTCCCGCCAGCCGACGACGCGGAGCCCCTCCTGCCCGACCATGTCCTCGACGGACGCGCGAACCGCCTCCGCCTCACCGCCGTCCGCGGGGAGGAAGCCGATCCCGACGGCGTACTCACCGGCCGGCGGGAGGGCGAAGTCGACCACCTCGCGCAGGAAGTGATCCGGCACCTGCAGCAGGATCCCGGCGCCGTCGCCACTGTCCGGCTCCGCACCGGATGCCCCGCGGTGCTCGAGGTTGCGCAGCGCGGTGAGCGCCTGGTCGACGATCTCATGGGACGGCGTACCGGTCAGGGTCGCCACGAAGGCGACGCCGCAGGCGTCGTGCTCGCTGAGGCCGTCGTAGAGCCCCTGCGGGGCTGGCTGCGCTGAGAAGGACTGCATGGCCATCCGTTCGTCGTCCGTCGGCTCGCACCACGAGGTGCGCCGATCCCGGTGGATCGGGTGCCGCTCACAGGACGACGTTGGCCCGTGTCCGCGAAACCCTACCCGATCGGCGGCCGGTCCTCCTCGACGGCGTCCGCTGGGTCGAGCGGCGGCGGATCGGCGCCCGGACGGGTGAGGACCTCCTCACGACCCGGCCTGAGCCGGGACGAGATGACGAGGTAGCCCAGGGCCGCCAGCCCCACGAGGAGCGCGGTCCACACGTTGAGCCGCAGGCCGAGCACCGTGTTCGCTGTGTCGATCCTCAGCGCCTCGATCCAGATGCGACCGGAGCAGTAGAGGGCGATGTAGAGGGCGAAGACGCGTCCGTGCCCCATCTGGTACCGACGGTCGGCCCACACCAGGACCAGGGCGATGCCGATCAGCCACAGGGATTCGTACAGGAAGGTGGGGTGGAACGTCGCGTACTGCTCGTACCCCGCGGGACGGTTCTCTACCGAGATCTCCAGGCCCCACGGCAGGTCGGTCGGGGCCCCGAAGAGCTCCTGGTTGAACCAGTTCCCCCAGCGCCCGATCGCCTGCGCCACGGCGATGCCGGGCGCGATGGCGTCCCCCACGGGCGGGAGCAGGATCCCATTGCGCCGTGCGCCGATCCACGCCCCGACTCCGCCCAGTGCGACGGCACCCCAGATGCCCAGCCCACCGTCCCAGATCCGCAGGGCGCCGACGAACCCCTTGCCACCCTCGGCGAAGTAGATCTGCCAGTCGGTGATGACGTGGTACAGCCGCCCACCGACGATCCCGAACGGCACCGCCCAGATCGCGATGTCCGTGATGGTGCCCGGTGTGCCGCCTCGGGCCACGTAGCGGCGGTTCCCCAGCCAGACCGCGACGACGATGCCCGCGACGATCAGCAGGGCGTAGGCGCGCAGTGGCAGCGGCCCGAGGTTCCAGACCCCCTGGTCCGGGCTGGGGATGCTCGCGAGGATCACGCGGTCGGGTCGCTCACGAGGCGGCCGGCGACGAGGACGCCGCTGGCGTCACGCCGGCGATGGCGTCGTCGACGAGCTTCTCCAGGGCCGCCTGGTCGACGAGGGTCTCCGTCGGGATCTCGACGCCGTCCAGGGTCGCGAAGGGCGTGCCCGGCACGCTGGCCCCGTAGAACTCGTTGGTGCTGTTGGCCGCCCAGCCCAGGTAGGTCCGGTCGGCGAAGCACGTGGTGAACGTCTCGAGTTCGGTCCCGGTGATGCCGGAGTCGCTCGCGAACCCGATCAGCTGGTCATCGGTGTATCCGGTGCCCTCGACCTCGGGCTGGTTCGCGTAGACCGTGTTGTGGTACTCCTTCGCCTTCCCCGCGTCGACCGCGCATCCCCAGGCCGCGACGGCCCTGGCGGATGCGTCGTTGCCCAGGTTCCCGTCGAGGAAGGTGGTCGGCCGCCAGACCAGCTGGACCTTGCCGCTCTCCGCCAGGGACTCGATGCCGGTGCCGTTGGCCCGTTCGACCGCACCGCACGCGGGGCACTGGAAGTCCTCCCAGATCGCCAGGACCGGGACGTCGGTGGCCGAGCCATAGGGGACGCCGAAGGAATGGACGTCGTCGCTCCCGAGCGCTCCGGTCGGCAGCGCGGCCGTCGGATCGGGAGAAGGCAGGTCCGTGGCCGCCGGGGTGTCGCTCGAGTTCCTGGCCACGACGGCGACCGCGATGATGCCGGCCACGACCACGAGCACCGTGATCGCTCCGATGATCCGCACCATGCGCTCTCGCCGGCGCTCCTGTGCGTTCGCTTCGTCGCGGGCCGCGGCTGCACGATCGCGGCGGTTCTTGCCCGACTCGCTCATTGACGTCTCCTGGGGATCGGTGCGCCGCCGGCGCGTGGTGTGCTCGGTACACCGTACGTGGTCGGTCTGGTTGACGTTTCAAGGGATCCCGCGGTTCCCGCTACCTCCCGCGCACCCCCGCGGCCAGCTCCTCCGCCAGGGAACGCACGGCCGCGACGGCCGCGTCCAGATCAGGCGCCTGGAGGATCCTCCGGACGAAGGCCGAGCCGACGATCACGCCGTCCGCGTACGAAGCGACGTCGCGGGCCTGCGCCCCCGTGGACACTCCCAGTCCGACCGCGATGGGCAGGTCCGTCAGCGCGCGAGCCCGGCCGACGAGCTCGGGCGCCGCCGAGCTCACCTCGGTGCGCGCACCCGTCACCCCCATCGTCGACGCGGCGTACAGGAACCCGGACGTCACGGCCGCCACCGTCGCAATGCGGGTGTCCGTGGACGAGGGGGCCACCAGGAAGATGCGGTCCATTCCGTGGGTCGTCGTCGCGTCGATCCACGGTCCCGCCTCCTCAGGCGTGAGGTCGGGCGTGATGACGCCTTGGCCCCCTGCCGCCGCCAGCCGGCCCGCGAAGCGCTCGACCCCGTAGCGCTCGATCGGATTCCAGTAGGACATGACGACGGCGCTGGCCCCCGACTCGGCGACCCGGGCGACGGTGTCGAGGACGACGTCGGTGGTTGCCCCGCCGCGCAGGGCGATGTCGACCGCGGCCTGGATGTCAGGGCCGTCCATGAGCGGGTCGGAGTACGGCAGGCCGACCTCGACGATGTCGACGCCCGACTCGACCATCGCGTTGATGAGCGCCACGGCGCCGGCCTCGCTCGGGAAGCCTGCCGGGAGGTAGCCGATGAGGGCGGATCGACCCTCGGCACGGGCAGCGGCGAAGACCTCGGCGAGCGGGCGCGTCACGATTCGCCCAGCTCGATGCCGAACCAGCGCGCCGCGGTCTCGACGTCCTTGTCGCCGCGGCCGGACAGGTTGACGATGATGAGCGCCTCCGGCCCGAGCTCCCGGCCCAGCCGCATGGCGCCGGCGAGCGCGTGCGCCGACTCGATCGCGGGGATGATCCCCTCGGTGCGGCACAGGGCGGCGAACGCCTCCATCGCCTCGGCATCGTCCACTGGCTCGTACACGGCCCGTCCGGTGTCATGCAGCCACGAGTGCTCAGGGCCGACGCCCGGGTAGTCGAGACCGGCCGAGATCGAGTGCGAGGGGAGGGTCTGGCCCCACTCGTCCTGCATGACGTACGTGCGGGCGCCATGGAGGACGCCGGGGCTGCCCGCGGCGAAGCGCGAGGCATGCCGCCCGGTGGCCACTCCCTCGCCACCCGCCTCGTAGCCGCGCAGCTGGACCTCGGGGTCGTCGATGAAGCCGCTGAACAGCCCGATCGCGTTGGAGCCGCCGCCGACGCACGCGACGACAGCGTCGGGCAGGCGGCCCTCGGCCGCCAGCACCTGCTCTCGCGCCTCGCGGCCGATGACCTCGTGGAAGTGCCTGACCATGCGCGGGAAGGGCGCCGGGCCAGTGACCGTGCCGAGGACGTAGTGGGTCCGGTCGACCGTGGTGACCCAGTCGCGCATGGCCTCGTTGATCGCGTCCTTGAGCGTCTGGCTGCCGGCCGTGACCGGGACCACCTCGGCGCCCAGCAGCTTCATCCGCGCGACGTTGAGCGCCTGCCGGCGGGTGTCCTCGAGCCCCATGTACACGGTGCACTCGAGGCCCATGAGCGCGGCGGCGGTGGCCGTGGCGACCCCGTGCTGGCCGGCGCCGGTCTCCGCGATGACCCGCGCCTTGCCCATCCGCCGCGTCAGCAGTGACTGGCCGAGCACGTTGTTGATCTTGTGCGAGCCGGTGTGGTTGAGGTCCTCACGCTTGAGGTAGATGCGGGCACCCCCGCAGAGCTCGCCGAAGCGCAGCGCTGGAGTCAGCGGGTTGGGACGACCCGTGTAGGTGCGCTCGAGATCGGCGAGCTCGGTGGTGAAAGCCGGGTCGGCAAGCGCCGCTTCGAAGGCGGCGTCGAGCTCGTCGAGCGCCGCGGTCAGCGCCTCGGGCACGAACCGGCCGCCATAGGGGCCGAAGTGCCCCGGAAGAGCGTGCGCGTCCGGGGGGACGCTGTCGATGGCCATCTCAGACGCTCAGCCGCGCCCGTGCCTCAGCGCCGGGTGCGCCCCCGCGGTGACGAGGTCGTGGACGGCGGTGCGCGGATCCTTGCCGGTCACGAGGCTCTCCCCGACGAGCACGGCGTCGGCACCTGCCTCGGCGTACACGATGAGGTCATGGGGGTCTCGCACGCCCGACTCCGCCACCTTGATGCATGCGGCCGGGATCCGGGGCGCGACCCTGGCGAAGACATCCCGGTCGACCTCGAGCGTCTTCAGGTTCCGGGCGTTGACTCCGATGACCATCGCTCCCGCGTCGACCGCTCGATCGATCTCGGCCTCGTCATGCACCTCCACAAGTGCGGTGAGGCCCAGGCTCTGCGTCCGCTCGATGAGGCTGACGAGCGCGGTCTGCTCGAGCGCCGCAACGATGAGCAGGATCATGTCGGCTCCGTAGGCCTTCGCCTCCCAGAGCTGGTAGCTGGTGACGATGAAGTCCTTGCGCAGTACGGGGATGTCCACGGCGGCGCGGACCGCGGCGAGGTCGGCGAGCGAGCCTCCGAACCGGCGCTGCTCCGTGAGCACGCTGATGCAGTGCGCGCCACCGAGCTCGTACTCCACGGCGAGGGCCGCCGGGTCTGCGATGTCGGCCAGCTGACCCTTGCTCGGGCTCGCCCTCTTGACCTCCGCGATGACGCAGACATCCTCGTCGGCCAGGACGGCGGCAACGTCGCGCGCAGGCGCCACGTCCGCTGCCCGGGACTTGAGCTCGTCAAGGGGCACCTGCTCCATGCGGTCAGCCACATCGAGCCGCACACCGGCCAGGATGTCGTCAAGAACCGTCACGGCGACAAGAGTAGCCACGGTCCCGGGACACGCGTCCCGCCGCCCCTCGTCCGCATCGGGGACCCTGTCTAGCCGATCCCGGAGCCGAGATACGGAACGAAGTTGCGCAGGACCCCGAAGGCGAGGATCGCCACCAGGGCGGTGAGCAGCACGGTGTTGCGGCGTCGGAACTGAGCGTGCGTCACCGCGGGAGAGGACCCGCGCCACGCGGACAGGAACCAGCGCACCCACAGCACGACGGCGAGCGGCGCGAGGATCACGATCAGCACGTTGTGGTCGAGCGCCCCGCTGACGTTCCCCGTGACGAGATCGTGCGTCCCGCGCATGAGTCCGCAGCCGGGGCAGTCGACACCGAACAGGGCTTGGGTCGGGCACAGCGGGTAGTGGCCCGGTTGGTTGGGATCCACGGCCGCCACGTAGCCGAGCGCTGCGAGCGAGCCGGCCAGCGTCACCAGCGGGGCGACCAGCCGACGGCCACGACGCCGCTCGTCCGTCTGCGCCTCGATGACCACGTCGTCATCGGCGAAGACCGTCGTGCCGTGTCCCATGGGACGACCATACGCCGACCCGTGCCGTCGGCAGGGCCAACCGCGCGGTCGGGCTAGTGGCCGGCGAGCGGCAGGCGGACGGTGAAACGGGCGCCGCCCTCGCTGGCGGCGCCCACCTCCGCACGTCCCCCGAGTCCGCGGGCGAGCCGGTCCACCAGGGCGAGCCCGAGCCCGGTGCCCACGGGCCGGACACCGCGATAGCGCTCGTGGAGGGCACCCGGCTGGAAGGCCACGGCCAGATCATCGGCGGTCAGGCCCGGGCCCGAGTCCCGCACCTCGACGACGGCGTTCGTCCCGTCCTCCCGGATCGCCAGCACCATGACGGATCCGGGCGGAGACACGCGGAGGGCGTTCTCCGCAAGGTTGTCGATGATCTGGCGGACGCGTATCGGGTCGGTGCGGACGACCAGCGAATCTTCGGGCAGTTCGGTGAGGACCGACACCCGTTCGGGCTGGGCCCGGTCCCGCCACACATCGCCCGCCTCGCGCCCCAGCGCGACGAGATCCACCTCGACGGGCGCGATGTGGAAGTCCACCGCTCCCAGCCTGGCCAGGTCGAGCAGGTCGGTCACGAGGCGGTCGAGCCGGGCGGCCTCCGCCGCCACCGTCGCTCCGGTGCGTGGCACGTCGTCGCCCTCGATGACTCCGTCGGACAGGGCCTCCGCGTATCCCTTGACGGCCGTGAGCGGGGTGCGCAGCTCGTGTGACACCGACAGGAGGAACTCCCGCTGGCGGCCCTCCGACGCGACGAGAGCAGCATTCAGCCTGTTGAGGGACTCGGCGATGTCGGCCACCTCAACCGGGCCCTCGGGTGTCAGGGTGACATCGCGGGACCCGGCCGCCATCTCGTTGGCGGCATCGCGGGCCGCTCGCAGGGGCCGGGTCAGGCGTCTCGCAGCCCAGTAGCCGATCGGGACCGCGAAGAGCAGTCCGAGGAGCAGCGCGACCGCGATGCGCTTGACGGCATCGCCCGCCTCGACACCGACGACCGTCAGCGGCTGCTCGAGGATGACGGCACCTCCCGAGGCGAGCGGACGCGCCTCGATGAGCACCTGCCCGTCCGGCGTCACGCCCTCGGCCGACACCGCCTGCCCTGCCATCACCGCGGTGAGGACCGCGTCGGAGACCCCGGGCGGCGCCTGACCGTCCGGCGCGACCAGATACCCGGTGATCTGCCTCGACTCGAGTGCCTCGATGAGGCCGCGGGGCAGCAGTCCGGCCCCCCGCCCTCCGCCGGCCCGCTCGTCCAGAGCGGTGGCCGTGAGGTCGGCGAGGTTGACGAGGTCCGCGCGCGCCTGCGTTTCGACCGCGGAGCGCACCAAGGGGTAGGACGCCAGGCCGGCGACGAGCACCGCGACGGCCGCGATCGCCGAGGCGAGCAGGACCGTGCGGGTGACGATGCTCATCCGACCACCTGCCGCGTGCTGGTCGGCGGCATGGTGGCTGCCCTGCTGCCCGCTGTCGAGCGGATGATCGGGCAGCGACATGGGCTGGGCGCTCACGACGCTCCCGGCTCCTCGGCCGCGTAGCCGACGCCGCGCACTGTGCGGATCGGGCTGGCATCGCCGAGCTTCCCGCGCACCTGGGCGACGTGGACGTCGACGGTGCGGGTGCCCACGACGGCGGCGTAGCCCCACACCTCCGACAGCAGGTGCTCTCGCGTGTAGACGCGCCCGGGGTGCTGCATCAGATGGGCCAGCAGGTCGAACTCGGTGGCAGTGAGCGACACCGCCCGCCCCTCGACAGTCACCCGCCGCGTCACCAGGTCGACGGTCACCGAGCCCAGAGTGAGGGGCGCGTCGTCCGCCGACACCAGGGAGGCCCGACGCACGACCGACTTGATCCGGGCCACGACCTCACGCGGACTGAACGGCTTGGTGATGTAGTCGTCGGCTCCCAGCTCCAGGCCGAGCACGCGGTCCACCTCGTCGTCGCGTGCGGTGCAGAACAGGATGGGGACCCAGTTCCCCTCGGCGCGCAGCTGCCGGCAGACCTCGGTTCCGTCCAGCTCGGGGAGACCCACGTCCAGGACGATCGCGACCGGGTGCAGCGTCCTGGCGGCGCTCAGTGCGGAACGGCCGTCAGCGGCGACATGCACGCCGAATCCTTCACGGGCGATGTACAGCCGCAGCAGGTCAGAGATTGCCCGCTCGTCCTCCACGACAAGGACGAGGCCGCGCGATTGTTCGCTCACGGGTCCAGACTGTCAGACGGGAACGATGGACGGTGCCTGCGCCGTGCGTGCACGGTCAGGAGTACGTCAGGATCCGGTAAGGCGGCTCGCAGCCCCTCAGGCGCGCTTCTTCCCCATGCCCATCATGGCCATCACCTTGCCGGCCGCGGCACCGACGACGACGAGTCCCACACCCACCCAGAACAGTGGCCAGTTGCCCATCATGATCGCGAGCGTGCCGACGACGAAGGCGATCATGATGATGATCACCGCGGTCCATGCGGCCGGCGTCGAGCCGTGATCATCGTGATGGGCCGGGGCGATCTGCTGCTGCGACATGGCGTCATTCAACCAGATCGTCGGTCGGATCCCGGCCGTTGTCCTGAGCATCCCATGCGCTCATGTCCGCCGGTCGCGCCGGCGTTCGCCCGTAGCGACGGCCCAGGGACGGCCAGCGGCGTCCTCGCACCGCGACGACCGCCGCGACGAGGGCGACGAGGGCCCCCGACAGGGCCGCGACGAACCAGGACGAGGTCGACGTGGACGCCACGTAGGACTCGGTTCCCGCCAAGGCGCTGACTGCAGCGTCCACGGCCACACCTGGTGCGCGGGCGAAGTCGACACTGGCGGCGAGCGCCGTGAGCCCGGCGATCAGCGCGATGACGGCGACCCCGACCCGCCCCCACGACCGAGTCGCCACGATGCCGCCGACGGCAGCGAAGACGACCCAGCCCATCGCGGCAGCGCCGGGATAGAGGTCGCGTCCGGTGAACCCCTTGGTGCGCAGAGCGGAGTCCGCCGCGTCCGCGCCGGGCAGGAGCGGGACCTGCGCCGTCGCCCACACGAGGCCGTACCCCACGAGCAGCAGCAGGCCGCCGAGGGCCAGGAGTGCCAGCGCAACGCCGTACGCTCGACCGCGTCCGGCCGGAGCCGTCACGGCTGCCGCGACCCTGTCGTGATCGTCTGAGCGGCGGCCACGGCTCGAAGCACGGCAGCCGCCTTGTTCGCGCACTCCTCCGCCTCGGACTCCGCGACCGAGTCGGCCACGATGCCCGCGCCTGCCTGAACGTACGCGGTGCCGTCCTTGACGAGCGCCGTGCGGATGGCGATCGCCGCATCGAGGTTGCCCGCGAAGTCGAAGTATCCGACGCAGCCCCCGTACAGCCCTCGCCTCAGGGGCTCGAGCTCGTCGATGATGGCCATCGCGCGCGGCTTCGGCGCACCCGAGAGGGTGCCGGCGGGGAAGGTGGCCGCGAGCACGTCGTAGGCCGTGCGGTCCGATGACAGTGCGCCGGTCACCGTCGACACGAGGTGCATGACGTGCGAGTACCGCTCCACGCTCATGAAGTCGACGACCGAGACCGTGCCTGGCGCACAGACCCGGCCCAGGTCGTTGCGGGCGAGGTCCACCAGCATGACGTGCTCAGCCCGTTCCTTGACGTCCTTGCTGAGCTCCTCGCCCAGCGCCGCATCCTCCTCGGCGGTCGAGCCCCGACGCCTCGTGCCGGCGATGGGGTGCAGGACGCAATGACCCGCGGTCACGGTGACGAGCGCCTCGGGAGACGAGCCGACGATGTCGAAGGCCACCTCCGACGACAACGACCCCGCGGACTCGTCCGCGCGACCATGATCGTCGGCCGGAACCCGGATCAGGTACATGTACGGGCTCGGGTTGGTCGCCCGCAGGATGCGGTAGACGTCGAGGGCCGAGGCCGTGCAGGGCGCCGAGTACCTCTGCGACACCACGATCTGGAAGGCGTCGCCCGAGCGGATGTACTCCTTGGCGGACTCCACCTGTGCGAGGTAGCCGTCGTACGGGGTCGCCGAGACCACCTCGATGGGCGCGGACGCGTCGTACGTGGCGATGCCGACGGTGAGAGGTCCCGCAATCTGGTCCTGCATGCGGTCCAGACGCGCCACGGCATCCCGCCATGCGTCGTCGACGCGCTCGTCGGACGCGTCGTAGTTGATCGCATTGGCGACCAGGAGGACCGAGCCGTCGGCGTGATCGAGGACGGCCAGATCGGTGGCGAGCAGGAAGCCGAGGTCGGGTATCCCCAGCTCGTCAGGGTTGTCGTCCGGCACGCGTTCCCACGCCCGGACGGCGTCGTAGGTCAGGTACCCGACCATGCCGCCGGTGAGTGGCGGCAGGCCCGGCAGCGGCGTCGTGCGCAGCATCTCCACCGTCTCGCGCAGCGCTTCCACCGCGCTCCCGCCCTCGGTGACCCCGCGCGGCGCCCGGCCGAGCCACACGGCCTCGCCGTCGCGCTGGGTGAGCATGGCGGCGCACCGGACGCCGATGAAGGAGTACCGGGACCAGCTGCGGCCCTGTTCGGCCGACTCGAGGAGGAACGTGCCCGCGCGGTCGCCGCACAGGGCCTCGAAGAGCCCCACCGCCGTGATGCCGTCGGCCAGCAGCCTGCGGGTCACCGGGATGACACGGCGGTCGCGCGCGAGCGTGCGGAAGGCCGGCAGGTCGGGCGCCGCAACCCCGGTGAAGTCGGTCACGACGCCCCCTCGCCGGCCGTGGTCACGTCGAATCCGAACCCGTCGAAGCAGGTGCGGTCCCCCGTGTGGCACGCGGCACCGACCTGGTCGACCCTGAGCAGCACGGTGTCGCCGTCGCAGTCCAGTCGCGCCTCACGGACGTGCTGCACGTGCCCCGAGGTGTCGCCCTTGGCCCAACGCTCGTTCCGGCTGCGGCTGTAGTAGACGCCGCGTCCCGTCTCGAGAGTCTCGCGAAGGGTCTCCGGGCTCATCCACGCCATCATGAGCACCTCGTGACTGTCCCACTGCTGCGCGATCGCCGGCACGAGACCGTCCTCGTTGAAGCGGGTGTGGGCGACGAAGACCTCGACCTGGTCCGGGGACATGGGCCCATTGTGCCGACCATCTCGGGCTGGCCGCTCCCGGGCTCGCCTCGGATGCTCGGTTCGCCCGCCCCGGGACCATGCGCGAGGATGGGGTGATGAGCGCCACCAACCATGTCCGTCGTGAACGTCAGGAGCTGGCCGAGCTGATGCTGGCCGTCGGACCCGACGCGCCAACCCTGTGCGAGGGCTGGACCACCCGCGACCTGGCCGCGCACCTGATCATCCGGGAGGCCCGGCCCGATGCCGGACTGGGCATCGTGTTCCGTCCGCTGTCCGGGTGGACCGAACGCGTCCAGCGGGCCGAGGCCTCCAAGTCCTACCCGGAGCTGGTGCGCAAGGTGCGGGTTGGCCCGCCCACCCTGTCGGCCATGTCGCTGCCGGGAGCAGAGGCCCTCCTCAATCTCTTCGAGTACGTCGTCCACCATGAGGACGTGCTCCGCGCCCAGCCCGACTGGACCCCGCGAGAGCTCCCGGCCGACCTGGCCGACGAGCTGTGGTCGCGCCTGACGCGGGGCGTCCGGCTGATGTACCGGTCCATGCCTGTCGGAGTGACCCTCGTCCGGACCGATGGCGAGGGTGGGTCGGTCGTGGCGCACGAGGGCTCGCCCATGGTGACCCTGTCCGGCACCGCTCTCGAGCTGCTCATGCGGTCGTACGGGCGCAGCCCTGTCCGTGTCGAGGTCGAGGGAGACCCGGATGCGGTGGCGGCGTTCGAGGACGGCACCATCCTCGCGCTCTGACGACTCCAGGCGACGTCGACCGGATCAGCGGACGGGGTAGCCCGCCTCTGCCAGTTCCGCCTTCACCTCGCCGATCGCCAGCGTGCCGAAGTGGAACACGCTCGCAGCAAGCACCGCGTCCGCTCCCGCCTTCACGGCCGGGACGAAGTCCCCGATGCGGCCGGCTCCGCCGCTGGCGATCAACGGGACCGAGACCTCGCGGCGAACCAGCTCGATGAGGGGCAGGTCGTAGCCGGATTCCGTTCCGTCCGCGTCCATCGAGTTGAGCAGGATCTCCCCCGCTCCGAGCCGCGCCCCTTCCACGGCCCACTCGACCGCGTCGATTCCCGTGCTCGTTCGCCCGCCGTGAGTGGTCACCTCGAAGCCGCTCGGCGTGGAGACGCCGTCCGGGCAGCGGCGCGCGTCGACGCTGAGCACGACGCACTGGGCACCGAACCGCTCGGCCGCCTCGCTCAGCAGTCGTGGTCGACGGATCGCCGCGGTGTTGACACTGACCTTGTCGGCCCCCGCGCGCAGCAGCCGGTTGAAGTCCTCCGGTTCGCGAACCCCTCCCCCGACCGTCAACGGGATGAACACGGTCTCCGCTGTCCTCCGCACGACGTCGTAGGTGGTCTCGCGGTCCCCGCTCGAGGCGGTGATGTCGAGGAACACGAGTTCGTCGGCTCCCGCGAGGCCGTAGGCCGTGGCCAGCTCGACGGGGTCGCCGGCGTCCCGGAGCTCGACGAAGTTGATGCCCTTGACCACGCGCCCCGCGTCGACGTCGAGGCAGGGAATCACTCGGATGGCGACGCTCACGGGCGGGGCGGTCCCCACTCGTAGGGGTCGTATCGAGGCTCGATGGCCGTGATGGCCTCGGCGAGTGTGAAGGCGCCGTCGTAGAGGGCCCGGCCGACGATGGCGCCCTCGATGCCCAGGGGCACCATCTCGGCCAGCTTGTGCAGGTCCTCCAGCTTCGAGATCCCGCCGGATGCCACGATCGGCCGGTCGGTGGCCTCGCAGACCTCCTTGAGGAGGTGGAGGTTCGGGCCCTTCATCGTGCCGTCCTTGGCCACGTCGGTCACGACGTACCGCGCGCAGCCCGCCGCGTCGAGGCGACCGAGCGTCTCCCACAGGTCGCCGCCCTCCTGCGTCCAGCCTCGGGCGGCCAGCGTGTGGCCCTTGACGTCGAGTCCGACGGCGATCCTGTCGCCGTGCTCGGCAATGGCGCGCGCCGTCCAGTCCGGATCCTCGAGCGCGGCGGTACCGAGATTGACGCGCTCGCAGCCTGTTGCCAGCGCCCGGCGGAGCGACTCGTCGTCCCGGATGCCGCCGGACAGCTCGACCTTCACGGCTCCGCGAACGTCGTGCACGACGCGGGCCAGCAGGTCGGCGTTCGTGCCACGGCCGAAGGCGGCGTCAAGGTCCACGAGGTGGATCCATTCGGCGCCCTGCTCGACCCACGACCGCGCGGCGTCCGCGGGGGATCCGTAGTTCGTCTCGGTGCCGGCCTTCCCCTGGACCAGCCGCACGGCCTGACCGTCCGAGACGTCGACAGCGGGCAGGAGAACAAGGGAGCTGGCCGCGGGAGGCATCACGCGGGAACCCTACCCAACGCGCAGTGACCACTCGGCGAGGTGACTAGCGCACGGATCGGACCCAGGCGCGCAGAAGCGCGGCGCCGGCGTCGCCGGACTTCTCCGGATGGAACTGCGTGGCGCAGAGCGGTCCGTTCTCGACCGCGGAGACGAAGTCCTGGCCGTGATGGCTCCAGGTCACGATCGGCGGGGCGATGTGCGGGTCCGTGTCGACCAACTCCCATGTCGTGACGCCGTACGAGTGCACGAAGTAGAAGCGCTCGTCTCGCACCTCGGCGAACAGCGTCGACTCGAGGGGCGCGCGCACGGTGTTCCAGCCCATGTGCGGGAGGACGTCGGCGCGGATCCCCTCGACCACGCCGGGCCACTCCCCCAGCCCCTCGGTCTCGATCCCATGCTCGACCCCACGGGCGAACAGCACCTGCATCCCGACGCAGATCCCGAGAACCGGTCGGCCGCCCGCCAGCCGCCGGTCGACGATGAGGTCCCCGCGCACGGCACGGATGCCGGCCATGCAGGCGGCGTACGCTCCGACGCCCGGCACGACGAGCCCGTCGGCGGCCATCGCGGTGTCGTAGTCGTCGGTCACCGTGACGTCCGCTCCGACGCGCTCGAGGGCCCGCTGCGCCGATCGCAGGTTGCCCGACCCGTAGTCGAGGACGACGACGGACGTCACTGCGAGGGCGGGGTGAGCGTCCCCTTTGTCGACGGGACCCCGACGACCCGTGGATCGAGGGTCACGGCGTCACGCAGCGACCGGGCCACGGACTTGAACTGCGCCTCCACCACGTGGTGCGCGTTGCGACCGGACAGGACACGGACGTGGAGCGTGATCTGGGATGTCGCGACGAGCGACTCGAAGATGTGCCTCGTCAGGGTGGTGTCGTACGTACCGATGAGCTCCACGATCTCGGGCTCCTCATGGACGAGGTACGGCCGCCCGGACAGGTCCACCGCCGACTGGACGAGGCACTCGTCGAGCGGCACCAGCGCGTCGCCGTAGCGACGCAGGCCGGCCCGGTCGCCGAGGGCATCGTTGAGCGCCTGCCCCAGCGCGAGGGAGGTGTCCTCGACGGTGTGGTGGGCATCCACCTCGAGATCACCGACCGTCCTGACGACGAGGTCGAGGCCGCCGTGCTTGGCGAGCTGAGCCAGCATGTGGTCGAAGAAGGGGACGCCGGTCTCGATCGTGCTGAGCCCCGTGCCGTCGAGATCCAGCTCGACGACGACGCTGCTCTCCTTGGTGCTGCGCTCAACGCGCGCTGTGCGGCTCATTCGCGGCCTTCCTGGTCGTCGGACCCCGACTCGTCAGGGGTTCCGTCGGCGCGGCCCAGCACCTGAAGCAGGGCCTGCCTGAACATACCGTTCTCCTCGGGAGTGCCGATCGACACGCGCAGCCACCCGTCCGGTCCCGTCTGCCGGATGAGAACCCCACGATCGAGCAGTGCCTGCCACACCACCGCCCGATCCTCGAACGTGCCGAAGAGGATGAAGTTCGCGTCGCTCGGGGAGACGGTCAGCCCCTGCTCCACCAGCCACCCGGCCAACGTGTCGCGCTCCTCGCGCAACAGGGCCACCTGCGCCTGGAGCACGTCCACGTGGTCCAGCGCCGCGAGCGCCACCGCCTGCGTCACGCCGGAGAGGTGATACGGCAGCCGGACCACCTTGAGGGTGTCGACCACCCGCGGGTCGGCCACGAGCGCATAGCCCAGGCGCGCCCCGGCAAGGGCGAACGCCTTGCTCATCGTCCGCGTCACCACGAGGTTCGGGTAGTCCGCCAGCAGCGTGACGGCGCTCGGCACGCCGGCATGGCGGAACTCCGCGTAGGCCTCGTCCACGATGACCATCGCGCCCACGGCCAGGGCAGCCGTGGCGATCGCGCGGATATCCCCGGCCGGCAGCGCCGTGCCGGTGGGGTTGTTGGGCGACGTCAGCAGCACCAGGGAGGGCCTGCGCGTCAGGACGGCATCAACGGCATCGGGCACGTCGATCCCGAAGTCCGCGCGCCGCGGGAACGTCTCGTAGGCCGTGAACGTGTCGCGCGCGTACTCCGGGTACATCGAGTAGGTCGGATCGAAGGTGATGGCCAGCCGCCCGGGGCCGCCGAAGGCGAGGAAGAGGTGATGCATGACCTCGTTCGAGCCGTTGGCCGCCCACACGCGCGACGCCGGCACGCGAACACCTGACTCCTCCTCGATGTAGATCCCCAGGGCGCGACGCAGCCGCTCGGCATCTCGGTCGGGGTAGCGATTGAGGTGCTCGGCCGCGGCAGCAACCGCCTCGCCCATGGCGCGGGTGAGCTCGGGCGGCAGGCTGAACGGGTTCTCGTTGACGTTCAGCCGGGCCGGCACGTCGAGCTGCGGGGCACCGTAGGACTGGATGCCGACCAGGTCCTCGCGGATGGGCGGCGTGAAGGGTGCGTTCACTCGTGGGCCGGAGGGCTCGGCGCGGCGACGTCAGGAGCGTGCCCATGGACCGGCGCGGCGACGTCAGGAGC
>JAHECS010000009.1:4096-30491 GCA_024641635.1 Actinomycetes bacterium | reverse complement strand
CGGCGCGGCGACGTCAGGAGCGTGCCCATGGACCGGCGCGGCGACGTCAGGAGCACGGCCACCGCTCGGGAACCGCACGCGGATGGCGTCGCCGTGTGCGGGCAGGTCCTCGGCGGACGACAGCGCCAGCACGTGCGGCGCAACATCGCGGAGTGCGTTCTCGTCGTAGTCGATGACATGGATGCCGCGCAGGAAGGACTGCACGGACAGTCCCGAGGAGTGCCGGGCCGAGCCGGCCGTGGGCAGGACATGGTTGGAGCCGGCGGCGTAGTCGCCGAGGGACACCGGCGAGTACGTGCCCACGAAGATGGCCCCGGCGTTGCGGACCCGGGTGGCCCACTCGCGGGCGTCGCGGGTGTGGATCTCGAGGTGCTCCGCCGCGTAGGCGTCGACGACCCTCAGCCCTGCCTCGAGGTCGTCGACGAGGACGATCGCGCTCTGCGTTCCAGCGAGGGCTTCGCGGATGCGCTCGACGTGCTTCGTTGCCGCCACCTGTCGCTCGAGCTCGGCCGTCACGTCCTGCGCGAGGTCCGGGGAGTCGGTGACGAGCACCGCGGCCGCGATGACGTCGTGCTCGGCCTGGCTGATGAGGTCGGCGGCCACGTGCGCGGGATCCGCGGTCTCGTCGGCGAGGATCATGACCTCGGTCGGCCCGGCCTCCGAGTCGATGCCGATGACGCCCTGGAGAGCGCGCTTCGCGGCCGTGACGTAGATGTTGCCCGGGCCGGTGACCAGGTCGACCGGCTCGCAGCGGCCGCCCTCGGGCAGGTCGACGCCGAAGGCCAGCATGGCGATGGCCTGGGCGCCGCCGACCGCATAGACCTCGGTCACGCCGAGCAGCGCGCAGGCAGCCAGGATCGTCGGGTGCGGCCAGCCACCGAAGTCGCGCTGGGGCGGGGAGACGACGACGAGGGATGCGACCCCCGCCGCCTGGGCGGGGACGACGTTCATGATGACGCTGCTCGGGTACACGGCTCGACCGCCGGGGACGTAGAGGCCCACGCGGTCGACCGGGAGCCACCGCTCGGTCACCGTCCCGCCCGGCACGACGATGGTCGTGACGTCGGTACGCCTCTGATCGGCGTGCACCTTGCGCGCCCGCCCGATGGACTCGAGCAGGGCGGCCCGGACGTCCGGCTCGAGGGCGTCGGCCTCCTGCTGCAGGCGCTCGACCGGCACGCGGAGGGCGGGCGGCCGGACCCCGTCGAGCTTCTCGGTCCACCTCAGGACCGCCGCGGCGCCGTCCGTTCTCACATCGCCGATGATCGGGCGGATCCGCTCGCCGGCGTCGGCCACGTCCATGGCGGCGCGGGGCACGATCGTGCGCGGGTCGGCCTGCGAACCGCGGAGGTCGATGCGACGGATCACGCGCTTACCTTACGCTGCCGGAGTGCCCGCGCCTCTCCCGCTGTTCCCGTTGAACACGCCACTGGTGCCCGGACTCGTCCTGCCGCTGCACATCTTCGAGCCCCGCTATCGCGGCCTCGTGGAGGACCTTCTCGCGGTCCCCGACGAGGACGAGCGGGAGTTCGGGATCGTGGCGGTCCGCGACGGCCGCGACATCGGCCGGGACGGACTCGACGCCCTCTACCCCGTGGGCACCGCCACGATCCTGCGTCAGGCCGAACGCCTGCCGGACGGCCGGTACGACATCGTGACGACCGGCAGCCGCCGCTTCCGGCTGGTCGGCCTCGACGATCGCGCCCCCCTTCTCCGCGGCGAGGTCGAGTTCCTCGAGGATGTGAGCGATCCGGCGGACCAGTTCCTCGCCGCGCAGGTCACCCAACGGTTCCGCCAGTACCGCATCGCACTGAGCGGGCAGGTCGCCGAGCCCTCGGACGCGTCCGGCGACGACGACGAGGACGCCGAGCTGCCGACCGACGCCACCGTGCTGTCGTACCTGGTGACGGCGGCCATGGTCCTCCCGGTGAAGGAGCGACAGGAGCTGCTCGCAGCGGAGACCACAGGCGAGCGCCTTGCGCTGGCACGGGGGCTGCTCGGCCGGGAGACCGCCCTCATCACGACCCTGTCGGCGGTGCCCTCCCTCGACGTGCCGGGCGTCGAGCCGTCGGTGAACTAGCCGATGGCCTCCCGCGAGCCGGGGACCCCGGCCACCGTGGCCCTGACCCGAGCCGGAATCGAGTTCACGGCCCACGCCTACCGCCATGACGCGCGGAGCACGTCATTCGGCGAGGAGGCGGCGGCCGCACTGGGCCTCGATGCCGCCGAGGTGTTCAAGACCCTGCTGGCGATGGTCGACGGCCAGCCCGTCGTGGCGATTGTGCCCGTCAGTGGGTCCCTCGACCTGAAGGCGCTCGCTGCGGCGGCCGGCGGGAGGCGGGCCGAGATGGCCGACGCGGCGTCGGCTCAACGGCTCACCGGCTACGTCATCGGGGGCATCTCGCCGATCGGTCAGAAGCGGCGGCTCCCGACGTTCGTCGAGGAGAGCGCGGTGCTGCTCGACACGGTCTACGTCAGCGGAGGCCGTCGCGGCCTCGACATAGGGCTGTCGCCGACGGACCTGCTGGACGTCACGGGTGGCGTCCTGGCTGCGATTGCCCGGCCCTGATCACCCGCCGACCACCGCGCCGGCCGGCGCCCCCTCACGTCCCTGTCGGCCGTTCAGGCCCCTTCGGACCCGGCACGCCGGCCCGCACGGACCTCCGCGATCCAGTCCGACAGCGCGAGGATGGTCACCACCCCCGCGGACGCCAGCGCCCACATGAGGAACATCCCCGGAAGGGACACGTCGAGGGGGGCATCGACCACCTGCTCCTGGGTCGTCGTCGCCACGAGTCCGTCGATGTCCACGGAACCCAGCCGGGTGCCGACGAACCACATCGCTGCCGTGCCGACCGCGGCCGAGAGCAGACCGGCGAGCAGCACGCTGAGCAGGTGATCGCGTCGCATGTTCGCCAGCCCGATGGTGATCGCGATGCCGGCCACCAGCCCCAGCGCGCCGAAGGCCGCGTCCGCCGCGAGGAAGCCCTCGGGCTGGAACCCCTCCGGGAAGCTGACCCCCGGTCGCACGACGAGCGGGACGCGAGGTGCCAGCGCCCACCAGACCACCCCGAGCGCGGCGCCGCTGACGACGCCGAAGACAAGTCCCGCCAGGATGACCGCCGACGCCTTGCGCCGCATGCTCATCGTGGTCTCATCCGAGGCAGGCCGGGCCGAGCAGCGCCTTGAGGTCGCCGTACAGGGCGGGCGACGGCGTCACCCTGAGGCGGTCGTCGAGGCGCAGGACCGTCGTTCGGGCCCCACCGCTCAGGTGCAGGTGAACCTCGGTCGTGCCGGGGTGGCCGGCGAGGACCTCCTTGAGCCGTTCGACGAGTGGCGGGATGCACCGCGATGCGGCCATCGTCAGGCGAACCGGGCCGCTCACCGCCTCCGAGAGGTCGGGCTGCGTGATCTCCAGCGCGACCATGCGGACCCCGTCGTCGTCGCTGCGGTCGACGCGGGCCCGCACGATGATCACGGAGTCGTCGACGAGCAGCGTGCTGACGGAGTTGTAGGTCTGCGGGAACACCATGATGTCGACCGAGCCCTCGAGATCCTCGAGCGTGACGATGGCCCAGGCCGACCCCTGCTTGGTGGTCTTGCGCTGGACCGACGTCACCAGCCCGCCGACGGTGGCGACCGTGGCGTCCGCTCGATCGTCCATGAGCACGGCGGCGATCGTCCGGTCGGTGAGCTGGGCGAGCATGCGCTCGGCACCGTGCAGCGGATGGTCGGACACGTAGAGCCCGAGCATCTCCCGCTCGTGGGCCAGCAGGACGGTCTTGTCCCACTCCCCGATCGGGATGTCGCCTCGCGGGATGACAGCCTCGTCGCCCTCGGCCTCGAGCCCGCCGAAGAGGTCGAACTGCCCGTGGGACTCGGCCCTCTTGATGTCGACAGCCGCGTCGACCACCATCTCGTGGATCTGCACGAGTCCCTTGCGGGTGTGACCCAGCGAGTCGAACGCCCCGGACTTGATCAGCGACTCGATGACTCGCTTGTTGCACACCGAGGCATCGACCTTCGCGATGAAGTCGTGGAAGTCAGCGAAACGGCCGATGCGCCGGCGCGTGGCGATGATCGAGTCGACGACGTTGCCGCCCACGTTGCGCACGGCGGCAAGCCCGAAGCGGATGTCGCTGCCACGCGGAGTGAAGTCGAAGTCCGAGTCGTTCACGTCGGGTGGCAGCACCTTGATGCCCATGCGCCGGCACTCGTTCAGGTAGACGGCGGACTTGTCCTTGTCGTCCTTGACCGACGTGAGCAGGGCCGCCATGTACTCGGCGGGGTAGTTCGCCTTGAGGAAGGCCGTCCAGTACGAGACCAGGCCGTAGCCGGCGGTGTGCGCCTTGTTGAAGGCATAGTCGGAGAACGGCACGAGGATCTCCCACAGCGTCTTGATCGCGCTGTCGGAGTAGCCGTTCGCCCGCATGCCGTCGCTGAAGGGCACGTACTCCTTGTCGAGGATCTCCTTCTTCTTCTTGCCCATCGCCCGGCGCAGGAGGTCCGCTGCGCCCAGCGAGTAGCCCGCCAGCTTCTGGGCGATCGCCATGACCTGCTCCTGGTAGACGATCAACCCGTAGGTGTCGCCCAGGATGTCGGCGAGGGGCTCGGCGAGTTCGGGGTGGATCGGGACGACCGGCTTGCGCCCGTTCTTGCGATCGGCGTAGTCGTTGTGCGCGTTGGCGCCCATCGGCCCGGGGCGGTAGAGGGCCAGGACGGCGGAGATGTCCTCGAAGTTGTCCGGCTGCATCGAGCGCAGCAGCGCCCGCATCGGGCCGCCGTCGAGCTGGAAGACCCCCAGGGTGTCGCCCCGCGTGAGGAGCTCGTACGTCTGCTCGTCGTCGAGCGTCAGCTCCTCGAGCACGAGCACGTCGCCGCGGTTCGACTCGATGTGGCGCAGGCAGTCGTCGAGCACCGTCAGGTTGCGCAGGCCGAGGAAGTCCATCTTGAGCAGCCCGAGCGACTCGCACGCACCCATGTCGAACTGCGTGATGACGGCGCCGTCCTGATCGCGGCGCCAGACCGGGATGACGTCGAGGAGCGGCTCGCGACACAGGATGACGCCGGCCGCGTGCACCCCCGGCTGCCGCTTCAGGCCCTCGAGCCCCTTGGCCGTGTCCACGACCTGGCGCGCGTCGGGATCCGACTCGTACAGGGCGCGGAACTCCGCGGCCTCGCCGTACCGCGGGTTGGACGGATCGAAGGCGCCTGCGAGGGAGATGTCCTTGCCCATCACCGACGGCGGCATGGCCTTCGTGATCCGGTCACCGAGCGCGTACGGGTGGCCGAGCACGCGGGCGCTGTCCTTGACTGCCGCCTTTGCCTTGATCGATCCGTACGTGACGATCTGCGCCACCCGCTCCTCGCCGTACTTCTCGGTGGCGTAGCGGATCATGTCCGAGCGTCGGCGCTCGTCGAAGTCCATGTCGATGTCGGGCATGGAGATGCGCTCCGGGTTGAGGAAGCGCTCGAAGAGCAGCCCGTGCTTCATCGGATCGAGCTCGGTGATGCCCAGCGCGTAGGCGATCATCGCTCCCGCCGCCGAGCCGCGGCCCGGACCCACGCGGATGCCGCTCTCCTTGGCATAGCGCACGAGGTCGGCGGTGACGAGGAAGTAGCCGGGGAAGCCCATCTGGATGATGACGCCGACCTCGTACGCGGCCTGCTTGCGCACCTCATCGGGGACGGCACCCCGGTAGCGCCGCTGCAGCCCGAGCTCGACCTCCTTGACCAGCCAGGACTCCTCGCTCTCGCCGTCGGGGACGGGGAACTGGGGCATGAGGTTGGCGCCCTCGGCGAACTCGACGTTGCACCGTTCGGCGATGAGGAGCGTGTTGTCACAGGCTTCTGGCAGTTCGGACCACACCTGGCGCATCTCCGCCGCGGTCTTGACGTAGAAGTCGCGGGCGTCGAATCGGAATCTCTTGGGGTCGTCCATGGTCGTGCGGGTGCCGATGCACAGCAGCACGTCGTGGGTGTCCGCGTCCGTGGCGTTCACGTAGTGGAGGTCGTTCGTCGCGATGAGCGGAAGGTCGAGGGCGCGCGCGATCTTCAGGAGGTCCTCGCGGAAGCGCCGCTCGATGGCGAGGCCGTGGTCCATGAGCTCGCAGAAGTAGTTGCCCGCCCCGAGGATGTCGCGGAAGTCCGCGGCCGCCGCCAGGGCGCGGTCGTAGTTGCCGGCCTGCAGCCACCGGTTGACCTCGCCGCTGGGGCAGCCGGTCGTGCCGATGAGGCCGGCGCCGTAGCGCTCGAGAAGCTCGCGGTCGAAGCGAGGCTTGAAGTAGTAGCCCTCGAGGCTGGCCAGCGACGACAGGCGGAACAGGTTGTGCATGCCCGGGGTGTTCTCAGCCCACAGGGTCATGTGGGCGTAGCTCTGCTTGCCGCGCCCGGCACTCGAGTCGTCGGGCGTGCCCTCGTCGAAGCCGCCGCCGAAGTCGAACGGCCGCCGCTCGAACCGGCCTTGGGGGGCGTAGTAGCCCTCGAGCCCGATGATCGGGTTGAGCCCCCGGGACTTCGCCCCCTTGTAGAACTCGTAGGCGCCGTAGAGGTTGCCGTGATCGGTCATCGCGACCGCGGGCATCCCCTGCCGCTCGACCTCGTCGAACAGGTCGGGGAGGCGGGCCGCACCGTCGAGCATGGAGTACTCCGTGTGCACATGGAGGTGCACGAACTGCTCGGACGGGGGCATGGCCCCACCCTAACTTTCCGAGGTGACGGCCGGGCCGTCACACACCGGAGCGAAGGCGATCGAGAGCCACCTCGAGGTCCTCCGGGTACGCGCTCTCGACGACGATCCTCTCCCCGGTCGCGGGGTGATCGAATCCCAGCCGCACCGCGTGCAACCACTGCCTCCCCAGCCCCAGCCGCTTGGAGAGACCCGGATCCGCCCCGTACGTCAGGTCGCCGACGCACGGGTGGCGCACGGCGGCCATGTGCACCCGGATCTGGTGGGTGCGGCCCGTCTCGAGGTGCACCTCCAGCAGGGAGGCGTGCGGGAAGGCCTCGAGGGTGTCGTAGTGGGTCACGCTCGGCTTGCCACCGGTGACGACCGCCCACTTGTAGTCGTGCTGGGGATGGCGGTCGATCGGCGCGTCGATCGTGCCGCTCAGCGGGTCGCAGTGGCCCTGGACGACCGCGTGGTACACCTTGTCGACCGTTCGCTCGCGGAACTGCCGCTTGAGGCTCGTGTAGGCGGCCTCGCTCTTCGCGACGGCCATGACCCCGGACGTGCCGACATCGAGGCGATGGACGATCCCCTGGCGCTCGGCCGCGCCCGACGTGCTGATCCGGTATCCGGCAGCCGCCAGCCCGCCGACCACCGTCGGCCCTTCCCACCCGGGACTGGGGTGGGCCGCGACCCCGACGGGCTTGTCGACGACGACGACATCGTCGTCGTCGAACAGGACCCGCATTCCCGGAACCGGCTCCGGCGGCACCTCGGGGGCCGCCTCCGGCTCGCGCAGGTCGACACTGAGCAGGGAACCCTCGAGCAGGCGGTCCGACTTCGTGCCCGGTCGACCGTCGACGAGCACGGCACCCTGCGCGACGAGTTCAGCAGCCCGGGAGCGTGACAGGCCCAGGAGCCGCGTCAGCGCCACGTCGAGCCGCTCACCGGCCAGCCCGTCGGGAACCGGCAGCAGCCGCTCGCTCACGACCGCTGCCCGGTGATCTCCACTCCGCGAAGAGCCAGGATCACCATGAGCGCGGCGGAGCACGTGATGAACATGTCGGCGACGTTGAACACCGCGAAGTTGGGCAGCTGCACGAAATCCACCACGTAGCCGAGTCCCGGGCCCGGGGGGCGCGTCAGGCGATCGATGAGGTTGCCCAGCAGTCCCCCGAGCAGGCCGCCCAGCGCGATGGCCCATCCCAGGCTGCCGATCCGACGGGAGGTGCGAAGGATGGCGATCGCCACGACGACCGCCACGATCGAGAAGATCCACGTGTAGCCCGCGCCGAGGGAGAAGGCCGCCCCGGTGTTCTCCAGGTAGGTGAACTTCAGCAGCCCGCCCAGAAGGACGATCGGACCCTCGCCGGAGTCGATGCGCGGCTTGATCGAGGTGACGACCCAGTGCTTCACCAGCTGGTCCACGACGACAACCGACACCGCTGTCACCGCGAGCACGGTCAGGCAGCGCCGCCGCTTGGCGGGATCGACGGCCTCGGCGTCCACTTCAGGCGCGTCGAGGTCGTCGGGTGCGGTCACCGCGCCACTCTACGGTGCAGGCGACTGCTGCTCAGTAACGCTCCTCCGCCTGCTTGCACACCAGGCAGAGCGTCGCCCGAGGGAACGCCTGGAGTCGGTACTTGCCGATCGGGCGGCCGCACGACTCGCAGATCCCGTACGTTCCCTCGTCGATGCGCTGCAGGGCGTGCTGCACCTGCTCCAGCATGTCGCGCGCATTGTTCGCCAGGGACATCTCGTGCTCGCGCTCGAACGTCTTGCTGCCGGCGTCTGCCTGGTCGTCGCCCGCGCCGTCGCCCGAATCCCGGATGAGGTCGGCGAGGCCCTCCTCCGCGTGGGTGATCTCCTCGCCCAGCCGGTCGAGGTCAACGTGCAGGTCGCGCCGGACCGACGCCAGCTCCTGGCGTGTCCAGGGCGTCTCGTCCTCACGGACGGCGAGGGTCCGCTTGGCGGGAGCGGCCTTCTTGGCCGGTGCCGCCTTCTTCGCGGGTGCCGCCTTCTTCGCGGGTGCCGCCTTCTTCGCGGGTACCGCCTTCTTCGCCGGTGCCGCCTTCTTCGCCGGTGCCGCCTTCTTCGCCGGTGCCGCCTTCTTCGCCGGAGCCGCCTTCTTCGCCGGAGCCGCCTTCTTCGCCGGAGCCGCCTTCTTCGCCGGAGCGGCCTTAGTCGCGGGAGCGGCCTTCTTCGCGGGAGCGGCCTTCTTCGCGGGAGCCGCCTTCTTCGCTCGGGACGGCTGCGCTGACCTCGCCATGGGTTCCCCTGTTCGTCGCCTGCCGGTGCGTGGCCATTCGGGATATCCGGTCGATGCTAGGCCCATGCGCCCTCTGGTCCCGGATGCCGCGCCGATATCCTGACCGCTCGCCATCTCCCCCTGGAGGACTCATGTACCGGGCCGTGCCTGCGCAGGTCGACCTGCCGGCCATGGAGCATGAGGTCCTGGCGATGTGGGAGGCCGAGCAGGTCTTCGAGGCGTCGGTGGCGCAGAGCCAGGGCCGGCCGCTGTGGGTCTTCTACGAGGGCCCGCCCACCGCCAACGGCACACCCGGTACGCACCACGTCGAGGCCCGCGTCTTCAAGGACGTCTTCCCGCGCTACCGGACGATGAAGGGCTACTACGTACCCCGCCAGGCCGGCTGGGACTGCCACGGCCTCCCGGTCGAGCTGGCGGTCGAGAAGGAGCTCGGCTTCACAGGCAAGCAGGACATCGAGCGCTTCGGAGTCGCCGAGTTCAACGCCCGCTGCCGCGAGTCCGTGCTCCGGCACGTGGACGAGTTCTCCGAGATGACGCGGCGCATGGGGTACTGGGTCGACATGGACCGCGCCTACTGGACCATGGACAAGGACTACGTGCAGAGCGTCTGGTGGTCGCTCAAGCAGATCTTCGACAAGGGCCTGCTCGTCCAGGACCACCGCGTGGCGCCCTACTGCCCGCGATGCGGCACGGGTCTGTCCGACCACGAGCTGGCGCAGGGCTACGAGACCGTCGTCGACCCGTCCGTCTTCGTGCGATTCCCCGTCGCTGGCGACACCGATCTGGTGCGGCGCCACCCGGGCATCGCGCTCCTCGTCTGGACGACGACGCCGTGGACCCTGGTCTCCAACACCGCGGTCGCCGTGAAGCCGGACGCCACCTACGCGGTCGTGCGCACGGCGGACGATGAGACCCTGGTCGTCGCGGAAGAGCTCGTCGGCGCCCTCTTCGGCGACGACGCCGCGATCCTGGAGACGATGTCCGGGAGGGACCTCGAGCGTCTGCCTTACGTCCGCCCGTTCGACTACGTCGAGATCCCCGACGCGCACTACGTCGTCCTCGCTGACTACGTCACCACCGACGACGGGACCGGGCTCGTCCACCAGGCGCCGGCATTCGGCGCCGACGACCTCGTCACGTGCCGCGCCTACGGACTGCCGATCGTCAATCCGGTGCGGCCGGACGGGCAGTTCGAGGACAACGTCCCCGTCGTCGGAGGCATGTTCTTCAAGAAGGCGGACGAGACCCTCGTCGACGACCTCGAGCAGCGCGGGCTGATGTTCCGGCACGTGCCGTACGAGCATGCGTACCCCCACTGCTGGCGCTGCCACACGCCGCTCATCTACTACGCGCAGCCCTCGTGGTACATCCGGACGACGGCGATCAAGGACGACCTGCTCGCACAGAACGAGCAGACCAACTGGTTCCCCGGGACGATCAAGTGGGGCCGGTACGGCGACTGGCTGACGAACAACGTCGACTGGGCCTTGTCGCGCAATCGCTACTGGGGTACTCCCCTGCCCATCTGGCGCTGCCCCGACGGCCACCTCCAGGCAGTCGGCTCGCTCGCCGAGCTCAGCGAGCTCGCGGGGCGCGACGTCACCGGGACCGATCCGCACCGTCCCTACGTCGACGACATCACGGTCCCCTGCCAGGAGTGCGGCCAGCAGGCCACCCGCGTTCCCGAGGTCATCGACGGCTGGTACGACTCGGGCTCGATGCCGTTCGCCGCCCTCGGCTACCCGCACCACAACGCGGAGGCGTTCGCGGATCAGTACCCCGCGGACTTCATCTGCGAGGCGATCGACCAGACGCGCGGCTGGTTCTACACCCTCATGGCGGTCGGAACCCTGGTGTTCGGGGAGTCCTCGTACCGCAACGTCGTGTGCCTGGGCCACATCCTCGACGAGGACGGCCGCAAGATGAGCAAGCACCTGGGCAACATCCTCGCGCCCATCCCCCTCATGAACGACCATGGCGCGGACGCGGTGCGGTGGTTCATGCTCGCCAGCGGCTCACCCTGGCAGGCCCGCCGCGTCGGGCACTCGGCGATCGCCGACGTCGTGCGCAAGACGCTCCTCACCTACTGGAACACCGTGTCGTTCCAGTCGCTCTACGCCCGGACGGCGGGATGGCAACCGAGCGACGCCGCGCCGGCGCCGGCGGATCGGCCCGTCATCGACCGGTGGGTCCTGTCCGAGGCGCAGGCCCTGTCCCGCGGGGTGGACGAGGCGCTGGAGAACTTCGACACCCAACGCGCCGGCCGCCTGCTCTCGGCGTTCATCGACGACCTGTCCAACTGGTACGTGCGGAGATCGCGACGACGCTTCTGGGAAGGCGACCCGGCGGCTCTGGCCACGCTGCATGAGGCGCTGCGCGTCGTGACCCTGTGCCTGGCCCCCTTCACGCCGTTCATCACCGAGCGCGTCTGGCAGGACCTGTTCCGCGCCACGGATGCCGATGCGCCCACGTCCGTGCACCTTGCCTCGTGGCCCGAGCCGGATCAGGCCCTGACCGATCCGGAACTGGCCGACCGCATGGCGCTTGTCCGGCGCCTCGTGGAGCTGGGTCGAGCCGCACGCTCGTCCTCGTCAGTCCGGACGCGCCAGCCCCTGCGCCGCGCGCTCGTCTCCGCCCCCGGGTGGAGCAATCTGCCCGCGGACCTGAGGCAGCAGGTCGCCGACGAGCTCAACGTCATGTCCCTCGAGTCCCTGGCCGACGAGAGTGCCGGCCTGGTCGACGTGACCGCCAAGGCCAACTTCCGGGCCCTCGGGCAGCGGTTCGCGAAGCAGACGCCGCTGGTCGCGGCCGCGATCGCCGGGGCCGACGCCGCCGCGCTCGTCCGCGATCTGCGCGACAGCGGGGCGATCGTCCTCGACGTGCCGGACCTGGGTTCCGTGGAGATCACCGAGTCGGACGTCGTCGTCACCGAGACTCCCCGGGAGGGCTGGGCAGTGGTCACCGAGGGAGGCGAGAGCCTGGCCCTGGACCTGCACGTCGACGACGAGCTGCTGCGGGCCGGACAGGCGCGGGAAGTGGTGCGCACCCTGCAGGAGGGCCGCAAGGCAGCCGGGCTCGAGGTGTCCGACCGGATCCAGGTGTGGTGGTCGTCGGATGACCCGGTTCTCGCGGCTGCCATCGCCGAGCACGCGACGCTGATCTCCGCCGAGGTTCTTGCCACGTCGATCGAGGAGGGCGAAGGCCCCGACGCCGCGGTAGCGGTCGACACCGACCTGCCGGTGCGCCTGTCCCTCGTGCGCGCCTAGCCGCCGAGAGGCACGCAATGGTCGCGAAACCAGGCGGTTTCGCGACCATTGCGTGCCTCTCGGCGGGGTGGGGTCACTCGCGGTCGAGCAGCGCCTTCTGATCGTCGAGCATGGACCGCACGGACGCCCGGATCCCATCCGCGCGCGCCTGCGCGTACCTGACGATCTCGTCCGCCGTCTGCTGGGCCACCGACAGCACCGCCGCCGCGTCGGGGTTCTCCCCGAGGTGCTGCTCGAGCTCCGCGGGGACGATCGGCTCGACGGGGAGCGCCACGGCCGGCGTGCGACCGGCCTCGGCCAGCTGCTCCTGCGCCTCGCCGAGCCGCTGCTCGGCCATCGTCAGCCGGGCCTGGATCTGGTCGCACTGCGTCCGCAGGACGGCCTCACCGTCGCGCGAGCGCTGCAGCTCGTCGGCGTACTGGGCCACGTCGGCCTCGATGATGTCCAGGAACGCGTCGACCTCGTCCATGTCGTAGCCGGCACGCAGCCGCGTCGTCGAGAACTGCGTGGCTCGGACCTCGGCGGGAGTGAGTGGCACGGGAGCCTCCGGTCGGTCAGGTGGCGGTCGCCGCGGCGAGGGACCGGGCGACGCTGATCAGGATGTTCGTTCCGATGAGCAGGATGAGGAAGGCAAGGTCGAGCTGCACCTGGCCCAGACGCAACGGCGGGATGATGCGACGCAGGAGCCTCAGCGGTGGATCGGTCACGGAGTAGATCAGTTCGAGCACGACCAGGAGGGGTCCGCGCGGACGCCAGTCGCGGGAGAACGCCTGCACGAGGTCGAACACGAGCCGAGCGAGGAGTAGGAGCCAGAAGACGAGCAGGAGAACAGACAGGACCTCGAAGACGATCGACATCCTCAGCTGCTCCTAGGGGTCCTGCGGTGGGTGGCTGTGTCAGCTCTGGTTGAAGAAGCCGTCTTGGGCCACCTGGGCGCGGGCGGCGTCGCCGACGTCGACGTTGACCGGTGACAGCAGGAAGACCTTGTTCGTGATGCGCTCGATCGACCCCCGCATGCCGAACACGAGCCCGGCGGCGAAGTCGATGATGCGCTTGGCGTCGGCATCCTCGAGCTCCGAGAGGTTCATGATCACCGGGACGCCCTCGCGGTACTCCTCGCCGATCCGCCGGGCGTCGTTGTAGCTGCGCGGGTGGATGGTCTCGATACGCGAGAGATCCGGGGCCGGGCGCCGATCGGCGAGCGGGGCAGACGTGGGACGGCTCGGCGGGGCTGAGTCGCTGCGGAACGTCCGCACGGCACGGGTGTCGGTGATCGGCCGCACGCTTCGGCTCGAGTAGCGGTCGTCGTGGCCCTGGTCATAGCCGGGATCCCGAGCGGGGGGACGCGAGTCCCTGCCGTTGCGGCGGGGGGCCTCGTACTCGTCGTACTCGTCGTAGGCCTCGTCGCCGTGGTCCTCGACGAGACCCAGGTACACGGCCATCCTGCGCATCGCGCCAGCCATCGCCTGTCGACCTCCCCTATGCCGCTGCCAGCGCGCCGGACGAGCCCGGCGGCCGTTGTTGAGACGTTACTGCACCATGGCGCGCGCACCGAGTACCGCGCCCCCGACGCGCACCTGTGTCGCCCCATGCGCGATGGCCTGCTCCAGGTCACCGCTCATGCCGGCCGAGATCCTGTCCGCCGCGGGCCACGACCCGCGCAGCCGTCCGGAGAGTTCCTGCAGTCGCGCGAAAGCGGCGACAGGATCGCCGGGATAGGGCGCCACCCCCATGAGGCCGCGCAGGACGAGAGCGTCCTGGCGACCGATCTCGTCGGCCAGGGCGGGCACACCGTCCGGGGTGACTCCACCCCTGCCCGGACGAGGGTCCGGATCGAGGTTGACCTGGATGTACACGTCAAGCGACCTGTCCGCCGCTGCAGCCGAGCGGCCGAGTGCCACCGCCAGCTCGGAACGGTCCACCGATTCGACGACATCCGCCCAGCGCGCCACCGAACCGGCCTTCTTGCGCTGCACCTGGCCGATCATGTGCCAGGTGAGCCGGGCAGCCGCCGACGAGCACACGGCACGCTTCGCACCGGCCTCCTGGTCGCGGTTCTCCCCGACGTCGGACACTCCCAGCTCGGCGAGGATGTCGACGTCCGAGGCCGGGAACGTCTTGGTCACCACGACGAGCGTCACCGCATCCGAGCGTCCTGCCGCCACCCGTGCGGCATCGATGCGGGCTCGCACCTCGGACAGCCCGGCGTCGAGGTCGACCGCTCTCTCGGAGCCCTCACCTCCCACGGTCCCCTCCTCCCTGTCGACCATCATCCGGCGCGGACGGCCGCGATGCCCTGACGACCGGTCACCCCATCGCGTCGGAAGGAGAAGAGCGAAGGATCCTCGACCGTGCATCCGCCCGCCCACTCGACGGTCCCGGCAGCAACCCCCAGGGTGCCGAGTCTGGCCATGACCCCGCTCCGCACATCGATCCCGGGCTGGCCGTCTGCGCACGTGACCAGGGCCGCGGCCGCCACGTCGCCGGGGCAGGCGGCACGCACCTCGTCAGCGCGCTCGACGGGCACGGGGTAGCAGAAGCCGCACACGGCTGGCCCGAGGACGACACGCTGGACCCCGCTGCCGAGCCCTTCCATCCGTGCGACGACGGCGCCCACGACATCGGCGACGAGTCCCCGCCATCCGCAGTGGGCGACGGCGACGGTGCGGCCGTCATCGCCGATCAGCGCGATCGGGACGCAGTCGGCGCCGAGGGCGACGATCGCCAGCCCCGGCGTCCGGGTGACCAGCGCATCGGCCGTCGGGGCGACGCCGGGCGCCTCGACGGTCGCGACGTCGGCACCGTGCACGGCATCCATCACCACGAGCCGGTCCGCGCGCAGTCCCAGGGCCGCCGCCAGCCGAGCCCGGTTGGCACGGACCGCATCGTGATCGTCGCCCACGTAGTCGGCGAGGTTCAGGCTCTCGTACGGCGCCACGCTCACGCCCCCGGAACGACCGGTGGCCGCCCATCGTGCTGGGCGGCCACCGGTGCTCGAGCTCTCGGGAGCGAGCACGTCCCCCACCGCCACCAATCCCGTGGCGATCGGCTCCATGCTGCAGACGCCCGTCCTACTTGAGGAAGTCGGGCACGTCGAGATCGTCGTCGGAGTCGTCGAACACGATCGTCCGGCTCGGCTGCGACGGCACCCGCGATCCCGGGGCCACGACGGCCGGCACCTCGCCGGTGTCGCCCTCCCTCAACCGCGCGGTCGAGCCTCCGCCACGCTTGGCCGGCGGCTCGCCACCGTCGAACCCGGCCGCGATGACAGTCACGCGGACCTCGTCGCCGAGGGTGTCGTCGATGACCGCGCCGAAGATGATGTTGGCGTCGGGGTGAGCAGCATCGGCCACGAGCCGCGCCGCCTCGTTGATCTCGAACAGGCCGAGGTCGCTGCCGCCGGAGATGGAGAGCAGGACGCCGTGGGCGCCATCGATCCCCGCCTCGAGCAGAGGGCTCGAGATGGCCTTCTCCGCCGCCTCGACGGCGCGGTCCTCTCCACGGGCAGACCCGATGCCCATCAGTGCCGAGCCCGCCGAGTGCATGACGCTCTTGACGTCGGCGAAGTCCAGGTTGATCAGCCCCGGCGTCGTGATGAGGTCGGTGATGCCCGAGACGCCCTGCAGCAGCACGTGGTCGGCCTGACGGAAGGCGTCGATCACGCTGATGTTCCGATCGGCCAGCGACAGCAGCCGATCGTTGGGGATGACGATGAGCGTGTCGACCTCGGCGCGAAGGGCGTCGACGCCAGCATCGGCCTGCGCCTGCCGACGGCGTCCTTCGAATCCGAAGGGCCGGGTCACGACGCCGATGGTCAGCGCACCCAGGGACCGCGCGACGCGCGCCACGACCGGTGCGCCTCCGGTGCCCGTTCCGCCACCTTCGCCTGCCGTCACGAAGACCATGTCGGCGCCCTTGAGCACCTCCTCGATCTCCTCGAGGTGATCCTCCGCGGCCTTCTTGCCCACCTCGGGATTCGCGCCTGCACCGAGGCCGCGCGTGAGCTCGCGTCCGATGTCCAGCTTGACGTCCGCGTCGCTCATGAGCAGCGCCTGAGCGTCCGTGTTGATGGCGATGAACTCCACGCCCTTGAGTCCGACCTCGATCATGCGGTTCACGGCGTTCACGCCACCGCCGCCGATGCCGACGACCTTGATCACTGCCAGGTAGTTCTGCGGAGCCGCCACGGCCGCCGTCCTTTCATCCGGTGCCACCGGGACCGTCACCCGGCAACGTCTGCCGATCGCAAACCCTCAACCTCAACAGGAGACTGAGATTTTGACCCGTCTGCAATCGGCGGGAGGGTAGGGGTTCGGTGCCGTGTTACGCAAGGTGAGGGTGAGATGAAAGTCTCTACTTGTAGTCGAGGCTGGGTCCGAGGGACCTGATCCGGGGCGCTCCCCTGCCCTCCGTTGGCCGGTCAGCGCGGACGGAAGGTGGTCGGTACCTCCGGCGCCGAGACGTCGTAGAGGTCCGCCTTCCGCCGCATCAGGGCGCGAAGCACCTCGGCCTTGAATGCGGCGTGGTCGGCGTTGCCCCACCGCACGAGGTCGCCCGAACGCAGGGTCAGGTCGACATCGTCGCGTGTCGTCGCTGACGCGCTCACGACCCGCTTGGCCAGGTCTGCCGGAAGGGTGGCCAGCACGGCCATCGTCTCGGTCAGCGCCGCTCCGTCCGCGGTGACCTTGGGGAGTCCCTTCGGCAGCGGACCGACAATGTCGAAGACGACGCCGTCAGCGTCGACGCCCAGGCGCTGCGTTCCACTCGAGACCGTCGCCAGTGGCTCACGCATGGTCACAGCGACCACGACCTCCGTCGGCCAGCCCCGGCGGACCTCGGCGCTCTCGACCCACGGCAGGGCCGTGACCGCGCGCTCGGCCCGGCCGGTGTCGATCCTCGCCAGCGGGACGCCGACCGGGACCGCGGCCGCAGCAAGGACGGCGTCCGCGCGGACTCCGTCGACACCGATGACGCGCACCTGCTTGGCGGCCAGCAGGGACGAGAACCACACGGCCCACACCGCGACCGCGACGAGGATGACGGCGAGGACGAGCGCGATGATCCGCAGCCGGCGGCGGCGGCGCGGACGAGGGTCCGAGAAGTCGACGGTCGCTGGTCGCTCGATGACGGGGGCGGTCACTGCGCCCCTCCCGACCGAAGGAGCTCCAGCACCTCGACGCCGATCATGCCGATGTCACCGGCACCCAGCGTCATCACGATGTCGCCCGGGCGCGCCCGCGACGCGAGATGCCCCGCCACCGCGGACCACGACGGCTCGAAGACGACGTTCTCCCGCGGCAGTGGCACGTTCGCCGCCATCGTCTGTCCGCTGGCACCCGGGATCGGGGACTCGCCAGGGGCGAAGACCTCCAGGACGACGACATCGTCCGCCAGCCCCAGCGCCTCTCCGAACTCCTTCACGAACATCGCGGTCCGGTAGTAGTGGTGCGCCTGGAACGCCACCACGAGCCGTCCATCGTGGACGACCTCACGCGCGGCGCGGAGCGTCGCCTCGATCTCCGTCGGGTGGTGCGCATAGTCGTCATAGACGCGGATGCCGCCCGCCTGACCCTTGAAGTCGAACCGACGCCGGGTACCGGAGAACGACTCGAGGCCCGCCCGCAGGTCGGACGCGGGGAAGTCGAGGCCCAGGCCCGCCACGAAGGCGGCGAGGGCGTTCAGCGCGTTGTGGCGCCCCGGCACCCGCAGCTCGATCTCTCCCAGTCGCACCCCGTTGTGGACCGTGTCGAATGCCCATCCGGTCTCGGTGAGCCGGGCGTCGCTGAGCCGGTAGTCCGCCTCGAGGGCCTCCCCGTACGTGCGCACGTCCACGCCGCCCTCACGCGCCCTCTCGGCCAGCCGCGCGCCGCCACGATCGTCGACGCAGACCACGATGAAGCCATCGCGATCCCTGATGCCTGTTGCGAAGTCCAGGAAGGCCTGCTCAATGGCCTCGAACGTCCCCCAGTGGTCGAGGTGGTCCGGCTCCACGTTCGTGACGATGGCCGCAATCGGCTCGAGATGGAGGAAGGCGCCATCGCTCTCGTCCGCCTCGACGACGAACACGTCGCCCGAGCCCAGATGGGCATTGGACCCCGACTCGTTCAGCTCACTGCCGATCGCGAAGGACGGGTCCGCTCCGCAGTGCTGGAGCGCCACCGTGAGCATCGATGTCGTCGTGGTCTTCCCGTGGGTACCGGCGACGGCCACGCCTCTGCTGCCCGCCATCACGGCCGCGAGCGCCTCGGCGCGGCTCAGTTCGGGTATGCCCCGCTCGCGAGCGGCGACCCGCTCCACGTTGGACTCCGGGATCGCCGTGGACACCACCAGCGCGTCGATCCCCGACACCAGTGCCGGATCATGGCCGACACGAGCATCGACACCGACCGCCCGGAGGGCCTGCAGCCGCCGGGAGTCCTTCGCGTCGGATCCCGAGACGGCGAGACCTTGGGCGACCATGATGCGCGCGATGCCGGACATCCCCGCCCCACCGATGCCGACGATGTGCACGCGGCCCAGGCCGTCCATGGCCGTCACTGCCCACCTCCCGTGCCGACGCGCATCACGATCCTCGCGAGCTGCTCGTCCGCGTCGCGGACTCCATGCCCCGCCGCGGCCGCGCCCATGGCGCGCAGCCTGATGTCATCGTGCAGCACAGCAGCGGTCGTGTCGACGAGCCACTCCGCAGTGATGTCCGCATCATCGATCAGGAGCCCGCCGCCGGCGGTCACGACGGGGAGCGCGTTGAGCCGCTGCTCGCCGTTGCCGATCGGGAGCGGCACGTACAGCGCCGGGAGTCCGACCGCCGCGAGCTCGGCGCAGGTCATGGCGCCGGCCCGCGTCACCGCGAGGTCGGCAGCTGCGTAGGCGAGGTCCATCCGGTCGATGAAAGGCACCGGGACATATCCGGGCGCGGGGTCCGGAGCAGGGTTGCGCGGGCCGTACGCGTGCAGGACCTCGATCCCCTGACCCCTGAGCCCGGGCAGCGCCTGGGCCACTATCCCGTTGAGCCGTTGTGCGCCTTGGGATCCGCCGAAGACGAGCAGCACCCGCGCATCGGGGGTCAGCCCCCACTCACGTCGGGCGCTTTCGCGCTCGCCCTCCCGGTCGAGGGTGGCGATGGCGTGACGAAGCGGCAGCGCCATCCTGCGCGAGCCCGGCATCGCGTCGGGGAAGGCGGAGTAGACGTGCGGGGTGAGCCGCGCGCCCAGTCGGTTCGCGATGCCCGGTCGGGCGTTGGCCTCGTGGATGACCAGCGGGGTGTGAGTGCGTCTGGCGGCCAGGTACGCAGGAACCGCCGTGTACCCGCCGAACCCGAGGACGACGTCGATCGCACGCACGCGGATGACATCCGTGGCGCGGGCGACCGCCGTGCGAACGCGCGGGGCGAGGAACAGCAGGTCACGCCCCGGTCGACGCGGCATGGGCACGCTCGGCACTGTCACGAGCTCATAGCCGCGGCCGGGCACGATCGTCGTCTCCAGACCGCGGTCACCGCCCAGGACGGTCACGTCAACGGAAGGATCGATGCGTCTCAGCGCGTCGCCCACGTTGAGTGCCGGCTCGATATGCCCGCCCGTGCCGCCGGCCGCCAGGAGGACATGCACGTCAGCGCCGCCGCAGGGACTCAGCGGTGCTGCGACGTCTCAGAGCACGGCGCGCGTCCGGCTCGGCCTTGGCGAACGCCATCAGCATGCCCAGCGCGACAAGCGTCGGCACAAGTGATGAACCCCCGTAGGAGACGAGCGGGAGCGGCACCCCGGTGATGGGCAGCAAGCCCAGCACGCCGCCGATGTTGACGACGGCCTGGAAGACGATCCACGACCCCACCCCGGCTGCGGCGAGACGGACGAACCGGTCGTTGGTCGTGCGTGACAGGCGGAAGATCGCGAACGCGAGGAGGGCGAACAGCCCAAGCACGGCGAGCGTGCCGAACAGTCCCAGCTCCTCCCCGATGACCGGGAAGATGAAGTCGGTGTGGGCCTCGGGCAGTGAGCCCCACTTCTCGCGGCTCGCGCCCAGGCCGACGCCCCAGAACCCACCGGTTCCGAGTGCGTACTGGCCCTGGGTCACCTGCCAGCCGAACCCGAGCCGGTCGGCGTCCGGGTTGAGCCACGACGTGAATCGCTGCATGCGGTACGGAGCCGCCAGCGTCACGAGGACGATCCCGACGATCCCGGCACCGGCCAGGACACTGAACAGGCGCATCGGCGCCCCAGCGGCGAAGAGCAGGCCCACCGTGATGGCCCCGAGCATGAGCGTGTTCCCGAAGTCGCCCTCCATGAGGACGAGCAGCATCATGACCAACGCGACCGGGAGCAGGGGCAGGAGCAGTGAGGACCAGCTGTCCAGCCGCCGGTTCCGTTGCGACAGCAGGCTGGCTCCCCAGACCACGAGGGCGATCTTGGCGAACTCCGACGGCTGGAGCCGGAACGGGCCGATGATGTCGATCCAGTTGCGCTGCCCGGCCACCTCGACGCCGATGAACAGAACCGCCACCAAGAGGCCGAAGGCGAGGGCGAAGAGCACCCACGAGAAGCCGCGCCAGAACTGCACCGACGTGCGCGAGGCGAAGATCATGGCGACGACGCCGAGGACGGCGAACATCGCCTGACGCTCGGCGAGCGTGTAGGCCGATCCGTGCACCCGGAAGCTCTCGATGCTCGACGCGGACAGCACCATGATCAGCCCCAGGATGAGCAGGAGCAACGTGGTGCCGAGCAGCAGGTAGTAGGTGCTGAGCGGATGCCTCAGCATGATCGCGAGCCTGCCCTCGGGCCTCTCCGCGGCGACCCGGGTCCGGGCTGTCGTGTCGGTCATGGGGCGATGGGCTCCGGAGCGATGAAGCCGGGGAGGGCCGAGACCGCATCGGCGAACTGCCGACCCCGGTCCGTGTAGTCGCGGAACATGTCCCACGAGGCGCACCCGGGAGCAAGGAGGACGGTGTCCCCCGGCTCGGCGAGCGACGCGGCGTGCTGGACCACCTCGGCCATTGCACCAGTGTCGGGGGTCTCGACCACGATCACCGGCACATCGGGGGCGTGTCGGGTCAGCGCCTGGCCGACGACATCGCGATCGACGCCGAGCAGGACCACACCCCGCAGCCGCGAGCTCGCCGATCGCACGAGGTCGTCGAACTCCTGGCCCTTGGCCATCCCCCCGGCGATCCACACGATGGGGTCATAGGCGGACAGCGACGTCTGGGCAGCATGCGCGTTGGTGGCCTTGGAATCGTCGACGTAGGTCACCCCCGCCACCGAGCCCACGGTGGCGATCCGGTGGTCGGCCGGAGTGAACGCACGCAACCCGTCACGCACGGCCGTGGCCGGGACTCCGAAGGCCCGCGCGAGCGCTGCGGCGGCGAGGGCGTTGGCCACGTTGTGCGGGGCGAGCGGCCTGACGTCGTGCACGGATCCCAGCTCCTGGGCCGACTCCACTCGGTCCGCGATGAAGGCCCTGTCGACCAGGAGCTCGTCGACGACGCCGAGCATCGACAGGGCTGGCGCGCCCAGGGTGAAGCCGATCGCGCGGCAGCCCTCGACGACATCAGCCTCCTGGACCAGGCGCAGGGTCACGTCGTCCTGCACGTTGTAGACGGCGGCCGACTGCGTGCGCTCATAGATCCGCGCCTTGGCGGCGACATAGTCCTCCATCGACCCGAAGTGATCGATGTGATCGTCTGCGATGTTGAGGCACACCGAGGCAACCGGACTCATCGTGTGCACGAACGGCAGCTGCGGGGCCCCGACCTCGATGGCGATGACGTCGAGCTCGTCGTGCATGACCACATCGACGAGGGAATGGCCGATGTTGCCGGCGGCTACCGTCCTGTGGCCCGCCGCCCGCAGGATGGACTCCAGCATCAGCGTGGTCGTGGTCTTGCCGTTGGTGCCCGTGACGCACAGCCATGCCGCCGCGGCGCCCGGGCGTCTGAGCCGCCAGGCCAGTTCGAGCTCGCCCCACACCGGAATCCCGCGGTCCAGCGCATCGACGATCACCGGTGCGGACGGGCGCAGGCCCGGCGACACGACGAGGAGCTCGGTACCGGAGGGCACACCGCCGTCGTGTCCCAGGAGGACGGTTGCGCCGAGCGCCTCGAGGATTCCGGCACGCTCGCGCTGGCGATCACCGTCCCCGCTGTCGATGATCGTCACGCGAGCGCCGAGCTGCATGAGTGCGTCTGCGCACGCGAAGCCGGCCACCCCGATGCCGGCGACGGCGACGGACCAGGCAGACCAGTCCGAGTCGCGGTGCAGGTCGTCGGCCGTCCTGTCAGCGGAAGCTGGTTGGGTCACGAACGGACCCACTCCGCGTAGAACAGCGCGAGCCCCGCCCCGATGCACAGGCCCTGGACGATCCAGAACCGCACCACGATCTGGATCTCCGGCCACCCGAGCATCTCGAAGTGGTGATGGAGCGGGGCCATTCGGAAGACGCGCTTGCCCGTCAGCCTGAAGGACCCGACCTGAAGGATCACCGACACCGTCGTGATGAGGAACAGCCCGGCGGTGAACGGCAGCAGGAGCTCGGTCCGGGTGAAGACGGCGAGCCCGGCGATCGCGCCGCCGAGGGCCAGCGAACCCGTGTCGCCCATGAAGATGCGGGCCGGGGCCGTGTTCCACCACAGGAAGCCGAACGTCGCACCCGCAGCAGACGCGGCGACGATGGCGAGGTCGAGCGGGTTCGCGGTCGTGTAGCAGAAGGTGGTGAGGTCGAAGGAGCAGCTCTGGCCGTACTGCCAGATACTGATAAGCACGTAGGCGAGGAACGACGCGAAGGCGGCTCCTGTGGCCAGCCCGTCGAGACCGTCGGTCAGGTTCACGCCGTTCGTGGTCGCAGTGATGAGGAACCAGATCCAGAGCAGGAACAGGCCCAGCGGCAGGACGATCGCGGTGTCCCGCAGGAACGACATCGCCATGGACGCCGGCGTCTCACCCTCGCTGTTGGGGAACTGCACGGACAGCAGCGCGAACGAGACGGCCACCACCGCCTGACCGATGAGCTTGGTGCGTGCGCGGAGTCCGGTGCTGCGCTGCTGGAAGATCTTCAGGTAGTCGTCGGCCACGCCAACGAGCCCGAGGCCGACCATGAGATAGAGGATGAGCAGACCGGACGGGCTGAGGGGCCGCCACGTCACGAGGTGCGTGAGCAGGTAGCCCGCGACGACGCCCACGATGATCGCCAGCCCGCCCATCGACGGGGTGCCGCGCTTGCTCTCGTGGTCCGGGAAGGCCACGCCCTCCCCCGAGACGCGGATGGCCTGCGCGTACCCATGCCGGGCGAGGATCCGGATGAGTACGGGAGTCCCGATCAGCGACACGACCGCGGCGATGGCGAGCGCGATGACGACAAGCCTCATGAGTCCGCCCCGCCCACCGTGGCGACCGTTGCGTCGGTCTCGAGCAGGGCCTCTGCCACCCGCTCGAGTCCGATGCTCCGAGACGCCTTCACCAGGACGACGTCGTCGGGGCGGAGCGACCCGCGCAGGAGCGCGATGGCCGAGTCGACGTCAGGCACGTGGATCGATTCCTCTCCCCACGAGCCCTCGTTGCTGGCACCGAGGTGCATGACCCGGGTGCCCTCGCCCACGCACACCAGCCGCGAGATGTCGAGCCGCACGGCGAGGCGTCCGATCGCGTCGTGCTCCTCGACCGAGGCGTCGCCGAGCTCCCGCATCTCCCCGAGTACGGCCCACGTTCGCCGCCCCGCGGCCATCGCGGCCAGCGTCTTCAGCGCCGCCCTCATGGACTCCGGGTTGGCGTTGTAGGCATCGTTGACGACGGTGTATCCACCCGGCGCCACCCGTATCTCCATCCGCCAGCGGCTCGCCGGCTCAGCGGCCCGCAGCCCGTCCGCCACCTGCTCGAGATTGGCACCCAGTGCCACGGCGATGGCCGCGGCGGCAAGGGCGTTCGACACATAGTGCTCGCCGCTGAACTGCAGCGTGACGGGCAATGCCGCCCCCGACGAACTGTCGCTGAGGGTGAAGGACGGGCGGGCCAGGTCGTCGAGACGGACGTCGGTGGCGCGAATGTCGCATGCGGACCCTTCGCCGAACGAGAGGACCCGCGCCGACGTGGTCTCGCTCATCGCGCGCACAAGCGGGTCGTCACCGTTGAGGACCGCGATTCCCGATGGGTCGAGCGCGCGAACGATCTCCCCCTTCGCCGAGGCGATGGCCTCGCGCGACCCGAGCATGCCGAGGTGCGCGGAGCCGACGTTGACGACCGCGGCCACGTCCGGCCGCGCGAGTCGCGTCAGGTAGTCGATGTGGCCCTCGCCCCGCATTCCCATCTCCAGGACGAGGAACCGCGTCGCCTCGTCGGCAGAGAGGATGGTCAGCGGCAGCCCCACCTCGGTGTTGAAGGACCCGACGGCACTCACCGTCGGTCCGAGGCCGCCGAGCACCTGGGCCACCAGGTCCTTGGTGCTGGTCTTGCCGCTCGAGCCCGTGATGCCGACGACGCTGCAGGTCAGCCGCTCGCGGCGGACCCACGCGGCGAGGCGCCCGAGGCCCGCCACCGAGTCGTCCACCACGACGCAGGGCAGCGCGTCTCCATCAGCAGAGAGCAGTTCGTGGTCGGCCAGAACCACGACGGCACCGTCGGCCACCGCCTGCTCGGCGAAGTCATGCCCGTCGACGCGCTCGCCCCGCGTTGCGACGAACATGCAGCCGGCGGTGGCGCCTCGCGAGTCGACCGTGACTCCGGCCACAGGTGCGGCAGGGTCGACGGCGATCGCCGTGCCCCCCGCGGCGTCGGCCACCTCGCCCACCGTCAGGGCGATCACGTCGACCTCGCCTCGAGCGCGGCACGCAGGGTCGAGGCGTCGTCGAACGGGACGACGACGCCTGCGGCCTCCTGGCCCTGCTCGTGACCCTTGCCCAGCACCAGCACCACGTCTCCCGCCTCGGCCGTCTCCACGGCAACCGTAATGGCGGTACTGCGGTCGCCCTCCTCGAGGATCTCGGCGCGTGTCCCCGGTGCGACGAGGTTCGCCCCCTCGCGAACGGCGGCACGGATCGACGCCGGGTCCTCAGAACGCGGATTGTCGTCGGTCACGATGAACACGTCGGCGAGGCGCGCCGCCGTCTGACCCATGAGTGGCCGCTTGCCTCGGTCCCGGTCACCACCCGCACCCAGCACGACGATGAGTCGGCCGCGTGCGTCATCGCGCGCCGCGCGCAGGACCCGCTCGATGGCGTCCGGCGAGTGGGCGTAGTCGACGATCGCCCGGATCCCGTGTCGGTCTCCGACCACCTGCATGCGCCCCGGCACCGACACGGACTCGATTCCCGAGACGGCCGCTTCCGCACCGACGCCGGCGGCCCTCAGAACCGCGAAGGCGCACACGGCGTTCGCGACGTTGAACGCGCCCGGAAGCGGCATCGTGACGGCGAAGGGTCCCTCCCCCGGCCCGAGGATGGCCACCTGGCCGTGCTCGTGGACGGCGTGCCAGTCCGCGTGCGGATCGAGCAGGGACCACGACTGCACCGGGATCGCACTGGTGTCGGCGAGCCGTCGGCCCCACTCGTCGTCGACCCCCACGACGCCGTGGGCGGCTCGCTCCGGCTCGAAGAGCCGGGCCTTGCTGGCGAAGTACGCGTCCATCGTGCCGTGGTAGTCGAGGTGGTCCTGAGTGAGGTTGGTGAACGCGGCGACGTCGTACCGCACGGCGTCCACCCGATGCTCCTCGATCGCGATGCTGCTGACCTCCATCACCACCGAGTCGATAGCCGCATCTCGCATCACTGCCAGCAGGGCCTGGAGGTCGGTGGCCTCGGGAGTGGTGCGGACCCCGGGGTAGGGCTCATCGCGGATGCGTACCCCGATGGTCCCGATCAACCCGGTTGCCCGCCCAGCGGCGCGCAGACCGGACTCCACCATGGCGGCGACGGTCGTCTTCCCGTTGGTGCCAGTGATCCCGATCACCTGCAGGTCGGCGGCCGGGGTGCCGTAGATCGTCGCCGCGATGCGGCCCAGCATGGCGCGCGGGTCCGAGATGACGGCAACCGGAACCCCGGTGTCGCGGCAGGCCTCCGCCCCCACCTCATCGGTGACGATGGCCACCGCTCCCGCGGCGACGGCGGCCCCCGCAAAGCGTGCCCCGTGGGTGACATGGCCCGGCAGCGCGGCGTACAGATCGCCGGGCTCCACCGTGCGCGAGTCGAGGGTGATCCCGGTGACGACCGGG
>JAHECS010000009.1:0-3996 GCA_024641635.1 Actinomycetes bacterium | reverse complement strand
TTGGCGATCGTGGCGAAGACGCTGGCCGCCTGCACCGCGTTGACGCTGAAGCCCTGGCCGAACGCGATGGTGGGCATCGACGTCCGCGACCAGTCCTTGTGCTTGGGGATGAAGCCGGTGGCCTCACCGGGGAAGTTGAGGCCCGTCGCCTCGCCGATGCCGAACTTCTTGAGATAGCGGTACAGCTTCTTCCCGCCGATGCGCTCGGACGCGAGGATCGTGCCGATGTTGCTCGACTTGGCCATGACGCCGGCAAGAGTCAGGTTCAGCGTTCCGTGCGGAGTGTGATCGTGGAACTCCTTGCCTCCCCGGGAGAGGGAGGGCGGAACCGTGAACGGCGAGTACACGTTTGCCTTGCCCTCGTTGACGACGGCGGCCAGCGTCATCAGCTTGGCGGTCGAGCCGGGCTCGATCACGTCGGTGAGCGCACGGTTGCCACGGTTCGAGTCCGTCGCCGTCGCAGCCTTGTTGGGATCGAAGGTGGGGGCCGTTCCCAGCGCCAGGATCTGACCGCTGCGCGGATCCATCACCACGATGGTCCCGTAGTCCGCACGCGCCTGCCGCACCTGCTGCGCGATGGCCTCCTGGGCGACGTACTGGATGTCACGGTCGAGGGTCAGGCGCACCGTGGTGCCGGCCTGTGCGTCGGTCACGGAGTTGGCGCCCGTGGGGATGGCACCACCCCCCGGCCCGCGCTCGTACGTCAGCGATCCGGGGACACCCGCCAACTGGTCCTGGTAGGCGTACTCGACGCCACCGAGGCCGGTGCCCTCGGCTCCCACGAACCCGACGATGTTCGCGGCCAGGTCACCGGCTGGGTAGATGCGCCGGGACGCCGGCTCGCTGAAGATGCCCGGCAGCCGCAACTCCGAGATCCGGTCCCACGTCTCCGGAGTGACGGCCTTGGCGATGTAGATGAAGCGCCGTTCCCCAGTGAGCCGCTCGGACAGCACCGCGGGATCGACCCCGAGGATCGGCCCGAGCTGAGCGGCCACGGCGGCAGGGTCGGTCACGAGCGTCTGGTCCGCCGTCAGGTTGCGGGCCTCCATCGTGATCGCCAGGGCTTCGCCGCCGCTGTCGAGGATGGCCCCGCGCTGCGCAGGAAGCTCCGTCGTGCGCAGCCGCTGATCGAGGGCTTCCGATGCGAGCGTCTCGCCACGAACCGCTTGCAGCTCCACGAGACGTCCGGCGAACACGGTCAGGACGACAGCGGTGGCCACGAGGAGGATCGTCCCTCGCTTCCGGGGATCCGCCATGGTGAAGGTGCGGCGAGGTGACCCCGGCGCCGGCCGGGTCGAGACGGCGGGACGAGGCGGACGCGTGGCGGTGCGGCTCATGCCGTCCTCCCCCGCATCCTCACTCCACCGGTACCGCGACGAGGCCCGAGTCCTCCGACGACAGCTGCTCGGTCACGTCGATGACCGTCGAGTCCTGCCAGAGGTTGTTCTCCGCGTTGGGGTTCTTGGGCTTCTTCCCCGCCTTCTTCGCCGCGGCGGCCGCCTGCTCCTCGGCGGCAGCCTGGTCCGCGGCGACCGCGTCGGCGTTGGCCGCGGCTGCCTGGAGGGCCGCCGCATCGACGGCGGCGGGGTCGTAGTCGGGTCCGGGCGACACGGGCAGGTCGGCGGCCCCGTTGTCGACGGCCTCGGTGACCGTGGCGTCCGCTGGCGTGAGCAGGCGGGGCACGGACGTCCGGGAGCCGGCGGCGGGCTTCGGCTTGCCGAGCACCTTGCCCGTGGTGACGTTGAGGAAGACCGGATTCTCGCTGGGCACCATGCCGAGGGAACGGGCCTGCCGCTCCAGGTTCTCGGGGGCGGCGGCGGCAGCCACCACTTCTGCCAGGGTCTGCTCCTCCTGCAGGAGTGTGGCCTGCTCCGACTTCAGCTCCTCGACGGTGAACGCGCCCTGCGCCAGCGACGTGTTGATGACCAGGATGACGACCATGCCGACGCCCAGCAGCCCCGTGACGACGAGCGCGAAGACCCCTCGACCGGCGCGCTCGGGACGCAGCGGCGACACCATCCGCAGGTGAGGGCGAGACGCCCGATGAGCTCGAGCGCCCTTCGTCGCGTACTCGGTGCCCTCGGAATTGGCGGTGATCGACAGTGCCTCGTCGGCCGGCTGGTCGGGGACGCTGTCGTGCTTGCGGGCAGTCGCGCTCATGCCGCTGCCCTCACTCGCTCGGCAGCCCGGACCCGCACCGATGCTGCGCGCGGGTTCTCCTCGATCTCGCCGGCGTCCGCGGTCTCCGCGCCTCGGGTCAGGAGCCGCAGCCACGGCTGCAGGGAGTCCGGCACCACCGGAAGCCCCGGCGGTACGTCCGGATGCGCACCCTCGGCGAGGGCGTGCTTGACGATGCGGTCCTCGAGGGACTGGTACGACATGACGACGATTCGGCCGCCGATCGCCAGCGCTTCGAGCGCCTGGGGGATGGCTCGGCGCAGCGCGTCGAGCTCGCCGTTGACCTCGATGCGCAGGGCCTGGAAGGTGCGCTTGGCGGGGTTGCCACCGGTACGCCTCGCCGGCGCCGGGATGGCCTCGCGGATGAGGTCGACCAGTCGGGCGGACGTGGTGAACGGCGCCACCTTCCGCTCGACGACGACGCGGGCCGCGATCCTGCTGGCGAACCGCTCCTCGCCGTACTGCCGCAGGACGCGGGCGAGATCGGCCGCCGAGTACGTGTTCAGGACGTCTGCGGCCGTGCGCCCGCCGCTCGGATCCATCCGCATGTCCAGCGGCGCGTCCTGCGCGTAGGCGAATCCGCGGCCCGTCTCGTCGAGCTGCATGGACGAGACCCCGAGGTCGAACAGGATCCCGTGAATGCGACGCAGTCCGAGGCCGGCGAGCACCTCGGGCAGCTCGTCGTAGACCGCGTGCACGAGCGTGACCCGCTCGCCGAAGCCGGCCAGCCGCTCCCCTGACAGCCTCAGCGCCTCGGGATCCCGGTCGAGACCCACCAGGCGGAGGTCGGGGAAGAGCGTCAGGGCCTGTTCGGCGTGCCCGCCAAGGCCCAGGGTGGCATCGACGAGAACCGACCCCGGGCCGTCGATGGCGGGGGCAAGCAGGGCGATGACACGGTCCCTCAGGACCGGGACGTGACGCGGAGTGCTCATGTCAGGCCCACATGTCCACGACGACCGACAGGGCCACCAGGACGCCGATCGTCAAGGCCAGGGACAGCCCGAGGACGCCGGTGGAGCGCAGCACGCTGCGTGCCGGATGCCCAGGCTGGCTCAGGCTGCTCATCGGTCCCCCTTCTGGTGAAGGTCGCGGGTGGGAGTCGGTGGGTGGGTGTGGTGTCGCGGCCGTGTGGCCAGGTCCCCGCCCGCTGTTTCCAGCGGGCCCTGGCGCGGGGGAAGTCGCGTCAGGAGCGTTGCGAGGAGCGGGAGGAGACCTCACCGCGCGGTTCGCGCACCGGCCGGCACGAGGCCGGCCCGTCATCAGATCCCGGGCAGCACCTCCTCGGTGAGGCCCGAGTAGGCCTCCTCCTGCTCGGCGAGGTAGCGGTTCCAGGTGGGTGCGTCCCAGATCTCGGCCGTGGGTCCCTTGCCCACGACGACGACGTCGCGGTCGAGCCCGGCGTACTCCCGCAGCGCCGCCGGCACCGTGATGCGACCCTGCTTGTCGGGGATCTCGTCCGACGCTCCGGAGAACAGCACGCGGGCGTAGGCCTGCGCCTTCGGGTTGGAGCGAGAGGCCTCGTTCAGCTGCTCGGCGTAGGCCGCGAACTCCGCGGCCGGCCACACCACGATCGACCGGTCCTGCCCCTTGGCGAGCACCAGGCCACCCGACAGGACCTCACGGAACTTGGCGGGAAGCACGAGCCGGCCCTTGTCATCGAGGCGGGGGGTGTGCGTGCCGAGGAAGCCCAGGAACATGCGTCCCACCTCCCCGATTCACCCCACTGGCCACCCTGGTATCTCCAAGTGCCGCCACTGTACTCCACTTTCCTCCACCGTCAACCACATTCCCCCTAGGAATGGCGAGAAGCCCTCCACC
>JAHECS010000008.1:82025-101339 GCA_024641635.1 Actinomycetes bacterium | reverse complement strand
CCTGTGGACCACCGACGAGGGGAGCCCGCCCTGTGGACGAGCGGGTACCGTCATCCCATGAGCGAAGACGCGATGGCTGACTCAGCCGACGTCGGCACTCCCGAGGACGCGAGCACTCCCGAGGACGCGAGCACTCCCGCGGGGCCGGGCGGCTCGGGCCGGGGGGCCGCCTTCTTCGACCTCGACAAGACGATCCTGGCCAAGTCGAGCTCGTTCGCCTTCGCTCGTCCCTTCTACAAGGAGGGCCTCATCGGGCGGAGCGACGTCGTGCGCAGCGCCTACGCGCAGTTCGTCTACCTCGCGTCGGGCGCCGATCACGACCAGATGGAGACGATGCGCGAGTACATGTCGAAGCTGGTGACCGGCTGGAACGTGGACAAGGTGCAGGCGATCGTCGGCGAGACCCTCGACGACATCGTCGATCCGATGGTCTTTCAGGAGGCCGTTGAGCTCATCGACGAGCACAAGGCGGCCGGGCGCGACGTCATCATCATCTCGTCGTCGGGCACCGACATCGTCGAGCCGATCGGTGCCCGCCTCGGCGTCGACCTCGCCATCGGCACGCAGGTCGCGATCCAGGACGGCGAGTACACCGGCGAGATCCTCTTCTATGCCTACGGGCAGGGAAAGGCCGACGCGATGCGCTCGCTCGCGGAGGAGCGCGGGTACGACCTCGCGGAGTCGTACGCCTACAGCGACTCGCACACGGACCTCCCGATGATGGAGGTGGTCGGACACCCCGTCGCGGTCAACCCGGACACCGAGCTGCGGAAGATGGCGACGGAGCGCGGCTGGCCCATCCGCGACTTCCGCAAGCCGGTGGCCATGCGCGAACGGCAGTCCAAGCGGCAGGCCGTGGCCGCCGGTGCCGGCGTCGCGATCAGCGCCGTGGCCCTGGGCATCACCTGGTACGCCCGCCGCCGCGGCGCCCGCGCCTAGCCACAGCCCCCGCCCCGCACCCCTCCCCGCACCCCCACCCCACCCCGCCCCTCCCCGATGAAATCCTGCAGTTGGCGTCACAAGTCCTCGAATATGCGACGCCAACTGCAGGATCCGTCAGCCCAGGATGCGGGCGAGCCGCCTGGCCAGCAGTGGCGTCCGCAGGTCGGCGAAGCCCCATCGCACGACGAGAAGCCCCAGCTCGCGAATCGCGTCCTCGCGCCGCTTCTCGAGGTACGCGGCACCCCGTTCGCCGTACTTCACCACGCCGTCACTCTCCCCCACGAGGCCCGGTGCGCCGGGCACGTCGTCCCAGAGGAAGTCGACGCGGGCGACGAACCAGCCGTCGGGCCCGACCAGTTCGACCTGCATGCGCGGCAGGCGAATCCCGTGCTCCACGAAGTAGGCGAAGGATGCGGACTCGAGGGGCGTCTCGCGGATCCCGTCGACGAGACGGAGCGCGCGTTCGGCGCGCCTGAACCCCGGGATTCGGCCGGCCCGCACGAACGCGCCGTCGAGGTCCGCCCGCGTGGCGTGACCGGAGCGCACAACGGCGTCGCCGAGCACCAGCGAGTCCGAGAGGGTGCCTCGGCAGCTGACGTCGAGCCAGGTCCGTGCCGGCGAGGTCACGGGTGATCGCAACTCGACGACGTCGGCAGTGTCGAGAGCCGCGCGCCGGAAGTGGATCCCGCTGCGGTGGCCGGTCCACGCGCCTCGGGCGACCAGGAGCACCACCTCCCGCGGAACCGGCCCGAACATGGGCATGCCATGGACGTAGGCAGCGCTCGCGTGCCCGATCACCGATCCCGGGTTCCGTGCGGCCGCCGCCAGGGCCCGGTGCGCATGCTCGGCACGCTGCCTGTCGAACCGGTCCATGGCGAGGTACGGCAGATCGCCTGAGGGCAGGTAGGCACCCCTGCCCACGCGGCGCCACGCTCCGGATCGCACCCGCTGACGCACCTGGTCCGGGGTGAGCCCCGCGTCGATCGCCTCTCGCATCGATGCGAGGAGCGGCAGATGCGGGTCGGGGTCAGCGGGTCGCGGCATGGCTGCAGGGTCACGGCCGCCGACATTCGCGGCAAGCGACCATCCACAGCCCGAAGGCATCCTGCAGTTCCCGTCACAACCGGGCCGTCTTGTGACGGGAGCTGCAGGATTCGGCGGGCTAGGGGACGACGACGGCGCGGGCGCCGAGGGCGACGGCGGTCGCATGCCACACCAGGAAGTCCGCCACTCCGTCGGGCGTGCCGGTCGCGTAGCCGCGCAGCGCGTGAACGTAGGCCGGGCGACCGGACTCGAGCATCCCGTGCTCGGGGATGCTGAACAGCGACGGGTCGACACCCCGGCCCGCCAGCACCAGCCGGGTGGCGGCGCGGGCGATCAGGCCCGACCCCCAGCGGAACGGGCGCACGATCGCGAGCTCCGCGTGCGCAATGCCGGCAACGAGCACGGCCGGTGCCTGGGTCGGCGTCGTCAGGATCGTCGCGAGGAGGGCCAGGCGCTCCGCCGCCGCCTGGGCGGGGATGGCCGGACCGAGGTTCAGCGGGTCGTCCACCTCGGCCGACGTGCGGGGCCGGCCAAGCTCGTCCGCCGCCGTGAAGCCGTGGGCCGTGAGCGCATGCAGGTGGGCGAGAGCCTGAAGGGGCGCCGTCGCGAAGACGTCCACCTGGGTCGGGACCGCTGCCGTCAGCCGGAGGGCCGCGTCCAGGACACGGCCCATCGGGGAGTCGTCGACGAGCGCCACATCGGCGCCGTCGATCGCCGCCGAGTCCCGCGCTCCGCGCTGGATGGACGCGGACGCCACCTCGACCGACGCCGCCCGGACGTCACGCCGCCACAGGAGGGCGTCGACCTCCTCACGTGCCGCCAGCGTCGCGGCGGCCACCCGCTCGTCGGAACCCAGGGCGGCGAGCGGGTCACGCGGAGTCTCGAACACGACCCCATCCTGCCAACCCCTTTGATTGACTTGCCTACGTGACCGACGACCCGACGAACGAGGCACTGTCCAACCTGCTGCACGAGGACCGGGCGTTTGCCCCGACTCCGGAGTTCGCGGCGGAGGCGAACGCCACCGCAGCGATGTACGACGCCGCCGACGCCGATCGCCTGGCCTTCTGGGCCGAGCAGGCCGGCCACCTTGCCTGGTCCGAGCCGTTCACGGAGGTGCTCGACTGGAGCAACGCCCCGTTCGCGAAGTGGTTCGTCGGCGGGAAGCTGAATGTCGCCTACAACTGCGTGGACCGGCACGTCGAGGACGGACACGGGGATCAGGTGGCGATCCGGTTCGAGGGCGAGCCCGGAGACCGCCTGGACATCACCTATGCACAGCTGCAGGTCGAGGTGTCGAAGGCCGCACACGCCCTGACCGAGCTCGGCATCGCCGCCGGCGACCGGGTCGCCATCTACCTGCCGATGATCCCCGAGGCGATCGTGGCGATGCTGGCCTGCGCCCGGGTCGGAGCCCCGCACTCCGTCGTGTTCGCGGGGTTCTCAGCGGAGGCACTGCGCAGTCGCATCGACGACGCGACGGCGAAGCTGGTCATCACCTCGGACGGGCAGAACCGCCGCGGCTCGGCGATGGCGCTGAAGCCAGCGGTCGACGAGGCGGTGGCCGAGTGCCCGTCCGTCGAGCACGTGCTCGTCGTGCGCCGAACGGGGCAGGATGTCGACTGGGCGCCGGACCGTGACGTGTGGTGGCACGACATCGTCGGCCGTCAGCCGGAGAAGCACGAGCCGGAGGGTTTCGACGCGGAGCATCCCCTCTTCATCCTGTACACGTCCGGCACGACCGGTAAGCCGAAGGGGATCCTGCACACGTCAGGCGGCTACCTGACCCAGGCCGCGTTCACGCACCGCAACGTCTTCGACCTCAAGCCGGACACCGACGTGTACTGGTGCACGGCCGACATCGGCTGGGTCACCGGCCACTCGTACATCGTGTACGGCCCGCTCGCCAACCGGGTCACGCAGGTGGTCTACGAGGGAACGCCCGACACCCCCGCGAAGGACCGGTGGTGGGACATCGTCGAGCGGCACCGCGTGACCATCCTCTACACGGCACCGACCGCCATCCGCACGTTCATGAAGTGGGGCGACGACCTCCCGCTGGGCAAGGACCTCTCGAGCCTGCGCCTGCTGGGCTCGGTGGGCGAGCCGATCAACCCGGAGGCGTGGATGTGGTACCGCGCCGTGATCGGAAGCAGCCGCTGTCCCATCGTCGACACCTGGTGGCAGACGGAGACCGGCGCCATCATGATCAGCCCCCTCCCGGGGGTCACCGCGACCAAGCCGGGCTCGGCCATGGGCGCCCTGCCCGGGATCGGCGCCGCCATCGTGGACGACTACGGCGTCCCCGTCGGCAACGGCCACGGTGGCTACCTCGTCCTGACCGAGCCCTGGCCCTCGATGCTCAGGGGCATCTGGGGAGACGACCAGCGCTACGTCGACACCTACTGGTCCCGGTGGCCGCAGTACTACTTCGCGGGCGACGGCGCGAAGTGGGACGAGGGCGGCGCCATCTGGCTGCTCGGCCGGGTGGACGACGTGATGAACATCTCGGGTCACCGCATCTCCACCACCGAGGTGGAATCTGCTCTCGTGTCGCACCCCAAGGTCGCCGAGGCGGCGGTCGTCGGCGCCAACGACGAGACCACCGGCCAGGGCATCGTGGCGTTCGTCATCCTGCGTGGCGGGGTCCCGCAGGAGGAGGCCGACGGCAAGGCGATCATCACCGAGCTCCGCGACCACGTCGCCCACGAGATCGGCCCCATCGCCAAGCCCCGCCAGATCATGGTGGTCCCCGAGCTGCCCAAGACGCGGTCGGGGAAGATCATGCGCCGCCTGCTGCGCGACGTCGCCGAGAACCGGGCCCTCGGCGATGCCACCACGCTCGCCGATCCTGCGGTGATGAGGCTCATCTCGACGGGCCTGTCGGCCGCATCCTCGGAGGACTGACGACCGGCGCGTCTGCGCACCTTGGCTAGGGTGAACGAATGAGTAGCGAGTTCCTCGGCCGGCCGACGCTCCCACAGGTGACCTGGCTGCGGGAGCAGCTGCGCGACGAGACCATCGGCGGCGGCATCCTGCTGCTGGCCGCGGCCGTCGCGCTGATCTGGGCGAACTCCCCCTGGGGCGACTCCTACGAGTCACTGGTGACGATGAACGTCGGGCCCGCCGCCCTGCACCTGGATCTACCGCTGGATGTCTGGGCCGCCGACGGCCTGCTCGCGGTGTTCTTCTTCGTGGTCGGGATGGAGCTGAAGCACGAGCTCACGATCGGCTCCCTGTCCAAGGTGAGTGAGGCGGTGGTGCCCGCCGCGGCAGCCGTCGGGGGAATGGTCATCCCCGCACTCGTGTTCGTCGGCGTCAACGCCACGATGGCCGAGGGCGACCTCACCGGCTGGGGAATCCCCATGGCCACCGACATCGCCTTCGCCCTCGCGGTCCTGGCCGTGGTGGGTCGGCGCCTGCCGGTGGCCCTTCGGGCGTTCCTCCTGACCCTGGCGGTCGTCGACGACCTCGGTGCCATCACGGTCATCGCCGTGTTCTACTCGGAGAAGTTCTCCCTGCCCTGGTTCCTGGCCGCCCTGGCGACGTTCGCCCTCTACTGGCTGGCGCAGCGGCAGCGGTACTCGTCCCTGTTCATCTACATCCCCCTCGTCCTCCTGGGCTGGTACTTCACCCACGAGAGCGGGGTGCACGCCACTATCGCGGGCGTGGTGTTCGGATTCCTCACCCGGGTGCGGACGGATCCCGGGGAGAAGGAGTCACCGGCCGACCGGGTGGGCCACCTTGTCCACCCCATCAGCGCCGGGCTGTGCGTGCCGCTGTTCGCGTTCACCGCGGCGGGAGTCGACTTCCGCTCTGTCGGCTTCATCGACTCGCTGGCCACTCCGGTAGCCATCGGGATCATCCTCGGCCTGGTCGTGGGCAAGCCCATCGGCGTCGTGGCCGGTGCGTGGCTGACCGCACGCTTCACCAGGGCCACGTTGAACGCCGACATCAGCTGGCGGGACGTCGGTGCCATCGGCATCCTCGCGGGTATCGGGTTCACCGTCGCCCTTCTCATCACGGAGCTCGCCTACGACGTTGAGCCCTCACTGCTCGACTCCGCGAAGGTCGCGGTGCTGGCCGCCTCCGTCCTGGCCGCCGTCCTCGCCACCATCGCGCTGAGGTCCCGCACCCGGCACTACGCCGAGGTGTACGCACGGGAGCAGGCCGAGGCCGTGGAGAGCGGCGTCCCTGGGCCCCCGGACGATTCCGAAGCCCGGTAACCTTCACTCACGCGTCACTCCGGAGGAATCATGCCCCCGCAACCGAAGCAGCAACCGAGCATCAAGGACCTGGTCACCAAGACCGCCGCCGATGCCCAGCGTCTGGCCAAGGCTCAGGTCGCCCTCCTGCAGAAGGAGATGGCCGAGACGGGCGGCAAGATCGGGGCGGGCAGTGCCTTCGGCATCGCGACCGCACTGGTGGCGTTCTTCGCCATGATGTTCCTGCTGCTGACCATCGCCTTCGTGCTGGTCGCCCTCGGACTGCCCGTGTGGGCGGGCATGCTCATCGTCTTCGCCCTCCTCGTCGTGATCGCAGCGATCACCGGGTTCCTGGCCAAGAAGAACTTCGACGAAGCCAAGCCGCCGGCCATTGCCATGGCCGAGTTCGAGAAGACGAAGGCAGCCCTGTCCGGCAAGCCGCTCGTCGACGCACCCGCGGTCGTCTCCCCGCCGTCCACGGGCACCTAGCCGGTGCCCCTGCCCGAGCCCGACGCCGCGATTCGGGCGACGGGTCCGTGGACGCATCGCGACGTCGCAGCCAATGGCGCACGCTTCCACGTCGCTGACAGTGGGCACGGCCCGGCCGTCCTCCTCCTCCATGGCTTCCCGACGTTCTGGTGGACGTGGCGCCGCCAGCTGTCCGCACTGGCCGACGCCGGCTACCGGGCCATTGCCATGGACCTGCGCGGGTACGGCGGCAGCGACCACCCACCCGAGGGCTACGACCCACGCACCATGTCCGCGGACGTCGCCGGCGTGATCCGGAGTCTCGGCATCAGCGAGGCCGTCATCGTGGGCCACGGCTGGGGCGGAGTCGCCGCATGGTCGACGGCCGTCCTGGACCCCGATGTCGTCCGGGCCATCGCACCCGTGTCGATGCCCCACCCGCGGCAGCTGCGCAAGGCCGTGCTCCGGGACCGGCACCAGCGTGCAGCAGTGCGCTACGCCCTGGGGTTCCAGGTTCCGTTCCTCCCAGAACGGTCACTCACGGCACACGACGGCCAGCGCATCCGGGACCTCATGGCCCGTTGGTCCGCGGATCCGTCATGGCTCGACGAGCAGACGTCGGACTGCTTCCGCGCGGCCTTCCTTCGGTGGCCCACCGCACACACCGCGGTCGAGTACCACCGCTGGGCCGCCCGCTCCGCGCTGCGTCCGGACGGGCTCACGTACATGTCGCTCATGGAGGCCCCGGTTCAACGGGCCGTGCTCCAGGTGCACGGTTCGAGTGATCCGATGATCCTGCCGGCGTCGGTCGAGGGCAGCGAAGGCTACGTACGGGCCCCCTACGCACGCGTCGACCTCCCCGCCGGTCACTTCCCGCATGAGGAGGTTCCCGACGAGTTCAGTGCCGCTCTCGTCGACTGGCTCGGCGCCCTTCCTCCGGCATGACGGCTGACCGGCCGCGCGACCGCCTCGGCCGCCCCCTGCCCCGCGGAGCCGACCCGTCCCCCGCAACCCCCGCTGTTCCGTCCATCGCCGGCCTCGATGACCGCGCGATCTGGGACCTCGCTGTCGGGTTCATCGACGACGGTCTGCCATTCCACGCGCACGAGGTGTTCGAGGAGCGGTGGCGGACGGCCACCCCCGCAGATCGCGACGCCTGGCGCGCCCTCGCGCAGTGGGGCGCGGCCCTGACGCACGAGGCTCGCGGGAACCGAGTTGGGGCCGGGCGGCTGGCTCAGCGGGCGCAGGCGACGCTGTCCGGAGCCGACTCGGTTCCGCCGGTCGTCGACCGCGCGAGGGTGCTGGCTTCCTGCCGCGCATTGGACGCGGCGAGTGGGTAGCCTTCGCGCGGACGAAGGAGGCGCCACCTGAAGGGCGTGGTTTTCACCGAGCTGCTCGACATGATCGAGGAGACGTACTCCCTCGAGGTGGTGGACGCCGTCATCTCGGCAAGTGACCTGCCGTCCGGCGGCTCGTACACGCGGGTGGGCACCTACCCGTCGGAGGAGATGAGCATGCTGGTGGCCACCCTGTCCCGCGAGGTGGGCGCGCCCCCCGAGGACCTGCTGCGCGCCTTCGGGGACCGGCTGTTCGGGCGCTTCGTCGAGATGTACCCGGCCTTCTTCCCTGCCGATCAGGGCATCGGCGACTTCCTGAGCGGCCTGGAGTCGTACATCCACAGTGAGGTGCGCAAGCTGTATCCAGACGCCGAGACCCCGACGATCGACGTCCTCGTCGACGGCGACGACTCCATCGAGCTCACGTACCAATCCCCGCGGGACATGCCCGACCTCGCCGAAGGGCTCCTCATCGGCGCGATCGGTCATTTCGGAGCAGTCCTCGAGATCCAGCGCTCGGACCTCGGGGGCCAGCCGCCGACGACTCGCTTCACCTTGACGCGCCCGGCGGACTCGTGACGAGCCGCCCGGGCGACCACGGCGCCCCGGTCGACAGCTCTGAGCTGGACGTCCTGCGCCGTCAGCTCGACCGTGAGCAGACCGCTCGTCGTGAGGCTGAGAGCCTGCTGGAGGACAAGAGCCGCGAACTGTGGGAGGCCAACGCCGCTTTGGGGCAGGCGGTCTCCAAGCTGCAGGAGCTGTCCGCCCACGACCCCCTCACGGGGCTGTCCAACCGTCGGGCCCTCGATGACTGGGTCGCCAGCCGCCGCACGCACCAGGTCCGCTCGGGCAACCTCGTTGGCGTGCTGCTCGTCGATGTCGACCACTTCAAGGGGATCAACGACCAGCACGGGCACGCCGCGGGAGACCAGGTGCTTCGTGCCATTGCGCAGCGCATGACCGCCCAGGTGCGCGCGGACGACCTCGTCGTGCGACTGGGAGGAGACGAGCTCGTCGTCATGCTGGCCGGGGTACGCGATCTGGCCTCCTGCGTTCGGGTGGGGCAGAAGATCCACGATGCCGTCGGCCAGCCCCTGGGACTCGACGAGGAGACGCTGTCCCCGTCCGTGAGCATCGGTGCCGCAGTGATGCCCGCCGATGGTGATCTCGAGGACGCCATGCGGCGCGCAGACGCCGCCCTGTACCGCGCGAAGGACGCCGGGCGAGGGGTCGTCGCGCCGGCTGATCCGACCTAGCGCAGCCCGACGAGCATCGCGTCGAGCATCGCCCCGAACGTCCGCTCCGGGTCGGAGGAGAAGGTCACGCCGGCGAGCTCCAGGCTGACGCCGCCGTGGATCGCGTTCCAGACCTGCTGCGCGACGTCCACGTCATCGGAGCGAGCGAGCAGTCCGGCCGCCATCGCGTCCGAGACGCGGGACACGAGGTGGCCGAACGTCTGCTCCGCCCGCTCGAGGGACTCCGCTGAGAGCTCGAGCTCGAGCATCTGCCGGAACATGAGCTCGTACAGGTGCGGATTCGCGAGCGCGAAGTCGCGGTACGCCATGCATCCGGACCGCAGCCGGGCCAGGGCGTCGGGCCCGCTGGCGCTGGCGATGGCCGCCTGAAGGCGATCGAAACCCTCGACGAACAGCGCCTCGAGCAGCCCGTCCTTGTTCCCGAAGCGCGAGTACACCCCCATTGGTGCCACCCCCGCGTGCGTCGCGACCGACCTCACGGTGATCGAGTCGATGCCGCCTTCCTCGAGCAGGTCCTGTGCGGCGTCGAGGAGCGAGGCGGTCACGTCGGCGCTCGGGGTGCGAACTCGGGGTTGCGCTCGGCTCATGGCTCTAGTATAACGTCCCATACTTATAGAACAGCGTTATATAGGAGCCGACATGTCCCACAGCCCGGAAAGCCCGACGCTCGTGCCCACCCGCGCCCACCGGCGTCGATGGGCGATCCTCGCCGTCCTGTGCCTGAGCCTGCTCATGGTCGTCGTCGACAACACGATCGTGAACGTCGCACTGCCGACCCTGAGCGCCGACCTCGACGCCTCGACCACCGAGCTGCAGTGGATCGTCGACGCCTACACGCTCGTGTTCGCGTCCCTGCTCCTCGCCTTCGGCCACTTCGGCGACCGCTTCGGGCGCAAGCTCGCCCTCCAGCTGGGCCTGGCCCTGTTCGCGCTCACGTCCCTGCTGGCCGCGCTGTCCACGACATCCGCGCAGCTCATCGGGGCACGCGGCCTCATGGGGATCGGGGCCGCCTTCGTGTTCCCCGCCACCCTCGCGATCCTGGTCAACGTCTTCACGGACACGAAGGAGAGGGCACTTGCGATCGGCATCTGGTCGGCCTGCACCGGGCTCGCCGTCGCGCTGGGGCCCGTGACCGGGGGCTATCTCCTCGAGCACTTCGCGTGGGGGTCCATCTTCCTCGTCAACCTGCCCATCGCCGCGATAGCGATGCTCGCCGGCTGGCTCCTCGTGCCCACCTCGCGCGACCCCCAGGCCGGCACGATGGACCACCTGGGCCTGGTGCTGTCCGCCGCGGGAGTGGCCCTCGTCGTCTGGTCGATCATCGAGGCTCCCCATCGCGGATGGACGGCGGCCCTGGTGATGGTCGGCGGCCTCGTCGGCCTGGCCCTGCTCGCGGCATTCGTCCTCTGGGAGCGGCGGATCGCCCATCCCCTGCTCGACGTGGGCCTGTTCCGAAACGCCCGCTTCACCGCGGCCAGCCTCGCCGTGGCCGCAGCATTCTTCGCCCTCTTCGGCTTCATCTTCCTCATCACCCAGTACCTCCAGCTCGTCCAGGGCTACTCGCCCCTCGAAGCCGGCCTGCGCACCCTCCCGTTCGCCGTCGCGACGGGCATCACCTCGCCCCTCGCGATCCCGGCGATGCATCGCTGGGGCTCCAAGGTCGTCGTCACCCTCGGGCTGCTCACCATGGCTGCCGGCTTCGTCCTTGCGGCGCGCATCGATGTGGACACTCCGTACCTGGGCCTCACCGTCGCCAGCATGGTCACGATCGCGATCGGGTTGGGCCTGACCACCGGTCCGGCCACGGAGTCGATCATGGGCGCACTGCCCGCCGACAAGGCAGGCGTCGGGTCGGCGGTGAACGACACCACCAGGGAACTGGGCGGCACCCTCGGCGTCGCCGTCGTCGGCTCGGTCTTCGCCAGTGTCTACGGCGCTGCCCTGGTCGATGCGCTGCGCCCGCTCGGGCTTCCAGGCTCGGCGCTCGATGCCGCGGGCGAGTCCGTGGCCTCGGCCCTCGCCGTGGCCGCCGCTCTTCCCGACGGGGCGGGTGCCGTGGTGGTGCAGTCCGCGCAGCTGTCCTTCATCGATGGACTGGCCGCCGGCTCACTGGTCGCGGCGGGCGTGGCCGTTCTCGGAGCACTTGCTGCTGCCCTGTTCCTGCCTGCCCGTCAGTCCCTGATGCGGCAGGAGCCGGTGTCGACGGGCGACGAGGCAACCGCGTCGATCGCGGCCCTGAGCTCGTCCCCGACGAGCGCGTAGCCGGTGGCCTCGGCCTCCTCGTCGGCGCCGAACACCATGCCGAGGACCTGGCCGCGGGGACCGAGCAGCGGGCCGCCGGAGTTGCCCGGCAGCACGACGCCTCGGAGGACGTACACCTCGCGCTCGACCCCGGCCTTCCCGTAGATGTCGTCGCCGAGGGCCGTCACCACGGTCCTGACGCGCGCCGGCTCGGTCCGGAAGGGGCCGGACTCGGGGAAGCCCGCGATGACCGCGGAGTCTGATGTGGCGGCAGTCTTGGTGGCCAGTCGGAGCGGCGCCGCCGCGAGCCCCGGGACGTCGAGCACCGCCACATCCGTCTCGGGGTCGAAGTACACGACCGACGCACTCAGCTCAGGGTCGGACACCCTCACCCGCACCGTCGGCTTCGTGACGCCAGCGACCACATGGGCGTTCGTGACTACCCGGCCGTCGGCCACCACGAAGCCGGATCCGGACACCGAGGCCGAGCACTCGGGGGTGTCGCCCAGCACCTGCACGATCGACTCCCGGGCCGCATCGACCTCGCTGGTCACCGCCGCGGGATCGGGCGGGTCGACGTCCGGTCCGGTTATCTGGGCAAGCCCGGAGAAGATGCGCGGCACCGACGTGGTGCCGACGAGGTCACGCATGCTGCCGAAGGCGTTGCGGGCGGGTACGGGGACGATCGAGTCGAGGGCGACGAGCATCCGCGACTCCGTCATCTGCTGCGAGACGAGGGACACGGGCATGAAGGCGAGCGCGCTCGCCACGATCCAGGCGACGACGGCGAGCGCCAGGACGTTCAGCACCGCCCCGGCGACGTTGTCCACCAGCCGCACGGGCCGCCAGGTGATGAAGTCCCGCAGTCGGTCGCCGAGCATCGATGCGGCGAACTGCCCCGCGAGCGCGCAGACGAGGACGCCCACCCCGAGGGTCAGGACGCTGAGCCACCTGACGTCGATGAGCGCGTCGATGATCCCGGGGAGGATGAACGCGGCTGCCAGTCCGGCTCCGAGGAAGCCGACGAAGGACAGGAGTCCGGCGACGAAACCGCGATGCCACCCGGCGAGGGCGAACACGATGACGGCCCCGATGAGCACCCAGTCGACGAGGTTCACGCGCCGCTCTCCTCGACCAGGTCGTCGGTCAGCGAGCGGACGCGACCCTCGTCCCACGGCACCGCCCAGCCGAGGCGGTCCAGCAGGCCCGAGATCAGCCCCGCGGTGAAGCCCCACACGAGCAGTCCCTGGACGGTGAACCCGGGTCCTATGAAGCCGGACGGGTGGTGGACGCGGCATCGGTTGACGGGATCGACGAGGTCGTCAAGGGGCACGCGATGCACGCTCGCCACCTCGGCGAGGTCGCGCGCCCAGACCGGCGAGGGCTCCCGCCACCAGCCGAGCACCGGCGTGACGACGAAGTCGGTGACCGGCACCCAGAGGTCGGGCAGGGCGGCGAAGGGAACGACGCCGCTGGGGTCGAGGCCGGTCTCCTCGTTGGCCTCGCGAAGGGCGGCGGCCGTTGCATCCGCGTCACCCTCGTCCAGCGCACCACCGGGGAAAGCCGGCTGACCGGCATGCGATCGCATGGTGCTCGCTCGCTGGATCAGGAGCAGGTCCCGAGCGTCGCTGAAGAGGATGAGGACCGCGGAGTGGCGTCCCGCGCCGTGCGGCGGCACGAATCGGGTGAGGTCCTCCGCGGTGACCGTCGCCGCGATGTCGGCGACCGGACGCAGCCAGTCCGGGACGATGGCGAGGGCATCCGGATCGACCGTGCCCGTGCGAGCCCACTCCACGGTCAGCCCCGCCCCGAGTCCCTGACCAGGCGCGCAGCCTCCGCCGGATCGGTGGGACCCTCACCGAACGCCGGGCACCAACGCGCGACCGGGCAGGCCCCGCACGCCGGACGGCGGGCGTGGCACCGGCGCCGGCCATGCCAGATGACGCGGTGCGACACCATCGTCCAGTTCTTGCGCGGGAACAGCTCCATGAGATCGGCCTCGACCTTCTCGGGGTCGGTCTGCTCCGTCCAGCCGAACCGGCGGGCCAGCCGCCCGAGGTGTGTGTCGACGGTGAGCCCGGGCACGCCGAAGGCATCCCCGAGCACGACGTTCGCGGTCTTGCGTCCGACGCCGGGAAGCGTGACGAGATCCTCGAGGCGGCCGGGCACCTCGCCGCCGAAGCGGTCGCAGACGGCCAGTCCGATCGCCTGCAGCGTCTTGGCCTTCTGCCGGAAGAAGCCGGTCGAGGTGATCAGCGCCTCCAGCTCCAGACGGTCGGCGGCGGCGTAGGCGGCCGCGTCCGGGTATCTCCGGAAGAGGGCCGGGGTCACCGCGTTGACGCGCTGGTCGGTGCACTGGGCGCTCAGGACGGTCGCCACGAGGAGCTCCAGCGGGGTGGTGAAGTCCAGTTCGCAGCGTGCGTCGGGGTAGGTGTCGCCCAGCACGGCCACGATGCGGCGGGCGCGGCGCTTGCGCGCAGCCAGGTCCTCTGGCCCGTTCGTCGCCCGCCGTCCGCCCATGCCGCTAGCGTATGTCGCACGGGCACGCGGACCGCGTCGCCGCCGCGCGGACCCCATGCGCCAGAATGCAGCCAGTCGCCCTGCCGTTGCCGGGACGGCGGAAAGGACGGACGTGGACGACGCCTTCTTGCAGTCCCCGCTGTTCGCGGCCCTCGATGCCGAGGGCGCGGCCGCCCTGCGGGCGTCTCTGAGCGAGCGCACCGTTGCCAAGGGCCAGGCCCTCTTCCACGAGGGCGAGCCCGGCGACCACATGTACGTCATCGTCGAGGGCAAGGTGAAGCTCGGCCAGACCTCCAGCGACGGCCGGGAGAGCCTCCTCGGCGTCCTCGGCCCGGGAGAGATGTTCGGCGAGCTCAGTCTCTTCGACCCCGGGATGCGCACGTCGACGGCCATCGCGCTGACCGAGGCCGTCGTCCTGAGTCTCGGGCACGACCAGTTGAAGCCGTGGCTCGCCGGCCGTCCCGAGGTGGCCGCGGCCCTTCTGCAGGCGCTCGCGCGGCGCATCCGCCGCACGAACGAGGCGTATGCGGACCTGGTCTTCTCCGACGTCCCGGGTCGCGTCGCCAAGGCACTGATGGACCTCGGCGAGAAGTTCGGCGCCGTCACGCCCGAGGGGCTGATGGTGACCCATGACATGACCCAGGAGGAGCTCGCGCAGCTCGTCGGGGCCTCGCGGGAGACCGTGAACAAGGCGCTCGCCGACTTCACGCAGCGCGGCTGGATCCGGCTCGAGTCACGTCAGGTGCTGATCCTGGATGTCGAGCGACTGGGCCGCCGCGCCCGCTGACCCCCAACCTTGTTGAGTGCGGGGTTGTTGGTGGCTGGACGGCCGTTCAGCCACCAACAACCCCGCACTCAACGATGAAACGCCGCACTCAACGATGTGAGGCGAGGTACTCGAGCTGGGCGCGGACGGTGAGTTCCGCGGCCGGCCACACCGCCCGGGGCACGTCTGCGTACACGATCGCCACGATGTCGGCGGCGTCCGTCATCCCGGAGGCGACCACGTCGGCCACCTCCGCCAGACGGGCACGACGATGGTCGAGGTACGCGTCGAGGACGGCCTCCGGAGACGTCAGCACCGGCCCGTGCCCGGGGAGCAGCCGGGCCACGTCCATCGACCCGACGAGGTCCCTGAGGCGATCGAGGCTGTCGAGATAGTCGCCCAGCCGGCCGTCGGGCCAGGCGACCAGGGACGAGCCACGACCCAGCACGGTGTCCCCGGTCAGCAGCGAGCCGTCGTGGGGCAGGAGGAAGGAGACGCTGTCGTGTGAGTGTCCGGGGGTCGCGACGACCTCGACGGCCCAGTCACCCGCCCGGACCACGTCCCCGTCACCGAGACCCTCGTCGCCGAGGCGATGCTCCGGGTCGAGCGCCCGGACGCCGACCCCCCATGACTCGGCGAGCTGCCGTGCGCCCTCGGCATGGTCGATGTGCCCGTGCGTGAGAAGGACCCCAGCCACCCGGGCGTCACGTTCGACGATGGCGTCCTCGATGGCCGTGAGGTGACGCGGATCGGGCGGACCGGGATCCACGATCAGCGCCTCCGTGCCGACGGGACCCGTGATGATCCAGGTGTTCGTCCCATCGAGCGTCCACGGAGACGGATTGGGCGCGAGCACGCAGATCGCCGCGGCCGTGACCTCCCCGCCGAACCAGGGGTCCGTGGAGCCGACGAGCGGCAGGACGTGCCCGCTCACTCCTCCTCCATCGGCAGGCCGTCGGTCTCACGGGTGTGAGGCATGCGCACCCGGTCCACGATGACCTCACCCGTGCGATCGTGCACGAGAGCCCATCGCCGCCCATACACGTCGTCCGTGATGACCCGCGGCAGGAGGGGCACCACCGTCCGGCTTGCTGCGTCGACGATGGCATCGACCGCTCGCTCGAAATCCGCGAGCCGACGCAGCACCGATTCGGTGGGCGGCAGCATCGCCATCCGTCCGGACTCGAACTCCTCGATCGCCCGACCGGGCGCGATCCACATCGCCTCGTCCGCCTCGGTCGTCGTGAGCCTGACCCGCTCGTCCGACACCGCGGCGGCGAAGAACCGCACGTCGTAGCGATGCGCCTCGGTCTCCGGCGTGACCCAATGGTCGATCAGGGGCAGCAGGTCCGGGTCGATGACCAGCCGTCCCTCGTCGTCGCGTGACGCGATGTCGACTCCGGCCTCCTCGGCCACCTCGCGCACCGCGCACGAGTACAGGGCGGTGATCCCACCCGCATCCGTGCTCCCGCGTGCGGCAAGGTCATCGACGACCCCCGAGAGGAAGCGGACCCGCTCCTGCACGTCGACGGGATCCACCCGCCCACCGGGGAACACGTGCATCCGAGGCGCGAACGCCATCGTCGTGGCCCTGCGCAGGACGAACGTCTCGATCCCGTCAGCCGTATCGCGCAGCAGGACAACCGTCGCCGCGTCACGGACCTCGACGGTCACCTACTCAGCGAGCTCCACGATCATCTCCACCTCGACGGGTGCGTCGAGGGGAAGCGCGGCAACGCCCACCGCGGATCGGGCGTGCGCACCGACGTCACCGAAGGCCTCGAGGAGCAGGTTGCTCGCACCGTTGATGACCCCGGGCTGCCCGGTGAAGTCGGGCGCGCTCGCCACGAAGCCGACGACCTTCACGACCCGGGTGACCGACTCGAGCAGGGCCACCGACTTCACGGCGGCGATGGCGTTGAGCGCACAGATGGCGGCCAGCTCGGCGGCTCGCTCGGGCGTGACCTCCGCGCCCACCTTGCCGGTGGCCTGGAGCACGCCGTCGACGATGGGCAGCTGGCCCGAGGTGTACACGTAGCGGCCGGTCACCACAGCGGGCACGTAGGCGGCGACGGGTGGGACCACCTCGTGGACGGTGAGCCCCATGGCGGCAAGGCGTTCCTCGACGGTGGGCATCAGCTGTTCTCCCTCGCTCGCTTCAGGTAGGCCACCATGTTCTCGGAGTTGGGCCCCGGTACGACCTGGACCAGCTCCCAGCCGTCCTGGCCCCACGTGTCGAGGATCTGCTTCGTCGCATGGACCAGAAGCGGAACGGTGGCGTACTCCCATGTGGTCATGGGGGCGACAGTAGTCCGTAGGGCTTGGGCGCGCGGCCCGGCATAGGCTGGCTTGGTGACCGAGAAGCTCTGGCCCGACGTGTCACTCCACGTCGTCTCGGGCAAGGGTGGCACCGGCAAGACGACCGTCGCCGCGGCCATGGCCCTCGCCCTGGCGCGGGACGGGCGACGCACCCTCCTCGTCGAGGTCGAGGGCCGCCAGGGCATCGCCCAGCTGTTCGACACCCCGCCGCTCCCCTACGAGGAGCGCAAGGTCGCTGTCGCCCCGGGCGGCGGCGAGGTCTGGGCCCTGGCGATCGACACGCAGGAGGCCCTGCTCGACTACCTCGAGTCCTTCTACAACCTCAAGCGCGCGGGGTCCGCACTGCGCCGCATGGGCGCCGTCGACTTCGCCACGACGATCGCACCCGGCCTGCGAGACGTGCTGCTCACGGGAAAGGCGGTCGAGGTCGTCCGGCGGGCTGACAAGGGGGCCCACGACGCATACGACGCGGTCGTGCTCGACGCACCGCCAACCGGACGCATCGCCAAGTTCCTGAACGTCAACTCCGAGATCTCCGGGCTCGCCAAGGTCGGTCCGATCCGCAACCACGCCGACCTCGTGATGGGGGTGATCGCGTCCCCGAAGACGGCCGTCCATCTCGTGACCCTCCTCGAGGAGATGCCGGTCCAGGAGACGATCGACGGCGTCGCGGAACTGCGTGCCGCGAACCTGCCGGTCGGTGGCGTCATCGTGAACATGACCCGACCACCGGTTCTCACCGAGGACCAGATGGCCTCCGCGATCGGCGGGGACCTGCCCGCTGACGCCATCCGGCGTTCGCTGAAGCGCTGCGGCCTCGGCGCCCATGAGGACGAGATCGTCCCTGCCCTCATCCGCGAGGCCGAGGACCACGCCCAGCGAGTCGCGCTGGAGGACCGAGAGATGGTCCGGATCCGGGATCTCGCCCTGCCGACCTTCGTGCTCCCCCTCCTGCCGGGCGGCATCGACCTCGGCGGCCTGTACGAGCTGGCGGAGATCCTCACCGAGGGCGGTGTCCGATGACTCGCCCGACCTTCGCGAAGGCGCCGCACCTCGACGTCGACAGCATCCTGGCCGATCCCAGCATCCACATCGTCGTGTGCACGGGGGCAGGCGGAGTCGGCAAGACCACGACCGCAGCCGCCCTCGGCCTACGGGCGGCAGAGATGGGCCGCAACGTCTGCGTCCTCACCATCGACCCTGCCAAGCGACTCGCGCAGGCGATGGGCCTGTCCTCCCTGGACAACACGCCCCGGATGGTGCCCGGGATCTGCGCACCGGACGGTTCGGGGTCGCTCTTCGCCATGATGCTCGACATGAAGCGGACCTTCGACGAGGTCGTGGAGAGCCATGCGGATCCGGTTCGCGCCCAGCAGATCCTGACCAACCCCTTCTACCAGGCGCTGTCGTCCTCGTTCGCCGGTACGCAGGAGTACATGGCCATGGAGAAGCTCGGGCAGCTGCGCGTGCGAGCACAGGCCGAAGGAACCTGGGACCTCATCGTCGTCGACACTCCCCCGTCGCGGAACGCCCTCGACTTCCTCGACGCGCCTGCGCGCCTTGGCTCCTTCCTCGACGGGCGATTCATCCGGATCCTGACCGTCCCGGCACGCGGGGCGGGGAAGGGCATCGGCCGACTCGCCGCGATGGGCTTCGGCTTCTTCACCAACGTCCTGAACAAGATCCTCGGGGCGCAGGTGCTGGCGGATCTCGGCACGTTCGTGGCCGCGATCGACACCACCTTCGGCGGATTCCGCGAGCGGGCGGATGAGACGTACGCGCTGCTCAAGGACCCCGGCACGTCATTCGTCGTCGTCGCGGCTCCCGAACGCGATGCGTTGCGTGAGGCCGCCTACTTCGTGGAGCGGCTGCGCACCGACGACATGCCGCTCTCAGGACTCGTGCTCAACCGGGTTCAGGATGTCATCGATCCTGAGTTCACCAGCGAGCAGGCGGCATCCGGCGCCCAGCTCCTCACCGAGCTCGCGGGCGACGCTGACACGAAGAATGCGCAGGAGGCCCGGCTGACGGCGGCCCTCCTGACGCTGCACGCTCAGCGGATGAACCTCGCAGCACGGCAACGGCATCTGGCCGACCGATTCACCGCGGCCCATCCCGGCGTGGCCGTGAGCTCGGTTCCCGCCCTCGCCGAGGACGTCCATGACCTCGACGGCCTGCGGACCATCGGCAGCCTGCTCGCCCGCGCGCGATGACCT
>JAHECS010000008.1:73187-81925 GCA_024641635.1 Actinomycetes bacterium | reverse complement strand
CACTCGCGCCTACCGGCTCGCTAACGACTAACTCACTCGCTCCGACGTCCCCGAGATGATCCGCTGCCGCTCGTACTCGTCCTGCGCGGTCTGCAGCAGGTGCCGCCACGACGTGACGTTGGGCCGCCGGCGCAGCAGCGCCCGGCGCTCCCGCTCGGTCATCCCACCCCAGACGCCGAACTCCACGTGGTTGTCCAATGCGTCGGCCAAGCACTCGGTCCGAACCTCACACCCGACACAGATGGCCTTGGCCCGATTCTGGGCCGCTCCCTGGACGAACAATGAGTCCGGATCGGTCGCACGGCAGGCGGCCTGAGTTGCCCAATCGGTGTCGAACGTCATGCTGGCGATACACCCCTCACCTGGTCACGTGTCGCCGGACGCTACGCCTCCGCGCGCACGGGCAGGAAGGCTATAAAGAACTATACACAACTGACTCGTTAGAACCATATGTCGCAGGTCTGTCGCAGACACCGTTGAACGGGTTGCCCCCTCGTCCCGAACACCGGGTGAGCCGGTCTCGCGATGCCGGAACCTGGGCACATACCCTGAACGTCTGATGAGCATGCACCTGCCGCCCGGGAAGCGGCCAGGCCCTATCGGCATCCTTGCCCGGATCGTCGGTATGGTCGCGGCCGCCACGATCGCTGGCGTCCTCGCGGCATTCATGTTCGTCCCGTTCGTGGGTGGGGTCGGGGTCCTCACCCGGAACGTCGTCAAGGACTTCGAGAGCCTGCCGGACGCCCTCAGCACGCCACCGCTTCCCCAGCGATCGCTGATCCTGGCCGCCGACGGGTCGATCCTCGCCACCCTGTACTACCAGAACCGCGTCGAGGTGCCCATCGACAGCATCTCCCCCTGGATGCGCCAGGCGACCGTCGCCATCGAGGACTCGCGGTTCCTCGACCACAACGGCGTCGACTTCCGCGGTGTCGTCCGATCGCTGGCAACGAACGTGGAGTCCGGTGGCATCGAGCAGGGCAGCTCGACCCTCACGATGCAGTACGTCAAGAACGTCCTGGTCAATCAGGCCACCACGGCCGACGAGCTCGACGCGGCACGCGGCGACAGCGCCAGCCGCAAGCTCCGCGAGGTTCGCTACGCCCTGGGCATGGAGAAGATCTTCACGAAGGCGGAGATCCTCGAGCGGTACCTCAACATCGCGTACTTCGGCGCCGGAGCCTACGGAGTCGAGGCCGCGGCCCGGCGCTACTTCTCGAAGCCGGCCGCCGATCTCGACCTGGCGGAGTCGGCCACGCTCGCGGGGATCGTGCAGCAGCCGACCGCGTACGACCCGTTGCGCAACCCGGATCTCAGCACGACCCGCCGCAACGTCGTCCTGCGTCGAATGGCCGAGCTCGGATACATCTCGCAGGAGCGCGCCGACCGCGCCGCGCTGACCCCGATGAGCCAGTCGCTGAAACCGTCGCTGACGACGAACGGCTGCACGTCGTCCTACGCCCCCTTCTTCTGCGACTACGTCGTGCAGTCGATCCGCATCGACCCCGCGTTCGGCGACACGCCTGAGCAGCGAGAGGCCTTCCTGCGGCGCGGCGGCTACACCATCCGGACGACGCTCGACCCGAAGGCCCAGGACGGCGCGTTCGAGACGCTCACCTCGTACATCCCCATCAAGGACGACAGCAAGCGTGCGGCCGCGATCTCGATGGTCGAGCCCGGTACCGGTCACGTGATCGCCATGGCCCAGAACCGCCAGTGGGGTACATCAGGCAAGGGCAAGACGACCTACAACTACAACGTCGAACGAGACATGGGCGGCACGATCGGCATGCAGGCCGGATCGACGTTCAAGGTCTTCGCGATGGCAGCTGCGCTCGAGGACGGGATCTCGCCGTTCGAGTACATCTCGGCCTACAGCCCCAAGACCTTCACCGAGTTCAAGAACTGCACGACGGGCAAGAAGTTCAAGCCGGTCACCATCCGCAACAGCACCACCTCCGGAACCCTCGACATGGCGCGAGCGACGGCCTACTCGACGAACACCTACTTCATGACGATCGAGGAGCGGACCGGCATCTGCCGCCCTGCTGAGATCGCCGAGTCCATGGGCGTGCGACTGGGCAACGGCGACCCGCTGCTGCGTGTTCCCACTCTCACCCTCGGCACCATGGAGGTCACCCCGCTGGCGATGGCGAACGCCTACGCGACCTTCGCCGCTCACGGCATCTACTGCAAGCCGGTCGTCATCCTGGAGATCCGTGACCGCGACGGCAATCCCATCCCCACTCCCGACGGTGACTGCACTCGCGTGCTCAAGCGTGACGTCGCGGACACCGTGACCGTCATGCTGAACGGGGTGGTCAACGGGACCATCCCGGGCCGCACGGGCGCCGACATGGCGCTGGAGTCACGGCAGGTCGCGGGCAAGACGGGCACGACCAACGAGTCGGCCGCCGTCTGGTTCGCCGGCTACACGCCGCAGCTCGCCTCCGCCGTCTGGGTCGGTGATCCTCGTGGCGGCTTCGCCCACCCCATGAAGCAGGTCACGATCAAGGGCACGTACTACGACCAGGTGTTCGGCGGCACGCTGCCGGGTCCGATGTGGCGCGACTCGATGGAGCTGGCCCTCGCGGGCACCGAGCCGCTCGACTTCGACGTCCGCAACAACTACGGGCTGACGACGAAGGATCCCTACACCTACGAGGCGCCACCCACCTCGTCCAGTTCCAGCACGCCGAGCGCTCCCGCGCAGCCGGAACCGCCCACCTTCGACAACTCCGATCCGACGATCTCCGGCGTGGCAGCGACCGGCTGAACCCTGGCTACATGCCGAGGGCTGACTCCACCAGCGCCGCGACCCGGGCACCGTCGGCCCGGCCCTTCACCTGAGGCTGGACACGCTTCATCACCGCGCCCATCGCCGGCCTCCCGCTCAACCCCTGCGCGACCACATCGGCGACGGCGGCACCCACGATGACCTGCAGCTCCTCGTCCGAGAGCTGCTGGGGCAGGTACCGGGCGATCACCTCCAGCTCGGCGCGCTCACGGTCCGCCAGATGGGGACGCATGGCGCCGTCATAGGCGTCGGCCGACTCGCGTCGCTTCTTGGCCTCTCGACCCAGGACGGCGACCACGTCCTCGTCGGACAGCTCGCGAGCCTGCTTGCCCGCGACCTCCTCGTTCGTGACCGCGGTGAGGACCATCCGGATCGTGGCCGTCGTCACCTCGTCGCGGGACTTGATCGAAGCGGTGAGGTCCTTCTGCAGCTTGTCCTTCAGCGCGCTCATGCGGCCATTCTCGCACCGTTGGTCCCGGTTGCCCCGACGAGAAGACGGACGTGACCGGACCCGCGAGCGCGTGGGACCATGGGGCGTGCACCCATCCGCGAAGGCCGTTCTCGGCGTGGCCGCTGCCGGCGCCGCCAGCCTGGCCTACTCCTACTGGGAGGCCCAGGCCTACACGCTCCGCCGCGCAACGGTCCCCGTGCTCCCGGCCGGTCAGCCGCACATGCGACTGCTCCACCTGTCCGACCTCCATCTCGTCCCCGGGCAGCGCAAGAAGCAGGAGTGGGTGCGATCCCTCCGCGAGCTGAGGCCCGACGGCGTCATCGTCACGGGGGACTTCCTGTCCCACCAGGACGCGGTACCGCACGTCCTCGACACGCTGGACCCGCTGTTCGAGCTCCCCGGTGCATTCGTGCTGGGCAGCAACGACTACTACGCACCGCGACCCATCAACTGGGCTCGCTACCTGAAAGGCCCCTCCGGGCTCGAACCGGACCGTCCCATGCTGCCGTGGGGCGACCTGGTGGACGGGCTCACCACGAACGGCTGGCTGGACCTGGGCAACGCCCGGGCCACCATGAAGATCGACGGGCGCGCCGTCGATGTGCGCGGGGTCGACGACCCGCACATCAGCAGGGACCGCTACGGCGAGGTCGCCGGCCCGTTCGATGCGGACGCCGACCTCACCCTGGGCGTGACGCACGCGCCGTACGTGCGGGTGCTCGGTGCCATGGCCACCGACGGGGCCGACCTCATCCTCGCCGGTCACACCCACGGCGGTCAGCTCTGCGTGCCCGGTGTGGGAGCACTGGTCACCAACTGCGACCTGCCGCGCAGCCAGGCGAAGGGCCTGTCCTCGTGGGACGGCTCGGCTCTGCACGTGTCAGCCGGGCTGGGCACCTCGCCGTACGCACCCGTCCGGTTCGCCTGCCGCCCCGAGGCGACCCTGCTGACCCTGACGTCGGGTCCCTAGGGCCCAGGCGCCGGAGCGAGGGGCAGCCGTCCCCCGGCGGACGGATCACCCCCTCGACTCCGTTAGACTCCGCGAGGCCTTCGGGGTGTGGCGCAGCTTGGTAGCGCGCTTCGTTCGGGACGAAGAGGCCGTGGGTTCAAATCCCGCCACCCCGACCACAGCGTGGGGCCAGCCTGAGGGCTGGCCCCACGTCCGTTTCCGGGCTCGCTCCGACCCTGCGCCGACGGCTAGCCTTCCGGGCATGACCGTTCCCGATCGTCGTCCGAGCCGCAGCGAGCTCGGCCCGGCCACACGTGCATGGGTGAAGGCGATGGGATGGCGCTCGGTCAACATGCACACCCACATCTCCCTGGTGAACCGGTACGCGTATGTCGAGGTTCCCAAGGCGGGCTGCGGGACGATGAAGGCGACGCTCGGCGGCATGGAGGCCGCCCGCATGAACCCCGGGATGGTGCAACGGGTGCAGGACGCCCCGCACAACCGGCTGAATGCGACCCCCTTCGTCAAGCCCTTCCAGCTGCCTCCCGATCTCCTCGAGACCGTCCTCACCTCGCCCGAGTACCGGCGCTTCACGGTCGTCCGCGACCCGGCTTCGCGCCTGCTGTCCGGCTACATCGAGAAGATCGGGCAGGGCCTCAAGCAGAGCGAGCCGATCGTGGCCGAGCTGCGCGCGACCACGGGCCTGGAGCTGGACGCGTCCGACGTGACGCTCGACCAGTTCCTCGACGTGATCGCGGCGCAGGACTCCCGCGACCAGGATCCGCACTGGCGGCGTCAGGCGGATCACCTCGGCCTGGGCGTCGTGCCGTACGACGCCGTCATCCATCTCGAGGAGCTCGACGACTCGTGGGCGCGAATCGGCGAGCTCACGTCGACGCCAGGCCTCCAGGAGCAGTTCTTCTGCCGCAACTCGACCGGGGCGCGGAACCGCATGGGCGACTACTACACCCCCGAGCGGCTCGCCCGCGTCGCTGACATCTACGCGCGCGACTACGCCGAGTTCGACTATCCGCTCCCCGTTCACTAGTCGCCGTGGCTACGGGTCCTTCCGCCGTCGACATCCGCGCGGCGCGCATGCGCAGCCTGCTGCTGACCCCGCACGACCATCGCTCCCCTCGCGAGGTCGCCACGTGGTTCGGGGCCATGCAGGCGCAGGACGTCGCCAGCGGCGCGTGGTCCCTCGGCACCCGCATCCCGGGCTCCACCGAGGCGGACATCCACGCGGCGTTCGAGCGTGCCGAAGTACTGCGAACGTGGCCGATGCGCCAGACCGTCCACATCGTCCCGGCCACCGACGCCCGCTGGATGCTCGAGGTCACCGGGGTCCGGGGCCTGTCGAACATGGTCCGGCGAAGGAAGGAGCTGGGTCTGCTTCCTCAGGATCTCGAACGAGCCTGCGACACGCTGCGCTCGCTCCTGTCCGGAGGTGGGCCGAAGCCGCGCGCCGACCTGCTCGCGGCCCTGGCCGACGAGGGGATCCCCACCGACGGCCAGCGCGGGTACCACCTGCTCGCCTACGCGTCGCTCATCGGGCTGACGTGCATCGGCCCTCAGCGAGGCTCCGTGCAGACGATCGCCCTTCTCGACGAGTGGGCCCCACAGCAGGTGGAGCTGTCACGCGAGGACGCGCTGGTCGAGCTCGCACACAGGTACGTGCGCAGCCACGGCCCCGCCCCCCTCAAGGACTTCGCCGGCTGGACCGGGCTGACGCTCGCCGACGCGCGCATCGGGCTGTCGGGCAACGAGGGACGTCTGACGAGGATCGGCGACGGGGCCGACGCCCTGTGGCTGACATCGGACCTCGCCGAGACCCTCTCCTCGGGGGAGGTCGTCGACCATGCGACGCTCGCCCTTCCGGGGTACGACGAGTACCTCCTGGGCTACAAGGACCGTTCGCTCCACGGAGACGAGCAGCTGCTTGACCGCGTCGTCCCGGGCGGCAACGGCGTCTTCAGGGCGACGATCGTGATCCGCGGCTCGGTGGTGGCCACCTGGAAGCGCACCCTGTCACCCACCCGTGTCCACATCGAGGTCGAGCCCTTCGCCAGCCTCACGAAGCGGCAGAGGGCTGCGACCGAGGGCGCCCTTGGGACCTACGCCGCCTACCTCGAGCGGGATCCGGTGATCCGCTTCGCCGACTGACCGTCTCGATCAGAGCGAGTCGGCGACCAACTCCGCGATCTGGACGGCGTTGAGGGCCGCTCCCTTGCGCAGGTTGTCGTTGCTGACGAACAGCACGAGCCCCCGGTTGTCCGGCACGCCCTGGTCCTGGCGGATCCGGCCGACGAAGGACGGGTCCGCGCCAGCCGCCTCGAGCGGCGTCGGCACCTCCGTGACAGCGACGCCCAGCGCCGACTCCAGGATCTCCAGTGCCCGCGAGGGCGTGATCGACCGGTCGAACTCCGCGTTGATCGACAGTGAGTGGCCGGTGAAGACCGGTACGCGAACGCATGTGCCGGAGACGAGCAGGTCGGGGATCTCGAGGATCTTCCGGCTCTCGTTGCGGAGCTTCTGCTCCTCGTCGGTCTCCAGGGATCCGTCGTCGACGATGCTTCCCGCCAAGGGCACGACGTCGAAGGCGATCGGCCGGACGTACTTCTTCGGCGCCGGGAAGTCCACGGCCGACCCGTCGTGCGTGAGCTGCGCGATGTCCTGCGTGACGGCCGCCCGAACCTGCGTATCGAGCTCCTCCACGCCGGAGAGGCCGCTTCCGGACACCGCCTGGTACGTGCTGACGATGAGTCGGCGCAGGCCCGCCTCGACATGCAGCGGCTTGAGCACCGGCATCGCCGCCATCGTGGTGCAGTTCGGATTCGCGATGATCCCCTTGCGCATCTCCGCGATCGCGTGCGGGTTCACCTCGCTGACGACCAGCGGGACGTCGGGGTCCATGCGCCAGGCGGACGAGTTGTCGATGACGACAGCGCCTGCCTCCGCGTACTTCCCCGCGAGGGCCCGCGAGGTGGAGCCGCCTGCCGAGAACAGCGCGATGTCGACATCCGAGACGTCTGCCTCGGCAGCGTCCTCGACGAGGACCTCGCCCCCGCGCCACGGCAGGGTCGTGCCGGCGGATCGGGCCGAGGCGAGGAACCGCACCTTCGACATCGGGAAGTCGCGCTCGTCGAGCAGCCGTCGCATGACGGCGCCCACCTGGCCCGTCGCACCGACCACGGCGACCACGGGACGCGTGCTCATCGGCCGGACCCGCCGTAGACGACCGCCTCGCCGTCGGCGTCGAGGCCGAAGGCGGTGTGCAGTGCCTGCACCGCGCGGGTGGCATCGTCGACCCGCGTCACGACCGAGATGCGGATCTCGGACGTCGAGATCATCTCGACGTTGATGCTGGCATCCGCCAGCGCCTCGAAGAACGTGGCCGAGACGCCCGGGTGAGAGCGCATTCCCGCACCCACGAGCGAGACCTTGGCGATCTGGTCGTCGACGAGGAGGGATTCGAAGCCGATCGCCTCGCGCTTGGCATCAAGGGCCCTCATGGCCGCGGCGGTCGAGCCCTGCGGGCAGGTGAAGGTCAGGTCCGTCCGACCGGTGGTCGCGGCTGAGACGTTCTGAACGATCATGTCGACGTTGATGCTCGCCTCGGCCAGCGCCTTGAAGATGGCCGCTGCCTCGCCGGGCTTGTCGGGCACAGCGACGACGGTGATCTTGGCGTCGTTCGTGTCCGCGGCCACCCCGGAGATGATCGGCTGTTCCATGGCACTTCCTTCGGCGATTGCGGCTTCGATGGCTTCGGGGGACATCACGAGGGTGCCCGTCCGGTCGGAGAACGACGAGCGCACGTGGATCGGCAGGTCGAACCGGCGTGCGTACTCCACGCAGCGCAGGTGCAGGACCTTGGCGCCGACGGCTGCGAGCTCGAGCATCTCCTCGTAGGTGATGTACGGGACCCGCCGTGCGGCTGACACCACGCGGGGATCGGCGCTGAAGACCCCGTCGACGTCGGTGTAGATCTCGCACACCTCGGCGTCGAGGGCGGCGGCCAGGGCAACCGCGGTGGTGTCGGATCCGCCCCGGCCCAGGGTGGTGACGTCCTTGGTGTCCTGCGCGACCCCCTGGAAGCCGGCCACGATCGGGATGGCTCCCTGGCTGAGGGCATCCTGGATCCGCCCGGGGGTGACGTCGATGATGCGGGCCGATCCATGCGCGGAGTCCGTGATGAGCCCCGCCTGGGAGCCGGTGTAGGAGCGAGCCTCGGCGCCGAGGTCGGAGATCGCCATGGCCAGCAGGGCCATCGAGATCCGCTCGCCCGCGGTCAGCAGCATGTCCAGCTCCCGTGCCGGGGGCAGCGGGGACACCTGCTTGGCAAGGTCCATGAGCTCGTCCGTCGAGTCGCCCATGGCGGAGACCACGACGACGACGTCGTGGCCGGCCTTCTTCGTGTCGACGATCCGACGTGCGACGCGCTTGACGCTGGACGCGTCGGCGACGCTCGAGCCGCCGTACTTCTGGACGATCAGGGACACGGTTGAGAAGTCTACCGACCAGAGTCGGCGCCCCCTGACCAC
>JAHECS010000008.1:32230-73087 GCA_024641635.1 Actinomycetes bacterium | reverse complement strand
CGGCGGCCCTCGAAGGCCCGCCCCAGGGTCACCTCGTCGGCGTACTCGAGGTCGCCGCCGACAGGCAAGCCGCTGGCGAGCCGTGACACCGCGATCTCCAGCGGCCCGATGAGGCGGGCGAGGTAGGTCGCGGTGGCCTCGCCCTCGAGGTTCGGGTCGGTGGCCAGGATGACCTCGGTGATCGTCCCGTCCGACAATCGGGCGAGCAGCTCGCGGATCCGAAGGTCGTCCGGCCCGATGCCGTCGATCGGGGAGATCGCGCCGCCGAGCACGTGATAGCGGCCCCGGAACTCCCGCGTCTTCTCGATGGCCAGCACGTCCTTCGGCTCCTCCACGACGCACAGGATGGTCAGGTCCCGCCTCGGATCCAGGCAGATGCGGCACTGCTCCTGCTCGGCGACGTTCCCGCACACCGTGCAGAACCGAACCTTCTCCTTCACCTCGCGCAGGAGGTTGGCCAGCCGGAGGACGTCGGTCGGCTCGGCCGCGAGGATGTGGAAGGCGATGCGCTGGGCGCTCTTCGGCCCGATGCCCGGGAGGCGGCCGAGCTCGTCGATGAGGTCCTGAACGATGCCCTCGTACATATGGCTTCCCTGTCCCTCAGTGCTCGATCTCGCCGATCTGCGTCGCGCCGAGCGCGCGCAGGGCGAGGTCCACGCCGGTCGAGTCGTCGACGTCGGGATCGTCGAGGCTGGGGTCGTCCGGGCCAGCGCTGGCCGGAGCGGACTGCGTAGCGGCCTCCCCCGCTGGACCGCCGCCTGCTGCCACGACCGGCGTCGCCGCTCGATCGGGAGCGAGGACGACGTCGATGCGGACGTCGACGCGCATGACGTCGAGGATGGCCTGGCGCAGTCGCTCGTCGTGGCCGCTGGCCTTCACGCCCTTGACCGATCCGACGTCGGCGAGTGCCACGGCGAGCTCCCCGTTGCTGATCGAGATCGGGGCCGAGGTGCTGAACAGGGTCCATGCGACGCGGGAGTAGGCCTTGACCGCCTCCAGCACGGCGGCCCACATCGACACGAACTGGTCGAGGCCCACCGAGGTCTCGGCTGCGGCGGCATCGTTGGCGGGCGGCGGATCGGGCATGGCCGGCGCCGCGACCGCTGGCGGAGACTCGACGCGCTCCCTGGGTCGAACGGGAGGCTTCGGCCGGATCGTGCCGGTCGGCGCCTCGGTCGCGGTGGACGGGGCCACCTCCGAGAGCCGCCGCGGAGGCGGGACGGGCGCGGGTGCCTGCTCGGGCTGCGGTTCCTCCGCGGGAGTCGCCGTCGCGGACGGAGCCGGCGGATCGGGCATGGCCGGGGCCGCGGGCTTGACCGGAGGAGCCGAAGGCGCCGGCGGAGGGCTCGAGACGGGAGCCACGTGCACGGGAGCGGCCGCCATACGCCGCTCGAGCTGGTCCAGCCGGGCGCGCGTGGCTGCCTCGTCCGTGTCGGACGCCGGGAGCAGGAGTCGAGCCGCCATGAGCTCCAGGTGCAGGCGGGGCGCCGTCGCCCCGCGCAGCTCGCTGAGCGCGCCGCTGGCCACCTCGGCGTCACGGGTGAGCTCGGCGAGCCCGAATCGCTGGGACTGCTCGATCTCGCGGGCGACCTGATCCTCCGGGGCGTCGATGAGCCCGAGGTCGGCGGCGTCGGGGACGTTGTGGAGGACGATGAGGTCGCGGATCCTCTCCAGCAGGTCCGTCACGAACCGCCGCGGGTCATGCCCGGCCTCGATCACATGGTCGATCACCGTGAACAGCCCCGCCCCGTTGTGGTCCGCGAGCGCGTCGACCGCGGCATCGAGCAGAGTCGCGTCGGTCATGCCCAGCTGCGCCACCGCCTCCGCGTAGGTGACGCCCTCCGGACCGGAGCCGGAGATGACCTGACCGAGGACCGACAGGCTGTCCCGGACGCTGCCCGCACCGGCCCGGGCAACCAGCGCGAGCGCGGCCGGCTCCGCTGCGACGCCCTCCTGCTCGCACACGTAGGCAAGGTGCTGCTGCAGGGTCTTCGCCGGCACGAGCCGGAACGTGTAGTTGTGCGTGCGCGACCTGATGGTCGGCAGGACCTTCTCCGCCTCCGTCGTGGCGAAGATGAAGCGCACGTGCGGGGGAGGCTCCTCGACGAGCTTGAGCAGGGCGTTGAAGCCCTGGGTGGTGACCATGTGCGCCTCGTCGATGATGTAGACCTTGTAGCGCGACGAGGCAGGCGCGAACATGGCCCGCTCGCGAAGCTCACGCGTGTCGTCGACGCCGCCATGGCTGGCCGCGTCGAGCTCGATCACGTCCAGCGATCCCGGGCCGTTCGGTGCGAGATCCGTGCAGCTCTGGCACTCGCCGCACGGATCAGGGGTCGGCCCCTTCTCGCAGTTCAGTGACCGAGCCAGGATGCGGGCGGTCGACGTCTTGCCGCAGCCACGGGGGCCGGAGAAGAGGTAGGCGTGGTGCACGCGGTCGTTCTCCAGGGCCCGTCGCAGTGGGCCGATGACATGGTCCTGCCCGACGACGTCGTCGAGGCGCGCCGGTCGGTAGGTGCGATACAGGGCCATGGACACGTCTGCACCCTAATGCCGCGGCCGGACGGTCGTCGGGGCGCTCCGCCAACCCGGCCGGCCAAGAAGGGACCCCCCGCACACCCGCCAGAGCGCGCTTATCCTTGCTGCCTTCCGGCCCTGGGGAGGTTCACGCGATGACGCCGCACGAGGGGTCGGCACAAGAATACGCGGTCGCGACGGAGGCCACTCGCGGGGCGGCCTGCCCTCCGCCCGCGGCGTGCGTATAGCCTCCTCCGCGGAGGATTCGCCTAGTGGCCTAGGGCGCACGCTTGGAAAGCGTGTTGGGAGCAATCCCTCAGGGGTTCAAATCCCCTATCCTCCGCGCTTCAGGGCCCGCCCGGCGACCACGCCGAGCGGGCCCTCGCACGTCCGGGACCTTCGCACCTACCCGCTGCGGGGTCAGGAGCGTGCCCTTGAAGAGGGGAGTGAGGAGGTGGGTCATGTCAACCATCCAGTACCCACCCGTAACCCATCCGAAGCCGCCGACGACCCAGTCGGCGTCCCGTCCGGGCCTGGCGGTGTCCCTGCTCGTCAGCCGGTGGGTGCTCGCGATCGTCGGTGGTATCTCGGCGTTCGTCGGAACGTTCATCCTGGTTGGCGGCGAGAGCCAATGGATCGGGATCGGCGGGGAGATGTCCTGGCAGGTGAGCGAGATCGACCCGCTCTGGGGCTGGGGACTTCTCGTCGCGGGAGTCGTGTGCATCGTGGCGGCCGTGATCGCCTTCCGTGCGACCCGCGGGATCACCGTCGAGGAGTCCCCAGGAGCTGACCTTGCCGTGCACGCGGTCGTCTTCCTCCTGGTGAACGCGTTCCTGTGGATCCAGAACGTCCTGGTCAGCGGCACCATCGACTACGCCTTGTGGGTGACCGTGCCGTGGGCCATCGGACTGGGGGTCCACCTGCTGGCGTTCCTGATGAACCGGGGCAGGGCTTCCGACGCCTGACGGCGGGAGTGAGATCGCCGACGAGATGGCGGCGGTCCGCTTCGGCCCCGGGATCGAGGTCGTAGTGCCATAGTCGGCCCGTGATCGACCCCAACCCCCGGGCCAGGCGGGCCGGAGCAGTCGCGTACGTCGCCCAGGGGTTGTGCTTCGCCGCCCTCGTCACTCGCATCCCCACCATCCAGACACGGTTCGCGCTCGACGACGGCGCGCTGGCCCTGCTGCTCGGCCTCGTACCCGTCGTGGCCGGGGTCGGCAGTGTCGCCGCCGGCTCGGCGCTCGCTCGACTCGGCAGTGGCCGGGTCCTCCGCGTCGTGGGGCCACTCACCCCACTCGCGCTTGTCGCGGTGGGCTTCAGCGATTCCCTGCCCGCGCTCGTCGCATCCCTGATCCTCATCGGGTTCGCGCTCGGTGCCGTGGACGCCGCCATGACGGCCCACGCGTCCGCGGTGGAGGTCTCCTACGGGCGCAGCCTCATGGGCTCGTTCTTCGCCGTGTTCAGCCTGGCCGGGATCCTCGGAGCGGCACTCGCGGCGGTGGCGGCAGGCACGTCGATCTCGCTCGGCCTCTTCTTCACGCTCCTGGCAGTCGTCATCATCCCGGCGCAGCTCGTGGCCGGGCCCCACCTCATCAGCGGCAGCAAGGCCCAGCACCTCCCCGGAGGAGACGGCAGCGGCGTCTCGAGGGCCACGGTTCCCTGGCGGCCCATCATCGTCATCGGCATCGCGCTCACATGCGTCTACATCGCCGACTCCGCAGCCTCGAACTGGAGCGCGGTGTACCTCACAAAGGCTCTGGACTCGTCGGAGGCGATCGCAGCCCTGGCCTACGCCTGCTACGCACTCACCACCCTGATTGCCAGGATCTTCGTCGACCGCGGGGTGATGGCGCGTGGCCCCGTCCGGCTGGTGCGCGTCGGGTCGCTGGTGGCCATCGTCGCGGCCGTCGCCATCGCGCTGGCTCCGTCCCCCGCGTGGGGACTGGCCGCCTTCGCCCTGCTCGGTGCCGGGGCGGCGCCGGTGATCCCGCTTGCCTTCACCGCAGCAGCGCAGCACGATCGGCTCGGCAGCGGCATCGCCATCGCCCGGGTCAACGTCTTCAACTACGTGGGCTTCGTGCTCGGCGCCCCCCTGATCGGACTCGTCGCCGACGCGACCTCCCTGCGCTGGGCCTTCGCGCTCCTCGCACCCATCCTGCTCGCCGTCTTCTTCCTCGCCCCCGCCTTCCGGGTCCGCTCCTACGCCCGAGGGTGACGTGCCGGGACGACCGTCGGGCTTGTACCCTTCTCGGCGGTGGCGTGTCCGAGCGGCCAAAGGAGCGCGCCTCGAAAGCGCGTGTGGGGGCAACCTCACCGTGGGTTCAAATCCCACCGCCACCGCCACGAGCTCCCCGCGAAACCGGGGGGATCGGGTTCACGAGACTCCCCGCAGGGAGGGCCTAGGGCCGCCTCTGCGGGGAGTCTCGCCGTTTCCCATCGACGGCGTGGATCCTGCCTGCTTCAGGGTCCGGACGGACGCCACCATCGACTCGATGGCGAACGCTGACTGCGCGGCCATCCGGGCAACGCGGACGCACTCGACCGCCTTCGGCAGTACGTTCGAAGCCCGCAACGACGACGAGAGAGCCGCTCATGCCGAACCGAGCCAGCGTGCTGAGCACGGACCTCCAGATCCGCACCGAGGAACGAGCCATGCCCGTTCCCGGGCCGAGGGACGTGCTCGTCGCCATCCGATCCGTCGGGGTGTGCGGGTCCGACATCCACTACTTCCAGGAGGGGCGGATCGGGTCCTTCGTGGTCGAGGCGCCGCTCGTCCTCGGCCACGAGTCGTCGGGAGTGATCGTCGACCGGGGGGTCGATGCTCGACGCCACGACGTCGGCACGAGGGTGGCCCTCGAGCCCGGAGTGCCGTGCGGCTCGTGCGCTGAGTGCCGGGTCGGCCGGTACAACCTGTGCCCCGACGTCTCGTTCTTCGCCACACCTCCCGTCGACGGGACGTTCACAGAACACGTCACGATCCACGAGGACTTCGCCCATCCGGTGCCGGATTCGATCTCGGACGATGCGGCGGCCCTCCTCGAACCGCTGTCCGTCGGCGTGTGGGCCTGCGCCAAGGCCAAGGTCGGGCTCGGCACCACGGTCCTGGTCACGGGCGCCGGCCCAGTCGGAGTGATGGCCGCGCTCGTCGCCCGCGCCTCCGGGGCGAGCCGAGTCGTGCTCGCCGACATCAACCCCCATCGGCTGGCCAAGGCCGGCGACCTCGGCTTCGAGACGATCGACAGCCGCACGGCCGCCTTCGACGACGCCCCCACAGCCGACGTGCTCCTCGAGTGCAGCGGCAGTCCTGCCGCCATCGACGCGGGCATCCGGGCGGTCAAACGGGCCGGCACCGTCGTACTCGTCGGCATGGCCGCACACGGCAAGGTCCCGCTTCCGGTGGACGTCATCCAGGGTCGGGAGCTCTGGGTGACCGGGACGTTCCGGTATGCCAACACGTACCCGACCGCGATCGCCCTGGCCGCCGGAGGCGCCATCAATCTGGATGAGCTGGTGAGCAAGGTGTTCAGCCTGGACGAGGTCGAGCAGGCACTCACGCACCATCTGGACAACCCCGCGGCCATGAAGGTGATGGTGCACGTCAGCGAGTAGCGCGTCCCGGCGTTTTGGCCGAATCGACCGCACCACGCTTGGATGAATGCCATGGACGAACGCGGCAGCGCCGAGACCACCCCCGCCGACACGCGGCTGCGGTCCGATATCCATGCGCTGGGGGTGCTTCTGGGGGAGGCGCTCGTTCGCCACGAAGGCACCGACCTGCTCGAGCTCGTCGAGGAGGTCCGGCTGCTGGTCCGTGAGGCCCCGGACGACGCAGCGACTCGGCTCACCTCGGTCGACGTCGGCACCGCGACCCGCCTGGCCCGTGCATTCTCCGTCTACTTCGACCTCGCCAACGTCGCGGAGCAGGTGGAGCGATCACGGGACGTCGCGGCGGCACGACGCGACGCGGGCGGCCCGCTGCGACGGGTCGCCGACGCCGTGACACAGGCCGGCATCGATCCAGGGGCCGTGCGCGCGCTCGCCGGAGCCCTGTCCGTGCGCCCCGTCTTCACGGCGCACCCGACGGAGGCGGCTCGACGCTCGGTCCTCACCAAGCTGCGGCGCATGGCGGATGTCATGCTCGACGCCGACCTGGACGAGGACACGCGCTGGCGTCGCGTCGGCGAGATCGTCGACCTGCTGTGGCAGACCGACGAGATCCGACTCGAGCAGCCGCATGTTCTCGACGAGGCACGCAACGCCCTGTACTACGTCGACGACCTCACTCGCGGCCCTCTGGGCGCGGTGCTGTCGGATCTCGGCGACGCCTTCGATCACATGGGGGCGGTGCTTCCCCCGGAGTCCCGACCGCTGAGCTTCGGCTCCTGGATCGGCGGCGACCGCGACGGGAACCCCTTCGTCACGCCGGAGATCACGCTCGACGTGCTGCGCTTCCAGCGTGAGCACGGGCTCTCCGACCTGCTTGCCGTCCTCACCCGCCTCATCGAGGACCTGTCCATCTCCGAGCGCATCACGGGCACGAGCGATGCGCTCCGCGAGTCCATCGGGCGTGATCTCGAACGCCTGCCGGACCTCGATTCGCGGTACCTGCGCATCAACGCCGAGGAGCCCATCCGGCTCAAGCTCACGATCGTCCGCAAGCGCCTGGAGCTGACCCGCGACCGTCTCGGAACCGGTCGCACGCACGAGGCCGGCCGCGACTACGAGACCACCCTCGACGTCCTCGACGACCTCCTGCTCGTTCACCGCGAGCTGCTCAGCGACGGTGGTGAGCTCGCCGCGCGCGGAGTCCTCGCCCGAGCGATCCGGCTGGTGTCGGCGATCGGCCTTCCGCTCGCCACTCTCGACGTGCGAGAGCACGCCGGCAAGTACCAGCACGCCGTCGGCCAGCTCGTCGACCGGCTCTCCGCTGCGCCCGGCCCGTGGACCGACCTGACGAAGGCCGAGCGCCTGGCCGTCCTGGCCGCCGAGCTCGAGTCGATGCGGCCGCTGGCGCCCACGCCCCCTCCTCTCGACGATGACGGCATGCGCACGTGGCTGACCTACGTGGCCGTCCGCGAGGCCCTGGACCGCTATGGCCCGCGAGCGATCGAGTCGTGCATCGTGTCCATGACCCAGGGCGCCGACGACCTGCTCGCGGCCGTCGTGATGGGACGCGAGGCCGGCCTTGTCGACACCGAGAACGGAACCGCACGAGTGGGCTTCGTCCCCCTGCTCGAAACCGTCGACGAGCTCCGCGCGGCGGGTCGCATCCTCGAGGACCTCCTGTCGGTGCCCATGTATCGCGCACTCGTGGCCTCGCGCGGCGACGTTCAGGAAGTGATGCTCGGGTACTCCGACTCCAACAAGGACGCCGGCATCACCACGTCCCAGTGGGAGATCCACCTGGCGCAGCGTCGCCTCCGCGACGTCGCGTCGCGGTACGGCGTGCGCCTGCGACTCTTCCACGGCCGTGGCGGCACCGTCGGGCGCGGCGGCGGCCCCACCTACGACGCGATACTCGCGCAGCCGTGGGGCGTTCTCAGCGGGGAGATCAAGGTCACCGAGCAGGGCGAGGTGATCTCCGACAAGTACCTCCTGCCCACTCTCGCCCGGGACAACCTCGAGCAGATGGTGGCGGCCGTGGTCGACGCGTCGCTGCTGCACAAGACGCCGCGCAACGACCCGGCCCAGCTCGCGACGTGGGACGACGTCATGGAGATCGCGTCACGGGCAGCCCAGGCCCGTTACCGGGCCCTCGTCGACGACCCTGACCTGCCCGACTACTTCGCCCTGTCCACGCCCGTCGACGAGTTCGGCGCGATGCACCTGGGGTCACGCCCGTCACGCCGGCCCGACACAACCGCGGGCATCTCCGGCCTGCGCGCCATCCCATGGGTCTTCGGCTGGACGCAGTCGCGTCAGGTGCTGCCCGGCTGGTTCGGCGTGGGGACCGCCCTGTCTGCGGCACGGGAGGCCGGACACGGGCAGGACCTTCAGGACATGTACGACGACTGGCACTTCTTCCGCAACTTCATCTCCAACGTCGAGATGACACTTGCCAAGACCGACCTCGACATGGCGGGCCTGTACGTCCAGACTCTCGTCCCCTCGCGCTTGCACAGGTTCCTCGACGACATCCGCGAGGAGCACGCGCGCACGGTGCGCGAGGTATTGGCGGTCACCCGGCAGCACCGCCTCGTGGGCGACAACCCCTCCCTCGCGCGAACCCTCGAGGTCCGGGACGCCTACCTGCTGCCGCTGCACGTGCTGCAGGTCTCGCTCCTCGAGCGCCTCCGCCGAGCACGAGCCGGCCAGGGCGAGCCTGACGAGTCACTGGCCAGGGCCCTGTCCGTCACGGTGAACGGAATCGCCACCGGACTGCGCAACACCGGCTGACGCGACACGTCCTCGGAGCACGGACTAGCGTTCGAAACGACCGCATCCATCTTCCTGGAGGACAGCACGATGACCATCCGACTGGGTGATGAGGCCCCCGACTTCACCGCCGAGACCACCGACGGCACGTTCGGCTTCCACGACTGGAAGAAGGACAGCTGGGCGATCCTGTTCAGCCACCCGGCCGACTACACCCCCGTGTGCACGACCGAGCTGGGACGGACGTCCCAGCTCAAGTCCGAGTTCGACAAGCGTGGGGTCAAGGCCATCGCGATCTCGGTCGACCCGATCGAGGACCACCGTGGCTGGGCCGGGGACATCGGCGAGGTCGGCGGCACCGACCTGAACTTCCCGATCATCGCCGATCCGGACCGAACCGTGTCGATCATGTACGACATGCTCCACCCGGGAGAGGACGACGTGTCGAGCGTGCGCTCGGTGTTCATCATCGATCCGAGCAACAAGGTGCGACTCACCCTCACCTACCCGAAGTCCGTCGGGCGCAATTTCGACGAGATCCTCAGGGTCATCGACGCCCTGCAGCTCACCGACTCCGTCCCCGTGTCCACTCCCGCCGACTGGCGTCCCGGTGACCGCGTCGTCGTGTCTGCGAGCATGCCGACCGAGGAGGCCGTGGAGCGCTTCGGCCAGGTCGAGGAGGTCAAGCCCTACCTGCGCTGGATCACGCTTCCCTCCGCCTGACCTCGCACACGAGCAAGGGGCCGCCGGGAGATCCCGGCGGCCCCTTCTCACGTCGTCGTGATGCTGCGCGGCCCTAGTACTCCGCGAGCCTCGCCTTGTACTCCGCATAGGCAGGGCGGCCGAACTGCTCGAAGCCGGCACGACCCTCGGGCGGCATCCCGGCAAGGACCGCCTCGGCGCGGTTGGCGGAGGTGTCATCGAGGATGAGCCCCAGCGCGATGGTCAGCTGCTCCTGGGTCATCAGCCCGCGCGAGTGCTCCCCGAGCCGGTCGTACTCCTCCTGCGTCAGGTCGCGCTGCATCAACGGGACCGCCTGCTGCTCCTCCGATGCCAGGTGATGGAGGATCTTGCGCTCGAGGGCGATGAGCGTCGTGTGCAGGCTCGACCGCTCCTGGATCCCCGGCACCTCCATCCACGCCGACGTCTGCACCTCGGCACGATTCAGCAGCTCCACCATGTCCTCATGCTGATGCTCGAGAAGCTCGACAACCTCAGCCGCATCCGGTGACCGCTCGCGCAGCACGGGCCACAGCAGGTCGTCCTCGCTGGAGTGGTGGGCATGCAGGAACGCCGTCATCAGGAGGATGTGCCGACCGACCACGGCCGTGCGATCACCGTTTCCGACCTCGACCGCCTTGACCATTATCGGCAGCTTCGCGAACTCGTGCCGCAGTGCGTCGTGCACCGCGTACATGTCGGTGACGTCGGTGGTGTGCTCACCCATGGATGACCCCCAGGGACTCGTCTGATCAGCGTCCGTCCATCCTAGGCACCGGCGAGGCGCGCGGCGTATGCCTCGTAGATCGGCACGCCGAACTGCTCGAACGCCGCTCGTCCCTCGGCAGGCATCCCTGCCAGAATCGCCTCGCCCCGCTCGGGAGTGGTGTCCGCCAGGATCAGGCCGAGTCCCACGGCCAGCTGCTCCGGCGACAGGGACGCCCGCGAATGTGCGCCCACCGCGGCATATTCATCCTGGGTCATGTCCCGCGATATCAGCGGCACCACCTCTCGCTCCTCCATCTCGAGGTGGGCCACCATGTCCTCGTTCAAGCCGGCCAGGGTGGTCATCAGGGCCGCCCGGCCGTCCTCCCCCGCGTCAGCCATCCACGCCTGCGCCTGCTCCTGTGCCCGGTCGATCGCCGTGACCATCTGCCCGTGCTGCTCGGTCATCTCCTCGACCAGCTGGACGTGCTCGGGCGAACGGACCTGCAGGACGGGCCAGACCAGCTCGTCCTCGCCCTCATGGTGCGCATGCAGGACCGATGTCATCACCATGACGTGCCCTCCGACGACTCCGGCGCGGGCCGAGTCACCCGGCGCCACCGCCTCCACGAGGCCCGGGAGCCGGGAGAACTCGGCGCGCAGGCAGTCGTGGATCGCGTACATCTCGGTCATGTCGGTCTGGTTGTCGAACGTCATGGGGACTCCACGTGGACGGGTGCGGCTGACGGCCTCATGCTCCCGCGCCCACGTGCCCACCGCAGCGGAATCCGCTGAGCCGCGACCCGAATCCCCGGGCGGCTATCCCGGGGACGATGTCGTCGCAGGTGCTGCCGAGCAGCCCGGCCCGCTGACGACCGGCGTCGTCGACGCGAGCGCGGCCGTCACCTCGGGCTCCGGAGCCAGTGCGGTGAAGGCGTCCCCCATCGCCAGGTCGACCTTTCGTCCCTTGCGATCGAGCTCGACGAGCTCGGCACCCGGGACGTACACGAGGACCAGCTGTGCCTGGTCGGCGCCCTTAGGCCCGAAGCGGATCTGCCCCACGCCGGTGATCTTCCGGCCAGCCGGATCATTGGCGACCTTGCCCACCTTGAACCCGCGCTTCTCCAGGTCCACGGCCGTCTTGCTCGCCAGGCCGGCAACGGTGGTCGCGTTGTAGACGTTGACCGTCACCTTGGCCGGTTTGGGCAGCAGGCCGCTCACCGGGACCAGTTCCGTGGCGCATGCTTGAGCCGATGCCGATGCGGACTCCGCCTCGGCAGATCCCGAGGAGCCGCGCACCAGACTGACCACGCCGTAGCCGATGCCGGCCACGACCGCGATCCCCACCACGACCAGCAGCGGCAGCAGCCACGAAGGGCGCGGGGGGCGCTGCTTCCTGATCGGGCTCTCCCTCAGGGACGTCATCGTTCCTCCGGCGCGGGACGTTGGTCCGTCATGAACTCGGTCACCATCGCACCACACTCGTCCGCCCGAACCCCGCCAATCACCTCGGCGCGGTGGTTGAGTCGTCGGTCGCGCACGAGATCCCAGCGGGAGCCGGCGGCCCCGTACTCGTCGTTCCATGCTCCGAAGACGAGCTGGCGCACCCGCGCCATGACGACGGCTCCGGCACACATCGGGCAGGGCTCGAGCGTGACCACGAGCGTGCAGTCGTCAAGGCGCCATCGCCCGAGTGACGCCGCCGCCTGTCGCAGGGCAAGCACTTCGGCGTGCGCGGTCGGGTCCAAGGACGCCTCGCGTCGGTTGTGCGCCCGGGCGACCACTGCCCCGGCCCCGTCGAGGACGATGGCTCCGATCGGGACCTCGCCCTCCCGGCCGGCCGAGCGCGCCTCCTCGATGGCCAGGCCCATCGCCTCGGCGTGCAGCGCGAGGGTCATCGGCCCCGCAGCGCCAAGCCAAGCTCACGGGCGAAGCCCAGCCGCTTGGCGATCGCGCGGACCTGCTCGTCCGGGTACATCTCCTCGTCCTCGCAGATCATCACGAGCTCCGCGCCGTCGAGACCGAAGTCCACGCAGAGCGAGACATCGCCAGCGGCCTCGAAGTCCTCGATGTCGTCCTCGTCCCACTCGAGGCCGATGAGGTCCGCCGCCTCCTGTGCCAACGACCAGTCCGCCAGGGCCGCAGCGTCGCTGATCATCAACCGCACGCCATCGCGGACGGTGTGCGCCAGGATGAAGAACTCGTCCGCGACCGAGACGATGCCGAACACGCCGCCCTCCCCTGGAAGCTGTCGCAGCGCGGCCACGAACCCCTCGGCGGTGACTACCGCGTGCGGTGGGAGCGACACGACGGTCCAGCGCCCCTCCTCGCGGTAGGCCGCAACAGCGAAGTCCACAACCTCGGTGGTGACCTCCTCGGTGCTCACAGTCCGCATGGTGTCATGCAGCGTGCCTTCACGTCGCCCAGACGACTACTCTCGGCGGCATGCGGACCCTCGTCATCGACCACCCCCTCGTGGCCCACAAGCTCACCCGGCTGCGCCGCGCGGACACCTCGTCTGCCACGTTCCGCCTGCTCGCCGAGGAGCTGGTGACCCTCCTCGCATACGAGGCGACCGACTCGCTTCGGGTCCAGCCCGTCGACATCACCACCCCGGTCGCCCCGACGCGCGGTGTCGAGATGGCCGACCCGAGGCCGATCGTCGTGCCGATCCTTCGGGCGGGCCTGGGCATGTTGAACGGCATGATGAAGCTGATGCCCACGGCTGAGGTCGGCTTCCTGGGCATGGTGCGCGACGAGGAGTCCCTGCTCGCGACCACATATGCGGACCGCCTTCCGCACGACCTGCACGATCGGCAGGTCTTCGTCCTCGATCCGATGCTCGCGACCGGGGGCACGCTGGTCGCCGCTGTCGACCTGCTCCTCGAGCGGGGCGCACGCGACGTCACGGCCATCTGCCTCCTGGCCGCCCCGGAGGGGCTTCAGCACATGGAGGAGGCCTTCGCCTCCCGGGACGCAGAGGTCACCGTCGTCACGGCCGCGCTTGATGAGCGGCTGAACGAGAAGGGCTACATCGTCCCCGGGCTCGGGGACGCCGGCGACCGCCTCTACGGCGTCGTCTGACCTCTGCCGAGTCCGCACCAGTCGCTGGACTCGGCGAGGAGGCTAGAGGGCCTTCAGGATGTCCTCGACCCGCTCCTTGGCGTCGCCGAACAGCATCGCGGTGTTCGGCCGGAAGAACAGCGGGTTCTGCACGCCCGCGTAGCCGACCGCCATCGACCGCTTGAAGACGATGACGTCCTTGGCCTCCCACACGCGCAGCACGGGCATGCCCGCGATCGGCGACGTCGGATCGTCCTCCGCAGCCGGGTTGACGGTGTCGTTCGCGCCGATGACGAGAACGACGTCGGTCGACGGGAAGTCGTCGTTGATCTCGTCCATCTCCAGGACGATGTCGTACGGCACCTTCGCCTCGGCCAGCAGGACATTCATGTGCCCGGGGAGGCGCCCTGCGACCGGGTGGATCCCGAAGCGCACGTTGACGCCCTTCTCCCGGAGCTGCCGGGTCAGCTCGGCGACCGGGTACTGGGCCTGGGCCACCGCCATGCCGTATCCCGGCGTGATGATCACGGACGAGGCCTCGCTCAGCAGCTCGGCGGTCTCGGCGGCCGTGATCTCCCGGTGATCGCCGTAGTCCGTGTCTCCGGAGGTCGGTGCCTCGATGCCGAATCCGCCAGCGATGACGGAGATGAATGAGCGGTTCATCGCCTCGCACATGATGTAGCTCAGGTACGCACCGGACGAACCCACCAGCGCACCCGTGACGATCAGCAGGTTGTTGCCCAGCAGGAATCCTGACGCCGCGGCCGCCCAGCCGGAGTAGCTGTTCAGCATCGACACGACGACCGGCATGTCACCACCGCCGATGGAGGCGACGAGGTGCCAGCCCAGCAGGAGCGCGAGAACGGTGCCGGCGATGAGGAAGCCGATGTTCGGCTGGATGACGAACAGGACTGTGAGCACCACGAAGACGGCGAGCGCGCCGATGTTGAGGGCGTTCTTGCCGGGCAGCATCAGCGGCTTGGAGTCGATCCGCGCCGACAGCTTCAGGAACGCGACGATCGATCCGGTGAAGGTCACCGCGCCGATGAACACGCCCACGATGACCTCGCCGTGGTGGATCCCGAGCAGGTCGGGGGCGATCTCGGTCTGCGCGTCACCCTGCGCCTCGACCGTGTAGAAGGCCGCCCAGCCCACCAGCACGGCGGCAAGGCCGACGAAGCTGTGCAGGAGCGCGATGAGTTCGGGCATGCCCGTCATCTGCACGACACGCGCGCGCCACAGCCCGATGGCCGCGCCCGCGATGACGGCGACCGCCATGAGGGCGATGCCGAGGGTGGTCATGCCCTCGTGACCCTCCTCGCCCACCACGGCGAGGGAGATGGTCGCCACCAGGGCGATAGCCATGCCCCAGATCCCGAACCAGATGCCCTGCTTCGCCGTCTCGTGCTTGGAGAGCCCGGCGAGGCTCATGATGAAGAGGAGTGCGGCTACCAGGTACGCCGCGATGGCGACGGAGTGGATGGTCATCGCTGGAACATCCCCAGCATGCGGCGGGTAACGGCGAAGCCACCGAAGATGTTGATGCTCGCCAGCAGGATGGCGACGAACGCCAGGATCGTGACGACCACCTCACCCTTCCCGATCTGCAGCAGCGCTCCGACGATGATGATTCCGGAGATCGCGTTGGTGATCGACATCAGCGGGGTGTGCAGGGCGTGGTGCACGTGTCCGATCACGTAGTAGCCGATCACGATCGCCAGCACGAAGACCGTGATGTTCCCTGTCAGCTCGGGCGGAGCGGCGGCCGTGATGAGGAAGAGCAGAACTGCGCCGATCGCGGTGATCGCGTACTTGCGCCCTGGTCCGGCAGGCGCCTTGGCCTCCTTGACCGCGACGGTCGCCGGGGTCACGGCCACCGGGGTGGCCGACACCGGCACAGGTGGCGGCGGCCACGTCTTCTCCCGGTTCCGCGCGACCGTCATCGAGCGCTGCACGACGTCATCCCAGTCGAGGACGAGCTGTCCGTCCTTGCCGGGAGTCATCAGCTTCATCAGGTTGACCAGGTTCGTGCCGTACAGCTGCGATGCCTGGGCGGGCAGGCGGCCGGCGAGGTCGGTATGCCCGATGATCGTCACCCCGTTGGGCGTGACCACGACCTCGTCGGGCTCGGAGCCCTCCACGTTCCCACCGTTCCGGGCGGCGAGGTCGACGATGACCGAGCCGGGGTGCATCGATGCCACCATGTCGGCGGTGATCAGCCGAGGTGCCGGCCGGCCGGGGATCAGCGCCGTGGTGATGATGATGTCGACGTCCCTCGCCTGCTCGGCGTACAGCTGCGTCTCTCGGGCTCGGTAGTCGTCGTCCATCTCCTTGGCGTACCCCGTCGCGCTGGCTTCAGCATCTCCGGACGAGACCGCCAGGTACTCCCCACCCATCGACCTCACCTGGTCGGCCACCTCCGGCCGCGGGTCCGTCGCCCTCACGACAGCACCGAGGGAACCGGCGGCGCCGATGGCCGCGAGGCCGGCCACGCCCGCACCGGCGACGAGGACCTTGGCCGGCGGGACCTTGCCGGCCGCCGTGACCTGACCGGTGAAGAAGCGACCGAAGACGTTGGCGGCCTCGATCACGGCCCGGTAGCCGGCGATGTTCGCCATCGAGCTCAGCACGTCGAGAGACTGCGCTCGCGAGATGCGCGGCACGGCGTCCATGGCCATAGCCGTGATCGGTCGCGATGCCAGCTTGTCCACCAGGTCGGGGGAGAGCGCCGGGCTCATCAGGCTCACGAGTGTGGCGCCGTCGCTGATCATGTCGATCTCGTTGTCATCCGGCGGATTGACGTGGAGGACGATGTCGGCGCCCCAAGCCTCGGCGTCCGAGCCGATGCTCGCGCCAGCCTCGCGATAGGAATCGTCGGCGAAGGCCGACGCCACGCCGGCATGGGACTCGATCACGACGTCGTAGCCCAGCCCGATGAGCTGCACCACCGTCTTCGGTGTCGCGGCAACCCGTGTCTCACCCGGGCGCGACTCTCGAGGTACTCCGATCAGCAAGGCGTTCTCCAGCCACTAGCCACGATCCGTCGACCGGATCGGGGGTATTCACGTGCCGGCTGTCAGCCTAGGGGGCCGTCCCCGGTCCAGACGGGGCCAAAGGTCCCCGCGCGTGCGAGACGGGACCGGGCAACCTCTCAGAAACACGGGGACCCTAGGCTCAACGGAAGCCAGTGTGCCGAATGTCACGTCAACGGAGCTGCGGGAGGAGGGGTGATGGCGATCACACCGTTCGACGAGATGCTGCTCCCCGACGGCTCGCCGCGGCCCACGCAGGAGGGCATGTACGAGACGCTGACGGGCCTCGGCTCCGAGGGGCTTTCCGAGCGGGCTCGCCAGCGCGACGCCTACCTCGATCGGCACGGCATCACCTTCACCCTCGGCGAGCGCGAACGTCCCCTGCCGATGGACCTCGTGCCCCGACTGCTCACCAGTGACGAATGGACGCACATCGAGGCGGGCGTGAAGCAGCGTCTCCGGGCACTCGAGGCGTTCCTCAGCGACATCTACGGGCCCGGCCAGGTCATGCTCGACCGGCTGATCCCGCGCAAGCTGGTGACGACGTCGAGCCACTTCCACCGCCAGGCATGGGGCATCGAGACTCCGAACAACGTGCGCATCCACGTGTCCGGGATCGACCTCATCCGCGACGAGGCGGGCGCCTTCCGGGTGCTCGAGGACAACCTCCGGAATCCGTCCGGGGTCTCCTACGTCCTGGAGAACCGACGCACCCTGGCGCACGTGCTGCCCGAGGTGTTCACGCACCACCGCGTCCGGTCGGTCAGCGAGTACCCGGAGCGGCTCCTCGAGGCGCTACGGGCTGCCGCCCCTGCCGAGGTCCGCCACCCCACCGTCGTGGTGCTCACGCCGGGCGTGCACAACTCGGCGCACTACGAGCATGCGTTCCTGGCCCGCAACATGGGCGTCGAGCTGGTCGAGGGCCGGGACCTCTACTGCCGGGACAACCAGGTCTGGATGCGGACGACCTCGGGCCCGGAGCCGGTGCACGTCATCTACCGGCGCATCGACGACGAATTCCTCGATCCCGTTCACCTGAGGGGCGACAGCGTCCTGGGCGTCCCCGGGATCATCAACGCATCCCGCGCGGGCCAGGTCACGATCGCGAACGCCATCGGCAACGGGGTCGCCGATGACAAGGCGGTGTATCCCTTCGTGCCCGCCTTCATCCGCTACTACCTCAACGAGGAACCGATCCTGCCCAATGTCGACACCTACGACCTGTCGGACCCGGACCAGCGGACCTGGGTCCTCGGACGCCTCGAGCAGATGGTGGTCAAGCCCAGCGATGCCTCGGGCGGCTACGGCCTCATGATGGGACCGTCGGCCACGGACGAGCAGCTCGCCAACGTCGCGCAGGAGGTCCAGGCCAATCCACGCGGTTGGATCGCCCAGCCTGTCGTCACCTTCTCCACGTGCCCCACCGTCGTGGACGGCGGCGTCCTGGCGCCCCGGCACGTCGACCTGCGTCCCTTCGCCATCAACGACGGGACCCAGATCTTCGTCCTGCCCGGCGGCCTGAGCAGGGTCGCACTGCCCGAGGGGAGCCTCGTGGTGAACTCGAGCCAGGGCGGCGGGTCGAAGGACACGTGGGTCATCGACGACACGACCCCGTTGGGCTACCTCCCCGACGCGGCACAGTACGACCTCATGACGCCACCGCAGCCGGTGCCCGAGGAGGTCAGCCGCCGCCACGATGCGCCGGCGATGCACGACGACCGGATGGTCCAGCAGGAGCGTCAGCAGCAGCAGACGGCTGCGCCCGCCATGGAGCAGCCATGCTGAGCCGCATCGCCGAGTCGTTCTTCTGGCTGGGCCGCTACGTCGAGCGGGCCGAGGCCACGGCGCGCCTTCTCGCCGAGCACCACCAGCTGATGGTCGAGGACCGGTCGGTGCCTGAGCCGTGGGCCTGTCGCGTCCTGCTGGACGGGCTGTCCATGCCCACCGCCGGGGTCGAGACGCCGCACGCCCTGGTGCGCGCTGTGGTCGGCGGGGAACTCGACTCGGCCACGATCACGGGCGCGGTGTCGGCCGCACGGCTCAACGCTCGCGCGATCCGCGACTCGCTCTCGCAGGACACCTTCGAGGCACTGAACTCGGCGCACCTCGCGCTCTCGCGCGGCATCGCGTTCACCGCCAGCCCCGGCGTGGCCCTCCACCGCGTTCTCGAACGCCTGCTCGTGGTGAACGGCATCGTCGACTGGACCATGCCCCGCGACGAGGCATACCACTTCATGGTCCTCGGCCGGGAGCTCGAGCGGATCGACATGGTCGGGCGGCTGCTCGGGATCCGGCTGAGCGAGCTGTGGCCGTCCTCCGGACCGCCGGCGGCCCTGCGCGCAGCGGGCGCACTCTCCGCCTACCTGAGGACAGGGCAGCCGATGACCGCCAACGAGGTCCGTCGCTTCCTCGTCCTCGACCCGGCGTTCCCGCGCTCCATGCTGTGCTGCGCCGCCGACGCCGAGGAAGCCGTACGAGGGCTTCAGAGGCTCGGAGTCAGCGAGAGCGGCCACCTCCTGCGAGAGGTCGGCATGCTGCGCTCGCAGCTGGAGTACGCGGACACGCCCACCGCCGATCAGGTGGAGTACTTCGTGGCCGACGCTCGCAGGGCGGCGGTCCGCGCCTCCGACGAGATCGACCGGGCGTTCTTCCGCCAGCACGGCACGATCGTGTGGAGCCACTGATGGCCGGCCGCCGCCTGCACATCACCCACCGGACCGGCTACCGGTATGCCGAGGCCGTCGAGGCGTCCTTCAACGAAGTGCGGATGACGCCACTCAGCGGCGAGCGCCAGTTCCTGCTCCACCACAGTCTGAGCATCGTTCCGATGGCGACGATCCAGCCGTATCGCGACTACTGGGGCGCCTACGTCGAGGCCTTCGACGTCCACGTCCCGCACAACCTCATGGAGGTCGTCGCGGTCAGCACGGTGGACACGCCCCCCGCCCCCGAGCCGTGGGCCGGAACCACCTGGCAGACCATCCTCGACGCGTCCCTCCAAGACCGGCTCGCGGAGCTGCTGTCCCCCAGCGAGTTCGTCGACGACCCCACTGACGACTCACGCGCGGCCATCGTCGACGACATGCGCCAGAGCCCCGATCCGGGAAGCGCGGCGCGGCTGGCCGTCGCGGCGGTTCGCGACCGGATCAGCTACACGCCCGGTGTCACGACGGTGTCGACGACGTCCGCTCAGGCATGGGAGTCCCGGCACGGGGTCTGCCAGGACTTCTCGCACGCAACCCTCGCACTCCTGCGCGCCGCACGCATCCCTGCCCGGTACGTCAGCGGCTACCTCCACTCCGAGGAGCCGATGCCGGGCCAGTCGGCGATCGGCGAGTCGCACGCGTGGGTCGAGTACTGGGACGACGGCTGGCGCGCCATTGACCCGACCAACGACCGTGCCGTGGGTTCCGCTCACGTCATCGTCGCTCGCGGGCGCGACTACGCCGACGTCCCCCCTCTCAAGGGCATCTTCGCGGGCGGCCAGAGCGAGGGGCTGGGCGTCAGCGTGGAGATCACGCAGCTCTGACGAGCGGTCGGGCGGTCAGGCGGCGGCGATGACGTCGTACGGCGTGGGTTATCGTCTTTGGACCCCCGACCTAGGAGATTCATGCCGTCGCTGCGTACCGGACTCTCGATCGCCGCTACCGCCGCCGCTGTCGCGGTCGCCTCCCTCGTGGCGCCAGCGCCGGCGTCGGCCGATCCCCTGGTGGGCGCGTGCTACTCCTACAAGTCCGCCGTCCTCAAGGACGTCTCCACCTCCGCCCGGGCTGTGGACTGCTCCGCGGACCACACGGCTGAGACGTACTACGTCGGCTCCCTCCCCGGCACCTTCGGCCTCCCGTCCAAGGCATCGCAGGCCAAGATCCTGTCTGCGGGCCGTCCCTGCACGGTCGATGCCATGAACGCCTACCTCGGTGACCAGGACCGCCGGCTGCCGAGCCGATTCCAGACGGCTGTGCTCTTCCCGACGGATGATCAGTGGAAGGCGGGCGAGCGCTGGGTGCGTTGCGACGTGGTGCTCCAGGGTGGCCTCCAGCTCAAGTCGTACGTAGGCACCGCGGCGGCGCTGGTGGCCGCCACGCCCGCCGACCAGTTCAACTTCTGCACTCCCCGTGAGCCCAACGCCCGAGCGACCGCGGCCTACCCCTGCCTCAAGCCGAAGAAGAACTGGATCAAGGTGCTCGACAAGGAGCTCGGCGGTCCTGGCTCGAAGTTCCCCGGCACGAACACCGTCGAGCGCAAGACGCGCAAGCTGTGCGAGAAGCAGGGAAAGGCCTGGAGCGGCAAGGAGAAGTACCCGGGCTGGTGGGCCATCTGGCCGACGTCCGTCGGCTGGAAGCAGGGCAGGCGCTCTGCCCAGTGCTTCGTCCCCTACGCGCAGTACCTCAAGGAGGTCGCGTCGCGCCGTCCGGCGCCCGTCCCTTCACCTGAGCCGACCCCGACGGTCGATCCGCAACCGCCCGCGGTCTGACGCGTCAGGCCCGGCGGCCGCCCCGCGAGGGATCGCCCAGCTCAGAACAGGGGGCTGCGCGGGGAGTCGTCCGGGTACATCGACGCCATCTCCGGTCGCGTCGCGTCCAGCCGCTCCCGCTGCTCAGGCGTGAGCTCCAGCGACACCGCCCGGACGATCGAGTCGATCGTCCGCGGACGGGTGGCCCCTGGAATCGGGATCATCACCGGCGTCGAGGCCAGGAGCCAAGCGATCACCACCTCCTGCGGGCTGGCGTCGATCTCGTCTGCGATGAGGGAGAACTGCCCGTAGTGGGAACCCACGTCGCGGGCCTGTGAAGCGCCGCCGAGCGGCGACCACGGGAGGAAGGCGATACCCAGTTCCGTGCACCGATCGAGGACGTCCGCGTCGCCGCGGAACCGCGGAGACCACTCGTTCTGGACCGACACCACCCCGCCGTCGCCGGGGCCACCGAGCTCGTCGAGCGCGACCTCGAGCTCCGCCCGATTGGCGTTGGACAATCCGACGCGACGGACGAGGCCGGCCGCCCTGAGGGCTGCCAGCGCGCGCATCTGGTCGAGGTAGGAGAAGACCGGGTCGTGCCGATGATGCTGGTAGAGATCGATGGCCTCGACCCCGAGCCGTCGAAGGCTGTCCTCGCAGGCCGCATGCAGGCCCCGGGGACTTGAATCACGGCCCCACGTCTCGCCCTCACCCCGGGTCAGCCCACCCTTGGTCGTCACCACCACACGTGTCAGGTCGGCCGGTCCGGTGTACGTGCGCAGTGCCTCGGCGACGAGCTCCTCGTTGTGGCCGACCGTGTCCCACGAGGGCGCATAGATGTTGGCCGTGTCGAGCAGCGTGACGCCGAGATCGAGGGCACGGTGGATGGTCTGAAGAGACTGCTCCCGGTTGTCGATCGCCTCCTCGAACGACATCGGCATGCACCCGAGACCGACGGCCGAGACGGAGAGGTCACCGATCCTGCGCGAGGGGAGGGCCATCCGGGCATGGTAGTGACGAGGCGCCACGACTAGGTGGCGACCTCCAGCCACTGCTCCTCGAGCTGCTGGCGCTCGGCCTCGAGCCCGCGCAGCTCCGCATGCAGGACGCCGACCTTCTCGAAGTCGGTCGAATGCTCCGCCAGCTGGTCGTGCAGGTCGCGCTCACGCGACTCGAGTCGCTCGATCTGGCGCTCGATACGGGCCATGGTCTTGCGGGTCTCCCGATCCTGCGCCGCCGCCGACTGGGGCGACGCAGGTGCGCCGGCCGAGGGCGTGGGGACGGGGGTCGCGCGACGCCGCATCAGGTACTCCTCGACGCCACCCGTCAGCGGTCGTACGCGAGCGTCTCCCAGCAGGGCCACGAAGTCGTCGCAGACCCGCTCGAGGAAGAAGCGGTCGTGGGAGACGACCAGCAGGGTGCCGGCGAACCCGTCGAGCAGGTCCTCGAGCGCCGTCAGGGTCTCCACGTCGAAGTCGTTGGTGGGCTCGTCGAGGACGAGGACGTTCGGTCCAGCCATGAGGAGGCGCGTGAGCTGGAGTCGGCGCCGCTCCCCTCCGGAGAGATCCCCGACGGGAGTCCACTGGCCGTCGGCGCCGAAGCCGAGCCGCTCGCACAGCTGCGACGCCGTCAGCTCACGCCCCTTCCCGAGGTCGACCCGCTGGGCCACGTTCTCCACGGCCTCGAGCACGCGCCACGTCGGCTCGAGCTCCTCCAGGTGCTGCGACAGGTATGCCGGCTTCACCGTCAACCCGGTCACCACGCGACCGGAAACCGGCTGCAGCTCGCCCAGGAGCGTGCGGACGAGGGATGTCTTGCCCGCACCGTTCGGACCCAGGATGCCGATCCGCTGCCCTGGGCCGACATTCCACGTCAACCGCTCGATCAGGGTCCGCCCGCCGATCGCGACCGTGGCATCGTGCACCTCGTAGACCGTCTTCCCTAGGCGGGCATCGGCAAAGGACAGCAGCTCCACGGCGTCGCGGGCGGGTGGCTCGGCCGTGATCAGCGCGTTGGCGGCGTCGACGCGGAACTTGGGCTTCGACGTGCGTGCCGGCGCACCGCGACGGAGCCAGGCCAGCTCCTTGCGGATCAGGTTGTTGCGCCGCGCCTCCGACGCCGCGTCCTGACGGACGCGCTCGGCCTTGGCCAGGACGTACGAGGAGTACCCACCGTCGTACTCCTCCACCCGGCCACCGACCACCTCCCAGGTACGCCCGCAGACCTCGTCGAGGAACCACCGATCGTGCGTGACGACGACGATCGCCATGCCCTGCCGCTCGTTCAGGTGCCCCGCCAACCAGGCGACGATCTCCACGTCGAGATGGTTCGTGGGCTCGTCGAGGAGCAGGAGGTCGAGATCGGCCACCAGGAGGCGAGCCAGCTCGACACGACGTCGCTCACCGCCTGACAGCGCCCCGAGCCTGCGCCCGAGCAGGTCGTCGTCGAATCCGCCGAGGAGTCCGGTGAGCACCTCGCGCACACGGGGCTCAACCGCCCACTCATGCGTCGCCCGAGAGCCGACCACGGCCTCGAGGATCGTCGCTTCCGGGTCGAAGGACGGGTCCTGGCGCAGGACCCCCGCGTGGGTCCCGGCCGTCATGCTCACGCGCCCTGTGTCGACCGGCTCGTCCCCCGCGATGACGGCGAGCAGAGTGCTCTTCCCGGCGCCATTGCGACCGACGACGCCGATGCGCTCCCCGGCATTGACCCCGCTGGACACGCCCTCCAGGAGCGGCCGCTCACCGAAGGCCTTGCCCACCGACTCCAGGTTGACGAGATTGCGGGCGGGGGGCATCCGCACATTGTCGCCGGTATGGTCGCCCGGTGCTCCCACCCCGTCTGCGTCGACGCCGCCCCACGACCGCGGCGACTGCCCCCGTCTCCGACATCCCACGGGTTCCCAGCCTCGGCAACGGCCTGACGGCTCCCATCGGCACGAGCGACTACCCCGGCCTCCTGGAGAGCCTCCGAGCCGACGCGCTGCCGGCGGCCGAGCCCGACTTCTACGTCGGCTGGGACGGCATCCGCACTCGCGTCACCATGCTCCCGTTCGCTCCACCCGACCTTGCCGGTCGAGTCGACACTCGACTGCCCATTCCCGACGACGGCTACCGCAGCGAGGACATCGAGTACGTCTCCCTCGCCCAGGCATTGGCCACCGCTCACGAAACGTTCCGCATCGTGGAGGTGGGGGCCGGATGGGCGCCGTGGTCGGTCGCGGGAATCGTCGCGGCCCGGCGCCGCGGACTGGCGGCCACGGGAATCGCGGTCGAGGCTGACGAAGCGCGCAGCGGCTGGGCGCTGCAGCACGCCGCAGACAACGGTGTGCGAGCAGAGCTGATCACAGGAACCCCTGACGCCATCGCCGCGGGCGTTCTCGCACCGTGGGGCGACACGGAACTGCGTGTTGTCCGGGCGGCCGGATGGCACTCACGGACGACCCTCCAGTTCCCCGTGCTCGACGAAGGGGACATGGGCGGTGCGGTGTGGACCCTGCCTGGCACCGACGTGGACTATCGAGGCGCGCACCTCCCGCACTACGACGTGCCGGCGGTGGCCCTCGCTGACCTGCTGGAGGCGGCCACGCCCACGGACCTGCTCCATATCGATGTGCAGGGCGTCGAGTACGAGCTCGTCGAGCCGGCGAGTGGCGACATCCAGAGCAATGTCCGGCTGATGGCCATCGGCACATCTGATCGGCTGTCGGAGGGCAGGCTGCAGCAGCACTTCCTCAGCCGTGGGTGGGGCCTTGCCATCGACGACCCCTGCACAGCGCTGTTCACGATGACGCACCCCACGTTGGCCGGATTCACCGTGCAGGACGGACTGCAGTTGTGGGAGAACCCCTTCCTGCGCGTGGACTTCCCGGGATAGGCGCGGACCGGCCAGCACGCCGTCTCAGGCACGCTGGCCTAGCACCACCCGCATGGTCGACGCGCCGTCGACGCGCCATCCGCCGGGCTCCAGCACGAGGCGGTAGTCGATCTCCGCGGTCGACCCACTCGCACTCGTCACCGACACCAACGACGACACCGTGGACATGCCCGTGACTCGGCAGCCGAGGACCTCGTGCTCGGCGGCGTCGGCAACCTCCGGATACTCCCGGGTGATGATCTCCCGGAAGGACTTGAGGGTCACCGACGACCGGAAGACCTCTGAGGCGTAGCCCAACGCGGTGCGGAAGTCCTCGGCAGCGAAGGCGGCCAACTGGGCGGTCACGGTCGCGTCCACGCCCGACACCACGTCGTCGTCGCACTCCGGGAAGCCGCTGTCCGACTCGGCAGACGGACTGGCCGTCGGTGACGGCATCGGAGCCGGCGATGACGACGAGGCTGGTGACGGGCTGGGTTCGGCGAGGTTCGGTACGACGGAGCACGCCGCCAGCAGGACGGCCGACGACGCCACTCCCACGGACATCCAGCGTCTCGACACCCCTCCATGGTGCGGCCCGCAGGTCTATCGCGCGACCCGAGCCCGGGACTTCCGTGTCCTGGCACCCCGCTTCGACGTCGCGTCGTTCCCCGGCCATGAGCGAACCGCGGTCTATCCTCCGAAAGCGGGGCGAGTCGACGGCAGGAGGGGCTGGGCATGACCACGATGACCACGTGCCCTCGTGGGCATGACCTCGAGCCGAACGCCGTCTACTGCACCGTGTGCTGGATGCGCGTCGAGCCGGAGGACGCCGCGATCGTCGCTGCCCGTGTCCGACGGCGCAGACGGGTGTGGATCCCCCTGTTCGGTGCGGGCGCCATCCTCGTGGGCGTCGGCCTGGGTGGGGCCGTCGCCCTGTCCACTCAGGCCTCGGCCCCCACGGTCGTCGCCGCGGCCGCGTCCCCCGTGATCGCTGAGGCGCCGCCGGTCGCCCAGCCGCAAGCGGTCGCGGACGAGCCCGTTGCGGCGGAGCCCGTCGCCGCAGAACCCCTCGCCGCGGAGCCCGTCGCCGCAGAACCCCTCGCCGCCACCGTCGTCGAGGCACCCCAGGCGACGCCAGGATGCACGGCCGAGCTGAAGGACCAGCAGGCGACCTGCGCCCTTGACGCGGACGTCGCCACTCTGGCCGTGTGCGTGCCCGAAGCAACGTCAGCGATGATCGTCCGGACTCGGGCATCAGCGGACGTCCCCTGGGAGAAGACCATCCAGGATCTCGTGCCTGCGGACGCTGCCGTCTGCGCCGACGGGCTCGTCGGCGCCACGGTCGCCATCGACACCGCGTCGGCAGACGCCAAGCTCAAGGTGGTGGCCAAGGACGCGGAGGGCACGCGACTGTGGCGATCCCGCGTGGCGATCACCGTCACGGACTCCTGACGTCAGTCGGTCGACGGACGCTCGCGCACGACCTTCACGTTGAACAGGCCGGTCCCCAGGAAGGACATCAGGCGAAGCCAGAGCGGCAGGAACATCTCGGTACCTCGACTGGTGCTGATGTCGCCGAGATCGATGACGTCGGTGTGGCCCATGCTCACGAGGAGGTCCCTCACCAGGGCCTTGGCGTCGGCGTCGTTGCCTGACATGAAGACGGTGTGATCGCCCTCGTCGAGCTGCCCAGGCCGGACCATGAGCTCCGCCGCGAGCGTGTTCAAGGTCTTGACCACCTTCGCCTCAGGGAAGGCCCGCTGGATCTGCTCGCCGAGTGAGTCGATGTCGGCGACGAAGAGGGTCGGCGGGAACCCGGCCGAGAAGTCGAGCGGGTTGGAGATGTCGAGCAGCACCTTGCCCGCGAGACGCGACGTGCCGGCGGCGGCAAGGACGGCGAGCGACACCTCGCCCGACGTTGCGTTGACGACGACCTCACCCAGCTCCGCCGCTTCGGGGAAGGTTGCGAGCCCGATCGCCGGGTGCTCCTCCGTCCACCTGCCGAAGTCACCGCCGGATCCATCAGGTGATCTGCGCGCACGCGCTGCCACGACATCCCTCGTGCCGACCGTCACGTCGTGGCCGAGCTCATCGAGTCGCGCAGCGATAGTCCGGCCCACTGTTCCCGTCCCCATGACCGCGATACGCATGCGTGTCTCCTCGTCCCTGGATGGCTTCGGCGACTCCGGTGACAGAACCCGGGGCCATGACGGCGAGAACCCGTGCCGTTCGACAAATGTTCCAACTCCACGCAGCAAATCGCTGACGCTCGAAACCGTCCGACCAGCGGACAGCCGGGATCCTTCGGGACTAGGTTCCGGCCAACAGACCGAACTGAGGGGCCGCAATGTCGCGAGTCGGCGCAGCACTAGGCGAGACCAGGAGCTCGCTGGCCACCGTGTTCCGAAACCCGGGCCTTCGGCGGGTGAACCTGGCCTTCGCGGGATCGGCCATCGGCGACTGGGCCTACGCAACGGCGATCGTGGTCTGGGCGTACTCGGTGGGCGGCGTCGCCGCGGTCGGGCTCTGGGGAACCGTTCGGCTCATCCTCATGGCGGTCGCCACGCCGTTCGCCTCGGTCATCGTCGACAAGTTCTCACGCAAGGCGGTGATGGTCACCGCTGACCTGGTTCGCGGCGGGCTCGTGCTGGCCGCAGCGCTGCTGATCTGGGCGGAGGCGCCCGTCGCGTTCGTCTTCGTCCTGGCGACCCTGGCGTCGATCGCCGCGGCACCCTTCCGCCCAGCCGTCGCGGCGCTGCTGCCCAAGCTCGTCAGCAAGCCCGAGGAGCTCACGGCCGCCAACGGGGCGTCGAGCACGATCGAGAGCCTCGCGTTCTTCGTCGGCCCGGCCCTCGGCGGCCTGCTCCTCACCGTCGCCTCGGTGCCCGTGGTGATCGTGTTCAACGCGCTCACGTTCCTGTGGTCGGCACTGCTCGTCAGCCGCATCCGGGTTCCGGCAGCCACTGACACGGCGCCCGTCGCGGCGCCCGACGAGCCCGCCGACGGGACCGGAGCGGGGACAGAGGGAGACCCGGAGCCGGAAACCGTCGAGGAGGTCGGAGAGGGCTTCCTGCGGGAGTCGATGGCCGGGTTCAGGACGATTGCGGCCCACAAGGATCTTCGGCTGGTGAGCCTCGTGTACTGCGCGCAGACGATCGTCGCCGGTGCCTCGATCGTCTTCGGCGTCGATATCGCAGTTCAGATGACCGACTTCGGGCCGTCGGGCGTCGGCTACCTCGACAGCGTCCTGGGGATCGGCGCCATCCTGGGCGGCCTCTTCGCGATCAGCCGAGCCTCGGCCCGGAAGCTCGCCACCGACTTCGGATGGGGCGTGATCTTCTGGGCCCTCCCCCTGCTCCTCGCAGCCGTCTGGCCGCAGATGTGGGCGGCATTCCTCGCCTTGTTCATCATCGGCTTCGCCAACCCGATCGTCGACGTCAACGCCTCGACCATCGTGCAGCGGCTGACCGACGACGCCGTCATGGGCCGCGTCTTCGGGGCACTGGAGACCGCGCTCATCGGGTCCATGGCCCTCGGCTCCATCGCCATGCCGATCATGGTCGGACTGTGGGGGCTGCGCTGGTCGCTCGCCGTTCTTGGCCTGATCATCGCGGCGATCGTCCTCCCGGCGATGCTTCGGCTCAGGCGGCTGGACGGGAAGCTCGGCGCTCCCGAAGGCCTGGAGCTGCTCCGCCTGGTCCCGCTCTTCGCCCCCCTGGAGCCCAAGTCCCTGGAGCTGGTGGCCCAGCAGCTGGGCCGCCGCGTCGTCGCCGCCGGCGAGGCCGTCATCACCGAGGGCGAGGTCGGCGATCGCTTCTACATCGTCGAGTCCGGGCATACCACCGCAACGCATGCGGGCACGGTGCTGTCGACCCAGGGCCCCGGCGATCCGTTCGGCGAGATCGCGCTCCTGCGCGACGTTCCGCGAACGGCCACGGTCGTGGCCGACGAGGAGTCCGTGCTGCTGTACCTCGAACGCGACCATTTCCTGGCCGCCGTGACGGGCGACAGCGAGGTGGCCGGGCGCGCCGACGACCTGATCGCGCGGCGCATCCCGACCTACTGACGGGCGGGCTGCCACGGTCCTCGACCGACTCGCCCCTCTGCCCGGAAAGGGCGAAGTCCCGGACGCCGTGTTCGCGTCCGGGACTCGTCCAAGGAGCGCGCCCGAAGGGATTCGAACCCCTAACCTTCTGATCCGTAGTCAGATGCTCTATCCGTTGAGCTACGGGCGCATGGCCGCGAACGACCGTCGGCGAGTGTAGCCGCAGGGCCTCGAAAGCGAGAAACCCGCCTCTGCTCCGGAGCCGGGCCTCGCATCGGCGGCCGACGATCACCGGTAGCGCCCCGGACACGACGTTGGGGCCGCCCCTGAGGGACGGCCCCAACGCGATATGGCGGAGGCAGAGGGATTTGAACCCTCGATGGGCTTGAGACCCAAACCGCATTAGCAGTGCGGCGCCATAGACCGGGCTAGGCGATGCCTCCCCGCTCCCGGGTCTCCCCGGGCAGCCAGAGAAGGATACCGGGTCGCCGCACGGCAGAATGCGGCGCATGACCACTCTGGCGATCGACTGCGGTGGCGGCGGGATCAAGGGCTCGGTGCTCGACGAGGCCGGCACGATGCGTGCGCACCCGATCCGCGTGCCCACTCCTTACCCCCTGCCGCCGAGCCTGTTCGTCCAGACGCTCGTCGACCTGGCCGGCCAGCTGCCCAAGGCGGAGAAGGCAACCGTGGGGATGCCGGGCATGCTCCGGCACGGCGTCGTCGTCAGCACGCCCCACTACATCACCAAGTCGGGCCCCCGCACTCGCGTGCTCCCCGAACTCGTCGAGCAGTGGGAGGGCTTCGACGTCCAGACCACCATGGCAGAGGCGCTGGGCATGCCGGTGCGGGTGCTCAACGACGCCGAGGTGCACGGTGCCGGAGTCATCGCCGGCGCCGGCCTGGAACTCGTGATGACGCTCGGCACCGGACTGGGCTTCGCGCTCTTCGACGGCAGCCGCCTAGCCCCGCACATGGAGATGTCGCAGGCACCGGTGCGTTGGGGGCTGTCCTACGACACCTACATCGGGGAGCACGAGCGTCGCCGCCTGGGTGACGCGCTGTGGTCTCGGCGCGTGGGACGCATGGTCGAGGGTCTGCGCCCTGTCTTCCTGTGGGACCGCCTGTACATCGGCGGCGGAAACTCCCGACACATCACCCCGACCGTTCTCACAAAGATGGGCGACGACGTCGTCATCGTCCCCAACTCCGCAGCGCTCATCGGCGGCGCTCGCGTGTGGCAACTGCTCATCGACTGACGCCACGTGGAGGAAGTCAGCGCGGTCCCAGCAGTGCCCGGTCGCGCACGAAGCGGGGACGTCGTGGGCGTCGTCATGTACCTCGTCGCCGCATTCCTGTTCGCCTTGAACGGCGTCGTCGCCAAGGCGGCCCTCAACGCGGGCTTCGATCCCATGCACCTGACGCAACTGCGGAATGCAGGTGCCATGGTCGTCCTCGCCGCGTTCGTGGCGGTCCGCCACCCCTCCCGTTTCCGCGTCTCGCGGTCCGAGCTCCCCTTCCTCGTCGCCTACGGCGTGATCGCGTTCACTCTCGTGCAGTACCTGTACTTCCTGACCATCTCCCACCTGAATGTCGGCATCGGCACGCTGCTGGCGTTTCTCGCGCCGGTGCTCGTCGCGCTGTGGATGCGCTTCGGACGACAACAGGAGGTCAGCGACCGGATCTGGCTGGCGATCGGCCTCACGGTCGTAGGCCTGATGCTCGTGGCCGAGGTGTGGGCTGGCGTGACGCTCGACCCGGTCGGCATCGTCGCCGGTTTCCTCTGCGCGGTCGCCCTCGCGGTCTACTGGCTGCTCGGAGAGTCGGGGCAGCAGCACCGCGACGCTGTCTCTCTCACGATGTGGGGCTTCATCTTCGCCTCCGGAGCATGGGCGGTCATCGCGCCCTGGTGGACCTTCCCGTGGCTCACATTGAGCGTGCCGACCGAATCGCTGTGGCCCGGAATCCCCAACCTTCCGGTATGGGCCCTGATGAGCTGGGGCGTGCTCATGGGGACGATCGCGCCGTTCCTCCTCGTCCTCGGCTCACTTCGCCGCATCGGTGCTCAGCGCGCCGGAATCGTCGGAACGACGGAGCCCCTCTGGGCCGGTCTCATAGGGTTCCTGCTGCTCGGCGAAACGTTCGCGGGCGCCCAGCTGCTCGGGGGTCTCATCGTCCTCGCCGGCGTCGTCGTCGCTGAGACTTCGCGACGCTCCGGTGTTTCCGTCACTCCGGGGGAATTTCCCCAGATCCGCGAGTGATGATCCGCGACGTGATGACGTGAGTCGACACCGGCTCAGACGAATCGTCCATGCGCCGGAACAGGATCTCCGCCGCGAGGTGTCCCATCTCCCGTGAGTCCTGGGCCACCACGGTCACCGCCGGCTCGAGCAGGTCCGCCAGCGAGAAGTCGTCGTAGCCCACGAGCGCGACCCGATGATGCAAGCCGGCCTGCCGCAGCGCCCGTACCGAGCCCATGGTGATGAGGTTCTGGGCTGTGAAGAACGCCGTCGGCCGATCCTCGAGTGCCAGCATCGCCCGGGTGACGTCCATCCCGTCCTCTGTCGACAGGGCGTCGAACGTGACCCACTCGGGTCGCACCGCTGCCCCCGCTGCGGCCATGGCGTCGAGGTAGCCGGCATGCCGCTCGTGCGCGGTCGACAGTCCCGAGTTGCCACCGATGAACGCGATCCTGCGGTGACCGCGGGCGACAAGGTGCTCGACTCCCTGCGCCGTCGCCTCACGGTTGTTCGTGACGACGGAATCCACCTCGACGCCGCGGGGCTGGCGGTCGATGCACACGATCGGCCACCCGCTGCGCAGTTCCGTCGCGAGATACCCCTGCTCCCGAGCCGTCGGTCCCAGGATCAGTCCGTCGACCCGACGCGACGCGAAGGCCGACACGAGGTCGCGCTCGGTTTCGGGTGCCCGATCCAGACTCGCCGCCATCACGGCCACGCCTCGACGGCGTGCCACATCCTCGACGCCCCTCTGGATGTCGGCGAAGAAGGGGTTGGCGACGTCCTCGATGAGCAGCCCGATCGTGGAGGTCCGCTGGTCTGCCCGGCGCAGGTTGCTGGCGGTCAGGTTCGGGCGGTAGTCGAGCTGGTCCGCGGCGCGGGTGACCCGTGCCGCGAGCTCCTCGCTCACCCCGGGCTCACGATTGATCACCCGGGAGACCGTCTTGAGGCTCACTCCGGCGAGCGAGGCGACGTCCCGCATGGTGGCGCGGGAACGCGCTCCGCCTCCGGCGTCGAACGGGCTAGATAACGTTGTCATTACGAAGCGGGAGTATTACAGCATTTGCTCTTGACGGTAAGACCCGGCGCCACTAGAAACGGAGACAACGTTGTCAGGGCGGTGCGCAAAGGCCGTCGCCCTGACGACGGCGTAAGTCGCCGTTGGGGTCTTGCGACCGTAACGGTTCGGTATCAAGGCCGTCTCCCGGTAGCCCGAGCGGCGGCCGCAGGAATAGACATGACCGGTGGCCCTCGGGCCGCCACCCACCCACCCTTCGAAGGGACACCAAATGATCAACCGCTTGACACGCGGTCGAACCCTCACCGCTATTGCGGTGGCCGGGGTCGCATCCGTCACGCTCGCGGCCTGCAGTTCGGGCACGTCGTCTGAGGAGTCGTCCGCGGCTTCCGAGGCTCCGGCAGCGTCCGAGGCCCCCGCAGCGTCCGAGGCGGCCCCAGAGGGCGGCGCCGTTGCCGTCTCGCTCATCACCAAGGACTCGACCAACCCGTTCTTCGTGGCCATGCAGAAGGGCGCGAAGGAGGCGGCCGACGCCAATGGCGTCGACCTCACCGTCGGCTCTGGCAAGGAAGAGGGCGACGACGCAGGCCAGATCGAACTCATCGAGAACGCGATCGCACAGGGTCAGGCCGGCATCCTCATCACTCCGATGTCCGTCAACGTCAACGACTCCATCGCGAAGGCTCGCGAGGCCGGCCTCTACGTCATCGCACTCGACACCCCGACCGATCCGCCGGACGTCGTCGACATCACCTTCGCGACGGACAACTGCCTGGCCGGCGAGGCCATCGGCCAGTGGGCGGCAGGCAAGCTGGGCGGCGAGAAGGCCACCATCGCTGAGCTGGTCATCTTCAACGATCGCGTCGTGTCCGTGGACTACTGCCGCGCCAACGGCTTCCTCCAGGGCATGGGCATCGACGTCCCGACCCTCGAGGACATGAGCAGCCCGGCTGCGACCGGCACCTACAGCACCGGCGCGGGCGGCGACTACGAGATCGTTTGCCTCGAGGCGACTGGCGCCAACGAGGCCGGCGGCAAGACTGGCATGGAGAACTGTCTCGCCAAGAACCCCGACATCAATGTCGTCTACACGATCAATGAGCCCACCGCCTTCGGTGCCATCTCGGCCCTCGAGGCTGCCGGCAAGACCATCGGCACGGACGTCTATGTCGTGTCGGTCGACGGCGGTCTCGCCGGCGTCCAGGGCGTGCAGGCTGGTCAGATTCAGGCCACGTCGCAGCAGTACCCGCTGCGGATGGCTTCCCTCGGCGTCGAGGCGATCAAGACGATCGCTGATGGCGGCGCGGCCCCGGAGAACACCTCGGCCAACGGCCAGTTCTTCGACACCGGCGTGACCCTCTGCACCGAGGATCCGCAGGACACGGTGACCGCCGCTCCGCAGGAGTCGGCGCAGTACTGCATCGACAACGCCTGGGGCTAAGCCTCCTGCGTTGAGCTATCGCTGACGCGGGGCGGCAATCATCGGATTGCCGCCCCGCGTTGGTCTTCATTGGAATAGCGTCACCCTCACATTGACAAGCGTCGGGAGGCAACTGAAGTGAGCAGTGCATCCGCGGGGCCTGCGGACCTGGCCGATGAATTCATGGAACGTCGTACAACCCTGCAGCGAATCCAGGGCGTGCTTCACAAGTATCCGTACCTGAGTCCGCTGATCGTCCTGCTGGTCGCAGTCATCATCTTCTACCTGCTGAACAGTCGATTCCTGCTTCCACAGAACCTCTCGTTCGTGACCCAGCAGACGGTGGTCGTCGGGACTCTGGCTATCGCTCAGACCCTCATCATCCTGACCGCCGGAATCGATCTCAGCATCGGCGCGGTCATGACCTTCGCGCAGATGACCATGGCCAACCTGGCCGTGTTCGCGACAGCGTCGAACATCCTCCCTGTCGCCGGCCAGAACCCCTATCTCGCCATCACCGTCGGAATCCTCGCCGGCGTCGCCTCCGGTGCACTCAACGGCTTCCTCATCGTTCGATTCAACCTGCCACCCTTCATCGTCACGCTCGGCACTCTGTCGATCTTCACGGCCCTGACGTTGATCTTCTTCAAGGCCCGAACCATTCAGAACGCCGAAATGCCCGACCAGATGAAGTGGCTGGGGAACACGTTCAAGATCGGGGACTTCCAGCTGCTCTACGGCGTCATCCTCATGCTGGTCATGTACGCGATCTTCGGATACATCCTCCGGAACACGGCGTGGGGACTGCACATCTACGCCGTGGGCGATGACCCCAACGCCGCCGAGCTCTCCGGTATCTCCACCAAGCGCGTCATCTTCAGCGTCTACGTCGTCGCCGGACTGGTGATCGGGATCGCAGCCTGGGTGACCATCGGCCGCGTCGGCTCGGCCAGCCCCAACCCCGATCCACTCCTGAACCTCGACACGATCACCGCCGTCGTGATCGGTGGCACGTCCCTCTTCGGCGGTCGCGGCACCCTCATCGGCACCTTGATCGGTGCCCTCATCATCACCGTCGTGCAGAACGGCTTGTCTCTCGCGGGACTCGATCAGGCCTACCGGGTTCTCGCGATCGGCATCCTCGTCATCGCGGCAGTCGCCATCGACCAATGGATCAGGAAGGTGAAAGCATGACTGCGCCCACCGCAACCGTCACCCCGGTCATCCAGGGCGTCAACCTCGTCAAGACCTTCGGCCGGGTCGTCGCCCTCAACGGCGCCGACCTTGAGCTGTTCCCCGGCGAAGTACTCGCCGTTGTCGGCGACAACGGCGCTGGGAAGTCGAGCCTGATCAAGTGCTTCTCCGGGGCGCACACCCCCGATCGCGGCGAGATGTACCTGAACGGCAAGAAGGTCGAGTTCAAGAGCACGCACGAGGCTCGCGAAGGAGGCGTCGAGACCGTCTTCCAGACGCTCGCCGTCGCACCCGCCCTTGACATCGCCAGCAACCTCTACCTCGGTCGAGAACTGCGCAAGGCCGGCTTCGTCGGCTCAGTCTTCCGGATGCTCGACAAGAAGGCGATGCGTCAGGAGGCCAGCGCCCACCTGAAGAACCTGGGCATCAGCACCCTGCAGAACATCACGCAGGCGGTAGAAACACTCTCTGGCGGCCAGCGTCAGGCCGTCGCCGTGGCACGGGCCGCGGCCTTCGGCAGCGAAGTCATCATCCTCGACGAGCCGACCGCGGCGCTCGGGGTCAACGAGTCGGCTCGCGTCCTGAAGATGATCCAGGACCTCCGCGAGCGAGGGATGCCCGTCATCCTCATCTCGCACAACATGCCCCAGGTGTTCGAGGTGGCCAACCGCATCCACGTCGCACGGCTTGGCAAGCGCGCAGCGGTCGTCACCCCCCAGTCGCACTCGATGAACGACGTGGTGGCCATCATGACTGGCGCCATGACGGTGCCGGTGGAGGAGCAGCAGCTCACCCCGGTGACCTAGCGAACCGCTGACTGGCCCGGCGGCGCCACTCCACCTTCGGGAGTGAGCCCCGGGCCTGTCTGTGTCAGGGAGCGTAGAGGGCCGGGCGCTCAGGAAGCTCGATCGCCACCCGGGCGCCCGAGCGGAGGGATTCCACCGCGCGGTTGGCCACGATCGAGCCCACGTACCCGTCCCAGGTACTCGCACCGGCCATCGGCGACCCCGTGTCCAGATGGGTGATCCACCCCTGCAGCTGATTTCGATAGGCGTCCTGGAACCGGCTGAGCCACTGCGGGGGAAGATCGTGTCCCCGGTGCAGCGCCTTCGCGGTCGTGACATACGAGCCGTCACCCATCTCGGCCACACCGAGACCCCCAGTGACGTGGCAGGTCACCTCGTAGCCCAGCTGCGACTGGACGAACATCTCGACCTCGACGATCACCCCGCCCGTCGTCTGCATGAGGATGAACAACGGGTCATGCTGCCCGGACGGGGTCAGCGGCCCTGACCGACCGGTGAGCACCTCCACCCAGGCGTACTCCTCCCCGACCAGCCACCGGTTGATGTCGATCTCGTGGATCGCCGCATTGGTGATGCTCAGGGCACTGTCCAGGCCATAGGGCGCCACTTCATTGCGGTGGCAGTTGCGGACGATGAGGGGATCGCCGATTCCCGCAGGGCCGATGAGGCCCTTGAGCTCCAGGTAGCCGGGGTCGAACCGGCGCATGAACCCCATCATGATCAGGCGCCGTCCCAGCGCCACCTCCGCGTCGACCACGGCCTTCGCGTCCGCCTCGTCCGGCGACAGCGGCTTCTCGCACAGCGCGGGCTTTCCCGCCGCCAGGCACGCGAGGGCCTGCTCCGCATGAAATGGGTCGGGTGACGCGATCAGCACCGCGTCGACATCATCCGAGGCGATGAGCTCCGCATACGTCGGCACTGCCACCGCCCCGAGCTCAGCTGCAACCTCTGCAGCGCGCACGCCATCGAAGTCGTAGAGCGTCGTCACTGTCGAGCCCGACACCAGGGAGGCAAGATTCCGGGCGTGCGACGTGCCGATGTTGCCGGCGCCGATCACACCCACGCGAATGGTCATGTGGACATTCTGCTGCACGACCCACGTCCGTATCCCGATGGTGGCTAGGCTCGTCAACGACCCAAGGAGACTCATGACGGAGGCGAACTTCCTCAGCGGCCTGACGGGCTCGTTCTCGACGTCGGCTGCCCAGAACCCGACCGTGGCGATCATGGAGGCTGCATACGCCGCCGCGGGCCTCGACATTCGATACATCAACTGCGAGGTGCCGGCCGAGCGCCTCACGGACGCGGTTCGCGGAGCCGTCGGACAGGGCTGGCTCGGCTTCAACTGCTCGATTCCCCACAAGTTGGCGATCATCGAGCTCCTCGACGAACTGGCGCCGTCGGCGGCGATCATCGGGGCTGTCAACACCGTGACTATCCAGCGCGACCCCGACCGACTGATCGGCGAGAACACCGACGGCCAAGGGTTCGTGGGATCGCTGCGAACGGTCATCGATCCCGCAGGTCACCATGTCGTGGTCCTCGGTGCCGGCGGCGCCGCTCGCGCAATCGCTGTCGAGACGGCCCTCGCCGGCGCGGCCAGCGTCACGATCGTCAACCGCACTCCCGAGAAGGGGCTGGCACTGGCCGACCTCGTCGATACCCGCACACCCGCTGCCAGCCGCTTCCTCCCCTGGACCGAGCACCTCCACGTCCCCCACGGCACGGGCGTTCTGATCAACGCCACGTCGATCGGCTTCCACCCCAACGAGTCCGACATGCCGGACGTGGACATGGACACGGTCGAGCCGGGCACGATCGTCGCCGACGTGGTCGCCAATCCGCCCACCACCCGGTTCCTGGGTGCCGCCGCCGAACGCGGAGCGGTCACCCTCGACGGCCTCGGCATGCTGGTGAACCAGGCTCTCACCAATGCCCGCCTGTGGACCGGGCGAGACCTGGACGGCGATGTCATGCGGCGCGTCCTCGAGGAATCCTTCGGCGGGTGACGTCGGCCCCCGTCTGATTGGATGGCAGGGACACCCAGCCCGCACGGAGGTTCCCATGCACGTTCCTGGCTACGCCGCCCCCACCGCGAATGCGCCCCTTGAGCCGTTCAGCGTCCCGCGACGGGAGCCCGGCCCGCGGGACATCGGCATCGACATCGCGTACTCCGGCATCTGCCACTCGGACATCCACCAGGCACGGGAGGAGTGGTTCACGTCGATCTTCCCGATGGTCCCGGGTCACGAGATCGCCGGAGTCGTGACGACGGTGGGCTCCGAGGTGACCCGCTACCAGGTAGGCGACCGCGTCGGAGTCGGCTGCAATGTCGGCACCTGCGGTGACTGCGCGAACTGCCGCCGGGGCGAGCAGTCCTACTGCACCGTGCACGTGGCCGCCACGTACAACGGCTACGAGATGGACCGGACGACCCCGACCTACGGCGGCTACTCCACCCACATCATCGTGACCGAGGACTGGGTCTTCCGGATCCCGGACAGCATCGGCCTCGACGCTGCGGCCCCCCTGCTGTGCGCCGGCATCACCTGCTACCAGCCGCTCGCCGAGTTCAAGGCCGGCCCGGGGGTGCGGGTGGGGGTCGTCGGACTCGGCGGGCTCGGGCACATGGGCGTCAAGCTCGCCGCTGCGATGGGGGCGGAGGTCACCCTCATCAGCCACTCCCCGCACAAGGAGGAGGACGGATATCGTCTCGGCGCGAGCCGCTTCCTGCTCTCCAGCGACAAGGCCGCGATGAAGGGGGCGAAGAGCTCACTCGACCTCATCATCAACACGGCCAGCTCGCTCACGAAGCTGGACCCGTACATGCGGCTGCTCGACTTCGACGGCACCATGGCCCTCGTCGGGCTGCCCGAGAACGACGTCACGGTCAGCGCCTTCACGCTGACCGGGCAGCGCCGCAGGCTTACTGGCACCAACAACGGCGGCATCCCGCAGACGCAGGAGATGCTCGACTTCTGCGGCGAGCACGGCTTCGGGTCGGACGTCGAGGTCATCCCGTTCGACTACGTCAACGAGGCCTGGGATCGGGTGGTCGCGAGCGACGTGAAGTACCGCTTCGTGCTGGACACGGCCACCCTGACTAGCTGAGCACGGGGGCCGGTCGGTCGGCGCGCCACAGCACCCACGTCGACACCAGCAGGGGAGAGCCCACGTACACGAGCACGGCCACCAGGAGATACGTGTAGAGGGCGAACGTCACGCCGATGGGTCCGTACTGCTCTGCCTGCTCCGACAGGCTGCGCGCGAAGTACACCGCAGCCCAGGCCCCCAGTCCCAGCCGACCGATGGTCGACACGATCGCCGATCCCACGACGAGTCGATTGGCCAGCCTTGGTACGAGGAGCCGCAGCGACGCGGCGTCGGCGCCGAACCACACGAGGAGGAGCAGGGCGATCGCCGCCACCAGGAGCAGCCAGCCGCCGTCATCCCTGACAGTGCGCAACATCGACGCGAGGACGGCCATGGTCACCTGCAGGGCGATCCAGACCAGTCCCCGCCAGTTCTGCTTGCGCGCCAACGGGGGCAGGCCGAAGACACTCGCGTAGACGCGGGCCAGCCTCCTCGCCAGCGAGAAGGCGGAGATGAGCACCATGACGACGGCCAGCCAGGAGACCGTCCGGACACCGAGTCCATCGGCGAACAGTGCCCGGATCGTCGACTTGGTCAGGTTGTCCAGGCCGAAACGATCGGCCACCTGATCCGAGACGGTGGTGCCGACATCGGAAACGAAGACCGAGACCACGAGGATGATCAGCGGAAGCATCGCGACGAACGCCTGCGCCGACAGGGCGACAGACCGTTCAAGGAGCTCGAGTTCGACGAATCGCCTGACGACCGCAAACGGATAACTGGCCTCGACCCAGACTCGGGCCCGGCCGATCAGGCCCTCAGGATCGGTCTGGTCAGGCATGTAGGACCACCCTCGCCCTTGTTGATCTCGCTGGCCTCGTAGACATGGACCTCCACGCCGTGGTCACGCAACGCCTTCGCCGTCGCGTCGTTGCCGGCCGCTATCACCACAACGCCGGGCGACACCGCGAGCACGTTGCAGCCGAGGGACAGGTAGTCCTCCTCCGGAACCGGAACGATCTCGATGCCGCGTTCGGCAAGGGCCTGGATGAGGGCGACGGGCGCAAGTCGCTCGAAGACCACCGCCAGGTTCTCCCGCACGGGTGACACCACCGACATCAGGTGAAGGCAGAACTCCGGCCCGAGGTCGTGCGGCATGTCGAACGACTCGACGCGCACGCCGATGGGCGCGAGGATCGCCCGCAGCTGGTCGTGCGCGGCCTGGTTCGTGCGGTACGTGCGCCCCACCGCCAGCGTCGCGTCGTCGAGCCAGAACATGTCCCCGCCATCCGCTGTCGCTGGTGCGGTGAGCCGCCCCACCAAGGGGACTCCGAGGTCCTGCAGCTGGGTCGACAGAAGTGGTGGCTCACCTTGCCGCGCGACCTTGGCGCCTCGGAACTCGATCACGCCGGTGGGAATGACGAATGCCGGGTCGTAGGTGAAGATGGCGTCGGGCATGTCGTCGGCAGGGGCGAGGACCTCCACCGCGCAGCCCAGCGTCCCGAGGAGTCGGACGAACGACGCGTGCTGGCGCTCGAGGAGATCGAGGTCGAGGGGCTCCGCCCAGTGGGCCGCGGGGTAGTCCCCGCGACGAGACGGTGGACGGACGGCGACACGCCTCAGCGGGGCCACCATGGATCGCACGCCGTACGCCTGGTCTGGGGCCGTCGTCATGTCGGTGCACCCTCCTCGTGATTGATGATGCGCTGGATCCGGAACCGATTGTTCCGCAGGACGAGCAGGAAGGGGAGGTTGCCGGCAGATACCGCCAGCAGAAAGGTCAGCGCCAGCCACCAGGGGTTGAACAGGAACAGCGGCAGGGGGCTGACGACGGACAGCCAATGCACCCACTCGGCACGCCGAACCTCGATCAGGTAGTCAGCCAGATGACTCCGTGAGCTGCCGGGAAGCGCGGACTTCGCCTGACCGCCGAACGTGGCGCCGAGTTCGGGGAGCCGCCGCGCGAGCCTGCCCACGCGCAGTCGGCGGAAGAATCCGGCAGACTCCCACGGCAGCCGACGCAGGGGGAACGGATCACTGTCGAGCCACCGGTCCGGCCAGCGTGGCGCCGTCGCCCCGAGACCGATCGACAGCGTCACGACAACGACGATGTCGACGGCAACAAGCCACACCTGCACGGTCACGCGGCGAGGGAGGGAACCGACGCCTGCGGCGTCTCCCAAACCCGGGGGCGCCGCTGCGCGGCGAGGGAGGGAACCGACGCCTGCGGCGTCTCCCAAACCCGGGGGCGCCGCTGCGCGGCGAGGGAGGGAACCGACGCCTGCGGCGTCTCCCAAACCCGGGGGCGCCGCTGCGCGGCG
>JAHECS010000008.1:0-32130 GCA_024641635.1 Actinomycetes bacterium | reverse complement strand
CGCGGCGAGGGAGGGAACCGACGCCTGCGGCGTCTCCCAAACCCGGGGGCGCCGCTGCGCGGCGAGGGAGGGAACCGACGCCTGCGGCGTCTCCCAAACCCGGGGGCGCCGCTGCGCGGCGAGGGAGGGATTTGAACCCCCGGAGGGTTTCCCCTCGGGCGCTTTCAAGGCGCCTGCAATCGGCCGCTCTGCCACCTCGCCTAGGGCCACCACCGTAGTGTCACCGTCCTTCCGCAGCCGCGGTCGGGTAGGGCTGGTCGATGAAGGTCACGTAGGGGTCATCGACGGCGATGAGCGACCAGCGGCTGCCGTCGACACCCGTGAGCAGGTAGGACGGCAGCATGAGCACGCTGCCGTCCGGCTGCCAGTACTGGGCGAGCCCGAGCTCGGCACCCGTCACCGTCACATCGGTGACAGGGACCGCGACGACGGGACGGGATGCGTCGCCATCCGCTTGGGCGGGGGTGCCCGGCGACGCCGAAGCCTCGGGAGTGGGCTGCTCAAGGCCGGCGAGCGGAACGGGACTGGCCCCCAGCGCCGACCACGGGGACGTCCGGGACCGCTCGATGGCAGTGACCGCGCCGATGACGGGATAGTCGGGCACCACCTCGATACCGGCGGAGAAGCCCGACGCTTCCAGCACGGATCCGTCGGGAGCGAACACGATCCGCCAGGACAGGTCGGTGCGCTTGCCGGCGACCAGCTGCCAGGCCGTCACAGATGTGCGGTCCGAGAATCGATCCACTCTCCAGTCGACCGTCGTGGTGTCGACGCCGATGCCGCCAAGGAGGGCGTTCGTCAGTTCGATGGCCGTTGCCGGCTCGAACTGCTCGCCCACCGCGGGAGATCCGAGGCGGGCGGGATCCTCGAAGGACCAGGTGAACAGCGGGTCCTTGCGAACGGTGAGGGTGGGGGTCCCAGCCGCGCCGACAACCCACGAGTCACCCTCTTCGACCGGCTGCCCGGAGCTCCCGAAGGTCTGCGCCAGGACAGCGGCCACCTGGGCACCGCTGATACCCGCGTTGACCAGCCGGTACCCCGTTGCGGAGGTTGCATCGTCGGACAGCCCCGGCCCCGCGGCAAGGACGACAGGCCAAGCCGGCGCACCAGCCGTCACGGTCAGGGCGGCCGGCCCGGTGCCCACCACGCTCGGCACCGGTGACGGGCTGATCGGCAGGGGGCCTACGGGCATGGGCTCGGTCGCCGGCGACTCCTCGACCACGGGCTCACTCTGAACGACGATGTCCGGTCCGGGCGCACTCGCCCGGCCGTACACGACCCCGGCGAACGCCGCCCCTGCCGCGACGACGACGCCCAGGAGCACCACAGCCACCGTCCACCAGAGCGAACGGCCCCCCCGGGCGTGCGCAGGACCCGTGAGCTTCGGCCCATCCGGGGTTGTCCCGGTCTCCGGGTCGCCGGTCACGTGGTCCTCCAGTCGTCTCGGTACGGTGCCGCCATGCGGCTCCATCGAACCATCTCGCCGGATCTGCCCCTGCTGGTCGTCGCCCTCGAGGAGGAGGCGACCCACCTGCACGTCAGCAGGTTGCCGGTGCTCGTGACGGGCGCCGGCAAGGTGAATGCTGCCATCGCGGTGAGCTCAATCCTCGCTGAGACGTCACCCACGCGTGTCGTCAACCTGGGAACCGCGGGCGCCCTTCGTGACGGAATCACGGGGACGCACGTCGTCGGGAGCGTCGTCCAGCACGATCTCGACGACGCCGCGCTCTTCGCCATGTCCGGGCTGCACTTCGGCGAGGCCGTTCGCCTGTCCGACGAGGGACCGCGCCTCGTGACCGGCGACGCCTTCGTCGCCGACGCCGCGGTGCGGGCTCGGCTCGCGATGGACGCCGACCTCGTCGACATGGAGGGGTACGCCGTCGCTCGTGCAGCGGTCCACGCGGGGGTGCCCGTCACCCTCGTCAAGCAGGTCAGCGACAACGCTGACGAGTCCGCGGGCCGCTCCTGGCGGCAGACCGTCGATGACTGCGCCGAGGTCCTCGGCGCCTGGGTGCACAGGCACCTACTCGGCTGACTCCACCGGGATCGGGACGCCGGGCGAATGCCGACGGTCCATGATGAGGCCGACCACGGTCAGGCCCAGGGAGACGACCACGACCGTCGTGACGATCTCGACGACGGAGTCGTGACGCCACAGGGACACGACGACGACGAGCGCAGCCAGGGCCGCCCACACAGCAGCGACGGCTCGGCGGTCCTGCGTGGCCAGTCGTGCGTAGAGGAGGACCTGGACGAGCGCGAAGGCGGAGCCCTCGAGGGCGAAGAGCCATGCCTCGGAACCCAGCTCGGTGTACTGGGCGCCACCGAGGACGCGGATGACGAGGTCGCCGAAGAGCCAGCTGAAGCCGGTGATCACCAGCCCGACGACGGCGGTCAGCCCGGTCGCGATGTACACGGTGCGGCTTGACCGCCCGCCGGTCATCTTCGGGAACAGGACGATGATGATCGCATTGGGCAGGAAGAACGCGATCTTCGCAAGGAGCACTCCCACGGAGTACTCGCCTGACTGATCCTCCGTGAGGAAGATTCGCGCCAGCAGGACGTCGACGTTGGTCAGCGTGAAGAGAACGACAAGGGCGTGGACCACGTGACCGAACTCGGCCATGACCCCGACCGAGATAGCCGGCGCCCACCGGCCCGGGCAGATCAGGCGGTAGGAGACGAAGGCCCCGATCGCGCACCCGGCCAGCACGCCGATGCCGACGCCGGTCACGCTCTGCAGCACGACGACCCCGACGATGCCGCCGAGGGCACGGCCCACGCCGTTCGCGATGAACGCCCAGGAGAGCCGAACGTGCTCCTCACGCCCCTGAGCGATGCCCATGGTGGCCGAGCCCACGACGACGAAGCCGATCGATCCGATGCCCGTTGCGACGGCGATCACCGGGATCTGGAAGACCGCGCTGACCGGCCACGCGGCAAGGAGGCCGCCGACCATGATGGCCGCCGCGACGAGCACCGACAGCCGGATGGCCTCGCCCTCGGCCTGGTCCCGGTCAGAGGTCGCCACCGCGACTCGGCGGGCAGTCATCGCCTGCGTCGCGATCCCGATCGTGCTGATGATGACGAGGAGGCCGAGAAGTGCCCCCAGGGCGCCGAAGTCGGCTGGGCTCAGAACCCGCGCTGCGATCATGCTGAGCAGGTAGGCGGCGCCGTTTCCGATCATCGTGGCGGCGCCCACGAGGACGAGACCCTTGGCGAGGGCGGTCCGAGGAGGCGGCGAACTCACCTGCCCACCCTACTGAGACCACCGAGGCGACCCGTGTCGTCGCGGCCGACCGTCGGTCGGTCTCGCGTCGACACGGGTGGCCTCGGCAGACGGTGTGACTAGCCGACCACCTGCGGGAGCGTGGCCAGCGCCTCGGCGAACCGGGCGTCACTGACCTCCTCGTCGACCATGGATCCGTTGAGGTACGCGTCGTAGGCAGCCAGGTCGAAGTGGCCGTGGCCGCAGAGGGCGGTCAGGATCACCGTCTCCTCCCCGGTCTCCTTCGCCTTGAGGGCCTCCCGGATCGCCATGGCGAGCGCGTGCGTCGGCTCGGGTGCCGGCACGATTCCCTCGGTTCGGGCGAACTGGATCGCTGCCGAGAAGCACTCGGTCTGCGGGACCGCGACGGCATCCATGAGGCCCAGCTCGTAGACGTGCGAGATCAGCGGGGCCATCCCGTGGTAGCGCAGCCCTCCCGCGTGGATGGGATCCGGGATGAAGTCATGCCCCAGCGTGTGCATCTTCATCAGCGGAGTCATCCCTGCGGTGTCGCCGAAGTCGTACGCGTACACGCCCTTCGTCAGGGAGGGGCACGACGCCGGCTCGACGGCCAGGATGCGGGGGTCCATGCGTCCGGCCATCTTCTCCTTCAGGAACGGGAAGGACAGTCCGGCGAAGTTGGACCCGCCACCCGTGCAGCCGACGATGAGGGTCGGGGTGTCCCCGGCCATCTCCATCTGCAGGAGCGCCTCCTGACCGATGATGGTCTGGTGCAGCAGAACATGGTTGAGGACCGAGCCGAGGGCGTACCGCGTGCTCGGGTCCTTCGCGGCCACCTCGACCGCCTCGGAGATGGCGATCCCGAGGGAGCCTGACCAGTTCTTCGGGTCGGCGGCAAGGGCCCGACCGACCTCGGTGACGTCCGATGGCGAGCGGTGGACCCGGCCGCCGAACGTCTCGATCATCAGGCGCCGGTAGGGCTTCGCGTCGTAGGACGCGCCGACCTGCCACACCTCGCAGTCGAGGTCGAACAACGAGCACGCGAAGGCGAGCGCCGTGCCCCACTGCCCGGCGCCGGTCTCGGTCGTGAGCTTGGTCGTCCCTTCCTTCTTGTTGTAGTACGCCTGCGGCACCGATGTGTTCGTCTTGTGCGAGCCAGCGGGAGAGACGCCCTCGTACTTGTAGTAGATGCGCGCCGGAGTCCCGAGGGCCTTCTCGAGGCGGTGGGCCCGGTACAGCGGCGACGGTCGCCACTGCCGATACACGTCGAGCACCCCGCCGGGGATGTCGATGTACCGCTCCTGCGAGACCTCCTGGAGGATGAGGTCCATCGGGAAGAGCGGAGCCAGGTCATCCGGTCCGACGGGATCCATGCGACCCGGGTGAAGCGGCGGCGGGGGCGGCTCGGGCAGGTCCGCCATGATGTTGTACCAAGTGGTCGGCATCTGGTCCTCGGTCAGCGAGAACTTGTGCTGCTGGATGCTGTCGTCCATCGGTCCACCCTTCGGCTCGGCGTCGCCGAGTGGTGCGGCTCGACCCGCTGCGGAGGCACGTACCGGGCCTCACCCCACCACTCGGCTGATCGGTTCGGACGCTAGCGCCGCCTCACGAGCGACGCAGCGGAATGCCCAACCTTGTGCTGCCCAAGGACGACCACCGCCCAAGCGTGTTACCCAAGTTTCTGATGGTTCTGTTGGGACTCAGTGTGACGATGAACACGGAACCAGCGCGAGGCGCCCGAATTGCGGACGTTACCGATTCGTGATCAAGGGCGCAGCCCTACCTTCATAGCGCTGCCGGTTCGGTCGCGACACCCGTCGCGAGTCGGCAGCCTGTCGAATCCGGGTGCGGCCAACCAGGCCATCACCCGGTACCGGGGACCCAACCGGAACCGCCAGCCGGCGGCTCCACGGGGCGAATCCTCTGCCGCTGCGGGCTACCGCCCGCCGGGCACTGGTAGGGCGGCCTTCACGCCCGAGCCCGTCAGCTCACCTGGGAGACAGCGATCGAAGGAGTCGCTTCATGCGCACGACCGTGCGCCCATTCGGGCTCGCCGCCGCGCTCATCCTCGTCGTCGTCACGGCCGTCGTCGTGGGGATCGCCATCGTGACCCCGTCCGCGCGGGCCGCGACCGTCCCCGCCGCCCGGCCCGCCGTCGAGGTCGCGTCCTTCACGACGACGACACTCGCCTACGACCTCCAGCAGTCGGCCATCCAGGCAGCGGAGCAGCAGGCCGCGGCCACCCCGCATCTGCTGCGCCAGCGCGCCTACCGGGTCGAGCAGGCCCGGGTCGCCAAGGTCCAGCAGACCCGCTCACGCATCGTCCAGGTCGCCAGGAAGCAGCTCGGCGATCGCTACTCAGCTGGCTCCTCCGGCCCCAACGCCTTCGACTGCTCGGGGCTCACTCGCTACGTGTACAAGGTGGCGACCGGCAAGGAGCTGCCGCATCAGTCGCGCTCTCAGTACGCGAAGGTCAAGAAGATCTCGCGCAGCAAGGCACGACCCGGCGACCTCGTCTTCTTCTTCGGCGGCGGTGCGCACCACGTCGGGATCTACATCGGCAACGGCCGCATGATCGACGCCGCAGGCTACGGCAAGGGCGTCCGCGTGAGCCCGATCTCCGGCTCCTGGTGGTCGCGCACCTACAGCGGCATGGGGCGCCTGCTTCCGGCCTGACCGCCCTAACGGTCCTCGGACGGCGCGTCCGCCAGCGGGATGCGCACCACGACGCTCATGCCGCCGCTCTCGGACGCGTACGCCCGTGCGCTGCCCCCAAGTCCCATGGCCGACTCACGCACCAGCGCGAGTCCGAGACCGGTTCCGCCCGGTGCGGACGAGCTGCCCCTGCGGAATCGCTGGAAGACCGCCTCGCGCTCGTCCTCCCGCACCCCAGGCCCGTCATCGGAGACCGCGAGGAGCGCCATCCGATCCGCCACGTTGAGATCCACGCGCACGACCTCCCTGGCGTACTGGAGGGCATTGCCGAGCAACTCGTCGGTGATCCGGGCGACGACGCCCGACGGCGCCATGACGTACACCTCCGACGCGAGGCTGGACACGAGCGCGATCTCCCGCTCGGCGAACATGCCGGAAGCCGCCTCCACCCGGTCGCGGACGATCACCGATACGTCCTGCGATGTCATGGGCGCGGCGCCCGCATCCGTCCGTGCGAGATCCAGGACCTGCTCGATGCGGCGCGCCAGCCGGTCCACTTCCGCCGTCGCCGCTCGCGCCTCGTCCTTGACCTGGTCCTGGCTGGAGATGTCCTCGATCGCCTCGAGCCGGAGTCGGACGCCGGTCAGCGGCGTGCGCAGGTGGTGCGACGCATCGGCGGCCACCCGCTGGGTGCGCTGCAGGATCCCGGAGAGCCTCTGCGCCGTGCTGTTGAGCGCCTCGGCCACCGCCCTGACCTCGTGCGGACCGTGCGTCTCGTCAGCGCGCAGGTCCAGGTCGTCAGGAAGCTCCTCAGCGACCCGTGCCACGCGTCGCAGCGGCGAGGCGATCGATCGGGCCAGCAGCCAGGCCACCAGTCCCGCGGCCACGACGACGGTCAGAACGAAGACCACGAGCCATCGCTGCGTCTCCTGCACCTCGTGGTCGACGATCGACTCAGGCAGGGACAGCCGCACAGCGGCCACCACGCCGAAGTTCTGGATGACCGGCGCGGCGACGTAGCGGAGCTGCGTGCCGAGAGTCTGCGACGTGCGCACGTCCGAAGTCAGGGAGCCTGCCAGGGCGGCATTGATCTCGGGCCGGTCGAAGAGCCGGTCGAGGGAGGAGTTGTCGCTGTCGGCCATCAGCGATCGGTCGGGACTCACGACGACGACTCGCGCGCCGGTGCGCTCTGCGGTCAACGTCGCGGTGGACTGCCAGTCGACGTAGGGCTGGGCGGACATCGTGGCGGCTGTCGTCAGCGTGTCCACCTCGAGCCCGGAGATGAACGCCGCTCGCTGGTCGTTGGCAACAACGCTTGCCAGCGGAAACGCCAGGGCCGCAGCGACAACTGCCACGAGCACGGCCATCGCCAGGACGAGCCGACGGGTCACGCCGTGTCCACCGCCAGCCGGTAGCCGACTCCCCTGACCGTCTCGATGAGCTCCGGATCACCCAGCTTCTTGCGCAGCGACGCCACATGGACGTCGAGCGTCTTCCCGGTACCCACCCACACCGGATCCCACACCCGGGAGAAGAGCTCCTGCCGCGGCACCGCGCGGCCGGGCTCCTCGGCCAGCACTGCCAACAGGTCGAACTCCTTCGCGGTGAGCTCGATGGGGGACCCGTCGACGGACACGCGATGCTGCGAGCGGTCGACGACGACGCGGCCGGTCTCGAGTGTGCTGTCGACGCGGCGGCGGCGTGCGACGGCGCGGACGCGGGCCGCCAACTCCCGGACCGAGAAGGGCTTGACCACGTAGTCATCCGCGCCCAGCTCGAGCCCGACGATGCGGTCGGTCTCGTCGCCTCGCGCCGTCGCGATGATGACAGGAACGTCGGAAACGCGTCGCAGCTCGCGGAGCACGTCGATGCCATCACCGTCCGGCAGGCCGAGATCCAGCAGCACGACATCGACTCCCTGCGCTGCAAGGACGACCTGGCTGGCGTACCCGACGTGCTCGGTATCGATGCCATTGCGCTGCAGGCCGGCCAGCAGGGGTTCCGACACGGCCGGGTCGTCCTCGACGACGAGCACCTTCATGGGCACATCGTGTCACGCGGAGGGGCACAGAACAGGGCCCAGCGGTCGGCGATCGGCCTCGCGGCAGAGACCTTACTGCTGCTTAACCTCGCCGTGGCTCGCTCCGATTGGCCTCGCATCTACCGTCGTCACTGTCGAGCTTCCCCGACCACGGCACAGGAGACAGGACCATGACCGAACCGAGGCACCACGCATCACCGCTGAGGACGGGACGCACCCGCTTCACCACCGACCGCCTCCTGTCCGCGGGACTCGCCACCGCCGCCTGCGTCGGGCTCGTCGGTGCCGTCGGGGTGCGCGGCATGTCCGACAGCGCCGCGACGCAGCAGGACGTGTCCGTCCAGGCAGGCAGTGCCACGCTCGCGGTCTCCTCCACAGGTCTCACCGAGGGCCAGCTGGACGCCTACGCCGCGCAGCTGCAGGGCGAGGCCACCAAGCTCGACGCCTACCGAGCCCAGCTGCTCAGTCTTGCCAAGGACCTGAAGGCCGTTGGCAAGCAGCAGGGCCGGAACGTCACGTCCACGCCGAAGGCGGACTCGAGGGCGCTCACGAAGGCCGCTCCCAAGCCGGTAGCCAAGCCGAAGCCCGCCCCCAAGCCGGTAGCCAAGCCGAAGCCCGCTCCCAAGCCGGTGGCCAAGGCAGCACCGAAGCCCGCCAAGCCGCAGTCGACATCCAAGGGAAGCTGACCGATGGGCCGGGCCGAGCTGCGCTTCCGCGCGATGGGGACGGACTGCCATGTCCTCGTCCTCGCCGATGGCTCCGGAGCCGAGGAGCTCGCGGGACTGGCCCGGACGCGCGTCGACCTGCTCGAGCAGTGCTGGAGCAGGTTCCGGGAGGACAGCGAGCTCAGTCATCTCAATGCGTCGGCGGGCAGCGGTCCCAGGCCCGCCTCCGCCGACCTCCTGCTGCTTGCCACCCGCATGCGCGAGGCGTGGCACCTGTCCGGCGGCCTCTTCGACCCCACGGTCCTCGAATCCGTGCGCTCGCTGGGCTACGACGCCGACTTCGCGACCGTGACATCCCGGCCCGCGAGCACCATCACCGATGTCCTCGTCGCCTCGGCCCCCGGCATGACCGGGGTACTCATCGACGAGGGAACCATCTCCCTTCCCGCCGGCGTGGGTCTGGATCCCGGCGCTATCGGCAAGGGACTGGCGGCGGACACCATCGCGGATGACCTCGTCGCGGCCGGCGCCGACGGCGTGCTCGTCAACCTCGGCGGCGACATCGCGCTTGCCGGTGTCGACGATTCACCGTGGGCAGTAGGAGTCGAGGACGAACGCCTGCCCGTGTCCGACACGGATCGCCTGCTCCGGGTGCTCGAGTTCCCCGAGGGCACGGAGCGAGCGGGTGTCGCGACGTCGACCACGCTCAAGCGGCGCTGGGCCCAGGGGCGCCGGCACCATGTGATCGATCCCCGAACCGGCGCGATGAGCACGAGCGACCTGGTCCAGGCGACCGTCGTGGCCGGCACCGCCTGGGAGGCTGAGGTCACGGCGACGACCGCCCTCCTCCTCGACTCGCGCGCGGCCCAGGCGTGGCTGCGCGAGCACGGCGTCACGGGAATCCTTCTGACCGAGAACGACCTCCTGCACACCGACGAGGAGAACCATGGCTGACCTTCCCTGGACCTGGCTCGGCATCCGCGCCACGGGCGTCACCGCGTGGGGCCTCCTGACGGCGGTCGTCGTGTGGGGCATCCTGCTGCGCACCCAGGTGCTGGGCCGGCTCGCCTCGCCCATGCGCCTGCTCGATCTGCACCGCTGGCTCGGAGCCGTGGCGCTCGGCTTCCTCGCCGCCCATCTCGTGCTTCTCCTGGTCGATCCCGCGGTCCGGTTCACCGTCGCCCAGATCCTCGTCCCGGGGATGGCCCCGTGGCAGACGACCGGCGTCGCGTTGGGCACGGTCGCCTTCTGGCTGCTCCTGCCGGTGAGCTTCCTCGGCCGTATCCGGGCGCGCATGGGCCTCATTGGCAACCGCTGGTTCACCCGGGCACATCTGCTCGCCTACGCGGCCTGGCCGCTTGCCACGGCCCACTACGTGCTCGCCGGTACGGATGCCATGGCCGAGTGGTCCCTGGCACTCCTGTTCGCCGGCACCGGGCTCGTCGTCACAGGCCTGCTGGCCCGCGGGTTCGTGCCCGCACCGGGCCCCACCCGACCCGTTCGCGCGGCGGGACGGGACACCCTTACCTCCGCTTAACCCCCGGCTGGTGCGCATCTTGGCCGCGCCCGCATAGCGTCACGAGTGCACGGCAGCAGTTCGACATCGAAGACGAGGCAGAAGGAGTCCACCATGCAGCGCTCGAGCATCCTGGCCACCGTGGTCGCGGCCGGGGGCATCCTCGTCGCGGGGTCGGTCGCCAGTGTGGCGGTGATCAACGCGGCCGCCAGCAGTGCTCCCGAGTCGACGACCATGGCGCTGGTGTCCGCCGAGTCCACTGAGGGCCAGGCGCCGGCACCGAGCACGCAGGCCCCAGCGCCCCAGCCCGAGGCAACGGTGGACGAGCTTCCGTCGATCGAGGCGTCCGCGCTCCCTGAGCTCCCCGAGGTCGCCGAGCAGACCGCGGTTGTCGCCAAGACTCCGGCCGCGACCACGAAGCGGTCGAGCCAGAAGCCGGCCGCAACTACGCAGAAGGCTCCTAGCAAGCCCTCGCCCAAGCCGACGCGGACCTCGAAGCCCAAGGCTTCCGAGACCCGGAGCATCTCCTCGGAGAAGGCGATCCAGGTCGTGCTGCAGGGCACGAACGGCGGTGTCGTCACGAAGGTCGAGAAGACGTCGCACGGAGGCTTCGACGCGTGGGCGGTCCGCGTCGAGCGGAAGGACGGCTCGGTGGTGACCGGGTACGTGGACGTCAGCAGCGGCGTCGCCTACGACTGGATCGTGAACCAGGACGCGCCTGCGCCCACCCCGACGCCCAGTTCGACCTCGTCCTCAGGCTCGAGTCACGACGACGACGCAGACCATGAGTCGGGGCACGACTCCGGGCACGACTCCGACGATGACTAGTCGGACGATGCATCGCCGCCCGCCGCTCAAGGGGACGTCGGCCGCCAGCCGGGTGCTGTCAGCGGGTCTCGCGACCGCCACGTGCATCGGCGTCGTCGGGCTGCTCGGAGCCCGCACGATCGAAGCCAACGCAGAGGCGAACTCCGAAAGCATCGACGCAGCCCCGGCGAGTTCGGAGCAGGCGCCCGCCGTCGACAGCGCCACCGTCCAGGTCGCGACGACGACATCGGGAATGACCCAGGCCGACCTCGACGCGTATGCGGCCAGCCTGGCGCGGGAGAAGCAGCGACTCGACGACTACCGGGCCAAGCTCGTCCGGGCCGCGAAGAAGCTCACGCGGCAAGCAGCGCGGCTGCAGGCGACCGCAGCTGCCGCCTCTGGTGGTCCCTCGTCCAACGCCCCCTCAACGTCACGCCCGTCGTCGTCCACCAAGAAGCCCTCGACAACCAGCGCCTCCCGCAAGCCGCAGTCGAGCAACGCGGGGAAGGCATCGCAGCCGCAGGCCGCGGCGCCCCAGCAGCAGAGCAAGGCCGCCCCACAGCCTGCGGCGGCACCGGCAGCCCAGGCGGCACCTCAGCAGCAAGCGCCCGCTGCACAGCCGCAGACGACGACCAAGGGCAGCTGACCCGGCACACGCCGTGCGCGTGCGAGCATGACCCCGTGAGCACCTACGGGCTGGACGGCGTGCTGCCGTGGCACCAGGCGCGGCACGTCGCTCGCACTGCCGCCCGACCGCTGGGAGCCGTGCAGGCCCGACTCGATGAAGCGGGCGGCAGCAACCTCGCCCGCGACCTGGCGACCGTGCAGGACGAACCTTCTGCGGACAGCGCGGCGCTGGACGGCTACGCCGTGTGCGGCGAGGGTCCGTGGTCGCTCGACGATCTGGACGCGCTCACGGGGGGGTGGGCCGCACGTGTCGACGTCCGCCAACCCATTCCCCGGCACACGGATGCGGTGATCGGGGGCGAGGCGGCCAGCACTCGCGAGCGTGCGGACGGCCGGGTCGAGGTATGGATGCATGATCCGCTCACCGGGATCCCCGACGAGCGGGTGCGTCCGGACCTGGGCGAGGGGATCGTCCGTCAGGGGGCCATCTCGACCGCTGGGCACCTCCTCGTCCCGGCGGGGTCACCCGTCACCCCGGCCGTGCTGGCGCTGGCGGCGGCGCGCGGACTCGACCAGCTTGAGGTCGTCCCGCCCCCGGTCGTCGGTGTCCTCGTCCTGGGCTCGGCCCTCCTCGATCGTGGGCTTCCGCGTCACGGCCGGGTCCGCGACGCCCTCGGCCACACCGTCCCCGCATTCGTCGGCGCCCTGGGCGCGCGCGGGAACCCTGCGGTGCGGGCCCCCGACACCGTGGACCTGCTGCTCCGCGAGATCGACGACGCCGCGGTCGACGTCCTCATCACCACCGGGTCGACCGCCCCGGGTCCTGAGAACCACCTGCGCACGGTCCTGCGGGACCTCAACGCCCGGTGGCTCGTCGATGGCGTGAGCGTCACGCCAGGGGCGCAGATGCTCCTCGCGCGCCTCCCGGACGGCCGCTTCCTCGTCGGCCTTCCCGGCGACCCCCCGGCAGCGCTCGCAGGCCTGGTCACCCTGGCCGGGCCGCTCATCCGCGCGCTGCGGGGGGATCCGGAGCCAGGCGAGCATCGGGCCGCCGTCCTCATGGATGACGCGGAGCCGGCCGACTACGCCGACGACACGTCGCTCACCCCGGTCCGGCTGGAGGTGTCCGCGGCCGCCACCCAGGCCCGCCCGCTTCACGGCACCGGACACGACGGACTGGCCGGCTGGGCGGGGGCCGACGCGGTCGCGGTCATCCCGCCCGGCGCCGGCCGCCGCGGCGACGTCGTCGAGGTGCTCGACCTCCTCGGTCGTGACATACCCCACATTTCCCACTGATGTAGTAGGAAATACCCGACAATCGCAGTACCGTGTCGGGGTGAACGTGCTCGGCATCGACCTCGTGCTCTCCCTCGGCGGACTCGCCGCCGGCCTCATGGTCGGCCTCACCGGCATGGGCGGCGCGGCCCTCGTCACCCCGATGCTGGTTCTGCTCTTCGGCGTCTCCCCCGCCGCGGCCGTGTCCAGCGACGTGGTGGCCTCGGCCTTCATGAAGCCCGTCGGCGCCTGGGTGCACATCAAGGCGCGGACGGTGCACTGGGGCCTCGTCGGCTGGCTCTCCGCCGGCTCCATCCCCGGAGTCATCCTCGGCACCGTCATCTTCGCCCGCGTCCTCGGCACCGACGAGGCGAGCGAGACGATCCGAACGTGGATCGGCTACGTGCTTCTCCTTGCCCTCGCGGCGATGGTGGCCAAGGTCTGGGTCGGGCGGCGCGCCTCCGGGATCAGGGCGGACCGTCGACCCAAGGGCCTGGACATGCCGGTCAAGCCCCTGCCCACCCTGATCCTCGGACTGGGTGTCGGACTCCTCGTCGGAATGACGAGCGTCGGGTCGGGCTCCCTCATCGTCACGACCCTGCTGCTGCTCTATCCGCTGCTTCGTCCGTCGATCCTCGTCGGCACCGACCTGACGCAGGCCGTGCCCATGCTCATCGCCGGAGCCATCGCCCACGCGGGCTTCGGCGAGATCAGCATCGCGGTCGTCGCGTCACTGCTGCTGGGGCAGATTCCGGGAGTCTGGATCGGCGCTCGCATGTCCTCCCGCTATGACGGCCAGGCGCTTCGGTACCTCCTCATGGCCATCCTGGCCGCCACGGCCCTCAAGCTTCTCGGCGTTTCCACCCTCATTGCTGGCATGATCGCCATCGCAGGCGTGCTCATCGTGAGCGTCCTCTACCTCAGGGAACGGACACATGCCAAGACGCAGGACCCGGCTCGGCAGCTCGTCGGCTGATCCGTCCGCGCCACCGCCGCTGAACTTCCCGGAGCGTCGATTCAGCCCGATCCGCAACATCGGTGTTCGCCTCCTCATCGCGGTCGGCGCACTCGTCGCGACGACCTTGATCGTCTACGCCGAGCGGGACTGCTACCAGGACCGCGGTGACCAGTCCGGCCTGTCGCTGCTCGACTCGCTGTACTACGCAGCCGTGACGCTGTCGACGACGGGCTACGGCGACATCACGCCCGTCTGCGACTCGGCACGTCTCGCGAACGTGTTCGTCATCACCCCACTGCGCTTCCTGTTCCTCATCGTTCTGGTCGGCACGACCATCGAGGTCCTGACGCAGCGCACCCGCGAGCAGATGCGGTCCAACCGCTGGAGGAGCAACGTGAACGACCACACCGTGATCATCGGCTACGGCGTCAAGGGCCGAGCTGCCGCTCGCTCGCTGGTCGACGCCGGCACATCCCGCAACGACGTCGTCGTCGTGGCCACCGATCGCACGGCGGTCGACGAGGCCACGCGAGACGGTTTCGTCGGCGTGGTCGGCGACGGCCGGCGCGAGGACGTGCTACGCGACGCCGCCATCGAGCGGGCCAAGCGGGTGGTCGTGGCGACCGACGAGGATGACACGTCCATCCTCGTCACCCTGACGGCGCGACGCCTGTCTCCCCACGCCACGATCGTCGCGGCGGTACGGGAGGCCCAGAACACCGAGATCCTGCGCCAGTCCGGAGCCAACAACGTCATTCCCACCGCCGAGTCGGCGGGCCGGCTCATGGGGCTCTCGCTGCTCTCCGCGACCGCCGGTGAGCTGATGGAGGACCTGCTCGACTCCGGGCGCGGCCTCGAGGTCATGGAGCGGGAGATCACCCGCGAGGAGCTCGGGCAGTCGCCGGCCGACCTTGACGCTCAGGGGCAGATCGTCTTGGCTGTGATCCGCAAGGGCGTCGCGCACCGCTTCGACACCAACGCCATCAACCGTCTCGAGCCAGGTGATCGGCTCGTGGTGATCAGGCACAACCCCGTCGAGAGGTAGGTCGGCATGCACGCCATCACCTGCTCCGGGGCCGGGGGACCAGAGGTCCTCGAGTGGACGAAGGTGCCGGACCCGACGCCGGGGCCGGGAGAGGTGATCATCGATGTGGCCGCCACCGCGGTCAACCGGGCCGATCTGCTCCAGCGACAGGGGCACTACCCCCCTCCACCGGGGGCGTCGGAGATCCTCGGTCTCGAGTGCGCCGGAACGATCAGCGCGGTCGGTGCCGCGATCAGCCTCGACCACATCGGCGAGCGAGTCGTGGCCCTCCTGGCCGGCGGCGGCTACGCGGAGAAGGTGGCGGTGCCCTTCGGCCAGGTGATGAGCGTGCCCACCGGAGTGGGGCTCGTCGAGGCCGCCGCGCTGCCTGAGGTGGCGTGCACCGTGTGGAGCAATCTCGATCTGGTCGCCAACCTCAGCGAAGGCGAGTGGCTCCTCGTTCACGGCGGTGGTTCCGGCGTCGGCACCATGGCAATCCAGATCGGTCGTGCTCTCGGGGCGCGGGTCGCCGTCACGGCCGGGAGCAAGGAGAAGCTCGACCGATGCGCCGCCCTCGGGGCCGAAGTGCTCATCAACTACCGGGACCAGGACTACCTCGACGTGATGCGGGAGGAGACCGGTGGCCGGGGCGTCAACGTGATCCTCGACAACATGGGTGCCACCTACCTCGAACGGAATGTCAGCGCACTCGCCCGAGACGGACGTCTCGTCATCATCGGCCTGCAGGGCGGGACGTCGGCTGACCTGAATCTCAACACGCTGCTCCGCAAGAACGCCTCCGTGCACGCGACGTCGCTGCGTGGGCGCCCTCAGTCGGAGAAGGCCGCGATCTGTCGTCAGGTGGAGCGGACCGTCTGGCCATGGATCCATGCCGGCGTCGTGCGCCCGACCGTCGATCGCATCCTGCCGTTGCGGGATGCCGCGTACGCACACACGCTCATCGCCGACGGGGCTGCGACCGGCAAGGTCGTCCTCGCCACGTGATCCGCACCCGAGTCGCCGCCAGCGTGACTGCGGCACTCCTGGCCCTCGCCGGCCTGCCGTCAACTCCCGTCGCCGCTTCCTCGACGGTGAGCTGCCCCAAGGAGATCCGCCCCGTCGACGACCAGCGGGCGTGGGTGATCGCCGACGACCACCTCTCCAGGCTCGTCGGGCCACGCACACTCCCCTTCGGGGCCACCGGCTCGTCCGAATACGTGCGCACGAGTCGCCTGGCGTGGACGTCAGGCTTCTTCCCCGCATCGCTGTGGCTGCTCTACGAGCGGACGAGGGATCAGGTCTGGCTCAACCGTGCGCGCACGTACACGGACGCGGTCCTACCGGTCGCCCGATGGCGCGGGAGCCACGACCTCGGATTCATGGTCGGGCTGCCGGCCTCGCTCGGCCAGCGCCTCGATCCCGACGACGCTCGGCGTCGCGACTACGCATCCGCGAAGCGCCGCGCCGCTCAGAGCCTGTCCACCCGCTGGAACGGCAAGGTCGGCGCCATCCGTTCCGCGTACTACGCAGGTCAGTGGGGACTCATCATCGACTCGGCGATGAACGCACCCATGCTCATCGAGGCCGGCCGGCGGCTCGGCGGCGCCGAGGGGGACCTGCTCGTCAGGCGAGGGCATCGGCACCTGCTCACCCTCGCGCGAACGTTCGTGCGGTCAGACGGATCGACCATCCACCGTCAGGCCTTCGACCCGCGGACCGGAAGGCTGCTCGGACCGATCTACGGGCAGGGGTTGCGCACCTCCAGCACCTGGTCGCGCGGGCAGGCGTGGGCGCTCAACGGCTTCAGCCGCGGATACCTGCTCACCCATGACCCGCGACTGCTTGCGGCCGCGCGCACGACCGCCGAGTACTGGATGGCCAACGTCCCCGCCGGGTGCGTGCCCGCGTGGGATCTCGATGCCACGGGGGCCAGGTCACCACGGGACTCGTCCGCCGCCGCGATTGCGGTGGACGGCCTGCTGTCACTCGCCATCGTCGAGCAGGACGCGGACCGGGCGGCGCGCTACCGGGACTATGCGCTGACCACGCTCGGCACCCTGACGTCGTCGCCGTGGGTCACGGGCGGGGGCGAGGGCGTGCTGCAGCGTCAGGCCTACAACGTGCCTGCCGACCGACGTGAGGGAACCTACGTCTGGGGCGACGCCTACCTGCTGTCGTCACTCGCGGCGGCCGGGAGGTAGAGCGGACGCAGCCACATGTCGACCACGTGCCGGGTCGCGAAGCCGACCGACTCGTACAGCCGCGTGGCCCCGGTGCTGTTCTCGCCGTCGACCGACAGGGTCAGGGCGCTCTGCCCGCGCGCCGCGGCCTCGTGGGCAGCGCGCTCGAGCAGCCAGCGGGCGATGCCTCGGCCACGCGCCTGCGGCAGCACGCCGATGCGACGGACGTGATCCTCGCCCTGCTCGGCCCTCGAGTTGTCGAGAAGGCAGATGCCCACCGGATCGCCATCGAGCGCCGCTATCCACCACCGGTCGGGGTCGTGCCCCGGACGCGAGGAGATCTCCGTCATCCACGTCTCGAAGTCGGGCTTCATCCAGGAGCCGAAATGGTCCGCGAAGGACGCCTGCTCGACCGCGTAGACCAGGCGCAGGTCGGCGTTGTCGATCGCCGACCGGACCGTCACGCCGGACGGCAGCGCTGACGGCTCCCGATCCCAGCCCACGAGGTCCAGGCTCATCCGCCAGAACCGCCGCACGGGCCGGAACTCGAGGCCGGTCAGCACCTCGAGATACCTGCCATCGCCAGGGTGGTGCAGGGCGCTGACCTGCCAGAGCGCGTCTCCCGGCACGTACGGGTCGATGCCGGCTTCGGCGCGCGCATGATCAGGTCCGGCGATGCGACGAGCGGCCCCGAGTCCTGCATCCACGAGCTGCGCGAGCCGATGCATCGCATCGTCCCCCGCGGCGAACGCGTCGACGAAGACCTCGCGTGCAGGCAGGTCCTGCTCGACGAGAAGGAGCCCGACCGGTTCGGCACCGACGACGCCCAGGCGGAACTCCGACGGCACCGCCTCGGGGCCGCTCATCGTCGCGACCACGAAGCCGCTCGTCATGTCCACCCAGCCCATCGCCTGCTGCTGGGAGCGTGCAACAAGGTCGACGGCAACAGTCAGATCGCGGTCGAGATCAACCTCACGCAGCGTCATCTCGCCGTGCGGCATCTCTTCTCCGTGGGTCACAGGGACGGGAGGGACGCAATGCGCTTCACGAGATACGGCGAGAACCAGCCGTCGTACTTGGCCTGCAGCACCGGGTCCCGCCAGTCCGCTCCCGTCACCACCTGTCGGCAGGTGGGCACGCCGCACATGCACGAGAACTCGTCATAGTCGCTGGCGTCGCACATGGCGTAGTCGAAGGTGATCTCCTCGCCGACCGCGATGTCGCGCATGGCCACGAGCAGAGCCGAGCCCTTCAGCCCGGCATTGGGCTCGCAGGAGTGGTTGAGCATGTCTCCCGGCTCCGGCGTCTCGTCCGACACCAGGTACAGGTCGTCGTCCACCTGGATGGATCGTGACTGTCGGTCCTGAGACATCGTCGCGAGGGTGTCGCGGTCGACGACCCATCCGCCGAAGGCCGCCACGGTCTCGCCCGTCGCGATGGGCTCGACCGCGAACGAACCCCAGCCCTTCTCGCCGGCCGGACGAGCCTCGGCCTTCGACGTCAGCCAGTTGTAGTCCACTCGCGTCGTTCCTCTCCCCGTACCCGCAGTGCGCAGGCAGAGCGGACGGATTCTGGCATACGCGGGTGAATGACCTCGAGGTCTGGGCAACGCCTAGGCTTTGGGCGTGATCGATCCTTTGGTGCTGCGCACCGACCCCGACCGGATTCGCGAGTCCCAGCGTCGGCGCGGGGAGAACGTCGAGCTCGTCGACGAGCTCGTGGCCGCCGACATCGCCAAGCGGCAGGCACAGACGGCGTTCGACGAGCTGCGCAGCGAGCAGAAGGGGCTGGGCAAGCGCATCGGCCCCCTGCAGGGCGCCCTCAAGAAGGCCGGGACGGACGAGGCGCGGCAGGACGCCCAGACGGAGCTTGATTCCCTCATGACTCAGGCGCAGGCCCTCTCGGACCGGGTGAAGGAGGCCGAGCGGTCTGCTGCGGCCGCCGGCGACGTCGTCGACGCCCTGTGGCTGCAGGTCTCCAACCTCGTCAATCTCGAGTCCCCCATCGGCGGCGAGGAGGACTTCACGGTCCTCGAGGAGGTCGGCACGCCGCGCGACTTCGAGGCTGAGGGCATCGAAGCCCGCGACCACCTCGAGCTCGGCGAGCTGCTCGGCGCCATCGACGTCGAGCGGGGCGCCAAGGTGTCAGGCTCCCGCTTCTTCTACCTGACGGGTCCGGGCGCCCTCCTGGAGTTCGCACTCCTCAACCTCGCGATGCAGCAGGCAGTCGAGCACGGGCTCGTCCCGATGATCACCCCGAGCCTGGTGCTGCCCAGCGCGATGGAGGGCACCGGCTTCCTGGGGCAGGCGGCCGAGAACGTCTACCGCATCGAGCAGGACGACATGTACCTCGTCGGCACGTCCGAGGTGCCGCTCGCCGGGTACCACTCCGACGAGATCATCGACGGCGACCGGCTTCCGCTCCGGTACGCAGGCTGGTCCAGCTGCTACCGCAGGGAGGCGGGCTCGTACGGCAAGGACACCCGCGGGATCATCCGCGTCCACCAGTTCGACAAGGTCGAGATGTTCGTCTTCTGCCGTCCCGAGGACGCGGAGGCCGAGCACGCCCAGCTGCTCGCGTGGGAGCGGGAGTTCGTCGACGCCCTCGAGATCCCGTACCGCGTCATCGACGTCGCCACCGGCGACCTCGGCTCCAGCGCCGCTCGGAAATTCGACATCGAGGCGTGGGTCCCGACCCAGGGCACGTACCGGGAGATCACGTCGACGTCGAACACCACCGAGTTCCAGGCTCGACGGCTGCGGATCCGCATGCGGGACGGGGAGCAGACGCGCCCGCTCGCGACGCTCAATGGCACGCTGTGCGCGATGCCCCGGGTGATCGTGGCACTGCTGGAGAACCACCAGCAGGCCGACGGCAGCGTCGCCATCCCCGCGGCCCTGCGTCCGTTCCTCGGCGGCCGATCGGCGTTCACACCGGTCCAGTAGCGTCGGATCATCATGCGCCTCCCCGACGGCTTCGTCCCCCAGCTCGTCGCCATCGACCTCGACGACACTCTGGTGCCCTACAACGGGATGATCGGCGAGCGCGTCGTCGAGGCGATCTCCCGGGTCCAGGAGATGGGCGTCCTGGTCGTCGCCGCCACCGGTCGGTCGCTGTCTACCACCGTCCCCGTCTGCCGGGCTGCGGGGATGCTCGACTGGGCGGTCTGCAGCAACGGCGCCCTCCTTGCTCGGGTCGAGCCCGAGTCGATCGTCGAGACAATCAGCTTCGAACCGGGTGACATCCTCCTGCAGGTCGAACAGCTGGTTCCCGACGGCTTCTACGCCGTCGAGGGCGTCGACGGCGTGTTCCGGACGAACCGCGCCTTCACCAACAACGCGCTCACGATGGGCATCCTCGAGGTGCCGTTCGAGCACCTCCTGAGCGAGCCGGTGATCCGCCTCGTCGTGCGCAGCGAGGCGTCCCAGCACATGGAGGAGGGCCTCGAGCCCCTCGCGCGGGCCCTGGGCCTGCATTCCGTCGTCTTCGGGATCGGCGACGTGGCGTGGCTCGACATCGGGCCGCAGGGCACGAGCAAGGCCACCATGCTCGCGAGGCTCTGCGACCGTCTCGGCCTCGACCAGGGCCGGACGATCGCCATCGGTGACTCGATGAATGACATCGCCATGCTCGAGTGGGCGGGTGTCGGCGTGCTCATGGGTCATGCCGACGCCCGGATGCGACAGCATGCGGATCTCATCACCGGGCCGGTCCCGGGGGACGGCGTGGCCGAGGTCCTGGACGCGATCACCGCTTGATGCGTCGGCATACTCCACGTCTACTTCGGGCATGTCGGCCACGACGATCAAGGTCTCCAGCGCACTCCGCGACCGACTCAACGCGTTCGCGGCAGAGCAGGGGCTGACCGCAGGCAGCATGGTCGAGAAGCTCCTCGACGACTATCTGTGGCGGCAGACGGTCGAGGTCGCAGCCCGGCAGATGCGTGCCATGACTGATGAGGAGCGCGCCGAGTACATGGCCGAGTTCGCGGAGTGGGACGTCACCGACCCCGACGGGCTGACGGACGAGCCTTGGCGAGCATGATCGCCCCCGGGTCGGTGGTCTGGGTGGACATCGCCGACAGCATCGGTCGGGAGCAGTGCGGCCGATGCCCGTGGATCGTCATCTCCTCGCGGCTGTTCCTCCACAGCGCCACGAGTCTGGTGACGGCGGTGCCGTGCACCACTCGGTACCGCCCGTGGGCCCACCGCGTGGCCGTCGCGGGGGACGTCGCTCTCTCGTCCGAGACCTTCGCCGCGACCGAGCAGGTACGCACGCTCAACCGGGAAGGAATCGTGGGCGAGGCCGGCATCGTCGACGATGCGTGCCTGACCGAGATCACCCGGTGGGTACGTGCCTGGATCGACGAACCCGCGTGAGGATCAGTCGGCGGTGATTCCGTCGGCGAAGGCCGCCTCCAGGGCCTCGAGCCACGGTCGCATCACCGGCAGTCCCTGCTCGACCCATCGGTCGTGACCCAGGACCGAGTAGGCGGGCCGGGGGGCGGGCCGCTCGAACTCGGCCGACGTCGTCGGCAGCACGCGGTCCGGGTCGGCGCCAGCGAGCCGGAAGATCTCGCGGGCGAAGCCGTGCCAGGAGACCTCGCCGGTGTTGGTGCAGTGATACGTGCCCGGCGCCGGGTGCCGCTCGAACAGCAGTCCGATGTGCTCCGCGACATCGAGTGCGTACGTGGGCTGGCCCAGCTGGTCGGTCACCACCGAGACCGTGTCCCGCTCCTTCTCCAGGCGCAGCATCGTCTTCACGAAGTTGCTGCCCTGCTGCCCGTAGAGCCAGGCCGTCCGTACCAGGTAGTGCATGTCCGGCAGCAGTTCCCGAACGGCGACCTCGCCGGCCAGCTTCGTGCGACCGTAGGCGGACGCGGGCGACGGTGGGGCGTCCTCGGCATAGGGGGCAGTCGCGGTCCCGTCGAAGACGTAGTCGGTCGACACGTGCACCAGCCATGCCCCGGCCTTGCGGCACTCATCCGCCACCGTCCGTGGACCCAGGCCGTTGACCATCATGGCTGCGTCCTCATCCGTCTCCGCAGCGTCGACGGCCGTGTAGGCGGCGCAGTTGATCACGTAGTCCGGATCGAAGCCGCCGAAGACCAGCTCCGTCGAAACCGAATCGGTGATGTCGATCTCCGGGTAGTCGATCCCCAGGATGGCCAGGCTGTGGTTGCGCTCGAGGACGTCCACGACGCACGAGCCCAGCTGTCCCCCGCTGCCAATCACCAGAACGCGCACGGCCCCATCCTGTCAGCCCAAACCCCCGTTGCCTCGTTGAGTGCGGGGTTGTTGGGGCCGCGGCGGGCCGTGGCACCCCAACAACCCCGCACTCAACGAGGGTTGCTCTAGCCGATCGCGGCCTTCGCCTTCAGCGGGCGCCACCAGGCCTCGTTGTCCTTGTACCACTGGACGGTCTCCGCGAGGCCATCCTCGAACCGGTGCTGGGGCGCGTACCCGAGTGCCCGCAGCTTTCCGTCGTTCACGGAGTAGCGCCGGTCGTGGCCCTTGCGGTCCTCCACCGGCTGGACCATCGACCAGTCGGCCCCCATCGAGGCGAGCACCCTCTCCGTCAATTCGCGGTTGTTCAGCTCGAGTCCGCCGCCGATGTTGTAGCTCTCGCCCGGCCCGCCCTTCGCCACGACGAGGGCGATGCCCCGGCAGTGATCGTCGACGTGCAGCCAGTCACGCACGTTCATCCCGTCGCCGTACAGCGGCACCTTCGCACCGTCGATCAGGTTGGTGACGAAGAGGGGGATCACCTTCTCCGGGAACTGGTACGGCCCGTAGTTGTTCGAGCAGCGCGTGCTCGAGACGTTCAGGCCGTAGGTGACGTGATACGCACGGACCAGCATCTCGGCTGCCGCCTTGGCCGCCGAGTACGGCGAGTTCGGCCGAAGGGGCTCGTTCTCGTCCCAGGACCCCTCGTCGATCGAGCCGTACACCTCGTCGGTGCCGATGTGCACCGTGCGCGGCACCCGATGGCGCAGGCAGGCGTCGAGAAGGGTCTGCGTGCCGACCACGTTCGTCACGATGAAGTCCTGCGGCCCGTGGATGGAGCGGTCCACGTGCGTCTCCGCCGCGAAGTTGACGACCACGTCGTGGCCGGGAAGCACCTCGTCCAGCAGGTCGCCGTCGCAGATGTCGCCCTGGACGAACGAGTACCGAGGATCCGAGGAGACCGTGGCGAGATTCTCGAGGTTTCCGGCGTACGTGAGCTTGTCGTACACCGTGACCCCGGTGGGCTCGACGCCGTAGGCACCGGCCATCAGCTCCCGCACGAAGTGGGATCCGATGAAGCCTGCGGCCCCGGTGACGAAGTACCTCACTGTGCGCTCCCCTTCAGTTTGTCGAGCCAGTCCCTGGCCTCGGCGAAGTCCGAATCGGTCACTCCCTCGCGGAGCACCGGCTGCTTTCCGTCATGCCTGGGATACGAGCCCAGGTAGCGAACGTCGAGGCACACCCGGTGGAGTCCCATCAGCGCCTCGGACACCCGCGAGTCGGCGACATGGCCCTCGATGTCGACGCTGAAGAAGTAGTCGCCCAGCACCTTCTTCGTCGGACGCGACTCGATCCGGGTCAGGTTGACCCCGCGGACGGAGAACTCGGTGAGGATCGCCAGGAGTGCGCCCGGTTCGTCCTGCTTCATGTACAGCGACAACGTGGTCTTGTCAGCGCCCGTCGGAGCGGGAATCCCGCCGGGCAGCCGCACCATCACGAAGCGAGTCGTCGCCTCCTCCGTGTCGCCGATGTTGTCGGCGAGGATCGGCAGCCCGTAGTGCTCGGCGGCCAGGCGCGGCGCCACGGCAGCATCGAACGGCGCCGGGTCGTGCAGGAGCGAGGCGGCCGCCCCCGCGGTGGACAGCGACGGGATGACCGTGGCACCGGGCAGCCTTGCGTCCACCCAGTCACGGACCTGGGCCAGCGCGTGCGGATGCGAGGCCACCGACGAGACCTGCTCCAGGACCATCCCCGGACGGCCCATGAGTGTGAAGCGCACGGGCAGCGCGACCTCGTCGAAGATCACCAGCCGCTTGCCGCGGGCCAGTTCGTCGAGGGTGACGGACACCGATCCCTCGACCGAGTTCTCGATGGGGATCAGCGCCTGGTCGACCTCGCCCGCCCGCACGGCGTCGATGGCCGCCTGAACCGACGCGGACGGTAGCCGCTCGGTCTCGCGCCATGCCGGCATGCTGAGCAGCGCCGCCTCGCAGAACGTGCCCGCCGGGCCGAGGAACGCGGTTCGCGCCGTCACGACTCGAGGCCTCTCGCGATGCGCACGGCCTGCTGCTCCTCGGGTGACAGGAGGATGTCGCTGTCCCCGCCGGACAGGCCCTTGAGGTAGGTGCGCGTCTCACTCCGGGCGTGGATGGAGGTGACGACCAGCCCGTCGCCGGAATCGTCGAGGAGCGCTGCCGAGAAGGAGAACCGGCCGCCCATGTCACCGAAGGCGTCGTACCTCACGACGGAGACGTGACGCAGCGCCATGGCGAGGTCGCGTCGCGTGGCCGCCAGGGTGGAGTCCAGGCCGGCGACCTCGTCGCGCAGGTCGTGGAACTCGTCGATGGTTCGGCCCATGACGTCGATGATCGTCTCGCGACCCTCGGCCGCCTTCAGCAGCGAGTACGAACGCTGCAGGCGGGCCAGTCGAGCCAGTGCGACCGCACCCAGTGCGACCCCCGCGACACCGACGAGGATGCCGACAATCGCGACGATCAACGCCGACTGGGGGTCCGAAGTCACACCCAGAGCGTAGTAGGCCGATGTGGGACCATCGGCGGGTGTCGGAGCTGATGACAGACGTGCTCTCACGCGGCAGCGCGTCACTGATCGGCCTGTTCCTGCTCTTCGCCACAACCGCCAGCCTCATGCGCACCGTCGTCATCCCTCGCTCGCTGCGGTCGGTCATCAGCGACACCGTCGCTCGGATCGTCACCAGCACGGCCACCGCCCTGTCGCGGCTTCGCAAGGGTTACATCCGCCGCGACGCGGTCCTTGCCTGGGCAGGGCCGTCGACGATCCTGCTGCAGCTCATCACCTGGCTCCTGCTGTACCTGCTGGCCTACGGGCTCCTGCTCTACGGAATCGGGGGCCAGGATCTCGGTGACTCGCTGAGGCAGGCGGGCTCGAGCCTGTTCACCCTCGGCTTCGCGTCGGTCAACACCCAGGACCAGACGGTGATCGACTTCTTCGCAGCGGCCACCGGGCCCATCGTCATCGCCCTCATGATCGGCTTCCTGCCGACCATCTACTCGGCCTACCTCGAGCGCGAGGTGGACGTGACGACCCTCTCCACCGCGGCGGGCGAGCCCGCGTGGGGGCCAGAACTGCTGTCCAGGTTCGCCCTGACCGACAACCTTCCGGGCCTGACGCACGAGTTCGGGCACTGGGGCGAGGCGGCAGCGCGCCTGCGGATGACCCACGTGACCTACCCCGTCCTCGTGTGGGTCCGCTCGGCGCGTGCCATGCGGCACTACGCGATCGCCCTGCTCGCCGTCATGGACGCCGCCGCGCTGCAGGTCGCGTTGAACCGGTCGCTGGAGCGGACGGGGGCTCACCGCCTGCTCGTGCAGGGGGGCCAGGCGTTCGAGGTGCTCTACGTCATCGTGTCGCAGCGGCGACGCTGGCGACCTCGCAGGCCCCTCATCGGACGCGTCGCGACGCCGGTGCCTGGCGCCACGTCATCACGCGAGCCCGCGCCCGGATGGAGCCACCGGATGAACGCGGTCGAGCAGGCCGCCGAGATGGACGCTCTGATGGGGATGGACTCTGACGCCGTTGCCGCGTTGGGGCGGGGCGAGCAGCGACCACTGCGGCTCACCCGCGCCGATTTCGACCGGGCCGTCGTTGTCCTGCAGCAGTCGGGCTTCCCCATCGACGAGGACCTCGACGAGGCCTGGGAGCGCTTCCGGAAGGCCCGCCAGCGGTACGAGTACGCCGCCTACTCGCTGTGCGAGGCGCTGGACGTCACTCCGGCCCCGTGGTCGGGGGAACGACGTCCTCCCACGCCCGTCGTGTGGCCCAGCCTCGCCGTCGACCTGCTCGACTCCGAGACGCCAGAGGACCCCGACGCTCCAGGCCATCGCCCCGGCTCCCCCGACTCCCAGTGATCGACCTGGCCATCGTGGCGGCCACGTTCGCCCTTGTCTTCCCCGCTGAGCTGCCGGACAAGACCTTCATCGCGACGCTGGTCCTCGCGACCCGGTTCCCCCGGCTGTGGGTGTGGCTCGGTGTCGCCGCCGCCTTCGCGGTCCAGGTCCTCATCGCCGTGACTGCGGGGGGCCTGCTGGCGCTGCTGCCCCAGAGGCTCGTCCTGGGGGTCACGTTCACGCTCTTCACCGTCGGCGCGGTCATCATGATCCGCGGGGGCATGACCTCCCGCGCCGACGAGATCGCCCGCGAGGCAAAGGAGGAGGGTGAGGTCGCCGAGAGGGCCTCGCGTCAGGCGACGACCAGCGCCTTCCGCGTCTTCGCGACCAGCTTCGCGATCCTCTTCACCGCCGAGTGGGGTGACCTCAGCCAGCTGCTGACCGCCGGACTCGCCGCCCGTACCGGCGAGCCGCTCTCGGTCTTCATCGGATCCTGGTCAGCGCTCGTCGTGGTCTCGGCCCTCGCGGTGCTCCTGGGCGCCTGGTTGCAGCGACGCGTGCCGATCTGGCGACTGCGGCTCGTGTCCGGTGGCATCCTGACGGTGCTGGCCGTGTGGACGGCCGTCGAGTTCATCGGGGCGTGAGGGGAGACCGTGGCGAGTCCGCTCATTCCTTCACCCGAGGCGCGAAGCATCGGCCGCGTCGGCTTCACCGTCATGCCGTTGGCCTCGGCGATCACGTTCGTCGTCGACGCGAGCGAGGCGGTCGGCGGGGAAGGCGGCCATCCCGGCCTTGCCGTCCACTTCTGCAACGCCTACAACGTTGCGCTGGCCCGCAAGGACGCCGAGTACGCGGGGCTCCTTGGCCGCGGCGACGCGGTGTTCAGCGACGGGGTCCCGATCACCTGGGTCGGCAAGCGCGCCTACCCGGCCGAGGCCGCCGCCTGGGAACGCGTCTACGGGCCCGACGTCATGCGCGGAGTGTTCAGCCGGTCGACGCCCGACGGTCCGCGGCACTACCTGCTGGGGAGCACGCCGGAGACACTCCGCCTGCTCCAGACGAAGCTGGCGGCCGACTTCCCCGGCGCGCAGGTGGTCGGCGCCGATAGCCCGCCCTTCCGGCCGGCGACTCCAGACGACCTGCGAGACCGGGACCAGCGGATCCGGGAGTCGGGGGCGACCATCGTCTGGGTCGGCCTGGGTACGCCCCGGCAGGACGTCGAGGTGGCACGGCTGGCGAGTGCACTACCCGTGGTGGCGATGGCCGTCGGCGCCGCCTTCGACTTCCTCGCGGGCAGCAAGCCACAGGCACCGCCGTGGATGCAGCGCAGCGGCCTGGAGTGGGCCTTCCGCCTGGCGAGCGAACCCGGTCGCCTGGGCAAGCGCTACGTCTGGGGGAACTCCGTCTTCGCAGCTGAGGCCGTCCGCACCCTCCGGGGCCGCGGTGGGGTGGCCTCCTAGCGCAGCGTGACCTGACGCGTGGTGAGTCCCGCCCTCGCCCGACGCTGCTCGCTCGACAGGGGCGCGTCGTCCGACAGCGCTGCAGCGAGCCGCTCCCCGAACGCGGCCGCGGGCTCCTCCACCGCCTCCGCCCCCATCCCGAGCGGCAGGTCCCACACCGGGCAGACAAGTCCCTGAGCACGGAACATGCCCACGAAGCGCGTGCCCTCGCCGAGGGAGTCCGCGCCGGCGGCATGCAGGCGGGCAAGGGCGTCGAGCAGGGTCTCCTCGTCGTGCGGCATCACCCACCGCAGATGCTCCTTCTCGCCCATCTGCGTCCAGTAGGCCGACGGCACGCTGGCCAGCTTGACGGTCGGGTGGGCGTAGGAGCTGGCGCGCTCGAGGGAGGCGCGAACGTCATCCGCTATGTCACCGGCCCCGTCGACCCAGAACTCGAAGTTGTCGTGAACGGTGATGTCGAGCGCGACGTCCGGGTCGACCAGGTCCTGGAAGCGAGGAGAGTCAGTCGTGACCCGGCCGAGCGCCACGGGCTCGCCGGGCTCGGCCTCGAGTGCGCCGAGAATGGCGTCGGCGAGGTCGCGACTGGCATCCCCGGATCCGACGTTCACCTGCAGTCCGACGAGGACGGATCCGTCCGCACGGACCAGCGCCGGCCAGGCCATCGGCAGCACGGTCACCAGCGTCACGTCCCGATCGGCATGCTCACCCAGCAGGGTCAGTTTCGCGCTGGCAGCGGGCACGATCTCGCGCATCGCGACGATGTCGCACTCCGACACCAGGCCCTCGAAGGGCCGTGCCGGGCCGACGAACACCGCAGCGGAGGATCGGCCATGGCACGCCTTGTAGCGGCGACCCGATCCGCACGGACACGGCTCCCGCATTCCGACGACCGGGACGTCCGACGCGTCGACGGCTGCGGCGCCCGACCGCTTGGCTGAGCTCTTCTTACCCATGCGCGCAACCTACCGGCCGAGCACTCGCAGAACCTGTGCCGGGCGGTTGGTGATGATCGCGTCCACCCCCAAGGACGAGCACAGTGCGATGTCGTCGGGCTCGTCGACCGTCCAGACATGCACTCCGCCACCCCGCGCATGCACCTTCTCGACGTACCGCGGGTGCGCGCGGACGATGTCGACGGACAGGCCCGCGATGCTCACGCCCGCGGGCAGCGACCCATCCCGGTACCGGCGAGGCACGTCGTCCATGAGGAGGACGGTGGGCGTTCCCGGAAGGAGCTCGCGGAACCGCGTGACCGCTGTGCGGCTGAACGACATCACTCGTACGCGTGGCTCGGTCCCGTTCGTGCGGGCCAGGCCGAAGTGCCGCAGCATGTCCGCGACGGCGTCCTCCACGTAGCGGCCGTATCGCACGGGATGCTTCGTCTCGATGGCGAAGCCGATGGTCGGCGACGCGTCGAGAAGCGTGGCCAGGAGGGTCCGAAGAGTGAGGACCGAGGTGCGGGTCTCATCCGGTGCCGGGTCCTCGAAGTCGATCCACGTGTCGTCGTTGCGGCTGTAGTCGTGTGCGGACAGCTCCTCGAGCGTCATCGCGCTGACGGTGCCCCGACCTGTGCTCGTGCGGTCGATGCGCCGGTCGTGGACGCACACGAGAGTGCCATCCACCGTGAGGCGCACATCGCACTCGATGGCATCCGCGCCCTGCTCGACCGCCAGGAGGTAGGCGGCGAGGGAGTGCTCGGGCTCGTCGCCGCTGGCGCCGCGGTGCGCGACCACCTCGATCGGCCTGCTCACCCGCCCAGACTAGGACCGGAGCGGCACCGTGAGACCGACGACGAGCCGCCGTGTGCCATATTCGGCCGATGGCCACCGGCGCGTATGACGTCATCCTCCTGGACCTCGACGGCACCCTCACGGACTCGGCCCCAGGGATCGTCAACTGCGTTCGCTACGCCCTGGACGACATGGGCATCCCGCACCCCGACGACGAGACCCTGCGTACCTTCCTCGGCCCACCGCTCGCCGACACGTTCGGGCGGCATTTCGGCATGACGGATGCCCAGATCGAGCAGGCGATCGCGAAGTACCGGGAGCGGTACCACGACGTCGGCCTGTTCGAGAACTCCGTCTACGACGGCGTTCCAGAGCTCCTCCGGCACATGTCGGACGCCGGCCTGACTCTGGCTGTGGCCACCTCGAAGCCGACCTACTCGGCCACTCGGATCCTCGAGCACTTCGACCTCGCCGGGCACTTCGCCTTCATCGGCGGCAGCGACCTCGCCGGCCTGCGACACGACAAGGCGTCGGTCGTCTCGCACACGCTCGACGAGCTCCGAGGTCGCGATCGACTGGCCGACGGCAGCGCCGTCGTGATGATCGGCGATCGCGAGCACGATGTCCACGGCGCCCGCGCGCACGGGATCGGCACGATCGGCGTGCTGTGGGGCTACGGAACGGAGGAGGAGCTCCTGACCGCCGGCGCTCTCACCGTGGTCGAGTCACCCGACGCCCTCGCCCGCCTGCTCAGCTAGAAGACCGCGGTCTCGAAGAGGACACCCGGGTTCATGAGACCCAGGGGGTCCCAGGCGGCTTTCAGCGCCCGCATCGCCGTGATCTCCGCCGCGGACCGGCACAGATGGAGCTCCGACGCCTTGGCCCGCCCCACGCCGTGCTCCGCGGAGATCGATCCGCCATAGCGGGCGACGCACTCCAGCACCGCGAGGTCCGGGCTCAGGTCCTCCGCTTCAGGTCCGTGCATCTCGACGTGGATGTTTCCGTCGGCGAGGTGCCCGAACACGCCGAAGGCGTCGACCGAGTCGATGGCTCCGACGATGTCCCGCAGCTCGTCGCAGCAGGCGGCGAGCGCAGGCAGGGGAACGGACACATCCAGCTTGTGCGTCACTCCGAGGGACGAGAACGCCTCGCCTTGGGACTCCCGGAACGCCCAGATCCGGGCCTGCTCGTTCGCGTCGAGGCCGACAACGACGTCCGCATCGTCGAGGCCGACAAGTCCCGACGCATCCCCGCCGTCGGCCACCTCCAGGAGGACGACCAGCGGGTGCCGCCGCTCCAACGGCCACGAGGATCCGTTGACGCGCGCAGCAAGGTCCATCCCCTGCTCGTCGACGACCTCGGCAGCGACGAGCCGGGTACCGGGCGCAAGCGCCGTCGACATGAGCGCGATCGCCTCGGCGTAGCTCTGAGCGCCGATCAGCGCGACGGTTGTGCGCCCCACGGGCCGGTGGAGGCGGAGCCGGACGGCCGTGATGACCCCGAGCGTGCCCTCCGATCCGCACAGGAGGGAGCCGAGGTCGTATCCGGTGTTGTCCTTGAGCATGCCCGCCAGGTGCGACACCACCGTCCCGTCGGGGAGGACCGCCTCCACGCCGACGACCTGCACCCTCGTCATCCCGAACGCGACGACGTGGATACCTCCCGCGTTGGTGGCGACGGTCCCGCCGATCGTCGCCGAGTCGCGGGCGGCAAGGTCGACGCCGTACGTCCAGTCAGCGGCCGCAGCATGCCGCCGCACGTCGCCCAGCGTTGCACCCGCGCCCACGGTGACCTGACCGGCCAGGTGGTCGATCTCGCCGAGGTGATCGAGCCGGCGAGTGGAGAGGACCACGGGCAGCACGGCATCCGGCCCCTGGGGTGGAGGTACCGATCCACCGACGAGGCCTGTATTGCCCCCCTGGGGGACGACGGGCACGCGGGCGTCGTGGCACAGCCGGAGAACCTCGGCCACCTCGTCGGTGGTTCCGGGGCGGACGACCGCGAGGGCGTCGCCACGCCACCGACGCGACCAGTCGACGACGTACTGCTCCATAAGGACGGGATCCGTGAGCACGTGCTCGGCGCCCAGCACCGCGGAGAGCCGCTCCGTGAGCGGCGCGGGCGCAGGGTCGACGTCGGCCACAGGGTTATCCTGTCGGAACAGCCGCACGAAACCGAGCCGAGGGAGGATCCGGCATGCTCCGACGTCTGCTCATCCCCATGTGCCTCGTGGCCGTGACCGCTCTCACCGCCGGGCCGGCGCAGGCGGCCGACACCGTTCCGGCGTCAGGGACGTTCTCCTTCTCGACCGGGAACGGCATCCTGCCCACGTGGGCGGCCGAGGACATCGTGCTCGTCGGGGTCAGCCCCGGCTCAGTGGTCACGACATCGACCGGCACGACGGCGCGCGTGTCGCTCCCCATCGTGGCCAAGACCGGCACCGCCAACGCGGCCGCTGGCGGCTTCCGGCTCCTGAACACCGTCACCGGCCAGGCCGTCCGCTGCTCGACCCCCACCATCGACACGCGGGCCCGTCTCGTCGACTGCGTCCTCGCCGACGGCACCAATGCCGACCTGTTCGAGATCGCCTCGATCCGGTCACGGGCCCGGGTCACCGGAACGTCGACCCGGACCACGATCTTCCGCGGCGTCGAGCTGCGCATCAACGGCCAGGCCATGGCCGACACCCTGAACGAGGCACTCGACACCTACTCCTTCAGCCCCTTCGTCACCGTGGGCATGGGCGACCTCATCGTCGCCCGCGATCGCTGACCCGGCGCCCGCCTGTCCACAGGCGCCAGAGTCCGTCCGCGTTGTCCACAGGCCAGGACTCGCGGGTTCCCGCGCCCGGCTGACGGGCATCACCCTC
>JAHECS010000080.1 GCA_024641635.1 Actinomycetes bacterium | reverse complement strand
GCGTACATGAGCGGCTGCCCGTTGTAGGTGTCCGGGTAGGTTCGCAGGGGCACCTCGTAGGAGATCATTCCCCAGTTCATCGTCTCGACGACGCCCCGCGGCAGGTTCTTGCGGATGACGGCGCGGACGGCCGAGATGGCCTTGCGACGGTCGTCCGGGAGGGTGGCGAGGTAGTCCTTCACGGTCGTGGCGTCGCTGTGCATGGCGGTAACGGTAGGACGGGGACCCGTGCCACGGCCACCCCGCCGCCGTCGGCCCCTCACGGCGGGGGATTTGCCCGGCGGCCGTCTGTCATGCTTAGGTTAGGCTTACTTAGGCAAACCTAACTCGGAGGATCGGGCGTGTTCAGCAACTACCTCATCGGCCTACGCGAAGGCCTGGAGGCCGCGCTCATCGTGGCGATCCTCGTCGCCTACCTCGTGAAGACGAGCAACGGGCACGCCCTCGCGCGGCTGTGGATGGGCGTCGGGGTGGCGATCGCCCTGTCGGTCGCGCTCGGCCTGGGACTGACCTTCGTCAGCGACGAGCTCAGCGAGAGCGCTGCCGAGGCGTTCGCGGGCATCACGTCCCTCATCGCGGTGGGCCTGATCACCTGGATGATCTTCTGGATGGCCGTCAACGCCCGGCATATCCGCGCCCATCTGCACGGCGAGCTCGACCGGGCGCTGGCGACCAGCACCGTGGCCGTCGCCGTGGTCGCGTTCTTCGCGGTGATCCGCGAGGGGCTGGAGACCGCGATCTTCCTGTGGGCCGGGATCCGCGCCTCCGGCGAGGCGGGCAGCGCCGTCGGCGGTGCTCTCCTCGGTCTCCTCACCGCCGTCGCCCTCGGCTTCCTCATGTACCGCGGGGCGGTCAGGCTCAATCTCACCGCCCTGTTCACCTGGACGGGTGCCCTGCTCGTGCTCGTGGCCGGTGGCATCCTCCGCTACGCCGTCCACGAGTTCCAGGAGCTCGGCTGGCTCCCGGGTGAGGACAACGTGGCCTTCGACCTCACCAGCACCTTCCCCGCTGATGGGGTCGTGGCCACGTTCGTCCGCGGCCTGCTCAGCCTGTCGCCGAAGATGACGTGGCTCGAGGTCGCGGTCTGGCTGGCCTATGTCATCCCGACGCTGGTCGCGTTCTTCTGGGTGATCCGCCGCCGCGACGCGGCGAAGCCGGCCTCGGCTGGGCAGCCGGCTGAGGCTGCGACGCACTAGCCCCAGTAGACGTAGACGCGGGTCCCGACGTCGACCTTGTCGAACAGCGTGGTCGCCACGTCCAGGTCGCGGACGCCGATGCAGCCGTGGGAGCCGTGCAGGTAGCCGTAGCGGGCGAAGTCAGGGGAGTAGTGCACGGCCTCGTGGCCGTTGAAGAACATCGCCCGCGGCATCCACGTGTGGTACAGCGTCGACGTGTGGTTGAAGCTCTTCTCCTTGACGGCGAAGACGCCCTCGTCCGTCTCCATGCCCGGGGCGCCGAACCGTGCATCGGTGGTCAGCCGGACCTTCCCCTGGACGACGTACCGAAGCGTGCGTGACGTCTTGTCGACGCACAGCGACGCCTTCACGTCGGTGCACTCGAGCGGCAGGAAGCCGACCGGCTCGGCCTGCTTGCGCAGCGCCTTCCAGGTGCGCTTGTTCACCTTGCCGGTGACCGGAAGCCAGTTCTTTGCCTGGAAGTCCTTGACTGCCGCCTTCGTGGACCGGCCGAAGGCGTCGCGCATGCGGTTGCTTGTGTTGACGTCGTAGCCGAGCCATGCGAGCCGTTCCTGCAGACGTGCCACCTTGGAGCCGTAGTGGCCCTTGCGCAGCGGCAGGCGCATGCGCGGCAGCCGAACCGACGGTCGTGCTGAGCCGACCGTCTCGCCGGCCATGACCACGTTGACGCTGATGAGGGTGTCCGACGCTGAGGCGAACGGCGAGGGCTCGGTGCCGAAGGGCGTGGTCGTGGTGTCGAAGGGGGAGGGCTCAGGCTCCACGCCGGCCTCGTCGTCGGGAGAGCCGGGCGTTGGCGATGGCTCCGCGGTGGGGGACGGGCCGTCGGCAGGGCGCGGGGCGAGCAGCACGGGGGGAGGGGTGGCATCGACGGCCGCGGAGGGGGGCGCGGAGTCCTCCGCCGCGACGGGGACAGCCGTCATCACGGAGGCAGCCATGCACGTCACCAGGACCAGCAACGTGGGGGAAGCACGATGCACGTATCAACCGTAGGGGCAGTTGTGACAAAAGGGACGCAAGTGACCCCCGACACGCCACC
>JAHECS010000032.1 GCA_024641635.1 Actinomycetes bacterium | reverse complement strand
CCCGTTCCGATCCGTCCCGCTCCTCCAGGACCGGGCCGAGGACCTCGGGGATGACGTCGCCGGCCTTGCGCAGGAACACCATGTCGCCGATGAGGACGCCCTTGCGCTCGACCTCGAACGCGTTGTGGAGGGTGGCCATCGACACGGTGCTCCCGGCGACCTTCACCGGCTGCATGACCGCGAACGGGGTGACCCGCCCCGTGCGTCCCACGTTCACCTGGATGTCCAGGAGCCTGGTGCGGACGACCTCAGGCGGGTACTTGTAGGCGATCGCCCATCGCGGAGCCCGCGACGTCTCGCCCAGCTGCTGCTGCAACGAGATGTCATCCACCTTGATGACCACTCCGTCGATCTCGTGCTCGACGTCGTGGCGGTGCTCCCCGTAGTAGTCGATGAACTCCCGCACCCCGGCCGCGGTGTCGTGGACGCGCGCGCGGCCGCTGACGGGCAGCCCGAGGTCCGCGAGCACCTCGTAGCCCTCACTCTGCCGAGTGATCGACGCGCCCTCGACGGCACCGATCCCGTGCACGGTGAGGCGAAGCCCATCCAGCCGGGCGACGGCACGTGCGAGCTCGCCCTCCATGCGGACGATCCGCGCCTCGACGCGGTCGCCGCTGCGCCCCTCGGCACGAACGGCCGCAAGCTCCTCCTCGCGCCGGTCGACCCGCTGCCGCAGCGACCCGGCCGCCGTGTTGCGGGGGTTGGCGAACGCGGGCAGCCCCAGGTCCTGCTGCTCGGCGTTGATCCGCTCGAAGTCCGCCACCGGGAAGAAGATCTCGCCCCGCACCTCGAGGAGACGGGGAACCGGTCGCCCGGAGGCCGACTGGAGGCGCTGGGGCACCGCGGGGATGAATCGGGAGTTGTAGGTGACGTCCTCCCCCACCCGCCCGTCGCCGCGCGTGGCCAGCGTCCTCAGCCGGCCGTCGACGTAGACCGCGTCGACCGCGAGTCCGTCGATCTTGAGCTCGCACAGCATGGATGGCACCGAGCCCAGCCCGTGCTCCACCCGGTCAAGCCAGGACGCCAGCTCGTCGGAATCGAAGGCGTTGTCGAGGGAGTACAGGCGCTGCAGGTGCTCGACCGGCTCGAACATCTCCGATCGGGCGCCGCCCACGGTCTGCGTCGGCGACTCGCCGCTGACCAGGTGCGGATTCGCCTGCTCCAGCGAGACGAGCTCGGCGTACAGGCCGTCGTACTCGGCATCCGACAGCCTCGGCGCGTCCTCCTGGTAGTAGGCCACGCGGGCGGCATTGATCGCGTCGACGAGTTCCACCCAGCGCGCGCGCGCGGACTCAGCCGTCATCGCCCACCTCCGCGACGTCTCCTTCGTCGTGCCGAAGCACATGCCCGACGGCGCGACATGCTGTCAGGGCAGCCCGCACCCACCGGGGGCTTGCACCGGCCAGCCCGCAGGTCGGCGTGACCGCGATCGGCGCGAGCCAGCGGTCGTCCTCCAGCCCCAGCCGGCTGAGCAGGTCACGAAGCGGAGCGCTGGCACGCGTGTCACCGATGACCCCGTCGCCGGTGGCAGGCACGACGCCGGCGAGGAGCCCTAGTCCGGCCTCCAGCATCCCGCCGATCCCCTCGTCGCCCTCCGCGTCGAGGAGCGTCACGTCGATGCTGACGAAGTCGGCCCCAGAGGACCGCAGGAGCGCGAAGGGAACACCGGCCGCGCAGCAGTGCACCCCGGCCGTGGCGAGCTGTCGCCGCGCGCCTTCGAGCACGTGCCCCAGGACGCGCTGAGCGTCGAGCGGGTCGACGGCCCGGTACGACGACAGCCCGCTGGCCGTGCCGATCCGCCCCGCGAGCACGGCCGGAAGGGCCGGCTCATCGAGCTGGACGACGACCGCGGTGGCGCCGGGCACGCGCCGACGAAGGTCCTCGACGTGGGCTCCGATCGCCTCCCCCAGGGCCTGGGCGAGATCCCAGACGGCCCCAGAGTCCCGCAGGGCTCGCTCGCCGGATGCCAGCTCCACGGCCGCCGCCATGGTCCACGGCCCAGCCACCTGGCACTTGAGCGGGCCCTCGTAGCCGACGGCGGTCTGCTCGAGCGCGTCGAGGTCCTCGCCGAGGAACGACGACGCCCGCCGCATCTGCCGGCCCCGACCGCCCGAGATGCGCCAGCCGTCCGGCGTGGTCTCCAGGCCCAGTCCCGACGAGACGGAGGCGAGCATGCCTCCCGTGCGACCGATCATGTCCGCGCCCGGACCACGGTGCGGGAGCTCGACCACGTGCACGAACCGCGGCAGCTCCCCTGCCACGATTCGGGCCGCCTCGAGCGACGACGTGCCCGGCAGGGATCCCACGCCGGTGGCCACTGCGGGACCCCAGGGCAGGCTCATGCACTGACCCGCCGGGTCGCGTCCACCGTCGCCGACCCCACGACCCGAGTGCCGTCGTACAGCACGATCGCCTGACCGGGCGCCAGCCCCCGCACCGGCTCCAGGAGCTCGACGACGAGGCGGTCCCCCTCGACCCGCGCGATGCCGGGGTGCGGCGCACCATGCGCACGCACCTGTGCCAGCACGGCGATGGGGTCCGAGCCCAGCGGGCGTCCCGGCCAGACCGGACGCGTCCCCTCGACCAGGTCGACATCGAGCAGCTCGGGTGCACCGACGCTGACCGTTCCGGAGGCGACGTCGACGTCGACCACATATCGAGGCGCGCCGCCGGCCGCGGCCACCTTCAGGTTGAGCCCCCGACGCTGGCCGATGGTGAACGCGTGGGCTCCCTCGTGGCGACCGAGCACCTGACCGGTGGTTGCGTCGACAAGGTCCCCGGGATCGGCACCGACCCGGGCACGCACGAACGCGGCCGTGTCACCGTCCGGAATGAAGCAGATGTCGTGGCTGTCCGGCTTGCGGGCCACGAGCAGTCCTCTGGTCTCCGCCTCGTCACGCACCTCCGACTTGAGGCTGTCACCGAGGGGGAACACCGAATGCGCGAGCTGCACCTCATTGAGCACGCCGAGGACGTAGGACTGATCCTTCGCGGCGTCGACGGCGCGGTGCAGCTCCGGACCGTCTACCCCTGCGATGACCCGGGCATAGTGACCGGTGCCGACCGCGTCGAACCCCAGGGCGAGGGCCCGCTCGAGCACAGCGGCGAACTTGATCCGCTCATTGCAGCGAAGGCACGGATTGGGGGTACGCCCTCGCCGGTACTCCTCGACGAAGTCGTCGATGACGTCCTCGCGGAACCGCTCGGACAGATCCCACACGTAGAACGGGATCCCGAGGAGGTCGGACACCCGACGGGCGTCGCGGGCATCGTCAAGGGTGCAGCAGCCGCGGCTACCGCCAGCAGTCGCCGCCGTCCGGGAGAGGGCGAGGTGGACGCCGACCACCTCGTGCCCCGCGTCGACAAGGCGCGCCGCGGCAACCGACGAGTCGACGCCGCCCGACATCGCGGCGATCACTCGCACGTCAGCCCACCTTGACCGACAGCGAGCCCGCGCGACGGGCCCGATCGACGGCCCCGGGCAGGGCGGTGACCACGGCATCGACCTCGCGGTCGGTTGTCGACTCGCCGAGGCTGAAGCGCAACGACGAACGCGCCCGCCCCTCGGCCACTCCCATCGCCAGCAGGACGTGGCTGGGCTCGGGGATCCCCGCGGTGCACGCCGAGCCCGTCGAGCAGTCGATACCCGCCGCATCCAGCAGCATGAGCAGGAGATCGCCCTCGCAACCGGGGAAGGACAGATGCACGTTGCCCGGCAGGCGGTCCCTGGCACCGGTCCCGGGATCGCCGTTGAGCACGGCGTCCGGTACCGCAGCCATGACGCCCTCGACGAGGCGCTGTCGGAGCCGGAGCAGGTGGGCGGACCGAGCCTCCTGCCCGCGGACGGCGTGCTCCACGGCGGTCGCGAAGGCCGCGATCCCGGGCGCATCCAGCGTGCCGGAACGGATCTCGCGCTCCTGCCCGCCACCGTGCAGCACCGCAGTGGGCTTGAGTCGGGGATCCACGACGAGCGCACCGACGCCGAACGGGCCACCGATCTTGTGACTGCTGAGCGTGACCGCGTCCGCCCCCAGCGCACCGAGGTCGGCGGGCAGGTGCCCCAGAACCTGGACGGCATCAGTGTGGAACAGCACGCCCGCCTCGCGGCACAGGGACGCGATCTCCGCCACCGGCTGGACGGTTCCGATCTCGTTGTTGGCCCACATCACGGTGCACAGCGCCACGCCGTCGGGATGGCCCAGCTGCTCCGCCAGCGCATCGACGCGGACTCGGCCGACGCCGTCCACGGGAAGCCAGCTCACGTTCGCGCCCTGGTCCTCCTGCAGCCAGACCACCGGGTCCAGGACGGCGTGGTGCTCGATCGCCGACGCCAGCAGCCGATTGGCGCCGGACGCTGACCTGCTCGCCCAGAACAGACCCTTGACTGCCAGGTTGTCGGCCTCGGTCCCGCCGGCCGTGAAGACCACGGCACTTGGCCGCACGTCCAGATTGGCGGCGATCGACTCGCGCGCCTCCTCGACGGTTCGGCGTGCGCGACGTCCCGAGGCGTGCAGCGAGGAAGGGTTGCCGACGCGGCGGCTCTCCTCGAGCCAGACGTCACGTACCTGCGGGAGCATCGGCGTCGTCGCCGCATGATCCAGGTATGCCCGCTCGTCCACGTGGCAAGGCTAGGCCACGGCTGCAGAACCCGCCCTACACGTACCGCGCGACCTCCGCCGCGAACCCGAAGTAGCTCTCGATGTCCTGCTCCTCCGCCCCGGGCTGCAGCACCACGGTGGACACCCCCGCGTCCCCGCATGCACGCACCGTCGCGGCCACCTCGCGCACGTCGCCTGCGACGCCCGCGTCCGCCGGCAGGTGAGCACCGGCCAATTCCTCGCGCAGCCGCTCGGCAGCGTCGCTGCCGGTGAAGGCGCGTATGTAGGCCACGTCCTGAGCGCCGTCGGGGCGTCCGGCCGCTCGCCTGGCGGCCTGGACGACTCGCCGTGACTCAGTGAGACCCTCGGGGCTGAGGCCGTCGAGGACGACCCCGTCAGCGAGCTCCCCGCCCAGCGCCAGGGATCGCGGTCCCGTCGCTCCCATGAGAATCCGGGGAGTGCTCTGCGGCGCCCACCCCAGCTGCACATCGTCCAGCTGCACATACCGGCCCGCGACGCTCACCCGCTGCCCCGCGAGCAGACTGCGCAGGGCCGTGAGGTACTCCCGCATGAGCTCGAGCGGTGACTCCGCGCGGACCCCGGCCTGCCCCATCCACTCCTGCACTCCATGGCCCACCGCGAGCACCAGCCGCCCGGGGAACATCCGATCGAGCGTCGCCACCTCCATCGCCGTGACGGCGACGTTGCGCAGCGGCACGGGCACCAGGCCAATGCCCACGGTGAGGGAGCTCGTGCACGCCAGCGCCGCCCCGGCGGCGGAGAACGCCCCCTCCAGGAAGCAGTCCTCCCAGAGCCACACCTGACCGAGACCGGCGGCCTCGGCGGCCCGGACGGCCGACGGCAGCCGCTCCGGCGGGAGCTGGGGGCGGAAGATCGCCCCCACGGCTGGGGTCATCCGCGGTTCTTGATCTCCTCGGTGAGCTGCGGCACCACCGTGAACAGGTCGCCGACGACGCCGTAGTCGGCGAGTTCGAAGATGGGTGCCTCGGGGTCCTTGTTCACCACGACGATGGTCTTGGACGTCTGCATGCCGGCGCGGTGCTGGATGGCGCCGGAGATCCCGTTGGCGATGTACAGCTGGGGGGACACGGTCTTGCCGGTCTGCCCGACCTGGTACTGGTGCGGGTACCAGCCGGCATCCGTCGCCGCACGGGAGGCACCCACGGCCGCGCCCAGGGAGTCGGCGAGGGCCTCGATGACCGCGAAGCCCTCCGCGCCGCCCACTCCGCGACCCCCGGAGACGACGATCGCCGCCTCGGTGAGGTCCGGGCGGCCGCCCTTGGCCGCGACCGTGTGCCCGGTGACCGTGGCCTTCGTCGCAGCGTCCGACAAGGACACCGCCACGTCGACCCTCGCGGGGGTGGCCGGCGCCGGATCAGGCGCGACGGAGTTGCCGCGGATGGTGATGATCGGGGTGCCCGTGGTGACCTTGGAGTGCACGACGGTCGAGCCGCCGAACACGGACTGTGTCGCCGTCAGGTCCTCGGCGACGTCGATCGCGTCGGTGACGACGCCGGAGCCGGTGCGCACCGCCAGTCGGCCGGCGACCTCCTTGCCCTCGGCGGTCGAGGCGATGAGGACCGCGGCCGGGGCCTTGTCGGCGACGAGCTGGGCCAGCACCTCGGCCTTGGGCGCCACGGGATGCTTCGTCAGCTCCGCGTCGCCGGCGACGTAGACCGTTCCCGCGCCGTACTCACCCAGAGCCGCGACGGCCTCGTCACTGATGCCGGGACCGACCCACACCGCAGCCGGATCACCGAGCCGCCGCGCGAGCGTGAGCAGCTCGGCGGTGACCTTCTTCACGACACCGTCCACATCCTCGACCAGGACCAGGACCTCACCCATGACTGACTCTCTTCCCTCGAGCTCGCGTGCGGACGACTCAGATGAACTTCTGCTCGGCCAGGAACCCGGCCAGCTTCGCGCCGCCGTCGCCCTCGTCCACGACGATGGTGCCGGCTGCCTTCGGCGGGCGGGCGGCGAAGTCCTCCACCTGGCTCCATGCCGCCGACAGCCCCAACCTGGCGGCGTCGAGCCCGGCGTCCGAGACGCTCAGCGTCTCCACCGGCTTCTTCTTCGCGGCCATGATCCCCTTGAAGGACGGATAGCGCGGCTCGTTGATCTTCTCCACCACGCTGACCACCGCGGGCGTCTGCGCCTCGACGGTGTCGTAGCCGGTCTCGGTCGCGCGCTGGATCGTCACCGTCGGGCCGGACACCTCCACCTTCTGCGCGAACGTCAGCTGCGCGATCCCGAGCCGCTCGGCCACCATCGCCGGCACGACGCTCATCCGAGCGTCGGTGGACTCCGACCCGAACATCACCAGATCGAACCCGCGGTCCTTGAGCACCTCGGCCAGGGCGTAGCTCGTGGCCAGCGCATCCGAGCCGTGCAGGGTCTCGTCGACAAGGTGCACACCGGAGTCGGCACCCATGCTCAGCGCCTTGCGCACCGTCTCGCCGGCGCGCTCCGGACCCATCGTGACGACGACGACCTCGCCGCCGTGCGCCTCGGTCAGCTTCAGGGCCTCCTCAACGGCGTACTCGTCGAGCTCGTTCATCACCCCATCAGCCGCATCGCGGTCAAGGGTGGAGTCCGCCGCCTTCAGCGCCTTCTCCGCCCAGGTGTCAGGAACCTGCTTCACGCATACCGCGATCTTCATGCGGATCGTCCTCCTGGAGCCCGTCGTTAGTTACTCGCCAGTAATATAGTCCACCGAGATGCCGCCTGCCCGCCAGGTCATCCCCCAGCGGCGCGACGGTACACCGCGTCGGTGAGATCCGCGATGTGCGGCCACGAGTAGCGTGCCATGACATCCGATCGCGCCGCGGTCGCGCGCTCGCGCGCTCGCTTCGGGTCGGACAGGGCCTCCTCGAGAACGGCCGCCAGCCCCGCGGCGTCTCCCGGCGGATACTGCCACCCCGTGAGACCGTCCCGGACGATGTCCGCCAGCCCTCCCGTGCGAGCCACGATGAGCGGAGCCCCCATGACGGCGGCCTCCAGCGCAACGAAGCCGAAGGGCTCGTAGAGCGAGGGCACGACGGCAGCATTGGCAGCCGAGACCAGCGCGCGCAGGTCCGCCTCGGACACGTGCCCCGTGAAGCGGACCGCCTCCCCCAGCCGCCGACGCCGCGCCCGCGCCCGCAGGTCTCCGGCGGCGCTGCCCTCCCCGACCACGACGGCTCGGGCTTCCGGCACCTTCCTGCGCAGGATCGGCATCGCGTCCACCAGCGTCTGCACGCCCTTCTCCGCCTCCAGCCGTCCCGTGTACACGACCAACGGACCCCCGAACTCGCGGCGCATGGCGCGCCGGCGCGCTTCGGGAGTGCGCCACTGGTCCGCGTCGATCCCGTTGGGGATGACCGAGATGCGCTCCGGATCGCAGTCGAAGAGCCCGGTGACCTCCTCGAGCATGAAAGTGCTGCACACGATCACGCCATCGGCACGGTTGACGGCCCAGTTCTCCGTCGAGTCGACAGCACGGGAGAGATCGGTCACGAGCATCCCGCCCATCCGTCCCGATTCCGTCGCGTGGACCGTGAGGACGAACGGCACGCGGGCCGCCTCCTGCACCAGCACCGCGGCCTGCGCTACCAGCCAGTCATGGCCGTGGACCACGTCGGGACGCCACTGGTGGGCCAGGGCGATTCCAGCACGGGCGATCGCGACATTGAAACCGAAGGTCCACTCGATGAACCGAGTCCTCCAGTCCGGGATGTCAGGGGCGTCGCGCTCGACCCTGATGACCCGTACCCCGTTGACGTACTCGTCGGGTGCGTGACCCGGGGCCGCCTGGGTGATCACGACGACCTCGTCGCCCCTCGCGGCCTGCGTCTCGGCCAGCGCGTGCACATGACGCCCGAGTCCGCCGTACATGATCGGCGGGTACTCCCAGGACAGGTGGACGACGCGCACCGTCCGAGGATAGGGGCCGGGCCCTAGTTCCCGGTGAACTCGGCCGGGCGCTTCTCGACGAAGGCGCTCATCCCGATCTTCTGGTCATCCGTCGCGAAGAGGGAGGCGAAGCGCACCCGCTCGATGTCGAGCCCGGTCGCGAGGTCGGTGTCCAGCCCGCGTTCGATGGCCTCCTTGGCGGCACGCAACGCGAGGCCAGGACCCGCGGCCAGGCGTCCGGCCAGCTCCATCGCGCTGCCGTAGACCTCGTCGGCCGGCACGACGCGGTTGACCAGCCCGATGGCCAGCGCCTCCTCCGCGTCGACGTGCCTCCCCGTGAAGACCAGCTCCTTCGCACGCGAGACGCCCACCAGTCGCGGCAGACGCTGCGTCCCGCCGGCCCCAGGAATGATCCCGAGGAGGATCTCCGGCTGGCCGAGCCTGGCGTCGGTGGCAGCGATGCGCAGGTCACAGCACAGAGCGAGCTCGCAGCCGCCGCCCAGGGCGTATCCCGTGACGGCAGCGATGGTCGGCTGAGGGATGCGGGCGACGGCGGTGAACGCGTCCTGCAGTCCGGACGACGCCCGCAGCATGTCCTGGTACGTCATGCCGCTCATCTCCTTGATGTCGGCACCGGCAGCGAACACCTTCGGGCCGCCGTAGACGACGACCGCTCCCACATCGGGGCGACCGCCGACCTCTCGGGCCGCGTCGCTGATCTCGCGCTGCATCTGCAGGGAGAGCGCGTTCATCGGCGGGCGCCTCAGCCCGATGGTTGCCACGCCCTCATCGACCTCGACCGACACGAACTCCGGCATCGTGCACCTCCGCTTCCCGGCCCCGGCCGCGCCGGGGACACCGCGGTCGAGCGTAGCGAGGCCGACCCCGGGAGCGGCCTGTACCGTGTGCGCGTGACTGGCCACGGCTCCTCTGGATGGGACCCGTTGGGCATCACCCCCGATCGACACGGGGGCGCCAACGTTGCGATCTGGGCCCAGGGCGCCAGCGCCGTCGACCTCTGCGTCTTCGACGAGCAGGGCCGCGAGGAGCGCGTCCCGCTGACCGAACGCGTGTTCAACGTGTTCCATCGACACATCGCGGACCTGCCCGCGGGCACCCGCTACGGGTTTCGGGTCCAGGGCGAGTGGAACCCCGCCATCGGGCATCGTTGGAACGCCAGCAAGCTCCTGCTCGATCCCTATGCCAAGGCCATCGACGGCGCCTTCCGCCTGAGTCCCGCCGTGTTCGGGCACGTCGGGAGCGACGATCTGGCGATCAACCTCGCGGACTCGTCGCCGTACGTCCCCAAGAGCGTCGTGGTCGACGACCACTTCGACTGGGGCGACGACGTGTCGCCGGGCACGGCCTGGGGCGACACCGTCATCTACGAGACGCACGTGCGTGGCATCACCCGGAGGCATCCGTCGATCCCCGAGCACGAGCGGGGCACCTACGCGGGTCTCACGCACCCGGCGGTGCTCGAGCACCTCACCACGCTGGGTGTCACCGCTGTCGAGCTGCTCCCTGTCCATCAGTTCGTCGACGAGGTCCACCTGCTCGAGGACGGCCTCACGAACTACTGGGGCTACAACTCGATCGGCTACTTCGCGCCGCACGCCGCCTACTCGTCAACCGGCAGCCGGGGCGGCCAGGTGTCGGAGTTCAAGCGCATGGTCAAGGCCATGCACGCAGCTGGTCTCGAGGTCATCCTCGATGTCGTCTACAACCACACCGCTGAGGGCAACCAGCTCGGCCCGACGCTGTCCTTCCGCGGCATCGACAACGACGACTACTACCACCTCCGCGACCGCGGGCGGTACTACGCCGACTACACCGGCTGCGGAAACACCCTCGACGTGTCCAAGGCCCACGTCCTCCAGCTGGTCATGGACTCGCTGCGCTACTGGGTGACCGAGATGCACGTCGATGGCTTCCGCTTCGACCTCGCCTCCGCCCTCGCTCGCTCGTTCCACGACGTCAACATGCTGGGCAACTTCATGACCACGATCCAGCAGGACCCCATCCTGCGTCGCGTCAAGCTCATCGCCGAGCCGTGGGACGTCGGACCCGGCGGGTACCAGGTGGGCGAGTTCCCTCCGCTCTGGACGGAGTGGAACGACAAGTACCGCGACAACGTCCGCGACTTCTGGCGGGGATCGACGGGTATCGGGGAGCTCGGCTGGCGGCTCTCGGGTTCCGCCGACCTCTACGCGTCCGAGGGGAGGCGACCGTTCGCCTCGATCAACTTCGTCACCGCGCACGATGGCTTCACCCTTCGCGACCTTGTCACCTACGACAACAAGCACAACGAGGCGAACCTGGAGGGCAACCGGGACGGCACCGACAACAACCGCTCTGCCAACTACGGCGTCGAGGGTGAGACCGACGACCCGAGCGTGACGGCGGTGCGACACCGACAGCTCCGCAACATGATGGCGACGTTGCTGCTCTCGACAGGCGTGCCGATGATTGCCGGCGGTGACGAGTTCGGTCGTACTCAGCGCGGCAACAACAACGCCTACTGCCAGGACAATGACGTCTCCTGGTACGACTGGGGCTGGGAGCCGTGGCAGTCCGACCTCAAGGTCTTCTCAAGCCAGGTCCTGCAGATGCGCCGGCTGCACAGCGCCTTCCGCCAGCGATACTTCTTCGACGGCAAGCCGCTGCACTCCGGGGGGCCGAAGGATCTCGCGTGGATCGACCGCGACGGCCACGAAGTGGCCGAGGCTGCATGGCACGCGCCCGAGGCACGCACGCTGGGCATGTTCCTCGCCGGCGAGAGCCACGGCCTCGACGACGACAACCGCCCGATCCGCGACCAGTCGTTCCTCGTCCTGCTGCACGCGGGCACCACGGAGGTCGACTTCACGCTGCCGGGAACCCCGTACGGCTCGTCGTACCGCCTCGTCATCGACACGACGACCGGACAGGCGGCCGAGTCCGACGAGCACCACCCGGCCGGCAGCTCCGTGACGCTGTCACCCCGCAGCCTGCTCATGTTCCACGCCCTCCCTGCCGACGAGCGCGCCAGCAGCGCCGAGGCGATGCTGGCGCCGTCGACGGACTGAATCAGCCGGCGGGCCGTTCCGCGAGCGTGTGCCGGATTGCCTGACGGAAAGTGACGGAGCCGTCCGGCGCGGCCACGAGCGCGAGCCGGCGCTCGGCCTCCGCTCGCACAGAGGCCCGCTCGTCCTCGGGAACCGCCAACCACATCGCTCGCTGCCCTACCGACCACGTGAAGTCATGCCACTGCTCGGCCGAGGCGAAGGTGACCTCGACGACGTCGGTCGCGGAGCGCACCCCCGAGAACCCGGCATCCGACACGAGACCTTCCATGCCCTCGTCGCTCCCGAAGGGACCCTTCGCCCCCGTGGTCCGGGCATCCCGCATGGAGTCCGGCAGATACGGCTCGAACACCGCGTCGACGTGCATCCAGCGCTCGTCCATGGGCCCGAACGTCGTGATCCCGAGTCGGCCGCCTGGTGTCAGGAGCGGCAGCCAACGGCGCAGTGCCGAGTCCGGGGCCGGAAGGAAGAACAGCACGAGGCTGCTCGAGAGGGTGGTGAACGACCCGAGCGCCACCTGTGGATCCTGGGCGTCGTCGACGACGATCTCGACGTTCGTGAATTCCGACGCGGCGACGGCGCGACGAGCCTGACGCACCATGCCCTCGCTGAAGTCGGTGCCCAGGACCCGCCCCCCGGGACCGATGGCGTCAGCGACCTGCTGGATCACCGCACCCCGGCCGCATCCGACGTCCAACCACGACTCGCCTGCGCGCGGAGGCAGGTGCCGGACGAGACTCGCCGCGACGGGAGCGAAGAAGTCCACCCCGACCGCGTCATAGGTCTCCGACACGGCGTCGAAGAGGCGGGCCAGCTGGCCGCCCTGCTGCGGTGTCTCGGGCACCACCGGAGCATGGCAGCCTCGGGAGGCCTGTGCCAGACCCCTAGCGGAGCACCCCGTCGGCCATGCCAGCCGTCAGCGGCGGCACGACCTGCAGGCCCAACTCCTCAGCGGAGGCCAGGCCCTCGTGGTTGGGCATGATGCGGACCGTGTAGCCGAAGGGACCGTTGCGATCCAGATCGATCACCACGCGGTACTGCCACCGGTTGCCGCTGAAGCGGTCAGCCGCCTCCATGGCCACATGCACGGGCTCGGTCAGCCGGTCATCGGCGTCGACGCGCCCGTAGACGGCCTGCACCTCGACGTCGCTCGGCGACAGCTCCCCCAGGTTCACGTAGGCCCGGACGGTGATGGGCGTGCCCTGCATGACCGCATCCCCGACGCCGTCCGCCTCGACGTGCTCGATGCGCAGGGTCGGCCACTCCGAACGGACGCGTGTCTTCCACGAGGCCAGGTCGCGGGCGATGACGTAGTCGCCGGCCTCCGCGGCACGCGAGGACAGAGCCGCAGGCGTGTACAGACGCGTGACGTATTCGCGGAGCATGCGACTGGCCAGCACCTTCGGACCGAGGGTCCTCAGCGTGTGCTTGAGCATGGCCAGCCACCGAGGGGGCAGGCCCGCCGCGTCACGGGTGTAGAACGCGGGAGCCACCGAGTTCTCGATGAGGCTGTACAGGGCCTCCGCCTCGAGGTCGTCGCGCCGGTCGGCGTCGTCTATCCCGTCGGCCGTCGGAATGGCCCAGCCGTTCTCGCCGTCGAACCACTCGTCCCACCATCCGTCGAGGATCGACAGGTTGAGGGCCCCGTTCAGTGCCGCCTTCATCCCGGAGGTGCCACTTGCCTCCAGCGGACGGATCGGGTTGTTCAGCCAGACGTCGCAACCGGGGTAGAGCGTGGTCGCCATGGAGATGTCGTAGTCCGGCAGGAAGACGATGCGATGACGAACGTCCTCGGCATCGGCGAAGTGAACGAGCTGCTGGATGAGCCGCTTGCCGCCGTCGTCGGCCGGATGTGCCTTGCCTGCCACGACGAGCTGGACAGGTCGCTCCGGATCGGTGAGCAGGGCTCGCAGGCGGTCCGGGTCCCGCAGCATCAGCGTCAGTCGCTTGTACGACGGAACGCGCCGGGCAAAGCCGATGGTGAGCACGTCGGGATCGAGGACCGAGTCGATCCAGCCCAGCTCCGCGTCGGACATGCCGCGATTGACCCACGAGTCCCGCAGCCGGGTGCGTGCCATGTCGACGAGCTCCTGGCGCAGCGCGCGCTTGACCTCCCACAGCTGGTGGTCGGGGGTGCGTGCGATCGCCTCCCAACCCTCGCTGTCCTGGATGGACGCCCCCTGCGCGAGGTCGAGGACCTGGCGCGCCGTCCATGTGGGGGCGTGGACGCCGTTGGTGACGGATGTGATCGGCACGTCCTCGTTGTCGAAGCCGGACCACAGGCCCGCGAACATCCCGCGCGAGACCTCACCATGCAGGAGGCTCACGCCGTTGGCCCTCTGGGCCAGCCGAAGGCCCATGACGGCCATGTTGAAGACCGTGGGGTCGCCACCCTCGAAGGTCTCCGCACCGAGCTGCAGGACGCGGTCGACGGGGACGCCGGGCGACGCGTTGTCCCCGCCGAAGTGCTGCGCGATCAGGTCGATCGGGAAGCGATCGATGCCGGCCGGGACGGGTGTGTGAGTGGTGAAGAGCGTCCCCGCCCGACTCACCTCGAGCGCCTCGTCGAAGTTCATCGACGGGTTGGCAGAGACGATCTCCCGGATCCGCTCGACGCCGAGGAAGCCGGCGTGACCCTCGTTGGTGTGGAACACCTCGGGCGCGGGTCGACCCGTGATCTCGCAGTACACGCGAAGGGCTCGCACCCCTCCGATGCCGAGCAGCATCTCCTGCTGAAGGCGGTGCTCGCTGCCGCCGCCGTAGAGCCGGTCGGTGACCTCGCGCTCCGCCGGGCCGTTCTCCTCCACGTCGGAGTCGAGGAGCAGCAGCGGCACCCGGCCGACCTGCGCGACCCAGATGCGCGCGGCGAGGAAGCGACCGCCCGGAAGCCCGACGGCCACCTTGGCCGGAGCGCCGTCAGCGTCGCGCAGGAGCGATACGGGGCTGCCATCGGGATCGGACACCGGGTAGCGCTCCTGCTGCCAGCCGTCGCGCGACAGTGACTGCCGGAAGTAGCCGGACCGGTAGAACAGGCCCAACGCGATGATCGGGACCCCGAGGTCGCTGGCCGTCTTCAGGTGGTCGCCCGCGAGAATGCCCAGCCCTCCTGAGTACTGGGGCAGTGCCGAGGTGATGCCGTATTCCGGCGAGAAGTACGCGATGCCCTGGGGCGCGTCCTCACCGAGCGACTGGTACCAGCGATCCGAGGCCAGGTAGGCGCCGAGGTCATCCCGCATCCGGTTGGCCCAGTCAACGAACCCGGGGTCGGCCGACAGCTGAGCGAGTCGCTCGGCGGACACCTCGCCGAGGAGCCGGACGGGGTCGTTCCCGCCCTCGGCCCACAGGACGGGGTCGACGGCCGCGAACAGGTCGCGCGTCTCGGGATGCCAGGACCACCTGAGGTTGATGGCCAGTTCCTCGAGTGCGTCGAGGTTCTCGGGCAGGACCGTGCGGACGGTGAATCGTCGGATCGCTCTCACGGCGCACAGGTTAGTGGCCATTCGGCCCGCTCTCGACCATCAGGGGCCTGATTTCGGCATGAATCTGAGTGAATCTTGCATGCAATGCAAGTTCTTTCACATCCGTCACAGACTCCCCCTGCCTGGTCCCTCGGCATCGGTAGGGTTGCTGGTCATGGCTGGCACCCGACGCACCTCGGCGACACCCGCATCGACGAGCCCTCAGGGGGGCGCGAGCCCGGCGCCCGCGCCCTGGCGCGCTCCCCTGCTCGATCCTCCGCCGGAACTGGCCGGCCGCTTCCCCATCACGAACGTGTCCCCGGCCAGCGTGGCCGGGCGGCGACCGGCCGCTGCCGCCGTCGGCGAGGCCATCCCGATCAGGGCAACCGCGTTCCGCGAGGGCCACGACAGCATGGGAATGACCGTCGTCCTGAGCCGGCCGGATGGTTCGGTGGCGCAGACCGTGCGCATGCGTCCCGAGGGAGCCGGCCTCGACGGCTGGCTGGCGCACGTTCGGCCCGATGACATGGGCGACTGGGGATTCACTCTCGAGGCGTGGGGCAGCCCGTGGGACACCTGGGTGCACCGCGCAACCATCAAGATCCCTGCCGGCGTCGACGTCGAGCTGGAGCTCACCGAGGGATCCCTGCTGCTCGAGAAGGCGGCCGACGACCTTCCGTCCGACGCAACTGACGAGCGCGCCGTGCTACGGACGGCTGCCGCGACGCTCGTCTCGTCAGCGCTGCCGCTGCCCGTGCGCCTGGCCGCCGGAACCGACCCCGCGGTCGCGGACATCATGGACCGGCACCCTCTCCGGGAGGGGGTCACCACCAGCGGGCCGTGGCCGTTGCGCGTCCAGCGTCGAGCGGCCCTCGTCGGCTCGTGGTACGAGTTCTTCCCCCGTAGCGAGGGCGCCAGCCTCGACCCGCCTCGTTCCGGCACCTTCAGAACCGCCGCCGACCGCCTCACAGCTGTGGCGGAGATGGGCTTCGACATCGTGTACCTGCCGCCGGTGCACCCCATCGGACGCGTCAATCGCAAGGGACCGAACAACACCCTCACCCCGGGCCCCGACGACCCCGGCTCGCCATGGGCGATCGGCTCGGTCGAGGGCGGCCACGATGCGGTCCATCCCGACCTCGGGACGCTGGCCGACTTCGACGCCTTCGTTGCGAAGGCCGAGGAGGCGGGCCTCGAGGTCGCCCTGGACCTCGCGTTGCAGGCAGCGCCCGATCACCCCTGGGTCGACACCCATCCGGAGTGGTTCACCACCCGTGCGGACGGCAGCATCGCCTACGCGGAGAACCCGCCGAAGAAGTACCAGGACATCTACCCGCTGAACTTCGACAACGACCCCGAGGGCCTCTACGCGGAGGTCGAACGACTCGTGCGCTTCTGGATGTCGCACGGTGTTCGGATCTTCCGCGTGGACAACCCGCACACCAAGCCGCTGTGGGTGTGGGATCGGCTGCTGGGCAGCATCTTCGCCACGGATCCCGACGTCCTGTTCCTCGCCGAGGCCTTCACCCGTCCCCCGATGATGCGGGCTCTCGCCGAAGTCGGCTACCAGCAGAGCTACACCTACTTCACCTGGCGAAACACGCGCGAGGAGATCGAGGCCTACGGAAGCGAGCTCGCCGGACCGGCTGCGGCCTACATGCGCCCCAACTTCTTCGTCAACACGCCCGACATCCTGCCCGAGTACCTCCAGCACTCGGGTCCGGCGGGATTCGCGATCCGTGCGACGCTGGCCGCCACGCTGGCGCCCACCTACGGCGTCTACAGCGGCTTCGAGCTGTACGAGCACGTCGCCGTGCGACCGGGCAGCGAGGAGTACCTGGACTCCGAGAAGTACCAGTACCGGCCCCGTGACTGGGAGCTTGCGCGCAAGCAGGGCCGCACCTTGGCCCCCTATCTCACCCAGCTCAACGCGATGCGTCACGCGCACCCTGCCCTGCAGGACCTCAGGTCGCTGCGCTTCCACTACAGCGACAACCCGAATGTCATCGCCTACTCGAAGCGCGACGGCGACGACATCGTGCTCGTCGCGTGCACGCTCGACCCCGGTCGAGAGCAGGAGGCCACGGTGTCGTGGGATCTGGGATCCCTCGGCCTGCCGCCCGACGAGCGGTTCGTGGCGCACGACCTCGTCACCGACCAGACGTGGACTTGGGGCCCCAGCGCCTACGTGCGCCTGTCACCATGGGAGCACGTGGCCCACGTCGTCCACGTCCGACGCATCTGACGACCGCCGAGACAACCGGAGCCGACATGCCGAACGCCACCCCGAGTCCCGCACCCCGCGAGGTCTCGGTGCTCGATCTCGACCGCCTGGTCGACGGGTGGCACCACGACCCCCATTCGATCCTCGGACCGCATGCGGACTCGGACTCGGTCACCGTCCGCATCCTTCGCCCGGGCGCCGAGTCCGTGGTCCTCGTGACACCGGAGGACAGGTACCCCCTCGAGCATGAGCATCGTGGAGTCTGGGTCGTCGCCCTGGCAGGTGGCACCGTGCCGGACTACTCCGTCGACGTGACGTACGGCGGCGTCGTCGTGCCCGGCGACGACTCCTACCGCTTCCTGCCGACCCTGGGCGACATCGACCTCCACCTCATCGGCGAGGGGCGCCACGAGCAGCTGTGGGAGGTGCTGGGCGCGCACACGCGCTCGTACCAGACCTCGCTGGGCGTCGTGACGGGCACCTCGTTCGCCGTCTGGGCTCCGAACGCCCAGGGCGTCCGAGTCGCGGGCGACTTCAACTACTGGGACGGAACGGCGCAGCCCATGCGCTCGCTCGGCTCCACCGGCATCTGGGAGCTGTTCATCCCCCGCGTCGGGGACGGCGCCATCTACAAGTTCCACATCCTCGGGCGGGACGGCGTCTGGCGGGAGAAGGCCGACCCGTTCGCCTTCGCCACCGAGGTCCCGCCGGCAACCGGATCGGTGGTCCACACGACGTCGTACGAGTGGGCCGACGATGACTGGATCACCACCCGTGCGCAGACGGACCAGCACAAGCGGCCCATGTCCATCTACGAGGTGCACCTCGGCTCGTGGCGCTCGGGACTCGACTACCGGCAGCTTGCCGACGAGCTCACCGAGTACGTGAGCGATGCAGGGTTCACCCACGTGGAGTTCCTGCCGGTGGCCGAGCATCCGTATGGCCCGTCGTGGGGCTACCAGGTCACGTCCTACTTCGCCCCGACCTCGCGCTTCGGGAAGCCCGACGACCTGCGCTACCTCATCGACACGCTGCACCAGGCCGGGATCGGGGTCCTGGTCGACTGGGTGCCCGCGCACTTCCCGAAGGACGAGTGGGCGCTGGCCCGCTTCGACGGAACCGCCCTGTACGAGCATGCCGATCCGCGACGTGGCGAGCAGCCCGACTGGGGCACGTACGTCTTCGACTTCGGTCGCACCGAGGTCCGCAACTTCCTGGTCGCGAACGCCCTGTTCTGGCTCGAGGAGTTCCACGTCGACGGGCTGCGCGTCGACGCGGTCGCGTCGATGCTCTACCTCGACTACTCGCGCAAGGAGGGCGAGTGGTACCCGAACCAGTACGGCGGTCGGGAGAACCTCGAGGCGGTCGCCTTCCTGCAGGAGCTCAACGCGACCGTCTACAAGCGCGTGCCCGGCGTGACCATGATCGCCGAGGAGTCCACGGCCTGGCCCGGCGTCACCCGACCCACGTTCCTGGGCGGGCTCGGCTTCGGATTCAAGTGGAACATGGGCTGGATGCACGACACCCTCGACTACATCTCGCACGAGCCGATCCATCGCCAGTACCACCACCACGAGATGACCTTCTCGATGGTCTACGCCTACAGCGAGCACTTCATCCTGCCGATCTCCCACGACGAGGTCGTGCACGGCAAGGGCTCGATGGCCGAGCGCATGCCCGGCGACCGCTGGCAGGAGCTGGCGAACCTGAGGGCCTATCTCGGGTTCATGTGGGGCCACCCCGGCAAGAAGCTCCTCTTCATGGGCTCGGAGTTCGCCCAGTCCCACGAATGGTCCAGCGAGCGCAGCCTCGACTGGTGGCTCCTGCAGTTCCCGGAGCACGCGGGCGTCCTGCAGGCCGTCACGGACCTCAATGCGCTCTATGCCAGCACCCCCGCCCTGTGGCAGCGCGACGACGACCCCGGCGGCTTCGAGTGGATCGACGCGAACGACTCCGTGTCCAACGCCTTCAGCTGGCTGCGGCGGGACGATGCCGACGGCTGCATCGCCGTGATGGCCAACCTGTCACCCGTCCCGCGCGAGGGCTACCGGCTGGGGCTGCCCTTCGCCGGAACGTGGACGGAGGTCCTCAACACCGATGCGGTCGCCTACGGGGGGTCGGGCCTCGGCAACCTGGGGGCCGTCACCGCCGAGGCGGTTCCGTGGCACGGGCGGCCAGCGTCCGCAGAGGTCGTCCTGCCGCCACTGTCGACGACCTTCTTCCGCTTCGACGGCTAGCGGGAGCCTCGTTCGCTGCAGTTTCACGCTCGGGGTCGCCGTAGCATCAGGCATGGCCCGGATCCGCAGCACGTTCGCCGGCCGGCTGGTCGCAGCGGTCTTCCTCCTCGTGCTGCTTCCGACGCTCCTGCTGGGGGCCTTCGTGTACACCCAGTCGCGCTCCAACGCACTGGACGACGCCGAGCGCCGCGTCTCGCAGGACTCGGCTGACCTGGCAAACCGCATCGACTCCTTCATCATCGGAGAGCGCGACGTCGCGAGATTCGCGGCAGCAAGTCGCGAGGTGCGCGACTTCATCAAGGCCCAAGACGACCCGGAGGCGTCCGCGGCGCTCCAGGACTGGCTGACCCGCGGTCCCTTCGTCTCGGGGAAGGACAACATCGCAGACATCTTCGTCCTGGACGCCCAGGGCAACTGCATCGCGTCCACCGATCCGGCCCGGGTCGGGCAGTCCTACGGAATCACCCCCTACTTCCAGGAGGCGGTCGGCGGCTCCGACGCGATCAGCGACTGGAGCCTGGGGGTCACCACCGGGGCGGCCGGCATCTTCCTGGCCTCGCCGATCCGAGGCGCCTACAACGAGGTGGCCGGGGTCCTGGTCGTCGAGCTCCAGACGGATCCGATCGACGAGATCCTCGCTGCGGCGTTCACGACGGGTACCCGCGCCGTGCTCATCAATGACGCCGGGGTGATCCTCGCGGCGTACGACCCGGGTCTGCGCTATCGCACCGTCGACGCGCTGACCCCGCCGGAGCGCGCGTACATCACGTCGACCCGCCAGTTCGGCGATGAGCCCCTACCCTCGCTCGGACTCGTGACGGTCCGCGAGGACCTCGCCGAGGTGGCGCCCGGTGACACGGCGATCTCACGCGAGTACGAGCTCGACGGAGAAGCGCGCATCGCCGCCCTCACCGGGCTGCAGAGCAGACCGTGGGTCATGGCCGACGTCGCCCCCCTCGCCGACATCCAGGCGGCCGCGGCTTCCGTGCCCCTGATCATCGGGATCATCGTCGCAATGATCCTGCTCTACGCCGCCTTCGCGACCCTGTACCTGACCCGGTTCGTCGTGCGCCCGATCCGCGACCTCGTGGCCAGCAGCAACGAGCTGGCGGCCGGTCGACTCGGCGCTCAGGTGCCGGTCCGCGGCGACGACGAGGTGGCCCAGCTGGCCGCCGCCTTCAACAGCATGGCGACCGAGATCCGCGGCAACACCGAGCGGCTGGAGGAGGAGGTGGCGCGGCGGACCGCGGAGCTGGAGGAGGCGAACCGCGCCATCACGCAGCTGTCCATCACGGACACCCTGACCGGCTGCTACAACCGGCTCTACCTCGACCAGCAGCTGGAGGGAGAGACCGCCCGAGCGCAGCGCTACCGCCGGGATCTCGCCGTCATGATGGTCGATCTCGACTTCTTCAAGGAGATCAACGATCGGCTCGGTCACGCCGCCGGGGACGCCGTGCTGCGCCGGGTCGGACACCTCCTGACCGACATCCGGAGACAGTCGGACTGGGTGGCGCGGTTCGGCGGTGAGGAGTTCGTGATTGTCCTGCCTGAGACCTCGCTCGAGAGCGCCGTCGCCCTGGCCGAACGGGTCCGCGCGAGCGTGGCGGATCTCACCGTCGAGCAGGACGGAGCCGAGATCCGGCTTACGGCGAGCTTCGGCGTTGCCGAGATGACCCACGATGGGTCGGACACGCCACAGGGCCTGCTCGCGCGCAGCGATGCCGCCCTCTACCGCGCCAAGGAGGCTGGCCGCAACCGGGTCGTCAGCGAACGCGGCTGAACGTCCTCCGCGAAGGTGCCTAGAACAGGGCACTCGCGAGCGACGTACGAGCCTTCGGCACCTCCGGGTCGTCGCCCGCCAGGAGGAAGTACTCGACCACTCGCTGGCGGGCCGATTCACGGTCGTCGCCCGCAGCGGCGCGCACCGCGCCGATGCCGAGACGGAAGGCACGCGACCAGTCCCCACGAAGGGCCGCGAAGTCCGCCGCCACGAGGGCCGGCTCGTCGCCCTGCGGCTCCTGGACGCCCTCCGTTCGCTCGTAGAGGCCGACCATGGCCAGCCCCGCGGTCGCGTCGGGGTCGGCCGGCTCCGCGGCGAGCACGCCCTGGTACGCAGCTCGCGCCGATGCCCAGTCCCCCGCCTCGATGGCGTCGTAGGCGGCCTCGAAACGCGGATCGACAGGGGGCTCGGCGGGCTCCTCGGGGGCCTCGCCCTCCTCCACCGGAGCGGCGATCGTGCCGGACACGCCTTGCTCCGCCGCCACCCGCAGCAGCTCATCGAGAACCTGTCGGATCTGCGGCTCAGGGTAGGCGCCCTGGAACATGGGGATGGGCTGGCCCTTGACGACAGCGAAGACCGAGGGGATCGACTGAACCTGGAAGGCAGCCGCGATCTGCTGCTCGGCGTCGACGTCGACCTTGGCGAGAACCCAGCGCCCGCCATACTCCGCGGCGAGCTTCTCCAGGACCGGCGACAGCTGCTTGCACGGTCCGCACCACTCCGCCCAGAGGTCGAGCACGACGGGCACCGTCATCGAGCGGTCGATGACCTCCGCTTGGAAGGAGTCGGTGGTCACGTCAACGACGACGCCGGCGGGAGCTTCGGAAACGGCCTGGGCGGCCTTCTGCTGGTTCTGGCGGGCGGTGGCGAGGGCGCCGAGGTCGACGGCGCCGCGAGCGGTGAACGGGGTTGAGGCCATGACGCCATTGTCGCGCATGGGTTCCCTCCGCTCGAATCGGCGGGTCGCCACTGACACTCGACCTGCAGCCAGCACAATGCCGGAATGCACGTGTCCGCCAAGGCCGACTATGGGATGCGCGCCCTGCTCGAGCTCACGGACGCATATCAGTCCGGTCGAACGAGGCTCGTGAAGGGCGATGCCATCGCGACGGCCCAGGACATCCCCTTGAAGTTCCTCGAGGGCATCCTTCGCCAGTTGCGCCAGGCCGGCATCGTGGCGAGCCAGCGTGGCGCCGAGGGCGGCTACCGACTCGATCGTGACCCGGCGACGGTGACCATCGCCGACGTGGTGCGGGCACTGGACGGCCCCCTCGCGGCGGTCCGCGGCCAGCGCCCCGAGGACCTCGACTACGCGGGCGCCTCGGAGCATCTGCGCGAGGTGTGGGTGGCGGTTCGGGCGTCCATGCGTCACGTGCTCGAGAACATCACCCTGACCGACGTCGCCTCGGGCACCCTTCCCGGCGAGGTGGCCCAGTTGCTCGACGAGCCTGGAGCCTGGCAGCGGCGTTAGGCCTCAGCGGGTGCCTCGAGGAGCTCCGCCAGCGCCGGGTTGTCGATGGCCTCCCCGAGCAGCCGGGCACCGGCAGCGTCCTCGGCAGACCCCAGGGCTGCCCCGTGGAGCAGGGCCCGGACCACCATCTCCCGCATGTCCGTCCGCCCTGCGAGCTCCTGCATCGCGGCGACCCACGTCACGAGGTCCGGGTGGCCATGGCGCCGGCCGAGCGTGCACTGCGCATCGAGGATGTGCGCGTCGAGCCAGACATAGGCGTCCGCCAATCGGTTCCCCCTCGTGCGCGCGTCGGTGAGCAGCTCGAACGCGCCGGCGACGTCACCACGTCGCTCCGCCACGAGTGCGAGCGCCCGGGCCGACATCCCCTCCCAGCACGGATCCCCGAGCTGACATGCCCGCGCGAACGCCTGCTCGAGGAGGGTCAGGGCCAGAGCCACGTCACCGCGGGCAAGCGTCACCTCGCCGAGCATCGCCTGCGGCCACGGGAGGAAGGCCAGCCACCTCTCCTCCTCCGCGAGGGCGATCGATCGACCCAGCTCGGTTGCGGCCGCATCCCACGCGGAATGGAGCAGGTGGATGCGACCGATCATGGACCGCCCATAGGCGGCCCTTCGACGATCGCCTGCCTCCTCGGCAAGGCGCACCCCTTCCCTCAGATGCGTCATGGCCGCCGGGTAGTCGCCGCGATCGCTGTCGACGGAGCCGAGATAGGAGAGGGCCTTCGCAGTCGTGGCCGCCTCGCCGTTGGCATAGCTCAGAGCATCCGTGAGCCAGACCTCCGCCCTGGCGTAGCGAGCCCGGAGGAAGTCGACGTACCCGAGCTCTGTGCGGGCTTCGGCCATGACGGTGCGATCGCCCTGGCGCTGAGCGATCTGGTCGGCTGCGTGGAGCGCCTCGATCCCCTCCTCGTCCAACCCGCGAACGGAATGGATCAGGGTCTCCGCGACGACCAGGCGTGACCTGATGCGCAGGCCGGGATCCTGAGTCTGGTCCGCCAGTCGCACACCGGTGCGCAGGGCCGAGAGTCCGGCCGCACCCGCGCCGGCTGCGACCGCGGCCGCCCCGGTCTCCAGGATCGCCTCGACCGACGGAACGGTGGCAACGTCATGCGCGTCCGACTCCTCCCGCCAGGCGGACTCGACCGCGGGACCCGGGGGGACTCCCAGCTCGGCATCGAGCAGCCGGCGGCAGGCGTCGTAGGCATCCCTGGCGCCCGTGGGGTCACCCGCGCGGCGAAGCAGCCGGATGAGGAGCGCCTGGTTGTTCTCATCCAGCGGGCTCATCGCGGCAGCGGCGCGGGCGCGGGCGACGGCTCCCTCGAGGTCGCCCTCGGACATCAGCCCGAGGGCGATCTCATGGAGGATCGCCTCGGAGCTGGCCGCCACCCGGCGACGCTCAACCTGCAGCCATGAGTCGAATCCGGCCGCACCCCTGATGGCGATGCCTTCCAGGAGGCCCTCGCCGAGACCCGGAAGGGTGGCGGCCCGCCGCCACTGCCCGCTCCCCAGGACGTGGACGTCGACCACGGCGCCTGGCGGCAGCCGTACGGTGACCGGATCGCCGGCGACATCGCTGTCCGCACCCAGGCCCCGCCGCACCTCTGCGAGATTCCACCTGAGCGCTCCCATCGGATCGTCGGCAGAATCGAAGAAGAGCGAGGACAGGTGCGCCCGCGTCTGCGGACGATCCCGTAGAAGCACGTAGGCGAGCAGGCCCCAGCTCTTCTGGCTTCGGAACCGATAGGCGTCACGACCGGGGGATTCCAGGCGTGGCCGACCCAACAGGTGGACGGCCAGCGTCGCATCGGGCACGGTCACGGTCCGCATGGTCGCATGGGCAGGAGCGTGGTGCGGTCGCAATGCGACCGCACCACGACATCCGTCCCTACGAGCCCTCGGAGACCTGGTAGATCTCCTGGGCCACCAGTCCGTGGGCCTCGCGATGGACGGTGTTGGCGGCCTCGGCATCGGGTGCGTCCACCAGGCAGAAGATCTTGCCGGCGTCCTCGTCGACCCAGTACCGCTGGTAACTGACTCCGTAGGCCGCCTGCTTCTCGAGGTCGGCGCTGTGCGCCCCCGCGACATCAGCGGCACTGACGCCGCCGTCCATCGTGTGCACGTCCAGGAACAGTGGCATGCGTCCTCCTTGGTGTTCGCTCCGGCCCGTGCGGCCGGGGCAGATACCCATGGAATCCATCGCGCGTGTGACGCGGCGTGTGACGGCTACGCCTCGGACACAAGACGCGCTGCGGCCGTGTGCGGGTCGACCCGGCCGGTCACGACGTCCTCGGCGGCTGCCGTCAGCCGTTCGGAGCCTGCGCCCGCCTCCAGCCGACGCCTGAGGATCGCCACGGCCAACGCCTCGACCTCGTCTCGCGCCCGCCGCACCCGCCTGCTCGCCAGCTCGCCGGAGGCGACCAGCCACGCCTGGTGGTCGTCGATCGCCGCCAGCAGGGTGTCGACGCCCTCGCCGGTCGAGGCGACGGTCCTGATGACCGGGGGCTTCCAGCCTCGGTCGGGCGCGTCGCCCAGGGCGATCATGTTGCGGAGCTCCCTCACCGTCGCATCCGCCCCGTCTCGGTCGGCCTTGTTCACCACGAAGATGTCGCCGATCTCGAGGATGCCCGCCTTCGCCGCCTGGATGCTGTCCCCCATCCCCGGTGCCACCAGGACCAGGGTCGTGTCGGCTGCGGCGGCGACCTCGACCTCAGACTGGCCGACGCCGACGGTCTCGATGAGGACGGCGTCGCAGCCGGCGGCGTCGAGGACTCTCAGCACCTGGGGCGTGGTGGCGGCCAGACCACCCAGGTGCCCACGGGACGCCATCGATCTGATGAAGACGCCCTCGTCGGTGGCGTGCTGCTGCATCCGGATGCGATCGCCCAGCAGGGCGCCGCCGGAGAAGGGTGACGAGGGATCGACGGCAAGGACGCCTATCCGCTCGCCGCGGCTCCGCAGGGCCGTGATGAGCGACGAGGTGATCGTCGACTTGCCGACGCCGGGCGATCCGGTGATGCCGATGGTGTGGGAGCGCCCCGACGTCGACGCCAGCTCGGCCATCAGCGCCGGCACCTCGGGCGCACCGTCCTCGACGAGCGAGATCAGTCGGGCGATGGCCCGCACCCGCCCCTCGCGGGCGCCCTCGACGAGGGCGGGCAGGTCTCTGCTCACCGTGAGAACCGTTCCGGCTAGACGCTCGGCACGCGGATCAGCAGCGCGTCGCCCTGGCCGCCGCCGCCGCACAGGGCGGCCGCGCCGATACCGCCCCCACGCCGCTTGAGCTCCATCGCAAGCGACAGCACGATCCTGGCTCCCGACATCCCGACCGGGTGCCCCAGGGCGATGGCGCCTCCGTTGACGTTGACGATGTCCTCACTGATCCCGAGCTTGCGCGACGAGACGATGCCGACCGAGGCGAAGGCCTCGTTGAGCTCGAAGAGGTCCACGTCCGACGTCTCAATGCCCTCGCGCGCGCAGGCCTTGAGGATCGCATTGGCCGGCTGCTCCTGCAGCGACGCATCGGGACCGGCGACGACGCCGTGCGCGCCGATCTCGGCCAGCCAGGTGAGTCCGAGCTCCTCGGCCTTCGCCCGGCTCATCACCACCACCGCTGCCGCGCCGTCGGAGATCTGCGACGCATTGCCCGCAGTGATCGTGCCGTCCTTCGCGAAGGCCGGCCGCAGCTTCGACAGGGTCTCCACCGTGGTCTCCGCCCGAACACCCTCGTCAGCCGTGACGATGACTGGGTCACCCTTCCGCTGGGGGATGCTGACGGGCGCGATCTCCTCCGCGAGGCGGTCGACGGCAGCGGCGGCCCGCTGGTGCGACTGCGCGCTGAAGGCGTCCTGCTCGTCACGAGTGAGGTCGAAGCGGGAGTTGTGGCGCTCGGTGCTCTCCCCCATGGCGCACTCGTCGAACGCGCACGTGAGGGCGTCGTACGCCATCGAGTCGATCATCGTCCAGTTGCCGTACTTGACGCCCTCCCGCGATCCCACGAGGAGGTGAGGCGCGTTGGTCATCGACTCCATGCCGCCGGCGACCACGACGTCGAACTCACCGGCCCTGATGAGCTGGTCGGCGAGGGCGATCGCGTCGATCCCGGACAGGCACACCTTGTTGATCGTGAGCGCAGGGACGTCCATCGATATTCCGCCCTTGACGGCGGCCTGCCGGGCGGTGATCTGCCCGGCCCCCGCCTGCAGCACCTGGCCCATGATCACGTAGTCCACCTGGTCCGCGGACACTCCGGAGCGCTCGAGGGCGGCCTTGATGGCCACTCCCCCGAGGTCGGCGGCGGACTGCGACTTCAGCGAGCCCAGCAGGCGACCCATGGGCGTACGCGCGCCGGCGATGATGACGGAACCATTCGCGAAGGACATCCTGTCTCCCTACGTGTGCACTTCGAATGACAACATAGTGCCCATGGAATCCCTGCTGACGCGCATCGACCATGTGGGCATAGCGGTCGCGGACCTCGACGAGGCGATCGCCTTCTACCGCCGTGCCTTCGGACTCGAGATGGTGCACGAGGAGGTGAACGAGGCTCAGGGCGTCCGTGAGGCCATGCTCGCCGTCGGGGACTCCGGCTCGTGCATCCAGCTGCTCGCACCCCTCAACGAGGACTCCACGATCGCGAAGTTCCTCGATCGCTCGGGCCCAGGCATCCAGCAGGTCGCCTACGGGGTCGACGACGTCGAGGCGGCCGCAGAGACGCTGCGGGCCCGCGGCGTGCGGGTGCTCTACGAGACCGCGAAGGTCGGCACGGCGGGGTCGCTGGTCAACTTCTGCCATCCGAAGGACTGCGGCGGAGTCCTCGTGGAACTGGTCCAGGCCGCCACCGACGCACAGCACTGACGGGAGTCATGCGATGAACGCGATCCGCGATGCCATCCTCAACAACGCCGCCGGCGAGGACTTCGCGAGCCTGCCGGTCCCCGAGTCGTACCGGGCGGTGACGGTGCACAAGGACGATGCGGAGATGTTCGTGGGCATGCCGTCGGGTGAGAAGGATCCGCGTCGGTCCCTGCACCTGGATGAGGTGCCGACGCCGCAGCTGGCGCCGGGTGAGGCCCTGATCGCGGTGATGGCGTCGAGCATCAACTACAACACGGTGTGGACGTCGATCTTCGAGCCGGTGTCCACGTTCGGGTTCCTCGAGCGCTACGGCCGCACGCATGCGGACGCCAAGCGGCATGACCTGCCGTATCACGTGATCGGGTCGGACGCGTCGGGCGTGGTCCTGCGCGTCGGCCCCGGTGTGAACGCGTGGAAGCCCGGCGACACGGTGGTGGCGCACTGCCTGAGCGTGGAGCTGGAGTCTCCTGCCGGGCACAACGACACGATGATGGACCCGGAGCAGCGGATCTGGGGCTTCGAGACGAACTTCGGCGGCCTCGCCGAGCTCGCGGTCGTGAAGTCGAACCAGCTGATGCCCAAGCCGGCCCACCTGACCTGGGAGGAGGCCGCCGCACCCGGTCTGGTGAACTCGACCGCCTACCGGCAGCTCGTCTCCCGCAACGGCGCCGGCATGAAGCAGGGCGACGTCGTCCTCGTCTGGGGTGCCTCGGGCGGACTTGGCTCCTACGCGACCCAGTACGCCGTCAACGGCGGCGCGATCCCGGTCTGCGTGGTGTCCAGCCCGGAGAAGGCGGCCCTCGCCCGGGCCATGGGCGCCGAGCTGGTCATCGACCGGTCGGCGGAGGGGTACCGGTTCTGGAAGGACGCCACCACGCAGGATCCCAAGGAGTGGCAGCGCCTGGGCAAGCGCATCCGCGAGCTCACCGGCGGCGACGACCCCGACATCGTGTTCGAGCATCCCGGCCGCGAGACCTTCGGCGCGTCGGTCTACGTGACCCGCAAGGGCGGCACGATCGTCACCTGCGCGTCCACGAGCGGCTTCATGCACGAGTACGACAACCGGTACCTGTGGATGAACCTCAAGCGCATCGTGGGCAGCCACTTCGCGAACTACCGCGAGGCGTTCGAGGCGAACCGGCTCGTCGCACGCGGCATGATCCATCCGACCCTGTCGAAGGCCTTCCCGCTCGAGGAGGCCGGGCAGGCCGCCTACGAGGTGCACCGCAACCAGCACCAGGGCAAGGTCGGCGTCCTCGCCCTCGCCCCCCGCGAAGGACTCGGGATAACCGACCCCGAGTTCCGGGCCCAGCACGTCGACCAGATCAACCGATTTCGCGACACCTGACCGAGCGGGTCAGCACGTAGCATGAACGCGTGACCGCGTCGCCTGCTGCCCAGACGCAGCAGGTTCCCTGGCGGCTTGACCGGGGCCGCCGCAAGGGTGAGATGGGCTACCTGCCCGGGCTGGACGGAGTCCGCGCGCTCGCCGTCATCGGGGTCCTGCTCTACCACGCGGACCTCACCTGGATCAGCGGCGGATACCTGGGCGTCGACGTGTTCTTCGTGCTGAGCGGCTTCCTCATCACCTCGCTCATCCTCGAGGAGTTCGACCGATCCGCCAGGATCGACTTCGGCCGGTTCTACCTCGGCCGCGCCCGCCGGCTCCTGCCCGCCCTGCTTCTGGTCCTCGCTGCGGTCGCCGTCGCGGCCGCGTTCCTCGTGCGCGACGCCGCCGCCTCGGTGCGGGCCGACACCATCGCCTCGCTGTTCTACGTGAACAACTGGTGGTACATCCTCAACGAGTCCTCGTACTTCGAGTTCATCGGCCGGCCACCCCTGCTCAAGCACCTGTGGTCCCTGGCAGTCGAGGAGCAGTTCTACCTCATCTGGCCGGCGATCGCCTTCATGGTCGTGAAGCGGACCGGGCGCCGGGGCGTGCGACTCGTGGCGCTCGGCGGAGCCGCGCTCTCGACCGCGTGGATGATCGCCCTCTCGGTCAGCAACGGATTCCCCGAGTACGCCGACCCGAGCCGGGCCTACTTCGGCACCGACTCCCACGCGATGGGCCTGCTCGTCGGCGCCGCCCTCGCCACCGCGTGGCGTCCTGGGCGGCTGCGCCGTGACATCCCCTCGGGCGCCCGGGCCATCGTCACCGCGTTGGGCGTCGCCGCCCTGCTGGGCGTCCTCGGCTTCTTCCTGCTGGTGGGCGAGTTCACGCCGTGGATGTACACGCGAGGGGGGTTCCTCGTCCTCGCCGTCGTGGTCGCCCTGCTCATCGCGACGGCGACCCACCCCGCCTCCCCGCTCGGCGGCTGGCTCGGCACCCAGCCCTGGCGCTATGTCGGGCAGCGCTCATACGGGCTATACCTCTGGCACTGGCCCATCTTCATGGTGACGCGCCCCAACCTCGACATTCCCCTCGACGGCATTCCGCTCCTCGTCCTCCGCCTGGCCCTCACGGTCGGCATCGCCGAACTCAGCTTCCGGTTCGTGGAGATGCCGATTCGCCGCGGTGCGATCGACCGGTGGGTCACCACCTGGCGAACGGCCACAGGCATGGAGCGCTCGCGGCAGACCCGCCGGGGTGCGGCCATCCTCGGGACCACGGCAGCGGCGGTGCTCGCCGTCGGGTTCGCGCTGTCCACCGCACCTGCGCCGACGGCGGCCGCAGCCGTGCCAGCCGACGTCGCGGAGGCCATGGGCATTGCCGACGGTGGCCCAACCGAGGTGTCGCTCGACGACTCGGACACGTCCAGCAGCCCGAGCGCGTCGGCCACGACCTCCGCTGAGCCGAGTGCCTCGGCCAAACCGGCTAAGAACCCGAACGGCACTGTCAGCGCCATCGGCGACTCCGTCATGCTCGGCGCGCGCACGACCTTGAAGGACGTCATCCCCGGCACCAAGGTCGACGCTGCGGTGTCCCGGTTCCCCGGCGCCTTCGTCGGCAAGCTCAAGCGATACGTCGCCCGTGACGCCCTGGCTGACGTCGTGGTGCTGCATGCCGGTACCAACGGGGTGCTGCCCGAGGACATGCTGCGACAGATGCTCGACACGCTGACGGACTCCCCTCGCGTGGTGGTCGTGAACACCAACATGCCCCGCTCCTGGCGGGCGCCCAACAACAAGGTCATCAACGCCGTGGTGCCCGACTATGACAACGCCGTCATCGCCGACTGGTACGAGGCCTCCAAGGACCATCCCGAGTACTTCGTGTCGGACGGTATCCACCTGACGGCCAAGGGCGCGCGCGCGTACGCCAAGCTGATCAAGGCGGCAGCGTTCGACGCCTAGCCCTCCGGGACAGGATCGAAGACCGGACCCGACTGATCGATCAGGAGCCCCGACAGCTGCCTGATGGAGATCGAGGTCTCCGGCAGCGCGCCCTCCAGCTGGGCGAGCAGGCTCGCTGCGTCGCCCGCATCGCCACCGACGATGGTGACGAGCAGGCCCCGGTCCTTGACGTCGACCCCGATGACGGCGACGTCAGGCACGGAGGCCGCCCACTGGTCGGCGGCCTGCCACGCGACCACATCCGGGGCCGGAGCCTCCGCTTCGTCGGGCGTCGACGGCGACCACGAGATGCTCACGTCCGGACTCGACCCGAGGACGGCCGCGATCTCTGTCTCCAGCCCGGACACGTCGCCGGGCGGCGCCGGGCCGACCGTGTCGGCGACCAGGGTGCCGTCGGCGGCGGACAGGCTCGTGAGCGTCAGCGAGCGGGCCGCGAGCCATGACTCCACGATGGGACGAACGTCGTCCAGCGGGACAGCGACGGGCTGCGGCGGGGAGACCCCGTCCCCGTCGCGTACCGGGATCCACCGCACGGAGGCCGCCATCGGCCGGCCGAAGGCCGCGGTGAGCGCCTCGGTCAGCGCACCCGTCGAGGCGGGCTGGGCGGCCCCTGAGACGTTGACGATGACCGTGTCGCCGTTGAGCGTGACGGCGCCCAGGGTGTCAGGGGACTCGGCCCCCAGCCACGTCACGGCGGTCTGCGTGGCCAGGCGCAACTCGCCGGCCTGCTCCACCGATCGCGCGAAGCGCGAGCCGAGCAGGAGAGCGAGGACGACCACCGGGATGGTGACCGCCACGATGCCGAAGACGACATGAGAGGTGGAACGCCGACGACGGACTGGGACGAAGCCGGTGACGAGGAAGACGATGGACGCGGCCAGCATGATCCCGAACAGGTTGGCCGCGAACAGCAGGGATGCGCCTCTGGCGAGGTCGGGTTGGCCCAGCCCGAGGAGCACACCGACCGCCGCGAGCGGCGGTACCAGGGCAACGGCCACTGCGACCCCGGGCAGCGCTCCGGAGACGTCCTTCCGAACGGTGGCGTAGGCGCCGGCGGCACCGGCGGCCAGCGCCACCACGAGGTCGCGGATGTCAGGGCTGGCCCGGGAGATGACCTCCTGGGGCAGGACAGAGGTCACGACCGGGGTGAACCGGGCCAGGAGGTAGGACAGGGCGATCGACCCGGCCACTGACGTGGCCACGATGAGGGAGGACCTCCACATCCGGCTCCCCCAGCCCATCACCACGGATGCGGACATCCCCATGATCGGGGCCATGAGCGGCGCGATCATCATGGCGCCGATCACCACGGCGGTGGAGTTGAGCAGCAGCCCCATCGTCGCGACGATGATCGACAGCGTCAGCAGGACCGCGTACTGGCCCACGGTGCGACGCGAGGGCCTCATCATGAGGGCGTGCATCGCCGAGCGGCGATCCTCCGCCGACAAGGTCAGCCGGTGCACGGCGTGCCGATGCGGCACCTCGGGATCGTCGATCCCGAGGGTGGTGTCGGTCATCTGGACCGCCTCGCTCGTCTCGCTGCCCGGCTCCCGGGCACTTCGGCCATCGTCACCCGAGGAACCCCCTGAGCTCCGCCGCGACACGCGCAGGAGCCTCGACCCCGACCAGGTGCCCCACGCCCGGGACGCGCACCTCGCGGCCCTGGCGCAGTCGGCCCAGCATCAGCTCCTGCTCCGGCTGGGGACTCAGCGTGTCCTCAGCCCCGAAGATCACGAGGGCCGGTGCGTCGGTGGCAGCGAGGGTGCCCAGGGAGTCGGGGCGCACGGCCATGGCCCTCTGGTACCACGCCACGGCATCCGCGGACGCCCCGCCCAGCCATCCTCGTACCGCCTCGACCACGGCCGGTCGCGTCGAGCGGGTGGTCTCGCCGACGAGGCCGGGCAGGACCTTCTCCTCGAGGATCCGCTGCGTCTGGTCAGGTGCGTCCAGGCAGGCTCGCGCGAGCCGCTCGCGGTTCTCCCGGGCTGCCGCGGAGTCCTCGGTCGCCTTCGTGCCGCAGAACATGAGCGCGGTGGCAAGCTCCGGTCGCGCTCTCATCAGGGCCATGGCGATGTAGCCCCCGAGCGACGCCCCGCCGATAGCGCACCTCGCCACACCCGCGTCGTCGAGCCAGTCGAGCAGCGCGGACGCGACCAGGCCGAGGTCCGGGACGGCATCCGGGAGCGGCGAGTCGCCAAAGCCCGGCAGGTCGGGAATCAGGACGCGCCGCCCCGCCGCCACCAGTTCATCGGCCTGCGGCCGCCACATCCGACCGTCGCACGGGAAGGCGTGCAGCAGCAGGACTGCGGGACCGGACCCGAGGTCCTGAACATGGAGCGTCACAGGTCGCTCCAGCGATCCATCGGGCCGTCCCAGTCGGTGGGCAGCGGTGCTCGTGAGGGCGCCACGACACCGACGACCTCGTCGAGGACCTGCTTGACGTACTTCTCCCCCACCCAGAGGTGCTTCGCTCCCGGCACCCCGCGAACATCGGCCTGGGCGACCGCGCCGAAGCGCCGTCGCGCATGGTCCGGCACCAGGTAGTCGTCGAACTCCGGAACCAGGCACACCAGGGGACGGCCCGGATCACCCCAGGCGGCAAGCTCCTCGTCCGTCGTGAACCGCAGCGGTGGCGAGAGCAGGACCGCACCGACAACCGGAGGGACGTTGCCATGCTTCAGGATGACGTCGGTTCCGAAGGACCAGCCCAGGAGCCAGGGATCCGGCAGGCCGCGACGGGCGACCTCGTCAAGCGCGGATTCGACGTCCCGGCCCTCTCCACGGGCCTCGTCGAACGTCCCCTCGGACGTCCCGGCTGCGCTCGTCGTGCCCCGCGTGTTGAACCGCAGCACGGCGATGTCCGCGAGGGCGGGCAGCCTCCACGCCATCTTCC
>JAHECS010000079.1 GCA_024641635.1 Actinomycetes bacterium | reverse complement strand
AGCTCGTACTCCGCGAACCCAGCCAGCAGACCATCGATCGTGGCCTCGTACCTGAGCGACTCGGATGCGTCGGACACGTCGACCTCGGACACGGCACCTCCCTGTGGATCCCTCATCAGACCATCCATCCACCGGGCGCGCAAAGGCAGCACCCGGCAGGATGCCGACATGACGGTCGAGACCGACGCCCGCCCCGAAGCGGACGAACAGCAGAGCCGCGCCGGCGCCTACGCCGTCATCGGCGCCGGACCGCACGGCCTGAGCGCGCTGAAGGCCCTGCTGCAGCACGGCATCGACGCGGACGGTTTCGAGCGTGAGGACGAGGTCGGCGGCAACTGGAACTTCGGGGCGGGGAACAGCCGCGTGTACCAGTCGACACACCTGATCTCCACCAAGCCCTTCACGCAGTTCCCCGACTTCCCCATGCCGGACCGCTTCCCGGACTACCCGAACCACGCCCAGGTCAAGGAGTACCTCACCGCCTACGCGAGGCACTTCGGCCTCGTCGACCGCATCCGCTTCGGCGCGGATGTCGTCCGGGTGGAGCCAACGGGGGACGGCGCCACGTGGCTCGTGACGGTGCGCGATCGCGCCACTGGCGACGAGTCCACCACCGAGTACGCGGGCGTGGTCATCGCCAACGGCCACAACTGGAACCCGAAGATCCCGACGTACCCGGGCCTCGACGGCTTCGGTGGCGAGGTCATCCACTCCGCCGACTACAAGGACGCCGACATCCTGCGTGGGCGCAAGGTGGTGGTCGTGGGCGCGGGCAACACCGGATGCGATGTCGCGGTCGAGAGCGCGCAGAACGCCGCGCACACCTGGCACTCGACCCGTCGCGGCTACTACTACAACCCGAAGTACGTGATGGGGAGGCCGAGCGACCAGACGGCCGACCTGCTGCTGGCCCTGCGCCTGCCGCTCGCCGTCCGTCGGCGCCTCTTCAAGACGACGCTGAAGCTCACGGTCGGGGATGTGACGAAGTTCGGGCTGAAGAAGCCGGATCACGACTTCTTCGAGACTCACCCCATCGTCAACCAGCAGCTCGTCTACTACGTCGGACACGGAGACATCACGCCCGTCGACGACATCGACCACGTCGAGCCCGACGCGGTGGTCTTCGCCGACGGCACCCGCGCCGAGGCCGACCTGATCGTCTTCTGCACGGGCTACCTCGTGACGTTTCCCTTCCTGCCCGACGCGGCCGACCACCTGAACTGGCGTGGCGACCACCCGAGGCTCGGCCTCCAGGTCTTCACGCCGAGCCATCGCAATCTCTTCGTCAGCGGACTGATCCAGCCGGACAGCGGTCAGTGGACCCTGGCCCACTGGCAGGGCGTGACGATCGCGCAGTTCATCGAAGCAAGCCGGCGGGATCCCGGGGCTGCCGACCGGTTCTTCCGTGAGGCCACCGGCCACGCAGACCGCGTCTTCAGTGCGGGCGCGACGTACAAGGACTCGAGCCGCCACTACTACGAGGTGGCGCACCAGGACTACCTCAAGGCGCTCGAGGACGCCATCCACTCGCTGGAGGCCACCGCATGAGCGCCGCAAGCGCGAGGCGCCGGACGAGGGTGATGCGTCCGTGGGACTGGGCGCTGCCACCCCGCCCGGTGAGCCATCGCGAGGTGATCTCAGCTGAACCGGCCGAGTCGTCGGGCAAGCCACCCCTGCTCATGGTCCACGGCATCGCGCACGCCGCCTGGTGCTACGGGGAGAACTGGGTCCCGGCCGCCGCCGAGGCGGGCTTCCCGGCGTACGCCGTCAGCCTGCGCGGCCACGGAGGATCCGGCGGTGGCAGGTACCTGCGACGGACGACGATCCGCGACTACGTCCACGATGTCCTGCAGACGATCACCGAACTGCCCGAGCCGCCCGTGCTCGTCGGGCACTCGATGGGCGCGATCGTCGCGCAACAGGTCGCCGAGCGCTATCCGCTTCGCGGCCTCGTCCTGCTGACTCCCGCCCCCCTGCACTCCGCCATCGGCGACCTCGTCGCCATCGCGAAGGATCGGCCGGCCGACCTCGGACGCGCCGTCATCGGCCAGACCCTGTCGATGGCGCCCGACATCCTCTTCGAAGGCCTCGACGAGGCGACCGCGCGGCGCTACTCGGACCGCACGAGCACGGAGTCGCCGCTGGTGCAGTGGGAACTCCTGCTCCCCCGCACACTGGGACCGGTCCGTTGCCCCGTGCTCGTCATCGGCACGCCTCAGGACCGCTTAGTCCGCGTCGATGACGTGCAGCGCACCGCCGATCTGCACGGCGTCGAACCCCTCTGGTTCCCCGGCATGGGGCACGACGTCATGCTCGACGCAGGCTGGGAGCGGGTGCTCGACGTCGTTCTCCGCTTCGCGGACGAGCTGCC
>JAHECS010000078.1 GCA_024641635.1 Actinomycetes bacterium | reverse complement strand
CGCGACGCCTCGGGTCAGGTCCGGGCCCACCGATGTCGCCTCGATGTCGAAGTACCGGACGTTGTGGGTGTGGTCGCCGCATGGCCGCTGGACCTCTCGGCTGCGCAGTCTGCCGACGACGAGGACGGGCATGCCCTTGGTGACGCTCTCCAGCACGTTGTGGGCCAGGCTCCGCCAGCACGACACCGAGAAGTAGTGGGTGTCGCCGTCGACCCACCGCTCCCCCGCCCTGTCGAACCGCCGGGTGCCGGCAGCAACGCGGAAGGACGCGACGGGCTCCCCCGACCTGGTGAACCGCAGCTGGACGTCGTTCACGACGTTGCCGACCACGGTGAAGGTGATGTCATTCATGCGCTCTCCCACGGATCCCCGGGCCCTCCCCGGCTGAGACGAGGTTGCCGGGGTCGGCATCAGGCGCCAACCGCGCAGCAACTCCCTGTGCGTCACCGACCGGGAGAAGCACACCTGTGCACCGCGAATGGCCGCACGCGCGGCATGCCTCCCCGCAGCGATCGAGTCGGGTGCGCGTCAGCGAGCGCGGGCCCGGTTGTTGCGAGCGTTGTGCTCGAGCTCCACGAGCCCGAGTTCCTCGAGCAGCGGCGGCAGGTACATCCCAAACCGGCCTCGGTATCCCTTGCGGAGTCCGTACCACCCACCGGCGGGGTTGTCCGGCGCGCGCCCCCATGCCTCGATCGTCCCGTCGGCCGCAGGCTTCTGCTCATCCGCGGCTCCGAGAGGAACCCAGTCGCCGGCTTCCACGAGCATGGCGTGGAGGTCGTCAATCGCCGACAGTCGGTACGTCAACCGGGTGGAGCCCACTTGGCACACGAGAGCGGGGGGATCGCCGTCCTCGTCCCGATACATCGTGTACTCGGACGACCCGGGGGCCGTCGTGAGCTGCCAGGGGTCGTCCTTTGTGCCGCTTCCGGACATTGCTGCCCTCCCGTCGCTTCCCCCGCTGAGTCCACCACGGCTCGGGCACTCGCGACAACCTTCGATCGAACCGAACGCCCTACGGGTCTGGCCTCATAGGCTTCGCCCGTGACCGTTCGTATTCATCGCGCCTGGCTGGTCGCGGGGGTCACCTTCCTGGTCCTGCTCGCTTCGGCGGCGTTCCGCTCGTCCGTCGGCGTGCTCATGGTCCCGTTCGAGGACGAGTTCGGCTGGTCGAGATCGGCGACCTCGCTTGCCGTCTCCGTCGGCCTCGTGGTCTACGGGGTGACAGCGCCCTTCGCTGCGGCGCTGATGGAGCGGTTCGGAATCCGGCGGATCGCGGCTGGGGCGCTGGCCCTCATCTCGGCCGGCACCGGACTCACCCTGGTGATGACGGCTTCATGGCAGCTGGTCGTCCTGTGGGGGCTGTTCGTCGGCCTCGGTACGGGAGCCACGGCGCTCGTCTTCGGCGCCCTCGTGACCGCCCGGTGGTTCGTGCAACGTCGCGGCCTGGTCCTCGGGATCCTCGGGGCCGCTTGGGCCACCGGTCAGCTCGTCTTCCTACCCCTGATCGCGCACACCATCGACACCTACGGGTGGCGGCAGGCGTCGGGCGCGATCTCCCTGGCTTGTGCCCTTCTCATCCCTCTGGTCTGGTGGGTAATCGCGGACCGACCGTCGGACGTGGGACTGCGGCCCTACGGGGCCACGGGGCCCGCGACCGACAAGGAGCAGGAGCAGAACGCCACGCACAGCGGCTGGGCCGCCGCGGCGACGGCCCTGACGGTGCTGCGAGACGCGGCCCGCAGCCGCGCCTTCTGGCTGCTCGCGGGGACCTTCTTCGTGTGCGGCTGGACCACCAACGGAATCATCAGCAGTCACTTCGTGCCGGCGATGCACGATCACGGCATGGCAGCCACATCGGCGGCCACCCTGCTGGCAGTCGTCGGCCTGTTCGATCTCGTGGGCACGATCGGATCAGGCTGGCTCAGCGACCGTTTCGACCCACGTCTCCTCCTGGTCGCGTACTACGGCCTGCGCGGGTCGGCCATGATCGCGCTGCCCGCCTTCCTCGGCCCCGACATCGACCCGCCACTGCTTGTCATCATGGTGTTCTTCGGGCTCGACTGGGTGGCTACGGTGCCCCCCACAGCGCTCCTGTCGACGCGCATCTTCGGCCCGGAGCGCGGGCCAATCGTCTTCGGCTGGGTGTTCGCGTCGCACATGATCGGTGCCGCCGTGGCCGCTGCGGCCTCGGGCGCCATCCGTGACGCCGCCGGAGACTACGCGACCGCGTGGTTCCTGGCTGGCGCCCTCGCTCTGGGAGCCTCCCTCGCGTGCCTCGCCATTCCGAAAGGCCCGGTCCGCCGGCCACTGCCCGTGCCCGCTCCGACGTGAGTCGGGTGGGCGCACAGGGTGCTACATGCACCACCACCTTCTCGGCCGGTCGGAAGGACGCGCCACAATGTGCGCACGAGCGCCCGTAGCTCAATGGATAGAGCAACCGGTTTCTACCCGGTCGGTTG
>JAHECS010000077.1 GCA_024641635.1 Actinomycetes bacterium | reverse complement strand
CCTGACGACATGACGGTGCCTGTGTATGACGCGGCCATGGCCTATGCGGCGCACCACACCCCGCTCGTCATCCTCGCCGGCAAGGAGTACGGCTCGGGCTCGAGCCGCGACTGGGCCGCCAAGGGCACGGCGCTGCTGGGCGTGAGGGCGGTCATCGCCGAGTCGTACGAGCGCATCCATCGTTCCAACCTCATCGGCATGGGCGTTCTTCCGCTGCAGTTCCAGCCCGGCATGAACGCCGATGCGCTGGGCCTCCAGGGCGATGAGGTGTTCACCATCCACGGCATCACCGAGCTGAATGACGGCGTGACGCCCCATGAGGTGGACGTCGAGGCCGTGGCCGCGGACGGACGGACGGTGGAGTTCACCGCTCTCGTGCGCATCGACACCCCTGGCGAGGCGGACTACTACCGCCACGGCGGCATCCTCCAGTACGTCCTTCGCTCGCTGCTGTAGTCGAGGGAAACGACGGATGCCGGCGGTCCACGCATGACGGGACGGCCCCCTGTCGGCTGGCCACGCGACCTGCCACCCGCGGGGACGGATGAGTTCGACGCCAAGGTCGTCGGCTGGCTGTTGGATCGTGGCCCCGCCGACCTGCGGCTGTCTCCGCTGAGGCAGTTCCCCATCGCCCTGGCGCGCGTGGTCTTGATCCTCGTCGACACCGCGCTGGAAGGGACGCGACGGGCGTATGCCTCTGCTCGCGTCGACCTGCGCGAACACCTCACGCCGGAGCAGGTGTCGACCGTGCAGTCCGCGCTCGAAGCCGAGGGCGCGCGCCTGCTGCACGTGCAGCGAGAGGTCGCGCTCGTCGAGGACGTGCTCCGCCGGCAGAGCCGGAGTGTCAGTCCCCCCGCGTAGGTTGACTGGCATGGCCACCCTCGTCGACCCCCTCACCGCATCCGCCGGTGACGTGCTCGCGAGCGTGGCCGACAAGGAGCCCGGCCCGATGCTCCTCTCGGTGCTCCTCATGGTCGATCGGTCGACACTGGATCCCGACGATGCCGTGCACTACCTGCAGCTGCATGACCGGGTTGCGTCGTGGTGGTCGGGGCTGCAGACGGAGGCGCTCGTGGCGGCCGCCAGCCCGGCGCCTCGGATCACCGAGCACGAGGTGCTCGACCCACGCCCGGGGTATGACGAGACGCGGCTCATCCGCATCGAGGACGAGGTGCGCGAAGAAGTGTCGTCCGCACTTCGACTGCCGCCGGCCACTGCTCAACGACGGATCGACACCGCCCGGCTCTTGGATCGTGCCCTCCCCGCGACGCGGGAAGCGCTGGCGACGGGCGACGTCACTCCTGCCCATGTGTCCGTGATCGTGGAGGCGGCCCATCGGATCAGCGGACGGTGGTCCACGAACGAGGGCGAGCGCGAGGCGTTCGAGGTCGCGTGTCGAGAGCTGGAGTTTCGGGTCCTGCCGACTGCCCGACACTCCACCGTCGCTCGCACCCGGCGAGCGGCGGACCGTGTTGTCGAATCGATCGACGCCGAGGGCCAGCGCCGCCGCAGGCACGCGGCACGGTGCACGCGCGACGTCAGTGTCATCGACGAGCCCGACGGCATCTCGGCCCTCGTCGCCCGACTCGACTCGGTGTCGGCTCACGCCATCCTCGCGGCGGTGCACGCCGCAGCGGTTGACCCGCGGATCGAAGGTGCCTGCGATGCCAGCGCGGGGGAGCGGCGGGCCGAGGCGCTGGCGGCTCTGGTCCTTGGCACCGGGCTCGGCGGCGATTCGCCCGGGCACGACGTCGAACCGGGCCTGGTCGTGAACCTGGACGTCGTGATTCCGCTTGACGCCCTTCTCGGACTACAGGGCGCCAACGCGCGCGACGTTCCGGCTGACGCGCCAGCCCCGGAGGTCTCCGGACGCGGCCCGATCGGGCTGGAACAGCTCCAGGCTTTGCTCGACGACCCCGCCGTTGGCTGCACGCTGCGATCGCTCGTGACCGATCCCGGGACCGGCCGAGTGGTGGGCGTGGGTCGGCGGCGATATGAAGTGACTGGGCCGTTGCGCCGACTGATCGTGGCGCGGGACCGCACCTGCCGGTTTCCCGGCTGCTCACGGCGCGCCTCTCTGTGCCAGATCGATCACGCCGAGGCATGGGAGGACGGCGGCCGCACCGACGTCGACAATCTGGGCACCCTCTGCGTTCGCCACCACCAGATGAAGACCCACGGCGGGTGGCGGATCGCCGGAAGTCGGGCGGATGGCTCCTGCACGTGGGTTTCCCCGTCTGGCCGGCGCTATGAGTGGGAACCCGAACTTCATCCCGCGCCACTGCCGGCGGGAGCCCCCACAGTCGCCTCGGAGCGTGCGTCGACGGAGTCGCCATACCAGCGGCCGCCCGAATCGGACGCAATGTCCTTCGAATCGGACGCAAAGTCCTTCAAATCGGAAGGGCTGTCCCACGAACCGGACCCGCCGCCCTTCTAGCCATGGAGTGGGCCTAGTGCCCGCGCC
>JAHECS010000007.1:106354-110630 GCA_024641635.1 Actinomycetes bacterium | reverse complement strand
GCGTCGGCGAACTCCGTCAGCCGGCGGGCGCTGGCCACCTGGACGCCCGACAGGTTGACGGCGACGCGCCCCGCGAGGCGACCCGACTCCGCCAAGGCCTTGGCGGCCCGCAGCGACCGCATCCCGATCCACTGCGTCACCGCGATGTCGAGCTCGGCGGCCTCCATGAAGGACCCGGCCACGAGCAGCCCGCGGCTCGGGTGGTGCCATCGTGCGAGCACCTCGTGACCGACGATCCCCCGGTCTGCCAGACCGACCACCGGCTGATACCAGAAGTCCATCTGGCCGTCGGGGTCGTCCGTCTCCACCAGCTTGCGCAGCTCGGCGAGCAAGTCGAGTCGCTCCCGCGCATGGCTGCTCATGTCCGAGCCGTATTGGCGCACCTGTCCAAGGCCGGCGGCCTTCGCTGCCACGAGCGCCGCAGAGGCCTCGCCCACAATGGCGTCCACCGTCGCGTGTCGACGCGTCACCGTCACGCCGGCGCTGGCCGACACGCGGATGCCCTCGCCGCCGAAGTCGATGCCGGTCAACGTCTCGACGACGCGAGAGGCGAACGCCACGGGGTCGTCGGCCGAACCGGGAGGCCCGATGACCACGAACGCGTCTGCGTGCATCCGGCCGATGTCGGTGGTCGAGCTCGCCGCCTCGGCCATGCAGGCGGCCGCGTCGGCGAGGATCCGGTCAGTCACACTGGTGGGGAACGCGTCCGCCACGACATGGAATCGGTCAATGTCGGCGAGCAGAACGGCTCGACCTTCGGACCCGTCGCGCTCGCAGAGGCCGTCGAGGCGCTCGAGAAGAGCCTGGCGTGAGAGCACCCCGGTCAGGTCGTCGTGGCCGGCTCGCCACTCCAGCGCCTCGCTGAGTCCCTGCGCCTCGGTGCGGTCAACGACCTGCACGAGCATGGACCGGCCATCCACCCCCTCCGTCTCGATGACGTCGGCCCAGACGCGGCGGCCGTCCGGTCGGAGGAAGTGCAACCGCGTGGCCAGGCCGTTCACGGTCACCTCGCCCGTCTGGGCGGTCAACTCATCCCAGTCCAAGCCTTCCGCTGAGCCGACGCCGAGGAACTCGGCCAGGACGTCGTTCGACTCCACGATGTGACCCGTGTCGTCGACGACCGCGAAGCCGACCTCCGTGTGCGTGGTGATGGCGCGGAAGGCCCGCTCGGCGGCCGTCTGCATCTGGTTGCGGCGCATCCTGGCCTGCTGACGGTTCGCCACGACTATCGACGCGGCCATCACGACGCCGACGAGCGCCACCTGGACGATCAGCACAAGGCTCGACCGCGCCCGGTCCGAGTCGGGCAGGAAGGCCCACCGCGCCAGGATCCCCCCTGCGGCCACGGCGACGAGCAGGGCGACTCCGGCCGCCCACGCCATCGGCAAGGCGCCCGACTCGCCCAGAGCTCCGAGCGGCGCCCTCGCCGGACGCGCGAGAACCGCTGCGGCGAAGAGCAGCAGCAGCATGATCGCGGACGCAAGAGGCAGCGGCACGCGACCTGTCATCTCCTCGATGCCGGACATGCTCGACAGGATCGCGATCATCGGGACGAAAGACGCGGTGACGAGCGCGGTGGCACCGACGTTCACCGTGCCGTAGCGGCTGGAGTCGAGTCCGCGAACGCCCCAGGCGATGAGCAGCAGGGCCACGGCCGAGTAGGAACTCGGCAGAGAGCTGACCGCGTCTCCGAAACCGGCGATGAAAGCGGCAATGAGCACCCCCGCCAGGGCCATGACCACGGTCGCCAACGCGGAGGCGAGTCGCCGCACCACACTCCCGGGTAGGCCCAGGCCCTGCCCGAGCACCGCGACAGCGAGGGCCAGGGCGAGGGCTGCCGTCCCAGGAGGGGCGGCCCGGACGCCGACGAGGTCCTGGACGGCCAAGGCGACCACGGCGACTGCGCTGGCGCTGGACCACACGCGCCAGGCGAGTCCGCCCCGACTCACGGCGCCCGCGGGATCCTCGACCAGGATCGGCATGACGTCGACACGGTCAAGCGCGCTCATCCCATGCCCCCATGCACTTGCAGGACCCCCCTCGGCTCAGTATGCACCTGGGCACCCTCCTATGGGGCCCGGGCGCAGAGCCGCCAACGGCATCGACACCCAGTCGGGTGCAGGGTGATAGCGCCGCGACGACGTAGCCTGCGCACGTGAACGTCTCGCAGCAGCGGATCGGTGCCATCGGTGTCGCCGCCATCGTCGCGATCAGCGGGTGCACGACCCAGGTCGCATCGCCAGACCTCACCCCCACGCCGTCGCAAGCCAGCCCGTCCGCGACTCCCACCCCGTCACCCACGCCCTCGACTACTCCCACTCCCACGCCGACGCCCTCGCCGACGAGCACGCCCTCGCCCACCGCCACGTGGTGGTCGCCCCTGGACGGCACGCCGGGGAAGGAGCCCAAGCCGGTACTCGTCGTCAAGCTGGACAACACCCGGTACGCGCAGCCGCACGCGGGGTTGACGAAGGCCGACGTGGTCTACATCGAGGAGGTCGAGTACGGAATCACCCGGCTCGCCGCCGTCTTCTCCAGCTCCGTACCGCGACGCATCGGTCCGGTGCGCTCGGCCCGCATCACGGACATCGACCTGCTGGCCCAGTACGGGCGGCCGGCCTTCGCCTACTCGGGGGCCCAGCGGAAGATGTTCCCCTACCTCGACGGCGCTGACTTCTTCGACGTGTCGCCCCGCACCGGTGGCAACGGCTACAGCCGCGACTACAACCGCCGGGCCCCCTACAACTACTACCTCGACGGCCGCACCGCCCTGTCCCGTGCCCCGAAGGCGACCCTCGCCCAGGACATGGGCTTCGCCTTCGACGAGGAGGTGCCCGACGGAGGCCGCACGGCCACGAGAGCCGCCATGGCGTGGAGCTACGCCTCGGCCGGCTTCGACTACAAGCCCAAGAAGGGGCTCTACGCCGTCAACCTCAACGGGGCGCGGGCGACGGCCGAAGAAGGTGACGGTGGCCAGTACGCGTCGACCGTGGTGATCCAGTACGTGAAGCAGAAGCCGTCGAAGTTCTTCGACAAGGGCGGCGGCAACACTCCGCACGCCGACACCATCGGGTCAGGGAAGGCTGTCGTGCTGCGCGACGGCCTCGCCTGGGACACCACCTGGAGCCGGCCCACTGAGCTGGACGGGACGACCTTCACGCTCGAGGACGGCAGCGTCCTGCCGTTCAAGCCCGGGCAGGTGTGGATCGTGCTGCGCGACAAGGCCCGCAAGGCGACCGTCACCCCGCTGGGCAAGCGCAAGCCGACGCCCACGGCGACGGCCACGACGAGCGGGTGGCCGAGACCATCGACGGCTCCGACGTCGTCAGCCAGTCGGTCGGCAGGCGAGCAGTAGCGCCGCCGCCGCCCGCGCCGGATCCTCGGCGTTGGGCGAATGGCCGAGGCCGAGGAGCTCGACCGCCTCGGCCCCGAGCTCGCGAGCCAACCGTGACTGCGACTCGATGGGCCAGGCGTCGTCCTCCGAGCCCCACACGACCGTGGTGGGCAGGCCGCCCGCGACCACGGGTGCCAGTCGATCCGTGACCGACGCTGCCGTCATCAGCAGCAGCGCGCACTCACGCATGTGGACGGGGCTGTTCGCATGCCAACGCCGCTCGAGGAAGGAGGCCACGTCCGGCGAGATCCCCGACCAGCTTCCCGGCTCGTCCAGGTCCCGCATGATGCGCCAGATGGTCGCCAGGTCGTGCTCGTCGAGCGCCGCGACCAGGTCCGGCAGCTCCCCCCACCGGTCCCGCGGCAGGGCTCCGGGGCCGGTGCACAGCAGAAGAAGCGACGCAGGACGTACGTGGCCAGCGGCCACGGCCTCCTGCGCGATCAGGCCGCCGAACGAGTGCCCGAGCAGGTGAGGACGGTCCCGTCGGCCGAACTCGTCCGCCGCTGCCTGCGTGACCGCCGCGAGATCCTCCGCCAGCCGGTCCATCGCGTAGTCCTCAGGGCGGTCCGAGCCTTCCGACTCGAACTGGCCGAGATGGTCGAGGGCGACGGCGCCCATGCCCGCCTCGGCAAGGATCGGCAGCAGGGCGATGAAATCCTCCTTGCTGCCGGTGAAGCCCGGGACCAGTACGACCCAGTCCCGGGCTTCCCTCATGCCTGCGTGCATCACGGCCCGCTGCGTGCCACGGATGACCCATCGATCGACCGTTGTGCCATCGGGCAGCTCGACGAAGGGGGGCGTGCTCACACTCGGACGCTACAAGCAGCTGCCGTCCTGCAGTCCGAGGCCCGTGCCGACGCCCTGGCCGGACTGCGTTCCCAG
>JAHECS010000007.1:100672-106254 GCA_024641635.1 Actinomycetes bacterium | reverse complement strand
CGACCGTTGTGCCATCGGGCAGCTCGACGAAGGGGGGCGTGCTCACACTCGGACGCTACAAGCAGCTGCCGTCCTGCAGTCCGAGGCCCGTGCCGACGCCCTGGCCGGACTGCGTTCCCAGAATGCCCCGGGCTCCCATCCCCCGGCCCATGCCGCGGCCCGCTCCGTTCTGCATGCCGTTCTGCATGCTGTACCGGCCGCCGTTCTGGGCGCCGGCAGCCGTCTGGCCCGACGCCAGCCGGGTGAAGGCCGCGAGGTGGTTCTCGGAACCCGCCTTGAGCGCCTCCAGCACCGCGGTGATGTCCGCGGCCGGATTCCCGGCGATGGCCTTCTCGAGGTCCGCGATGTCCAGCTGCTCGATGTCGATGCCGACCTGCGCGGCAGCGGCGAGCGACGTGGATCCGCGGGCAACGAAGGAGTCGTACAGCGCCTGCACGGCCGCATCATCGAACTCACCGACCGCGTCGCCAGCGGTCGGGTCAGCCACGCCGTAGCGGTCCATGACCGTGCGGACTGCCTCCGCGTGGCGGGTCTCCGCCGCGGCGATCCGGTCGAACTGCCGCGCGTCGTAGAGATCGCCCAGCGTCACGTAGACGTCGTGGGCCAGCTTCTCCTCGGCCACCATCGCCTCCAGCATCTGCTGGGTGTCGGCGGGCGCGGCGGCCGAGGCCGGTGCGGCGAGTGCGAGCGCGCCGGGAACCGTGATGGCGAGGCCCACACCGGCTGCGACGAGGCGGCGGGTGGTGGTTGTCGTCGTGGTCATGATGTCCTCCTGGACTACGTGCGCCGTTGTGCGCACCCCCTTTCTCCACCCCCGGTGTTCCGCTTCGATCCGACGAGTGTGAAGGGTGCGTAAGCGCCCACCCGTTCACGGGATTGCATCGGGCGGCCGGGACCAAGGTCCCTGCCTCGGCACCCTCGGGCGGGACCTACGACCCTCTGTGCCGGCCTATGAGCGCAGCGCCGCCGGGTCTGACTCGCGCAGTGCGACATCGAGCACGCTCGGCGCCTCGAGACCCCGGGACGCATCCACGCCGAGCTCGTTCATCCGCCGGGCCTGGCGCATCGCCTGACGGTCGAACGACCCAACGAAGGAGTTGTATCCGCGCACCGCCTGATCCAGGCCCCGGCGCATTCCCTCGAGGTGTTCGACGAGAACACCAAGCCGGTTGAGCATCTCGGCCCCCGCCTCCCGGATCTGCTCCGCGTTGTCGGCCATGAGCTGCCGCTGGTACCCGAAGGCCACGGTGCGCAGCAACGCGAGCATGGTCGTGGGCGTCGCCAGGACCACCTTGCGCTCGAAGGCCTTCTCCAGAAGAAGACCGTCCACCTCCAGCGCTGCGGAGAGCAACGACTCCAACGGCAGGAACATCACGACGAAGTCCGGGCTCGCCAGCGAATCGGAGTAGCGCTTGCCCGAGAGCTCACGAGCCCGGGACAGCACGTCGGCAGCGTGCTTGCGCAGCAGCAGGTCTCGCTGGCCCGGATCCTCGGCGCCCACCGCCTGCCAGTACGCGTCGAACGGGAACTTCGCGTCCACCAGGATCTCGCCGCCGCCGGGCATGCGCACGACGATGTCCGGACGCACGACGCCATCCTCGCCGCGACGCGACTCCTGCCGGATGACGTGTGCCCCCTCGAGCAGGCCGGCGTGCTGGAGGAGCCCCTCCAGCTGCATCTCCCCCCACTGGCCGCGGGTCTGCCCTCGGGCCAGCGCGGCGGCGAGCTGGCCGGTGACAGCCTCGAGCGACTGGTACCGGTCGCGCACCGCTGACATCTGCTCGGCGATCGCCGACTCGGCCGCAGCGCGCTCCCGGCCCGCTCGCTCCGATGACCGGCGCAGCCCCTCCAGGCTGTCCCGGACCGGTTCGAGGAGCTCGGACAGGGCTCGGCTCGCACCCTGCTGGGCTCGCAACGCGTCGGCGTCGGACCGCGCCACCGCCAGCGCGCCTTCTGCCTGCGCGGCCCGCACCCGCTCTCGGGCCACCACTCGGGCGCCGGTCGCCCACGCCGCGATCGCTCCCATCACGAGCCCGAGCAGAACACCGATGACCAGCCAGCCGAGGGAAGGGTCCATGCCCCGATGGTGCCTCGCCCCCCTGACAGCCATTCCGCCCACGCGCCCCCGCATGACGACCGCATGACGACCGCATGACGACCGGGTGCCGGCGGGGGTCGACTGCATGGCAGACTCGAAGGCCGCCCAGCGCGGTCAGCGGGCGAGCAACCGAGGGAGGTTACGTGGACGGCGCGGCGCAGGAGCAGGTCTACGTCGACCGCGCGTACGAGCACCTCGAGTCGCACATCGAGCACGTCCGCTCTCGGATGGACGCCATCGCGAGTGCCCCCAGTACGGGAACGCCGCAGGATCTGCTGGAGCGTCAGGCGCTCTACGACAACCTGAGCCAGCAACTGGCCGGGGCGTCGGCCGCCCGCCATCGCCTGTGCTTCGGTCGGGTCGACCACTCGGACGGCCGCGTTCAGCACATCGGACGTATCGGGCTGAGGGACTCCGAGGGCGAGCCGCTCCTGATCGACTGGCGGGCACCGAACGCCGCGGGCTTCTACCAGGCCACCACCGTCGAGCCGATGGGCCTGCTGCGACGGCGCCGCATCATCACGCGTGACCGCACGGTGACCCACATCGAGGACGAGGATCTCTCCGATCCGACGGCCATTGCTGGAGACGCCGCCGCTCGCGCGGTCGCGACCCCCCGCGACGGACGGATGGGCGACATCATCGCCACGATCGCCGCGGACCAGGACCGCATCGTGCGCAGCCCGATGAACCAGGTCACCGTCGTCCAGGGAGGTCCGGGCACGGGCAAGACCGTGGTGGCACTGCACCGGGCGGCGTGGCTGCTCTACACGCATCGGGACCGACTCGCCAAGGACGGCGTGCTCGTCATCGGACCCTCGAACGCCTTCCTCCGCTACATCGACCAGGTGCTCCCGAGCCTGGGCGAGACCGACGTCGTGCTCCTCACTCCGGGGCAGCTGTATCCGGGGGTGTCGACGAGTCGACAGGACTCCCCCGAGGCCGCAGCCGTCAAGGGCGACCTGGCGATGGCGCGCGTGGTCGCCAATGCGGTGCGTCAGCGCATACGTGTGCCCGATCACGACCTCACCATCCGCCTGCAGGACGGCACCGAGGCATCGATCACCGCACAGCAGCTCGCGCACGCGCGCCGGGTCGTGCCGCGCAACGGCACCTTCCACGGCAATCGGGAGCCCTTCCTTCGCCGGGTGCTCGACGTGCTCGCGCGGCAGCGGGCCCACGCGCGCGGCGAGGACCCGGCGGATCCCGACGTCCGGGCCGCGATGCTCGACGACCTGGTCGAGGACGTGGAGGTTCGACGCACTCTCAACCTCATGTGGCTGCCCATCACGCCCGAACGGCTGGTGTCGCGCCTGCTGTCCGACCCCGCCACCCTCGCGAGCGCCGCAGAGGGCATCCTCAGCCGCGAGCAGCAGCGGGCCATCCTCCGGTCCCCGGACACGTCGTGGACCGTCGACGACGTGCCCCTGCTGGACGAGGCCGCTGATCGCCTGGGCGAGTTCGTTTCCCCGGCAAGGACCGCAGCGCGCGCGGAGGAGGGTTACGAGGAACTCACCTTCGTCGACCCGTTCGCTCGCGTCCGCCCCACGACCACCGTCGCGGAGCGGGCCCTGAGCGACCGCACCTGGATCTTCGGCCACGTCGTGGTCGACGAGGCCCAGGAGCTGTCCAGGATGGCCTGGCGCGCACTCGCGCGGCGGTGCTCGCGGCGGTCGATGACCGTCGTCGGGGATCTCCAGCAGACCACCCACCCAGCCGGAGCACGGTCCTGGGACGAGGCGCTGAGCTGGGCGGGCGACCGCGTCGAGCTGCACACCCTGACCGTCACCTACAGGATCACGCGGCAGGTGGCACGGACGGCGACTGAGCTGCTCACTCGGGCCGGCGGACACGCACCGGACCTCCGACCCGTCCGCGACGGCGCACCCACCGAGCACCTGGTCACCGCGCCCGACGCGCTGGCCTCCGTGGTCCTCGGGCACGACGGCCTCGAAACGGGGCGCATCGGCGTGATCGTCCCCGACGCCCGGGCAGCGGACCTCATGGAGCGCCTGTCCGCCTGGGATCCGCGGTTCGGCATCGGCGACGACGCCATCGACGCACCCATCGCGGTCCTCACGGCGCGGGACACCAAGGGGCTGGAGTTCGATCACGTGTTCGTTGTCGGTCCCGACGAGATCGCGGTTCAGTCGGCGCGAGGCTCGGACGTCTACGTCGCCTGCACCCGGGCGACGCAGACACTCCACCTCGTAACCCTGTGACTCGGACGACGCCGCCCCTAGATTGAGCCCATGCGCATCTGCACCATCGCGGGCGGCGGCAGTGAGCGCGGCATGGACTATGGCCGCGAGCAGGCCAAGGAGATCGCCGACGCCGCTGCAGCGCTGAAGTCGCACCTTGCCGCCGGCGCGCATCCGCCGGGGCCGATCGCCCGGCACATCGCTTCGAGCCCGCTTGTCCAGGCGGCCGCCGACCTCGTCCCCGACCTCTGGGCCGAGGTGGTGGCCACCGCATCCGGCAGCCGAGTATCCCTCGAGGACCTGCTTCTCCTGGTGTTCCTCGACGAGTCGTGGGGCCTCACGCGGCAGTCCGGCTGCTCGGCCATCGCGCGCATCGTGGCGGGCAGCCCGGGCATCCCACCCGTGCCGGCAACCACGGAGATCGGCCAGACGATGGACCTGCCGGCCTGGACGTCAGGACGAACGCTGGTCCTGCGTACCGGCGGCGGCGGCGCACCGAACGCACTCACCCTGGCCTACCCGGGCGCGATCGGTCTCTGCGGAGCCAACGAGCTCGGCCTGGGCGTCGCCGTGAACGCACTGCCCCACACCCCAATGTCCGAGGAGGGCCTCGGCGTCGCGTTCATCACCCGCCACCTGCTCACCCTGTCGAGCCTCGCGGACGCCGAGTCATTCCTCCAGTCGGTCCCACACGCCTGCGGGCAGGCCTACACAGTGGCCGCCCCCGATGGCATGGCCACGTTCGAAGCGGATCCCGCGGCCGTTCGCCGCGTGACAGCGCCCGGGGTTGCGGCGATCGCCCAGACCAACCACCGAAGCGACGACGACTCCGCCTCGGAGTCCTCGCGCCAGCGCCTCGACCTGCTCCTCGCCGGGCTGGAGCGACGGGAGCCCTTCTCCGAGACGCTGACCGGCGACGTCGTCGTGGACGGCGAGAAATGGCGCGACTCGCATCACACCTTCGGCGCCTTCCGCGCGGTGGGGTCCGAGCCGTACGTACGGTTCATCGACGGCGATGCTGTCCGCGCGGGTGACCGAGAGTGGTCGCGCTTCGGCTACCGGTGACCTGCCGCCAGGGCAGCCAGCCGCGCCACCGCTTCCCGCAGCGGAACGAGGAGGGCATCCGGCACACGACGAGCCTCCGCCAGCGCGAGGTTCTCGTCGTAGTACCAGAGGATGCGATCCGGCGGCGCGTTGAATCTCCGCCAGGCGCTCGCGCCCGAGGACTCGACGTCGGTGACGATCGCACGACAGTTGTGCACCTTGTCCGCCATCCAGACGAC
>JAHECS010000007.1:16485-100572 GCA_024641635.1 Actinomycetes bacterium | reverse complement strand
CGTAGTACCAGAGGATGCGATCCGGCGGCGCGTTGAATCTCCGCCAGGCGCTCGCGCCCGAGGACTCGACGTCGGTGACGATCGCACGACAGTTGTGCACCTTGTCCGCCATCCAGACGACGAGCGTGTCGTCGTCGGCGCGTTGCAGCAGCGCGAGATGCTCGCGTTTGCGCTGCTCCCATCCGTCCTTGGGCGCGCCTTCGGGGACCAGCGAGTCGCTGCATGTGCGCACGATCGACGCGACGCGCGAACCGAATCGTGACTCGATGTCCGCCAGGCGAGGCTCGCCTCCGTGGTCCTCAGCGGCGTCGTGGAGGAGGGCGACGATCGCGAGGTCCTCATCCCCTCCGGCCTCGAGCACGAGCGACGACACCGCGAGAAGGTGGGCGACGTAGGGCACCGTCGTGCACTTGCGGGCCTGGGCGGCGTGCACGGCCGCCGCGTAGGACACGGCTTCGGCGTAGCGATCGCCGAGGACCGTCGCTGGCGTCGTCTCCACGCGTCCACCCTACGTGCGGAGCCGGCAAGGCGGGCGACGCTGGGAGCCGTCACCGAATCGTTGTACTACGGCGGAACTGCACCCGCAGGCGCCCCGTCGCAGGGGTGACGGAGGAGGAGACCATGCGAGCACGAGTGGCACTCGCGGCGGCCCTGGCAATGGCGTTCCTGGTGACCGGATGCAGCGGCAGCTCGACGACGGACGCGGACGTCGGCATGAGCGATGGCATGACCGTCGAGCAGGGGGCGCCCGCAATTCCCGGCGACACGAGTGTCGGGGGCGAGATGGCCGTGGCGGAGCAGGCCCCGGGAGTGACCACCACCGTGCCGACCGATCGCCAGGTGATCCGGACCGGCTATCTGTCGATGCGGGTCGAGGATGTGCGAAAGTCGGCGTTCGACGTTCACGCCCTGGTGAAGAAGCGCAACGGCCTGATCTCATCCGAGGACGTCAGCAGCAACGGCGACTCGACGTACGCGAACATCACCGCCCAGGTTCCCGCCACTGCCCTCGACGCGTTCATCGCGGACCTTTCTGCGCTCGGCACGGTCGACTCCATCACTGTCAACGCCCAGGACGTGACGAGTCAGGTGGTCGACCTCGACGCGCGCATCCGGGCTCTGCAGACGAGCATCGACCGCCTGACCGAGCTGCTCGCTCAGGCCACTCGCATCGAGGACCTGCTCGTGATCGAGACGCAGCTCTCCCAGCGGCAGTCCGAGCTCGACTCACTCACCGCACAGCGCACGTGGCTGGGCGACCAGGTCGCGATGTCGACGCTGACGGTCTCACTCTCCCCGCTGACGCAGATCGCCGAGGTCGACGCTCCCGGGTTCCTGTCCGGACTGCAGAGTGGGTGGGCCGCGTTCATCTCGCTGATCATGGTCGCGATGACTGCTTTCGGCTTCTTCCTGCCCTTCCTCCTGGTTCTCGCTGTCATAGCGGTGCCGGTCACGATCGTGATCGTCCGACAGGCTCGCAGGCGCCACCGCGAGATCGCGACGCCGGCTCAGGAGGCGGCAGTGCCGCCGGAGCCGCCCACCGGGCTCCCGCAGGCCTGACCACGTCGGCCCGCCGAGCACGGCGAGGGGCGGGCACGGTCCCCTCGTCGTAGGGTCGATGGGTGACGCTCACCCCTCGACAGCGGTGGTTGGCCGCCGCCGCTGCCGTCGTCGTCCTGGCTGCCGGCACGGCCGGCATCGCCCTCGCACGGACCCCGACCCCTCCCGCAGCCCTTCCGCTGACCATCCCCGGCGGGCCTGCGTCTGCGGATGACGCCGCTCCCGTCCAGCTGGATGCGGCGATCCGCCTGCCGGAGCGACTGCCCGCGCCGGCGGTCGTCCTGGCCCACGGCTTCGGCGGCAGCAAGGACTCGGTCAACGACGAAGCGGATGCACTCGCCGAGCGCGGCTTCGTCGTCCTCACCTACTCGGCTCGCGGCTTCGGCGAGTCCTCGGGGCTCATCTCGATGAACTCTCCCGAGTTCGAGGTGGCCGACGCCTCAGCGATCGTCGACGTCCTCGCCGACCGGACCGAGGTCGTCCAGGACGGCGCGGACGATCCTCGCGTGGGGTTCGCCGGGGGCTCCTACGGCGGCGCCCTGGCGCTCCTCGCGGCGGGGTACGACGACCGCATCGATGCCGTCGCCGCCGACATCACCTGGAACGACCTGCGATCCTCGCTGTTCGCGCAGTCCGTCGCGGAACCCGTCGCTGAGGCGGAGAGCCTCGGCGCCTACAAGCAGGTGTGGTCGGGAGTGTTCTTCGGCGCCGGGCTGACGACGGCCGACGGGCAGGTCACCGCATGCGGCCGCTTCACCCTCGCCTGGTGCCGGGCGTACACCGATGCCGCGACGCAGGGCACGGTGTCCGCCGAGAGCGCCACGCTCATGCGGGCCTCGTCCCCCGCGAGCGTCGCCGACCGCATCGCCGTTCCCACGCTGCTCGGAGGCGGCGAGGCCGACTCCCTTTTCCCCCTTGCGCAGGTCGACGCCACAGCTCGCCAGATCGCGGCCGCGCACCCGGATGTCCCGCTGAAGGTGGTGTGGCACGGCGCCGGCCACGACGGCGGGGCCGACGAGACCGAGCGCCTGCGCCGGCTCACCGGCGACTGGTTCAGCGCCCATCTCGCAGGCGGACCCCCGATGCCCACCGACTTCGAGATGTCACGTGTCGAGGGCTCCGCTCTCAGCAATCGTGCCCGCGGCACGGTGGAGGTCCTCGCCGCGCCGTCATATCCGGGGATCACCGGCGACGGATCCGTGCGCATCGCCCTCGCCGGGCCTTCGCAGCAGGTGCTGGCCCCCGCGGGTGGGGTTCCTGCCGCCGTCACCACGCTTCCGGGACTCGGGGCCATCGCCGGCGCCGCGAGCGCCCTCGTCGCTGTCCCCCTGCCGAACCAGACGGCGACCTTCGCAACCCCGCCCCTTCCTGCCGCCCAGCGCATCGCCGGGTCACCCCGAGTGCGGCTCGTGGTCTCAAGCGACGTCGAGGCGACGGATGTGACGCTCTTCGCCTCCGTCCGCGTCGTGGGCGCTCAGGGGTCACCGCTGCTCCCGAACGGACTGGTGGCGCCGATCCGGCTGGACCGCGTGGGCCCATCGCCGACGACACTCGACGTCGACCTGCCGGCGGTCGTCGTCGACGCCGCCGCCGGCGACCGCCTCGCGGTCGTGGTGTCGACGACCGACCAGGCCTATCGGCTGCCAACCGGGCCCGCGGTCTACACCATCGGTCTCGCGTCCAACGACCTGGTGCTGCCGACGATTGCGGCGACCGCGCTTTCGACCGGCCCACCGGTGTGGGCGTGGCCGCTTGGCGCGACGGCCATCGCCGCACTCATCTGGCTGGCGGTCACGCTCGCGCGCCCGAGGTACCGGGACCCCGGGGCGGACGTTGCCCTCGCTGACCAGGCGGTCATCGTGGAGGGCCTGTCGAAGCGGTTCCCGGGCGGTGTCACGGCCGTAGACGGCGTCACGTTCTCGGTACCTCGAGGCGTCGTCCTCGGCCTGCTGGGACCGAACGGAGCCGGCAAGAGCACGACGATGCGGATGATCATGGGGCTGATCGAGCCCACGGAGGGGCGTGCCCTCGTCTTCGGCGAGCCGGTCCACCCTGGATCGGCCGCACTGTCCCGTATCGGCTGCTTCGTCGAGGGTCCCGGGCTCCTGCCGCACCTCAGTGGGCGACAGAACCTCGACCTCTTCTGGCGGGCCAGCGGACGGACGGGCGATCCACGTCTCGACGAGGTGCTCGACGTCGCCGGTCTCGGTCACGCCATCGACCGCCGCGTCCGGACCTACAGCCAGGGCATGCGGCAGCGTCTCGGGATTGCTCAGGCGATGCTCGGCCTGCCCGAGCTGCTCCTGCTCGACGAGCCGACCAACGGCCTCGACCCCCCGCAGATCAAGGAGATGCGCGATGTCGTGCAGCGGTACGCGGAGCGAGGGCGGACGGTGATCATCTCCTCGCACCTGCTGGGCGAGGTGGAGCAGACCTGCAGCCACGTCGTCGTGATGGGCCGAGGAAGGGTGATCGCCGACGGAACGGTGGCCGACCTCCTTGCCGGCCACGGGGGACGGCGTCTCGAGGAGGTGTTCCTCGAGATGGTCGGCGAGGGTCACACGGTGGTGACGTCATGACGCGCCGACCGGCTGCGGGCCCGCCCGCCACCGCCGGGCCGATGAGCAGTGCCGTCGCCGGGTACACCCCGCGACGCACGCTGACCGTTCGCGTGGAGCTGGTCCGGCAGCTGAGGCGCCGTCGCACTGCCGTCGCGTTGGCGCTGGCCGTCGCGCTCCCCCTCATCGTCGTGGCGGCGGTCAAGCTGGGGCCCGCGTCGAGCAGCACGGGGCGGGGCGGCCTCGGCGACGGCGACCTCGACCTGGTGGGCCTCGCCACGGTCGGGGCCTGGAACTTCACCCTGACGATGCTGCTCTTCTCGTCCGGCTTCCTGCTGACCATCATCGCGGCGATGTTCCTCGGGGACAGCGTTGCCAGCGAGGCCTCCTGGTCGACCCTGCGCTACCTGCTGGCAGCCCCGGTGCCGCGCCGCCGCCTCCTGCGCTCCAAGGCGTCGGTGGGCGTCCTCCTCACGGCGACGACCCTGCTCGTGCTCGTGGCCGCGTCGTTCGCAATCGGTGCGCTCGCCTTCGGAACCGCCCCGCTGACGAGCCCCGTCGGGGGGACGTTCTCGACGGGCGAGTCGGGTGCCCGCCTAGCCGTCGTCGCCGCCTACATCGGACTGACACTGCTCGTCCCGGCGGGCATCGCCTTCCTCATGAGCGTGCTCACCGATGTCCCTCTCGGCGCCGTTGGGGCGGCGGTCGTCATCGTCCTCGTGGTCGGCATCCTGGACCGCATCGAGGCCCTCGGCTCCGTGCGCAGCCTCCTGCCAGGTCACTACACGAACGCGTGGGTCGATGCGCTGGGGGCGCAGGTGTCCTGGGACGAGATGGCCGTCGGGGCCAGCTACAGCGTCGTCCTGTTCTCCGTCCTCGTTGCGGTCGCGGTGCTGCGGTTCGACCGGAAGGACATCACGAGCTAGGCCGTCGTCCCTATCCGTAGGTGCACGACACGACGGCGCCACCCGTCGTCGCGAGGGTGAACCGATCCGGCCGGTAGTCCGCGGTCACCGCCTGCGGCTCGCCGTCGATCGTGCCGACGCGGGTGGTGTACCCGTTGGACACGGCGAAGGCCTGAGCCTGATCGGGAGTCATCGCCCCGTCGATCATCTGGCGGCACATGGCAACCATCTGAGCGGACCCGGCGACCGTGGGTGCGCCGGCGACCTGCTCGACGCTGCGCGCCACGGACAGCAGCTCGCGGTACGTCAGCCCCGTCGAGTTCAGGTAGATCGAGGTCGTTCCGGGCGCGGTCATCGTCGACGCCGGACGGGCCTTCATCGTGAGCGTGCCCCCGTACTCGAGGACGTCGCCACGCGTGCAGCGGAAGCCCTTCGGGATCGGCTTCGGGCTGGCGTTCTTCGGCTGCTCGAAGCAGTCCGCGTAGACGGTCGCGACGACGGTGTACCGCATCCCAGGCGGGCCTACCCGCAGGCGCACCTTCCTGACCTTCGCCGTGCTCGTGCTGAACACCGGCTCCGCCGCCCACCCGGTGTCGGCCCACTTCTCGGCAACCCAGAAGGACCGCTTGCCCTTCCCGTACCGGGTGCCGACGTAGGTGTCCCCCGCCGTCGCCGATCCGTTCGCGAAGGCCAGGTTGTCGGCCGCCACGCTGAACGTTCTCGTGCGATCGAGATCCGCCGTCCGCTGCGGCTCCCACAGGGAGCCTGCGGTGCCGAGCGTCGCCGCTGCCTCGTCCCAGGTACTGGCCTTCGTCTGGAGGTCGACGGGGTCCTGAGCCGCCGTCGCCGGTGCCACGGTCAGGGCCAGCGCTGCCACAGTTGCCGCAGCGATCAGGGGGGTGCGCACAGTGGTGCCTCCTCGATCAGAGAGTGATGGGGTCCGGGGCTGACGGTCAGCCGTACGTGCACCCGACGACGACGCCGTTCTCGACGTCGAAGGTGAAGCGGTCCTCGCGATAGTCCATGGTCACGGCCTGCGGCTGTCCATCGATGGTGCCCACACGCGCCACATAGCCGTTCTCCTCAGCCGTGGCAGTCGCGTCCTCGGGACTGAGCCCGTCACCGACCATCTGGTCGCACAGCGCCTGCATGTCCGCAGAGGGGGCCTCGGCAGCGGAGGCGGCAGCGGATGCCGCGGCGATGGCCGAGGACTCAGTCGAGCCGGAGTCGCCCGACGAGCATGCGGCAAGCACAGTGCCGGCGAGCAGCGCCATCGTCACTGCCCCAGCCATCCGGGTGGTCGTACGCATGCCTTCTCCCTCACTCCGATGTCGGTTCCGACCCGGTGGTCGGTTCCGCCTTGCTGCCGAGCCCGGGGATTCCCGCGACCCAGTCGTAGATGACGCTCGTGCGTATGACCACATCCTGCACGGAGCGGTTCGCCCCGCTGACGATCACCCACAGGAGACCGAACGGGAACACCGTGCAGAACACAGCCCTGAGGAAGGCGCCGATCCAGCGCGGGTGCCGTCCCTTGTAGTTAACGACGCGCAGGCCCATGACGAGGTTCCCGATCGTCCGACCCGACGTCGCCCAGCCGACCGTCCAGTACAGGACGTTGAGCGCATAGCCGTAGCCGATCATCAGCACCACGGGCGGCACGCGGCTGTCACCGAACGACCCGCCGTCCGTGCCAGGGTCCACGATGAAGGACAGCATCCACAGGACCGCGATGGTCCCGAGCACAGTGAGGAAGACGAGCACGACGTCGATGCCGGCCGCGACTGCCCGGCTGACGAAGCCCGCTCGATCACCTTGGAAGTCGACGGCGTCGGACGGCAGGGTCGGGAGCTCGTACTGCGGTCGTCGACCCTGCGCGACGGCCTCGCGGTACTCGCGGAACGTGGTCACGTCGTTCCCCCCTCAGAACCCCGGTCGGAATCGTCGGTGGAGCGGGCCGCGAGCGACTCCGGCGAGCCCGGGGCATCCAGCTTCCGCTGACGACGCCGGAGCACGATCCGGTCGACGATCCGGGACACCACCTGGTCCGCCCCGACGCCCTGCCGTCGGACCGTGTTCATCGCATCACCCGCGATGCCGCTGGTGGAGTCGCGGATGATCTGCGGCAGGTCGATCTCCTCGATGACGTAGTCCGCGAGCGGGATGATCGGCACCCGGTCGATGACGGCATCGATGTCCGCCTCCGCCACGATGGCATTCACGTCCACCCTGTCGATGACCAGCTGCGTCAGGTCGAGGCCGTCGAGGGCCGAGGTGATGATCCGGTTCAGGTCGACCTGCTCGAGGACGAGGTCGGTGAGGTCCAGCCGCTCGATGATCGCGTCGGCGATCGCCGGCACCACCCGGTCGAGGGCCGCGTTCACGGAGGTCTCGACCGCGTAGGACACCGTCTGCTCGATCAGGGAGGCGAGGGTGCTGGCCGTGTAGGCGGCCATCCCGACACTGTTGGAGACCACTTCCCTGAGCGCCTCGACGGGGTTCGGGGCACGCGGCCCGGCGGGCCGCGTGACCAGCACGATCTCCCGTGCCGGGTCGTCGCTGGCCTCGTCGGCACCGCTTGTCATGAGCACATCATGGTCGAGAGTCCCTGGCGCGCGTCAGCCCCCGGCCTCCAGGGGGCCGGTCTTCGCCACCGGGAAGTAGCCCTGCCCGATGCCGCTGCTGCGCTTGGGGATCATGACGGACCGGAACCACGAGACGATCTCGTCGCCCTCCTGGTTGAGGCCGCGCGTCTTCATCCGGATGATGCCCATCTCGGGCCGCGAGGAGCTCTCGCGCTTGTCCAGGCAGACGCTCTCCGCGTAGATGGTGTCGCCGATGTACACGGGGTGAGTGAGCTTGATGTCGGTCCAGCCGAGGTTCGCCACGGCATTCTGGCTCATGTCGATGACCGACAGTCCGAGCACGAGCGCCACGGTCAGGCCCGAGTTCACGATGATCCGGCCCCCGGTGATCGGGTTCGACTCGGCCAGGTGGGCGTTGAAGTGGTTCTGGTTGGTGTTGCACGTCAGCAGGGTGAACCACGTGGAGTCCGCCTCGGAGATCGTCCGCCCGAACGGGTGCTGGTAGACCGTGCCGACCTCGAAGTCCTCGAAGAACCGGCCCAGTTGGGCGGGGATGACGGTGGGGGTCTGGTCGTCGCTCATGCCCGCATCCTGCCCTTTGTGATGCCCCGATGGCGGCTTGGGGTGACAATGAACCGTGACCACCTCAGCAGACCTCGACTCCGCACGGGCAGCAGTCGAACGCGTCGCCGTCAGCATCGAGCAGGTGATCGCCGGCAAGCCCGAGGCGGTCCGCCTGGCGCTCGTGGCCCTCCTCGCGGAGGGCCACCTGCTGATCGAGGACGTCCCTGGTGTCGGGAAGACGATGCTCGCCAAGTCCCTGGCCCGCAGCCTGGACTGCACGATGCACCGGATCCAGTTCACCCCGGACCTGCTGCCCGGCGACGTCACGGGCGTGAGCGTCTTCGACCAGCGGACCAACTCCTTCGAGTTCCGGCCTGGTGCGGTCTTCGCCAACATCGTGCTCGGCGACGAGATCAACCGCGCCTCGCCCAAGACGCAGTCCGCCCTCCTCGAGGCCATGGAGGAGCAGCAGGTCACCGTGGACGGGCGCACCTACCCGCTGCCCCAGCCGTTCATGGTGATCGCGACCCAGAACCCGGTCGAGATGGAGGGGACCTATCCCCTGCCCGAGGCCCAGCGCGACCGTTTCCTCATGCAGATCAGCCTCGGCTACCCGGACCGCTCGGCTGAGGTCGCGATGCTCGACACGCACGAGACCCACGACCCGCTCGAGGATCTGGTGCCCGTCACGGATGCTGAGGCACTCCGGAGCCTGCGCCGGGCGACCCGCGCGGTCTACGCGTCCGATTCCCTCAAGCGCTACGTCGTCGACATCGTGGCGGCGACGCGCCGCGAGCCCCTGCTGCGACTGGGCGCCTCTCCCCGCGCCAGCGTCCACCTGCTCCAGGCGGCCAAGGGCGTCGCCCTGCTCCGGGGTCGCGACCATGCCCTCCCGGACGACGTGCAGTCCCTCACCCTCCCGGTGCTCGCGCATCGGGTACTCCTGTCGACGCAGGCGCACCTCGACCGCCGCACTGCCGCCGATGTGGTGGCCGAGGTCACCTCACGGGTAGCCGTGCCCGGGCCGTGACCAACCTGACTGCGCGAGGCCGGGCGCTGCTGGGAGTCGGTGTCGTCGGTGCGGGCACGGGCTGGGGACTGGCCCAGCCCGCGGTCGTCACCGCGTCGCTGCTGATCGGCCTGCTTCCCCTCCTCGGGCTGCTCGTCGTCCGGCGCTCGCGGTTCGTCCTGGGCAGCGCGCGCACCGTGACGTCGACCCGGCTCCCCTTCGGGGACGAGGCCGAGGTCGTCCTCACCGTGGAGAACGGTTCACGCTGGCCCAGCGGAGCCCTGCTCCTCGAGGACGCGGTCCCCGAGTCGCTGGGCGAGCCGACGCGCCTCGTCCTCGACCGGGTGCCGCCCCGTGCACAGCGCGCCGTGCGGTACGCCATCTCGGGCCGCCAACGGGGACGGGCGCAGCTGGGCCCGCTGACCGTGACGGTCACCGACCCGTTCGGCACCGCCCGGGTGGAGCGCGCCTTCACCGCCACCACCCCCGTCGTGGTCACGCCGCAGGTGATCCCCCTCGGTCCCCCGGGCGACCGGCTCAGCACCGGGAGCCGCGGCGACGCCACGCATCATGCGATGGCCTCCCGCGGTGACGATGACCTCCTGCCCCGCGAGCACCGGCCCGGCGACGACATGCGGCGGATCCACTGGCGGGCCACCGCCCGTCAGGGTGAGCTGATGGTGCGTCGCGAGGAGCAGGCCTGGCACAGCGCCATCACCCTCATCCTCGATGATCGTGCCCAGGCGCACGACGGGCGCACGGGCGCCCGGTCGTCGTTCGAGTGGGCGGTCTCCGCGATCGCCAGCATCGGCGTGCACTACCTGCGGCAGGGCTGGCGCGTGACGATCGTGACGACCTCGGGTCACGTCATGGCCGAGGCCCGGGGAGGTACCGCCGACGAGGTCGACCTCGTCCTGCAGTCGCTCGCAGAGGCGCGGCTCATCGACACACCCATGTCCCCCTCCCTCGGCGTCGATACCGACGCGGTCACCGCACTCGTGGCTGTCGTCGGCCGTCTCTCCGACGAGAGCGCCCGCACGCTCGCGCGGCCAGTGGCTGGCTTCGCCGGCTGCCTGCTCCTCGAATCCGCACGGGCGGAGCATCTGCGCAGCCAGGGCTGGCGCGTCGTCCAGTGGTCGCCGGGGTCACCGATCGCAGATGCGTGGTCGTCGCTCGCCCCGTCGTTCGCCGGAGCGTCCCGATGAGCGGCTGGCGACTGGTTCGCGAGCGGGCTCGGCTCGCCGACACGGCGGTCGCCGGCTCCGCTGTGCTCCTCGCGGGCGCATGCGTCATCCCCCTCTTCACGGACCTGAGGTGGGTGGCTCCGGCCGTGGTGACGGTCGTCGTCATCGCCCTTCTCGGCGCGGCGAGCCGAGGCCTCGGCATGCCGGCGCCCATGGTCCCGATCGTGCAGGTCCTCGGCCTCGTCCTCACGGTGACGACGATGTTCGCGACGGAGGAGGCCTGGGCTCGCCTCCTCCCGACGACCGAGGCCTGGAACGTGCTCCGAGCCCTGCTCCGGCAGGGTCTTCTCGACGCGCAGACCTTCGCAGCCCCGGTCCCGCCCTTCCCCGGCCTCGTGCTGGTCGCCGTGGGCGGCATCGGCCTCGTCGCCCTGAGCACCGACACGCTGTTCGTGTCGGTGCGGGGTCCGATCCTCGCCGGACTCCCGCTGCTCGCGCTCTACCTGGTCCCCGCCGTGATCTCGGCGTCGGGCGCCCCATGGTGGTCCTTCGCCCCGGCAGCCGTCGGCTGGCTGCTCATCCTCGCCGCCGACCAGCGCGAGAGGGTGCGCGATTGGGGGGGCCTGCCCGCCACCACTCGGGTTCGCGGCCTGTCCGCGGCCGCCCGCCTGGTGGGGCTCGGGGCCATCACGGCCGCCACGGTGGTCGGGATCCTCGTTCCGGCGAGCGCCTCGGCGCCGTGGCGCACCGGTGACGGCTCCGGCGGCGGGACGTCCGCGACCGGAGGAGCGGTGGTGCTCGACCCACTCGTGTCGATGCGCCGGAACCTCGTCCAGGCGAACGACACCGAGGTGCTCACGTACCGGACACAGGCCCCGGATCCGTCGTACCTGCGGGTGTCCGTCCTCGAGACCTTCGACGGCGCGACGTGGCGGCCGCGCACCGGGCTGGAGTCCGGTCGCGACAGCGGGGTAGCGCTGCCCGGCAACGTGCTCAGCGCGTCGGTCGCGGCCGGTGGCACCCCCCGCGTCACGGGCGGGGACAGCTTCACCTATGACATCTCGGTCACGAACCTGCAGAACACCTACCTCCCGCTGCCGTACCCGCTCAGCGAGGTGACCGACGTCTCCGGCATGGCGGACGACTGGCGTATCGATCCCGGCACCGGGACGGCGTTCTCGGGCGGCGCGGCCGCCACCGGGGTGTCCTACCGGGTGGCGGCACTGGAACCGCGGATCGAGTCGGGCCAGCTTCGTGGCGCAGATGCCGCGACCGGCGGGTTCTGGCCGCTGCTCAGCCTCCCGGGCAACCTCCCGCCTCGGATCAGCGCCATCGCCGAGAGGGTCACCGCCGACGCCAGCACCCCCTATGACAAGGCCCTCGCTCTGCAGCGCTGGTTCACCAGCGACGGCGGCTTCACGTACAGCACGAGCGTGCGCAGCGGAGCCGCGGCGGACTACATCGCCGAATTCCTCGATGACCGGGTGGGCTACTGCGAGCAGTTCGCCGGGGCCATGGCGGTGATGGCCAGGACGCTCGGCATCCCCTCACGCGTCGTCGTCGGGTTCACGCAGGGGTCGAGGGCGGAGGACGGCACGTGGCAGGTCACCGTCCGAGACGCGCACGCCTGGCCGGAGCTGTGGTTCGACGGCGTCGGCTGGGCGCGATTCGAGCCGACGCCGCGTTCGGACGCGACCGTGCAGGCGCCCGCCTACGCCCCCGATCCCGAGAACGCGATTCCGCGTGGCGCGGACGACACCGCGGCCACGGCGCTGCCGGAGGGGCTCGATGCGCTCTCCGCCGACCGGTCGGTGGATCGCTCGCTGCCGGTCCGCGGCATCCTCGCAGCGCTGTCGCTGGTGGCCCTCGTCGTCCTCGCCCTGCCGATGGCCTCCAGGATCGTCCGCCGCCGCCGTCGACTGCGCGGTCGCGAGTACTCGCGAACCGTCGAAGGGGCGTGGGCCGAGATCGGCGACCTGGCCGTGGACCTCGGGCAGCCCTGGTCGGCTTCCGCCACGCCACGTCAGGCATCCGATCGACTGGCGCGCGGCATGCACGACACGGCCGCCGATGCCCTGCGTCGCGTCCGGCGGGAGGTCGAACGAGTGCGCTACGCGCGCCCCACGGCAGGGACGGGGGCGACCGAGCAGGCCGAGGCCGTGCGCGCGGACGTGCGGGTGGTGTCGAGGGAACTGCGCCACCGGGTGCGGTGGCAGGCGAGGGTGGCCGCCTACTGCTGGCCGTCCTCCGAGCGTCGACGCCAGCGGTCCTCGATGCGGTCCATGAAGCCCGAGGACGTCGTGGGCTTGGGGGCGGACGGGCTGGTGGGGGCCTCGGCCTCGTCGGCCGGGCGTGCGCCGAAGGCCGAGTAGACGATCACCGAGCCGACGAGCATGACCACGAAGCCGAGCACACCGAGGGCGATGATCGTGGTGGTCACTCCCGCGAGCAGCAGCCCGAGGCCGCCGAGGATGCCGAGCACGCCGAGGGCGGCGCGACCACGGGCGGCGCGGGAACCGGAACTGGAGCGCAGGCTGGTGGCGAACTTGGGGTCCTCGGCGTAGAGGGCCTTCTCCATCTGCTCGAGCAGACGTTGCTCATGGTCGGAGAGCGGCACGAGGTACCCCCTTTCGCTGAGCCGACGCTGTCACGCGTGGCCCCATGGCACGACTGACGAGGACTCGAGAGGCCTCATGAGCCAACCCCACCCACGTGGGGTCGCTCCAAGAATAGGCACGAACCGCGCCGAGCGAAACCCGTACCCGGCAAACCCTGATCTCGTGTTCATCTCGATCGCGTCGAAATGGGCAGGGCGCGCGTCATCGGGGTCGCCCGCCCGGCCGCTCGGGAGGGACCAGCCTGGCCGGTCGCACGGCGTCCGAGCCGAACCGCGCCCGGAGTGCATCGACGGCGACCTCGGCCTCGCGGCGGCCGCTGTCCTCCTCGCCGAGGAGGAGCTGCCGCGGTGCGTCCTGTGCGGCGGCGAGACCCTCGACGCGCACGCCCACCAGTCGGATGCGCACACGCTGCAGTCCGAGCGCGTCGTAGAGCCCGCGCACGGTGTCGTAGATGTCCTTCCCGACGTCGGTCGGCGACCTGAGCGTCCGGGATCGGGTGATCGTGCTGAAGTCGGCGAACCGGACCTTCAGCGACACCGTGCGGCCGACGTACCCCGCGGATCTCAGCCGTCCGGCGACCTGGTCGGCCAGGGCGAGGAGGTGGGCGTGGATCACCTCCGGGTCGTCGATGTCGTGCTCGAAGGTCTGCTCGTTGCCGACGCTCTTGTCCGGCTCGTGCGGACTGACCGCGCGCCGATCGCGGCCCCATGACAGGTCATGCAGGTGTGTGCCGACGGCCTGGCCGAGCGCGCGCTGCAGGGTGGCCAGCGGGGTGTGGGCGATGTCGCCGACGGTGCGCAGCCCGAGTCGGGTCAGCTGCTCCTCGGTGCGCTCGCCGACGCCCCACAGCGACCCGACGGGCAGCGGGTGCAGGAAGTCGATCACCCGGTCGGCGGGGACGACGAGGAGGCCGTCCGGCTTGGCCCGGGTGGAGGCGAGCTTCGCGACGAACTTGGTGGAGGCGACGCCGACGGAGCAGGTGATCTGCTGCTCGTCCTGCACGCGGGCACGGATCAGCTCGGCGATCGCGGTCGGGCTGCCGAGGCGGCGCAGCGCCCCGGAGACGTCGAGGAAGGCCTCGTCGAGGCTCAGCGGCTCCACGATGGGGGTGATGGACCCGAACAGGGCCATGACGTTGCGGCTCACCTCCGCGTACATCCGGTGGTCGGGCTCGACGACGGCCGCCTGCGGAGCCAGCCTCCGCGCCCGGGACATCGGCATGGCGGAATGGATGCCGAGGGCGCGGGCCTCGTAGGTGGCCGACAGCACGACGCTTCGGTTGCCGCCACCGCCGACGATGACGGGGCTGCCCTGCAGCTCCGGCCGGGTGCGCAGGGAGACCGAGGCGTAGAAGGCATCCATGTCGACGTGCAGGATCGTGCAGCCGGCGTCGTCGGCGCCGAAGCCGATGCGACCGGTCGGCCGCCGGACCTGACTGCGACTCATGGGCTCATCCTGCTCTCCTTGGCGATCCGGTGGATGGCTACCACCCGCTGCTCCCCGGACTGGCGTGCCACAGCCGCGCGGGAGCCGGCGGGCGGGCGGGATCCGCCCCGGCGGGCTTGATGTCGGCGTAGGGGGACTGGCGGAAGCCGCTGGCATGCACGAGCACCCGCCTCCGGGACGGCTCGGCGTCCGACCCGACCGGCTCCTGCACCAGCGCGGACACCGCGGCCGCGCCGCCGTCGAGCCAGGCCCGCCGCACCTCACCGAGCTCCCAGCAGCCGGTCGCCCGGATGGACACCCCGCGCGGGCCCGTGCGCCGTACCTCTCCGCGCACGAGCAGCAGCCACGAGGAGAACACCGTCGCAGCGAACGGCCCCTGGGCATCGTCGAAGAAGGTGGCGTCGACCGGGCCCGTCGCGTCGTCGAGGGTCAGGAAGACCACGCGCCGTCCGCTGCGCACCGGCGGGGTCTGGGTGGCCACCTTCACCCCCGCGACGAACACCTCCCTGCGCGAGCGCTGCCGCAGCAGGTCCCGCGAGCGAACGAGCGCCATCCCCTCGCCGGCGAGGGCATCGAGCATCACGGTGTGGAAGTCGACGACATGGCGGCTGACGTCCATGCCGAGCACCTCGAGCTCGGCACCGACCCGCTCGGCCGACGTCATCTCCGGCAGCCCGGAGGCCGTGATGGCAGCGGGGTCGTCGGACAGTGCCTCGTACAGGCCCAGAGCGAGCTGGGCATGCGCGGACGAGCCGCGCGCCGATCGCGCTGGCGATCCGCGCCGGGAGCCGGAACGGGTCAGCCGCTCGAGGTCGGCCACCTGCAGCAGCAGGTCACGACGGGTCAGCCGGCCGCGCTGTCGCATCGAGGCTGGCAGGTCGAGCCGGTACATCGCGTCGAACCCGCCCGAGACGATGACGCGTTCGGCCGTCGGGCGGGACATCCCGCTGCGCTGCCAGGCGTCGGACAGGGAGGCGTAGGGCTGGCCGGCGACGATGCCGGCGACCTCCTCTCCACCGATGCCCTTCACGTCGGTGAGCGGCACCCGGATACCCGGGTCGCCCTGCGGATCGAGCTCGACGCGGTACACGTCTGCCGAGACGTTGATGTCCAGGCCGAGCACGGCGACACCACGGTTGCGCGCGTCGTCGAGGATCAGCCGCTTCGGGTACATGCCCGGGTCATGGGTGAGGATGCCGGCGTAGAAGGCGGCCGGGTGGTGCGCCTTGAGCCAGGCCGACTGGTACGTGGGCAGGGCGAACGCCGCCGCATGCGCCTTGCAGAACCCGAAGGACGCGAACGCCCGCAGCACGTCCCACACCCGCTCGACCGTCGGCAGGTCGTACCCGCGCCCCAGCGCCGCCGGATAGAACCAGGCCCGGACGTCGTCCTGGCCGTCGACCGAGCCGAGGGTGCGCCGGGTCTCGTCTGCCTCGGCCAGCGAGCAGCCGGTCATCGTGGCGACGATCCGCAGCACCTGCTCGTGGAAGACCACGACGCCGTAGGTCTCCTCCAGCGCCGGGCGCAGGTCGTCGTGCAGGTAGGCCGGCTCGCTCCAGCCCTGCCGGGCCCGCAGGAACGGGGTGACCATGTCGGACTTCACCGGCCCGGGCCGGAACAGCGAGATGTCGATGATGAGGTCGCCGAACGTCTCCGGCGCGAACTTGCCGATGAGCTCGCGCTGCCCGGGCGACTCGATCTGGAAGCAGCCGAGGGTCTGTGCCGACTGGATGAGCGCGAAGGTGTCCGGATCGTCGAGGGCGTGATCGTCGAGCTCGACGCGCTCGCCGGTGGTGCGCTCGATCTCGTCGATGGCGTGCGCCATGGACGACTGCATGCGGATGCCGAGCACATCGAGCTTGAGCAGTCCCATCTGCTCGACGTCGTCCTTGTCGAAGTGGCTCATCGGGAAGCCTGCCGCGCTGCTCTCCACGGGGGTGCGGTCGAGCAGTGAGGCGTCCGACAGCAGCACCCCGCACGGGTGCAGGGCGACGTGCCGGGGCAGGCCGTCGAGGCTCTCCACGAGGTCGAGGAAGGTGTCGAGCCGACCGCTCGCCGCCAGCCGGCCGAAGCCCGAGGTGCGCAGCTCCGGGAGGTCGGCGAGCGCGTTGCGTGCATCCCGGGCACGGATGTGCGGGAAGGACTTCGCGAACGCGTCGATCTCGCCCGCCGGCAGGCCGAGGGCGGAGCCGACGTCGCGCACCGCATGCCGGACCCGATAGGTCTCCATCATCGACACACAGGCGGTGCGCTCGGTGCCGAAGCGGTCGAAGATCCACTGGTAGATCTCCTCGCGGCGGGCGGACTCGACGTCGATGTCGATGTCGGGCAGCGCGCGTCGCAGCGGGGACAGGAACCGCTCCATGAGCAGGCCGTGCCGGATCGGGTCGACCCCGGAGACGCCCAGCAGGTGGGTGACCAGGCTGCCGGCCCCCGATCCGCGGGCGGCGACCCGGACACCCCGGTCCTTGATGAGCTCGACGACCTCGGCCACGGTGAGGAAGTAGCCGGAGAACTGCAGGTGCGTGATCGTCGCCAGCTCCTCCTCCAGCCGTCGCTCCGCCGCTCGGCGGTCATCGGCGCGGGCGTACCGCCGCGGGATCGCGTCGGAGCAGCGCTGACGCAGCAGGGCGTCGGCGCAGGCGTTCGCCTCGTGGGCCGGGATGGGGCGATGCAGCAGCACGTCGAGCTCCGGCACGAACACCTCCCCGATGCCGAGGTCCGCCTCCGGATCGAGGGCGCAGAACTCTGCCAGCCGCTCGGTGTCGGCGAGCAGGCGTCGGCCGTCCCGCTCCCCCGCAGCCCGGGCCACCTCGTCGGCCACCAGCGCCATCTCGCCCGCACCCTTGAGGTAGGCCTCGCCGTTGTCCGGGTGGATGTGCCGGGAGTCCAGGGGCACCAGCCGACGAGCGGCATCGAGCACGTCGGCCACCCGGGAGTCCTCCGGCTGCAGGTAGCGCACGGCGTTCGTGAGCACGACCGGCAGCCGTTCCTGCCTCGCCCAGCCGAGCATGGAAGCAGCCGTCGCGGTGGCGTGCCGGTGCCGGTCGGCCGTGCGATGCGAGGTGACCGCGATGCCGAGCCGGCGGCCGAACACGGCCCGCCACGGCCGCGCCGCCCCCGCCGCCCGATGGGCACGCCGGGTGGCGATCAGCCGACCGACCTCGGAGTCTGCCGTCAGCAGGGCGACGACCCCCTCCTGGTGCTCGCGCAGCGCCGACCACGGCAGCCACGGCTGGCCGCGCTCGGTATGCGCCCCGGTGTGCGCGACGGACACCAGTCGGCACAGGGAGGCCCAGCCGCGCGCGTCGGCGGCCAGCAGCAGCACGCGGGGCCGGTCCTCGTCGACCCAGGTGCCGCCCCGGGCCGGCGACCGCCGCGGATGTGATCCGGCACCCGGTCGGCCGCGCACCTGGTCGATGGCCGGCGAGGTCTCCTCCACGGCGATGTCGACCCCGAGGACCGGGCTGATCCCGACGGCGCGGCAGGCCAGCGCCCAGCGCACCGCGCCGTACAGGCCGTCGCGGTCGGTCAGGGCCATGATCGACTGGCCGAGCTCCACGGCCCGGGCCGCAAGGGCCGCAGGCATGGCGGTGCCGTACTGCAGGGAGTACCCGGAGGCCACCTGCAGGTGGGTGAAGGACACGGCTACCCGACGTGCAGCAGGGTGCTGCCCATGGTCGGCTGGTAGGAGCGGCCGAGGACCTCGCAGACGCGGGCGAGGAAGGTGTCCGCGGCGCGGACGAGGTCGTCGGCCTCCCGGTGGGAGACACAGTCGACACCGGACTCCGCGGCCGCCCGCTTGCGCGCACCCGCGGCGAAGAAGTCGGCCCACTCCCCCAGCTCGGGCGCGACCTGGGGCAGCAGCACCCAGGCACTGAGCACCCGCGACCGACGGACGGAGGCGGGGCGGCCACGAGCAGCGAGCACGGCGGCGGCCGCTCGCAGGCCGGCCAGATGGGCACAGGCATAGCGCTCGCCGGCAGTGCCGGCGATGCTGGCCTCGGTCAGGCTGCGGCGGGCGGCGGCCAGCAGGTCGTCGGCCGAACGGGGGATGCTCATGATGCTCTCCGGTGCGCTAGTCGATGATCCGCGCCAGGCCCCAGTGCCAGCCACGGCCCCGCGGGATCCGGTACAGGTCGTACACACCGGACGTGCCGGTGCGTGGTGCTGCCTCGACCCGCCAGACATGTCGCTGGCCGCTCGCCCCGGCGGTGCGGGGCTCCCCCGTCCGGGGATCCGCCACCCACCAGGGCAGTGCCTCGACCCAGCTCGTCACGATGACGTGCACGGCATACCGCCGACCCCGCCAGCGGAATACCGCCGGCGCCCCGCTCTCGTCGGTCACCACCTCGATCGGCTCCGAGCGGTAGCGGCGGCTCATCTGCCGCCTCCCCGTCCACCGGAGCCTCGGCCGCCGAGCCGGGGTCGAGGCGGCCCGGCGGCCGAGGTGGTGCCCGAGACCCAGCCGCGAATCCGGGCCTCAGACCATCGTTCGAACACCAGATGTTCGAACACCTGTTCGAACAAGGGCAACGTTAGGCCCACCCCCTGACAGCCGTCAACCCTCCCCCTCCCCCTCCTTCCTCCACCTCGCCTCACCAGACCCCGTGCGCGATCATGAACCCGTGACCACGCGGGCGCGCCTCCACCGGACGGCCATGCCCGTCCTCGCTGTCTCCCCGGTCACCGCAGGAACGCCGGCCGGAGGGCGACGATGACGGACACGGCCTCCCATCGATCCCCCGAGGAGCGCACCCGCCTTCGAGCCTCGCTCGACTCGATGCTGGACCCCTTCATCCTCATGGCCGCCGTGCGCGACGAGGACGGCCGCCTGATCGACCTGCGCTACGAGATGGTCAACGACGCCGCCGCCGCGCACAACCGCCTCACCCCGGAGCAGATGGTCGGGGCGCGCCTGCTGGACCTGTTCCCCGGGCAGCTGGAGGACGGCCCACTCCGGCAGTACTTCCACACGATCGAGACCGGCGAGCCCACGGTCCTCGACGGCTACGCCTACCAGCACGAGATCCTCGGCCAGGAGCGCCGCTACGACATCCGCGCCGCGAAGTCGGGCGACGGCCTCGCCATCACCTGGCGCGACGTGACCGACCGGCATGCCGCGGTGGAGCGGCTCGCGCAGAGCGAGCACCTCTACCGCCTGGTGACCGAGAACTCCTCAGAGGTGGTCGCCCTCGCCGACGAGACGCGCGCCTTCTCGTGGATCTCCGAGAGCGTCGCGCCGGTCCTCGGCTACCGACCCGACGACCTCATCGGACTCTCGCTCTTCAACCTCGTCCACCCGGACGACGCCCCGCGCCTCGTTGACGAGATCCAGCGCAGCCAGACAAGTGGAGGCGTCGCCCGCGTGCGCCTCCGGCTCCGGCTTCCCGACGGCACCTACTGCTGGGCCGAGGCGGCGGGCAGTCCCGTCATCGACGAGCAGGGTGGGTTGACGGACACTCGAGTCATCTCCATCCACCGCGTGGACGACCAGGTACGCGTCGAGGAGGAGCTGACCCGACAGGAACGCCTGTCGCGGCTGATCACCGAGAACTCCTCGGACGTGGCCTCCCTCGTCGATGCGGACTTCATCGTTCGCTGGATCTCCCCGGCGGTGCGCGACCTGATCGACCGCGAACCAGACGAGATCGTGGGCACGTCGGCCCTGGATCTGGTTCACCCCGACGACGTCGCGGGCCTGCTCGCAGAGATCGCACGGGCGACCCGGGAGAACACCGATTCGTGGTCCCGATTCCGGTGGCGACACAAGGACGGTGGCTTCCGCTGGGTCGAGAGTCACGGCCGGGGGGTGGACGAGGGAGCCGAGTGGTCCGGCCGCGTCGTGCACCTACGCGACATCGAGGGCCAGGTCGCCGCCGAGCGGGCGATCGAGTCGACCGAGCGGATGTACCGCCTCCTGGCCGAGCACTCCTCCGACGTGATCCTCCTGGCCGACGCCGACTCCCGCGCCCTGTGGGTCTCGCCATCGGTGGCGGAAGCCCTGGGCTGGCCGCCGGAGGACATCGTCGGGCGACCCGCGCACGAGTTCATCCACCCGGACGACTGGCCCACGGGTGACGGGCAAGGCGAGGTTCCGGCAGCCCTCTTCGAGGTTCCCGCTCGATACCGGATCCGGTGCCTGGACGGGTCCTGGCGATGGATGGACGCCCTGGCAAGGCCGCTGCCGACGCTGGCCGGCGAGCCAGCACGGCATGTCGTTCGCCTGCGCGACATCGAGGCCCAGGTCGACGCCGAGGAGACACGGGCCGCCACAGAGACCAGCTACCGGATGCTCGCAGAGAATGCGTCGGACGTGGTCTGGCAGGTCGACGACGACGGTCGCATCCTGTGGGTCTCGCCGTCGGTGGAAGCGGTGCTGTCATGGCCCGTCGAGACCCTCCTCGGAACCCCGAGCAGCGACCTCATCGACCCCGCCGATCGAGCGCGGTTCGTCGCCAGCACCGAGCGCGTGGCCATTGGGCATCCCATCGTTGGGGAGTTCCGCGCCCGGCACGCTGACGGGAGAGTCCGCTGGATGGAGATCTCCCTGCGCGCGGCGCGCGCCGACGACAACGCGGCCCGCATCGGCACCCTTCGGGACATCGACGACGTCGTCAACGCCCGCCGTCGCGTCGAGTTCATGCTCCGGCACGACCAGGCGACGGGGCTGCCCGTGCGCGACGCCGTGATGGATCGCGTCATCAGCATCCGGGGCCGACTCCGCCACGGCATCCGGCTCGCCGTCCTCACCATCGGAGTGGACCACCTCAAGGACATCAACGACGCCTTCGGCCATCACGTGGGCGACGCGGTCATCACGACGATCGCCGGGCGGGCCGCGCAGGCCCTGGGAGACTTCGACGCGCTCGGGCGCGGCAACGGCGACGAGTTCCTCGGCATCCTCGAGGACGTCACCGACCCGGTGACCGTCGCGGAGGTCGCCGAACGCATCCGGATCCATGCGCACGGCGAGATCGAGATCCTCGGGCACCTGGTCAACCCCACCGTCAGCATCGGCATCGCCCTGGGGACGAGCCGGACGGACGTCGAGACCCTCCTCCGCGACAGCACCCTGGCGATGCACCACGCCAAGGACCGAGGACGGGATCGCTGGGCGTTCGCCGATCCCGACCTGGCCAACGAGGCCGCCGCCCGCATGGTCCTCGAGTCAGCCATCCGTCCTGCGCTGGAGGACGGTGGCTTCGTACCGTGGTACCAGCCCATCGTCTCCCTGCGGAACGGTGACATCGTGGGGTACGAGGCGCTCGTCCGGTGGATGCGTGACGGCGAGGTGGTGGAACCCGACGGCTTCCTCCCCGTGGCCGAGCGGGCCGGACTGATCCAGGGCATCGACGTCGCCGTGGCCGAGCAGGTCATCGAGCGACTGGCGACGCTCCCTCCGGAACTGTTCGTCGCCATGAACGTGGCGCCCTCCACCTTGGAGTCGACCCCGTACGCAACGACCATCCGCGACCTGCTGGCGACCCACGACGTGAAAGCCCAACGGCTTCACCTGGAGATCACCGAGACGCGCCTGCTCAACGTCGACGTGGTCGTCGTCCGCCAGATCGAGGCACTCGCGGCGCTCGGCGCCCGCTGGTACGTCGACGACTTCGGCACGGGCTATTCGTCGATCTCCCATGTACGGGACCTGCCCATCGCGGGACTGAAGCTCGACAGGTCCTTCACCGAGGGCGTCAGGGAGGGGCACGAGAAGTCCCGCCACGTCGCCGACGCCCTCCTCGGCCTGGCCAACGGCATGGGACTGGACACCGTCGCCGAGGGCATCGAGTCGCAGGCCGAGGCGGCGTACCTGCGAACCCTGGGCTGGCAGCACGGCCAGGGCTGGCTGTACGGCAGGGCGGCACCACTGCCCTAGCACGGGAGCTGTGGTTGGGTGGTCGCCGTGATCCGCGCGCACGGCCTCACCAAGGCCTACGGCGACCTCGTTGCCGTCGACGGTGTCGACTTCGGCGTCGAGCCCGGCGAGTCCTTCGGCGTCCTGGGACCCAACGGTGCCGGCAAGTCCACGACCATGCGCATGCTCGGCGCGACACTCCAGCGCACGTCGGGTGACCTGGCCATCCTCGGCCGGGACCCTGCCCATGAAGGCCCGATCATCCGCGCCCACCTCGGTGTCGTCCCGCAGCAGGACAACCTCGACACCGAGCTCACCGTCGCCGAGAACCTCTACACCTACGGCCGGTACTTCGGCCTGCCCCGTGCCCACCTCCGGGAGCGCGTCGACGGCCTCCTGGCGTTCGCACAGCTGGAGGAGAAGCGCGACGTCAAGGTCGATGCCCTCAGTGGCGGCATGAAGCGCCGGCTGACCATCGCTCGCGGCCTGGTGAACGAGCCCAGCCTGCTCCTGCTGGACGAGCCGACCACGGGCCTCGACCCCCAGGCGCGCCACATCCTGTGGGACCGCCTGTTCCGGCTGAAGGAGGATGGCGTCACCCTGGTCATCACCACGCACTACATGGACGAGGCCGAGCAGCTGTGCGACCGGCTGGTGGTGATGGACGGCGGCCGGATCGTTGCCGAGGGCTCCCCCCAGGGCCTCATCCGGGCGCACTCCACCCGCGAAGTCGTCGAGGTCCGGTTCGGGTCGGATCGCAACCTCGAGGTGGCCGCGCACCTCGGCGGGATCGGGCGGCGGCTCGAGATCCTTCCCGATCGCATCCTGGTCTACAGCGACTCAGGCGAGCACGACCTGCAGGAGATCGTCGCCCGCGGATTCATGCCGGTCACCTCGCTGGTGCGCCGGTCCTCCCTTGAGGACGTCTTCCTGCGACTGACCGGTCGCAGCCTGGTGGACGAATGACGACCGCGGCGGCCACGGCCAGTCCACGTGCCCGCAGACCGGCAGCGCTGTTCGTCGCGGAGTACCGGCTGCGCAACATGTGGAAGTGGCGCAGCGCGATCCTCGCGTTCGGCATCGGCAACCCCGTCCTGTACCTCGCCTCCGTCGGGCTCGGCGTCGGCGCCCTCGTCGACGCCAACATGCCCGGAGGCGTCGACGGCGTCCCCTACCTGGTGTTCCTCGCGCCCGCCCTGCTCGCGACGGCAGCCATCCAGGGCGGCCAGGACGAGGTCACGTTCCCGACTCTCGCCGGAATGATCTGGAACCGGCTCTTCTTCGCGATGCGCGCCACGTCCCTCACCGGAGGCCAGATCGCCGACGGCGTGCTGCTCGCCTCGGCGGCCAGGGTCCTGTTCACGACGGTCGCCTACTGGCTCGTCCTGTGGGTGTTCGGCACAGTGTCGTGGAGCACCGCCCTGCCGCTCGTCCTCGTGTCCACGGGCGCCGGCGTCTGCTGGGCGGCACTCATGATGGCGGTGGCTGCCAACGTCACGGACGACGGCGGCTTCCTGTCGCTCGTCGGGCGGGTCGTCATCATGCCGATGTTCCTGTTCTCCGGCACCTTCTACCCGCTGTCCAGCCTGCCGCTCGCCGTTCAGTGGATCGGCTGGATCTCACCGCTGTGGCACGCGACCGAGCTGGGCCGCTGGCTGTCGTACGGCATGCCCATGGAGCCCTGGCGCATCCTCGCGAGCGTCGGCTACCTCGCTTCGATGGGCATCGTCGGCGTCCTCGTCGCCCGGCGCCGGTTCGAGCGGCGGCTGGCCTCGTGATCACCGGAGCACTGGCCACCACAGCGGCCGTGGCGATCGCCGAGAGGCGCGCGCGCCGACCCCTGTCATCCGTGTACGCCGGTCGATCGCACGCCATCCTGCTGCGGGGCCTCCTCGCCCTGCGCACGAGCAATGCGTTGGCCTTCATGACCGGGTTCGTCGAGCCGGTGCTGTTCCTGGTCGCCTTCGGCTACGGCGTGGGCGGGCTGGTGGGGACGGTCGAGATCGGCGGGGTCGAGGTGCCCTACGCCGCGTACATCGCGCCGGCGCTGCTGGCCGCGAGCGCGATGAACGGCGCGATCATCGACACGACCTTCAACGTCTTCTTCAAGATGCACTACCTCGGGCTCTACCGGACGATGATGTCGACCTCGCTCGGGCCCCTCGACGTGGCGCTCGGCGAGATCGGCTGGGCCATGATCCGCGGTGCCGCCTACGCCATCGGCTTCCTCGTGGTGGTGACGGCCTTCGGGCTGACGACGACCTGGTGGGCGCTCCTCCTCGTCCCGGCCGCCGTGCTCGTGGCGTTCGCCTTCGCATCCCTGGGGATGACCCTGACGTCCTACATGACGTCCTTCCAGCAGCTCAACTGGCTGAACTTCTTCCTGCTGCCCATGTTCCTGTTCTCCGGCACCTTCTACCCCATCACGACGTACCCGCAATGGCTCCAGTGGGTCATCGAGGCAACGCCGCTCTGGCAGGCCATCGCCCTCATGCGCGGCCTGACGTTCGGCGTGCTCGACGGGGGCCTCGCCGGACACGTCGCGTACTTCGCCGTTCTCGCGACCGTCGGCCTCTACCTCACCGCGCGTCGCCTCGACGCCCTGTTCCTGCGCTGACACACCGACATCCCCGTGCTACACCTGAAGGGTGCTGCTGACCTTCCTGGGTGCCGCGGGCACCGTGACCGGGTCCAAGACCCTCGTGGAGGTCGAGCAACCCGTCGACGCCGCCGGACATCGGGCCTCCGCGGCACCGAACCGGATCCTCGTCGACTGCGGCATGTTCCAGGGCCCACGCGACGTCCGCAGCCGCAACTGGCAGACCTTCCCGGTGGACCCGACGTCACTGGCGGGCGTCATCCTCACCCACGCGCACCTCGACCACTGCGGGTACCTGCCCGCGCTGGTGCGCGACGGCTTCGACGGGCCGGTCTTCTGCTCCCCGAACACCGCGGAGCTGGTCCCGATCATCCTGCGGGACAGCGCACGCCTGCAGGAGGAGGACACCGCGTGGGCGCGCAAGAAGGGCTTCTCCCGCCACGCGGACCCGCAGCCGCTGTACGACATCAACGACGCCGAGCGTGCCATCGCGCTGCTGCGCCCGGTCGAGTTCGGCACCGAGTTCCGCCCGCTCGACGGACTGACCGCGCGACTTGACGTCGGCGGCCACATCCTCGGCTCGTCGATCGTCCGCCTGACCGAGGAATCACGGCAGCGGACCGTCGTGTTCAGCGGCGACCTCGGCCGTGGCAACCACCCTCTTCTGGAACCCCCGGCACCGCCGGACCACGCAGACGCCATCGTGGTCGAGTCGACCTACGGCAACCGCGAGCACGATGACGTGGACGCCGAGATGGACGAGATGGCGAGGGCCATCACGCGGACGCTGAAGCGGGGTGGCACCGTCGTCATTCCCGCATTCGCGGTCGACCGCACGGAGGTGCTGCTCAAGGCACTGCGGACGCTGCAGGACCAGCAGCGCATCCCGGTGGCACCCATCCATGTCGACAGCCCGATGGCGCTCGCCGCCCTCCGCATCTACGTGCGTGCCATCCAGGACGGCGACCCGGAGATCAACTCGGCCACCGCCGCGCTCGGTCCCGACGCCATCGACCTGCCCAACGTCCATGAGGCCACGACGCCCCAGGACTCGATGGCGCTGGATCGCGGCGGGGCCCGCATCATCGTCTCCGCGTCCGGAATGGGCAGCGGCGGAAGGGTCACCCACCACCTGAAGGCGCTTCTTCCCGACGACGACAACACCGTGCTGCTCGTCGGCTTCCAGGCGGCCGGCACGCCGGGCCGGATGCTCCTCGACGGCGCCCACGAGATCAAGATCCACGGGCAGTACGTGCCGGTCCGCGCGGAGATCATCGAGATCGAGGCCTTCTCCGTCCATGCGGACGCGAGCGAGCTCATCGACTGGATGCGGTCGTGCCGTACGAAGCCCGCGCAGGTGTTCGTCAACCATGGAGAACCGGACGCCGCCGACGCACTCGCCGAGCGGATCAGGCGGGAGTGGGACGTGGCTGTCCATGTGCCGCACGAGGGCGAGCGCGTTCGCGTCTGAGCCCGCCGATGGTCGTCGATCCGGCACCCACGACGACACGACGCTCGTGCTCGGCGCCGGGCTGACCCCCGTGAGACCCTGCGCGACCGCTGCCCCGCGTGTGAACATGGGCTGCATGACCGACGGGGATCAGGGCAGAGCCTCCACGTCGTCCATGCGCACCGGACGACTCGAGGCCTTCAGCGACGGCGTGTTCGCGATCGCCATCACCCTTCTCGTCCTCGAGATCGGGGTCCCCGGGGGTTCCGGCGAGAACCTCCTCCAGGCGATCATCGACGAATGGCCGTCGTATCTGGCCTACGTCGTCAGCTTCGCGTCGATCGGCGCCATCTGGCTCGCGCACAGCGCGATCACCGAGTACCTGCAGGGCGCCAACAGCGTGCTGATGCGCCTCAACCTCCTGCTGCTCCTCACCGTGTCCTTCCTGCCGTTCCCCACCAAGCTGCTCGCCGAGTACATCCAGGAGGACGACGCCGAGCGAGTCGCCGCGACGGTGTACGGCCTCAACCTCCTCCTCGCGCTGCTGCTGGTCTCCCTGCTCTGGCGCTACTCGGTGGCCGAGCACCTCGTGCGCCCCGACGCCGACGACGAGGAGGTCGACGTGCTCACTCGGCGCCTGACTCCCGGCCTCGGCGGCTACGTGGTGTTCCTCGCCGTCGGACTGTTCCTCCCGATCGTGGCCGTCTTCGGCTACCTCGCGATCGCCGTGTTCTTCCTTGTTCCCATCAGGCACCTGAGGCGGAGAGGCGCCCGGGCCTAGCGTGGCGTGGTCGCCCCGACCCTCACATTTCACGCACGGTTCCCCCGACCGCCTCGGGAATGTCACACCGCCCCTCTAGGGTCGAACGGTGCTCAAGGGGCGGATGTGACGGGACGGGCGATCGTGCTCCTCGCGGTGACGGCGACGGGACTGCTCGTCGCCGGAGCCCGGCTGCTCGAGGCCCCCACGACGGCGACGCTGATGCTGGGCCTGGTGGCCCTGTGCGGTGGCACCGCCTCGGCTGCAGCGGCGGTGGCCGGCGCCTGGCGCAGCCCCGCGCCGCGCGACGCGGAGGCCGGTGCGCGCCGTGCCGACGCCATGCCCACCGCTCCGCGACGCGAGCCCTCGTCCCGCTAGGTGCCGGCGCGAGCGCTCACTCGCCTCGACCCGGGTCGGTGGCCGGCCCGACGTAGTCGGCGAGCCACTCGATGAGGGGGCGCATCGACCGCCAGCCGTTCCGCACGGTCGTCAGCGTCTTGCGCGTGCCCATCCACGGCTCGACGGGGTAGTGGCGGGCAACGGTGAGCGCACGGTTCCGCAGGAGGGCGATGCGCGGGTGGTCGACGTCATAGCCGCGGGGTCGAGTCTTGAGCGGGCGGCCGTCGATCTCCCACGACCGTTTCATCGACGCCAGGATCCGTTCCAGCTCGGCACCCGCGGGACCATCCACCGATTCGCGGTAGCGCGCGATCTGCTGCCCCTCGGGCGCGTACCAGCCGCCGGCGATCATGAGCCCGCCCGCTGAGATCTGCACGTAGTAGGCGATCGCGTCCTCGACGTTGACGACCCCACCCTGGTGGTCCTTGATGGGCGTCTTGTCCTTGCTGAACCTCGCATCGCGATACGGGCGGAACACGTGAGGCTCGCCGAACTCGTCGCGCAGCTCATCGAGAAGGGCCACCAGCGGATCGCGAACGCAGCGGATGTAGTCGGCCTTGTGGTCGTTCCACCACGGCTTGGTGTTGTTCGCCGCCAGCGCCTCGTAGAAGTCGAAGGCCTCGGCCGGGAAGCCGGTGAACGGCATGACCGCGGCGGTCCCGCGAGTCGCCCGCGCCATCCCTACGCCCCGAAGAACTGCCGGGCTCGGGCGTTGTAGAGCAGGCCGAGGACGATGAGCCCGAGAAGAATCTGGATGACGGCGGTGACCCACACGGAGGGCTGGAGGATCATCGACCATGTTGCAGCGACGATGCTGAGCACCGTGACGATGGCGACGACGAAGCGTGCTCCCCGGCTGCCGTTGGCGATGCCCTTGGCGACGAGCAGGTAGATCAGGCCGAGAAGGATCACGACAAGGGCCGCGATCCACCCGATGTCGTCGCCGCGGTTGAACAGCCGCCAGATGCCCGCGACGACAGCGAGCACGCCCGAGATGAGGATGACGACGAAGACGAGGCTCACCCCGAGTGGTCGTTTGCCGTTGCCGGACATTGCGCTCCCGAATCCTGGTGGCGACCACGCGGCCGTCCCCCGCAGCATGGCACGGGGCTTGCGAGCGCCGGACTGTTTCGCCGACGTTGGCAGGGTGCGGCCCGGCAGGCGGCGATAGCCTTCGGCCCATGTCACAGCCCTCCGAGCAGAAGTCTGTGGACCGCGTGCGCCAGGCGCTGGCCGATCTCGGCGCACGAGGCGAGGTCCAGGCGTTGGACGACAGCGCCCGCACGGCGCAGGAGGCCGCGGCCGCGCTCGGCGTCGAGGTCGGCCAGATCGCAAGCTCCCTCGTCTTCTTCGGCGACGGCGAGCCGGTGCTCGTGGTGGCCTCGGGCGGGCATCGCGTGGACGAGATGCAGCTCGCGGCCATCCTGGAGGTCAACGACATCACCAAGGCGAGCGCCGACGACGTCCGGAAGGCCACCGGATTCGCCATCGGCGGGGTTGCTCCCGTCGGTCACCCGAAGCCGCTGCGCACGATCGTCGACATCGCCCTGAGCCAGTTCGACGTGGTCTGGGCCGCCGGCGGCCATCCCCACTACGTCTTCCCCACGCACTACGACGAACTCCTGCGGATCACCGCCGGGGAGGCCGCCGAGGTGGGGGCGTAGCAGTGCGGCGCCCACCCAGACGAGAAGGCACCTGACATGACCCTCGAGGACTTCCCGCGGTACCCGCTCATGTTCGGGCCGAGCCCGGTGCATCACCTGCCGCGGCTCTCCGCGCACCTCGGTGGGGCCCAGGTGTGGGCCAAGCGCGAGGACTGCAACAGCGGACTCGCCTTCGGCGGGAACAAGACCCGCAAGCTCGAGTACATCGTCCCCGACGCGCTGGCCGAGGGTGCCGACACGCTCGTGTCGATCGGCGGGGTCCAGTCCAACCACACCCGACAGGTCGCGGCAGTCGCGGCGAAGCTCGGTCTCAAGGCCGTGCTCGTCCAGGAGGCATGGGTCGACTGGCCGGACTCGGTCAACGACAGGGTCGGCAACATCATGCTGTCGCGGATCATGGGCGCGGAGGTCCGACTGGATCCGGCCGGCTTCGACATCGGCATCCGTGACAGCTGGCAGAACGCGCTCGACGATGTGCGTGCCCGGGGTGGGAAGCCCTACGGCATCCCCGCCGGCGCCTCGGAGCACAGGCTCGGCGGTCTCGGCTTCGCCAACTGGGCATATGAGGTGCAGCAGCAGGAGCGGGAGCTCGGGATCTTCTTCGACACGATCGTTGTCTGCACCGTGACCGGGAGCACGCACGCCGGGATGATCGCCGGCTTCGCCGGGCAGGACCGTCCGCGCCGGGTGATCGGCATCGACGCGTCCGCGACCCTGGAGAAGACCCGCGACCAGGTCGCCCGCATCGCTCGCAGCACCGCCGAGCTCATCGACCTCGGCCGGGACCTGCGCGACGACGAGATCACCGTGCTGGAGGGCTGGGCCGGCGACTACTACGGCATCCCGGTGGAGTCGACGCTCGACGCCATCCGGCTCAGCGGCAGCCTCGAGGGCATGATCATCGACCCCGTCTACGAGGGGAAGTCGATGGCTGGGCTCATCGACCTCGTGCGCACCGGAGAGATCGGCAGCGACTCGACCGTCCTGTACGCCCACCTCGGCGGGCAGCCCGCGATCAACGCCTACAGCGCCCTGTTCCGCGCCTAGGCGGGCCGACGGCGTGTGACCAGAGCCACCCCCCAGGGCGGGTCCGGATGGTCAACGGCGCCGCTCACCGGCCGTAGGCTGGTTCACGGTCGCCGCGCTCACTGACCGCCGTCCCTCATCACCACTGCGCCCCTGCCGCGACCGGACCGTGTCCCGCTGGATCATCAGGCGGTACGTCGACAACGCGCCCGAATGGGAGATCCACCGTGGCCCTCGGCCTCAGCACGCCCTTGCCCGAGAAGTTCCAGCACCACAACGGCCCGACCGTCATGGACGCGTTCCGCACGCCACGCCTGCTCACCCGGGAGGTCCTGGCCGGGCTCGTCGTCGCGCTCGCGCTGATCCCCGAGGCGATCGCGTTCTCCCTCATCGCCGGTGTCGACCCGCGGGTGGGGCTGTTCTCTTCGTTCGTCATGGCCGTGACGATCGCGTTCGTCGGCGGGCGCCCGGCGATGATCACGGCCGCGACGGGAGCCGTCGCCCTCGTCATCGCCCCTGTCGCGCGGGACTACGGCATGGACTACTTCATCGCCACGGTGATCCTCGCCGGTGTCCTCCAGATCGTGCTCGCCTCGCTGGGCGTGGCCCGGCTCATGCGCTTCATCCCTCGAAGCGTGATGGTCGGCTTCGTCAACTCCCTGGCGATCCTGATCTTCGCCGCTCAGCTGCCGCAGCTCGTCGGAGTGCCGTGGCTCGTCTACCCGCTCGTCGCCGTGGGCATCCTCATCATGGTGGCCCTCCCGCGCATCACCAAGGTCGTTCCGGCACCGCTCGTCGCGATCGTCGTCCTCACCGCCGTCACGGTCACGATGGCTGTCGGCGTCCCGACGATCGGCGACCAGGGCGAGCTTCCGGAGTCGTTGCCGTCGCTGCTGATCCCGAACGTCCCGCTCACCGCGGAGACCCTCGCGATCATCGCCCCCTACGCCCTGGCCATGGCCCTGGTCGGCATCCTCGAGTCACTCCTGACGGCCAAGCTCGTCGACGACATCACCGACACCCACTCCCGCAAGACCCGTGAGACGTTCGGCCAGGGCGTCGCCAACGTCATGTCCGGGCTGTTCGGCGGGATGGGTGGCTGCGCGATGATCGGCCAGACCATGATCAACGTGAAGGCGAGCGGCGCCCGCACACGCATCTCGACGTTCCTTGCCGGCGTGTTCCTCATCGTGCTCGTGGTCGGCTTCGGTCCGGCGGTCGCGGTGATCCCGATGGCCGCGCTCGTCGCCGTCATGATCATGGTGTCCGTCGGCACCTTCGACTGGCACAGCATCCAGCCGGCGACGCTGCGACGCATGCCCCGCAGCGAGACCATCGTCATGCTCATCACGGTCGTCGTGGTGGTGTTCACGCACAACCTCGCGATCGGCGTGATCACCGGGGTCGTCGCGGCCATGGTCGCGTTCGCGCGACGCGTCGCGCACCTGGCAGACGTCGAGCGAAGCGTGGTGATCGACGACGACGGGACGGCCACGGCCTACTACACGGTGACCGGCGAGCTCTTCTTCGCGTCCAGCAACGACCTCTACACGCTGTTCGAGTACGCCGACGACCCCGACACCGTGGTCATCGACATGACCGACTCACACGTGTGGGACGCCTCAACGGTGGCGGCCCTCGATGGCATCACGACCAAGTACGGACGCCGTCACAAGACCGTGCAGATCACCGGTCTCAACGAGCACAGCGCCTCCATGCACGGCCGATTGGCCGGCAACCTCGGCGCCGACCACTAGGGGGCCACTGCGGGCAGACGTGGGCTGCCCAGAGGGCGCGCCGTCAGCGGGCCCCGACAGGAACCATGGCCAGCAGCAGGTTGCCCAGGCTCTCCATCTCATCGGTGTTCATCGCGATGGCGAGTCGACCGCCGCCCTCGACCGGGATCTTGACGACGTAGGTGCGCCCGGACTTGTCGATCTCCAGGGGCCCGTCCCCGACTCGCGGCTTCATGGCTGCCATGCGGATGTCCTCTCCTTGATGGTGGGAGTCCTTGACTCCATCCTCACCCCGCTGGGTCGCGGCCCCGACCAGAACGACGGGATCCCGTGTCGCGATTACGTCGCAGCTAGGTCGCCTTAGGGGCGGACGCGTCGCTGCCGCGCCGCATGAGCCACACAGCCCGACCAGCGGCCCTCGCCTCGATCCGATCGCCGGGGGCAAGCGGAACGGCAGCCGTCAGTCCGCCCGTGATGACGACCTCGCCCGCCCGCAGCGCCTCCCCGGATTCCGCCAGGCGGCCCACCAGCCACGCGAGGGCGGCGGCGGGATCGCCCATGGCGGCCGCCCCCACGCCGCGACCCACGGGTTCGCCGTTTCGCGAGAAGGTGACGTCGATCGTCGCCAGGTCGCCGGGGTCGACGACGTCCCCCAGCACGACGAATCCGGCGGATGACCCGTCCGCCGTGTTGAGCGCCCAGTCGAACCGGTAGCCCTCCCACACGGAATCCACGACCTCGAGGGCGAGTCGCCATTCGGCGACGGAGGCCGCGATCTGCGACTCGTCGGCATCCGGAGCGATGTCCTCGGCGATCACGGCTGCCAGCTCCGGCTCCACCCGCGGCTGGGCCACCCCTTCGCCGATCACAGCGCCGTTCTTCAGGAGCATGGCGGTGGAGAGTGGGCCGAAATTGGCCTCGGCCACGCCCATCTGCTCACGCATCGCCTGGGAGGTGTACCCCAGCTTCCAGCCACCGCGGCCGCCGCCTCGCTCCAGGCGGGTCGCCAGCACCCGTGCCTGCACGCGGTAGGCGTCCCCCGCCGACAGCCCGTGGGCCGCCGGCGCCGGCAGCAGGCGGCCCTCCGCCCGGGCCTGCGCGATCCGCACCGCCAGCACCTCCGGCGCGTCCGGCGCCGCCAGGTCGAGCAGGTACTCGACCAGTTCCACGCCGTACCACCGGGTGGTCGACCCGACGTCGACCATTCCCAGCCGACGGCACACCGCGCGGCTTGCGGCATTCCCGGCGTGCACGACCGCGCGCACCTCCCCGAGTCCTGCCGCCCTGGCTCGCTCGATGAGCGGGACGGCACCCTCCGTGGCGTACCCCTGTCCCCAGTGGTCGGGGTGCAGGTGCCAGCCGATCTCCCAGGCGTCCGACGCCTCCCCGTCGCTGCGGGGCAGCGGGACCAGCAGCATCGAGCCGATCGGCATCCCGGGCGCATCACGCCTCTCCAGGGCCCAGATGCCCCCCAGCCCGGTGGTCCTCTCATCCCACACGGCGATCCGCCTGCGCGCCTCCTCGAGGTCCTCGACGGGACGGGGCGCAGCACCGAGGAAGCGGCTGACCTCCGGCCGCGAGTAGATGTCGAGCGCCGTCGGGACGTCGTCCACCGACCAGCGCCGGAAGGCCAGTCGCTCGGTGGGCTGCGGGGCGGGGTGCATCACGCCTCGTCGGGTCGGCTCGACACGGACTCCGGATTCACCGGCCGTCGTACGCGGCCTGCATCGTCGCGATGTCCAGCTTCGCCATCTGGAGCATCGCCTCCGTCGCCCTCGACACCCCGTCCGGGTCGTCCCCCGCCAGCAGCTCGTACAGAGCGGTCGGCACCACCTGCCAGCTCACGCCGAACCGGTCCACCAGCCAGCCGCACCTGCTCTCCTGGCCGCCGTCGCACAGCTGTCCCCAGTAGTAGTCGACCTCGGCCTGGTCCTCGCACGCGATCACGAAGGAGATGGCGGGCGTGAAGGCGAACACGGGCCCCCCGTTGATCGCCGTGAAGGGCCGGCCAGAGAGCTCGAACGAGACGGTCGTGACGGACTGCTCCTTGCCCGGGCGAGCATCCTCGAACTGGCCGCTGTCGATGATCCGCGACTCGGGGAAGACCGACACGTAGAACCGAGCGGCCTCCAACGCCCGATCGTCGAACCACAGGAACGTGGAGATGCCCTTCATGCTTCCTCCTCAGGAGACGCGGACGGGATGACGGACACGGAAACGGCTCGGGCGTACGGCAGGGCGATGAAGCCGGGAGCGGCGGGCGAGCGACAGTCCATCAGCGCGGCCCGTCGTACTCACGGGTCACCTGGGCCACGGTGACGTGGTACTCGGAGTAGAACTCCTCGATGCCGCGCCGCTGGGCCTGAACGTGCTCGCCGTGGCCCTTCCAGGCACGAACCGAGTCCTCGTCCTCGAAGTACGCCACCGTGATCCCGATCCGCGTGTGCGGGTCGCGAACGCTCACCTGGCTGACGAAGCCGGGCTGCTCGCGGACGAGCTCGGCCATCCTCCGCGACATCTCTTCGTAGTCGTCGTCGTGCGCGATCGCCAGGCGTGAGGTGAAGATGACCGCCACGGTCATGGCCTGTCCCCCTGACGACCGGTCTGCCCCGCCTCGACGTGCTCCTTGAGACGCACGAGGGTCTTCGCAACAGCCTTCTGGTTGTTGTTGTACGCGTTGATCAGCAGGAGCGAGGGCGGGAAGAGGGCCGTGCGGCCGTCGAACGTCTCGGTCACGCGCGTGCTGCCGTCGGCCAGCGGCTCGAGCTCGTACCTCCACCGGTGCCGGTTGGCGTGGCACCAGGCGATCCGGCGACCCTCCTCGAACTCGACCACCGTGTTGTCGGTCCGGTACGGGACCTTGATCCGCATGTCCATGCCGAAGTGGGCACCCATGTCCAGCCGCTCAGGCCCGGACACCAGTCTCTGCACGGTGTCCGAGCCGTCGAACTCGTGGTGCTGGCGTGGGTCGGCCAGCACGTCGAAGATGACGGCCGAAGGCGCGTCGATGACGATGGCGGCCGCGCGCGCCCATCTGGAGCCGGTGTCGACGATGTCCGCTCGGGCGCCCATGACGGCAACCCTAGACTCGACGGCGTGAGCGTTCGGGTCTACTCCGGTCCGCACTCGGATCGAGGCGGCGGTCCATCGGGCTGGATCACGTACCTGCCGTGGGCCTTCGCCGTCGCGACCATCCTCGGACAGATCGTCTGGGTGCTCGCCAGCGGCAGCGCGCGGGTCACCCTGAGCATCCTCACCGTCGTCACCTTCTTCCTGGCCAGCGCCAGCCACGCCGTGCTCAATCGAGGGGTGGCCTGGGCCGCCGGCTACCTCGGCCTCACGCTCGCGTTCGGCTGGGGGGTCGAGAGACTCGGACTGGCGACGTCGTTCCCGTTCGGCACCTACGAGTACTCCGGCGATCTCGGCTTCGCCCTCGCCGGCGTGCCGCTGGTGATCCCCCTCGCCTGGTCGATGATGGCGTACCCGTGCCTGCTCGCGGCCCAACGCCTGTCCTCGACCACCATCGGCGTCGCACTCGTCGGCGGCTGGCTGCTGGCCTCGTGGGACCTGTTCCTGGACCCGCAGATGGTCGGCGAGGGCTACTGGTCCTGGCAGGATCTCGGCTGGAGCCTCCCCGGGATCGACGACATCCCCCTCCAGAACTTCCTGGGCTGGCTGCTCGCGTCCATCGTGCTCATGTGGCTGCTCGGGCTCCTCCCGCGCAAGATCGCCGCCGATGCCGTACCGACCACCCTCCTCACGTGGGTGTTCGCCTCGAGCGTCCTGGCGAACCTCGCGTTCTTCGGACGTCCCGGCGTCGCGCTGTGGGGCCTCGCCTGCATGGGTGCCGTGGTGGTTCCGTACCTGTGGCGGCTGTGGAGCCAGCCGCAATGGTGACCGGTCGTGCCCTGGTCACGGGGGGGACGGTCCTCGCCTGCGCGATCGCCGCGCACACGGCGATCAACCTGCGAAGGCTGAGGGCGCCTCTCCCGTCCGCCGCGGACGTCGAGGAGCCGGTGGCGGTGCTCATCCCGGCGAGGGACGAGGAGGCGCACATCGAGCGGACGGTTCGGTCCGTCCTCGCCCAGACCGGAGTACCCCGGCTCACCGTCCTCGTTCTGGACGACGGCTCGACCGACGGCACCGCGTCGATCGTCGCGCGGATCGCCCAGGACGACGACCGCCTCCGCCTCGTCAGCGCCCCGAACGAGCAGCCGCCACAGGGGTGGCTCGGCAAACCGTGGGCCTGCGCCAGGCTGGCGCAGGACGCCAGCGGGACCGTCCTGGTCTTCGTCGATGCCGACGTCTCCCTGGAGCCAGCGGCGATCCATTCCGTCGTCACCACGCTCCGCGACCACGGGTTCGCCATGGTCGCGCCGTACCCCTTCCAGGTCGCCGACACGTGGCTCGAGCGCCTGGTTCAGCCGCTCGTCACCTGGTCCTGGATCGCGACGGTGCCCCTGCGGTGGGCGGAGACGTCTACCCGGCCGTCCCTGTCCGCGGCCAACGGACAGTTCCTCGTGCTCGACGCGGGCGCGTACGCCGCCGTCGAGGGTCACGCCGCCGTCCGTGACGAGGTCATCGAGGACGTCGCCCTCATGCGCGCCTTCAAGCGCGCCGGCCTCCGAACCGCCACCGCGGACGGATCGCACCTCGCGTCGTGCCGCATGTACGACGGAACCACCGCGGTCCTCGATGGCTACGCCAAGTCCCTGTGGGCGGCCTTCAACGGACCCGCGGGATCGGTGGCGGTCACCGCCCTGCTGGTGACCGCCTTCGTCGTCCCCGCTGCGGCCGCGTTGGCCGCCCCCACCGCGCGGACCCGGGCCATCGGCGCGATCGGGTACGCGGCGGGCGCCGCCAGCCGCGCCGTGGTGGCCCGCCGGACCGGGGAGCGCGTGCTGCCGGATTCCCTGGCCCACCCTGCCTCCGTCCTCGCCTTCGCCGCCCTCACGGCGGTGTCGTGGCGCCGCCACCTGGCGGGCACGAACACGTGGAAGGGCCGGCCGGTGGTCATCGCCACCGGGGTCTCGGACGGGGCCGGATGACCGACGTCGTCGTCATCGGGGCGGGAGTCGGCGGCATGGCCGTCGCAGCCCGCCTCGCCGTTCGCCGGCACCGCGTCACGGTGCTCGAGCAGTCGGCCACGTACGGCGGGAAGCTGGCGACCTATCGCCGGGACGGCTTCGCCTTCGACACCGGTCCGAGCCTGTTCACGCTGCCGGCGGTGTACCGGGACCTGTTCCTCAAGACCGGTGGGGCACTCGAGGAAGCCGTCGACCTCCAGCCGGTGGAACCGGCCTTCGGCTACCACTTCGCGGACGGCACCTCGGTCACCGTGCCCGGCGTGGATGCTGCGCGAGCCGCCCGGGCCTTCGGCGACGCGTTCGGGGGCACGGCGGAGGATGACTGGAGGCGCCTTATCGACCGGGGCGGTCGGATGTGGCGGATCACGCGGGAGCCGTTCCTGCAGTCGCCGCTGGACGGCTGGCGCACCCTCATGGGCCTGGCCAACGTGTCCGACATCCGCACCGTCGCGCCGATGACGTCACTTCGGGACCTCGGGCGGGAGTACCTCGCCGACTGGCGCCTGCGACAGGTCCTCGACCGCTACGCCACCTACTCGGGGTCGGACCCGCGGAAGGCCCCGGCCGTCTTCGCCACCATCCCGTACATGGAGCAGACGTTCGGAGCCTGGCACCTCGGCGGCGGGCTCGGCTCGCTGGCCGACGCGCTCGCGCAGCGCTGCGAGGAGCGTGGCGTGACCATCCGGCTCGGCTGCGACGTCGAGAAGGTGCTGATCCGGGATGGCCGCGCGTGCGGCGTGCAGCTCGTCGACGGGGAGACCGTTGCGGCCGACATCGTGGTCGCCAACGCCGACGCCCACCATCTCTACACCGACCTTGTCGACGACCCACGGGCGCGCACGGTGGCCCGAGGGCTGGCCAAGGCAGCGCCGGCCCTGTCCGGATTCGTCATCCTCCTTGCGCTGCGGGGCCGTACTCCCGGGATCCGGCACCACAACGTGTGGTTCCCGGCCGACTACGACGGCGAGTTCGACGCGATCTTCGGCCGCCGTCCCCATCCCGCCGACGATCCGGCCATCTACGCATGCGTGCCGGACGACTCGGCCATGAGGCCGGACGATGACAGCGAGGCCTGGTTCGTCCTCGTGAACACGCCCCGCAACGGGGACGGCTCCGGAGCCACGGTGGACTGGGACGCGCCGGGCCGGGCCGAGGCCTACGCCGACCATCTGCTGGCCCGGCTGGCAGAGCGCGGCCCCGACATCCGCAGCCGGATCCTCTGGCGCGAGCTCCGCAGTCCCGCCGACCTCGAGCGGTCGACCCGGGCGCCCGGCGGCTCCATCTACGGTTCGTCGAGCAACGGCGCACGAGCGGCCTTCCAGCGCCCGGCCAACCGGTCGCCCATCCCCGGCCTGTTCCTGGTTGGCGGCTCGGCCCACCCCGGGGGCGGACTCCCCTTGGTCGGAATGGGGGCCGAGATCGTCGCGGGACTCGTCAGCGGCTGACACCTATCCGGGCACGACCAACCGCGGTAGCCTCTGGCAGGTCTTTCGACCGCTCAGAGAGGCGGCGTCATGGCACGTTTCGGCTCCCGAACCTTCGTGTCCGCAGCCGTCGCGCTCGCGCTGGTCGCGTCCGGCGTCGCCCTGCTGCCCACCGGTGCGAGCGCGTCTGTTCCTGCACCGGCGCAGACGGCGAAGGTCAAGTGCGTGAAGAAGACCACCGGCTTCGCCCGCTACTCCCGGAACGGCAGCTGTCGCCGAAGCGAGCGAATCGATCGCAAGCCGTGCGCCCGCGGAGGCTCGTGCGTGGTCGGCGACGTCGGGCCCGGGCGTGGCAAGGTCTTCTACGCAGCCCGCACCAAGCAGGCCTGGGGTCGGTACCTCGAGGTGGCCCCGCCGGCATGGCTCGCCGCCGGGGATCCGAACGTGATCTGGTGCTCCACGGTCGATCAGTCGGTTCCCGGCACCCAGGCCACCGGCCTCGGAGCGGGAAAGGCGAACACCGCCGCCATGCTCGGAGCGTGCACCACCGACGCGGCCGTCGTGGTCAGCGCCTACCGAGGGGGCGGGAAGTCGGACTGGTACCTGCCTTCGCGGGACGAGCTGAGAGCGTTGTTCCTCCGCCAGAAGGTCAGCTCGGGCTTCCAGCTGCACGGCTACTGGAGCTCCTCGGAGGAAAGTCCGACCACGTCATGGATCCAGGACTTCTACGCCGACTACACCCCCGCCCCCTCGGACAAGTCGTACGCGAACTACGTGCGTCCGATCCGGGCCTTCTAGCGCCCGCTGGCCCGATCGAGCCACCGCGCAAGGCGGCCACCCTTCGCCACCACCCGGATCCGCTCCTCGGTTCCGGCGCGGGCCTCCTCCGTCGACACGAGGATGAGTCGGTCGCCTGCCCGCACCCGCGCATGGACGTCCGGAGCGATGGCTTGCTCCCCGCGGACGATGAGGGCCACGACGGCGCCCTCCGGCAGCCCGAGCTCGGTCACGAAGGTTCCGACGAGCCCGGAGCCATCCGGCACCTCGACCCCCAGCACCTGGGCTCGCATGCCGTCCAAGGGAGCACTCTCGACTTCGAGTTCGACCGCCTCGTCCGGCTTCACCACGCCGAGACGCCGGCCGGCGACACGGATGAGGGGCACCTGGGCCAGCAGGAGGATGAGCACGACGATCAGGGTCACGTCGAAAACCAGCCGAGCACCCGGGACGCCGAGTCCCAGGGGGATGGCGGCGAAGACGATCGGCACCGCGCCGCGAAGGCCGGCGATCGATGCGAAGGCGATCGTCGACCGCGGCAGTCGGAACGGCAGCAGCGAGACGGTGGCCGCCAGCGGCCGCGCGACGACGAGGATGATGGCAGCGACGAGGAGCGCCAGTGGGATCGCTTCGGGCAGGGTGCCGACGTCGGCAAGCGCGCCCAGCATGAAGAACAGCCCGATCTCCGCGATCCACGCGAGCCCGTCCGCGAACCCGATGATCGACCGGCGGTGAGGCAGTCGGGCGGCGGAACCGACGATCACGGCGGACAGGTAGACGGCCAGGAAGCCCGAGGAGTGCAGGACGTCGGCGAGACCGTAGCTGCCGACCAGCAGCGCGAGCGCCGCGATCGGGTAGAGCCCGACCGCGGGGAGGGCCAGTCGAGGCAGCAGCCACCGGCCGGCATAACCGACACCGACGCCGACCAGGGCACCGCCGATGAGCTCCGCGATGACCAGGAGAGGGATCTGCCACCACGGCGTCGTTCCGAAGGATCCGCTGGAGACGACGGCGACGAGCACGACGACCGGGGCATCGTTGAAGCCCGCCTCGCCCTCGAGCAGGGTCCGCACCCGGCTCGAGATGCGCATCTGCCGCATGACCGAGAAGACCGCGGCGGCGTCGGTGGCGGCCAGCACCGCCCCGATGATGATCGCGTTCTGCAGTGATACGTCGAGGAAGACGACGAGCGGGACTGCGACGATCGAGATGCTGACCGCGACCCCGACCGAGGCCAGGGTGATCGCCGGCCACAGCACCGGCCGCAGCTGGTCGACGCGCGTGGTGAGGCCGCCCTGGGCGAGGATGAGGACGAGGGCGGCGTAGCCGAGGACGGTGCCCAGTTCGGCGTTCTGCATCTGCAGGCCCGGGAAGGCGGTGCTCAGGGCAAGGCCGAGCAGCAGGTAGAGCAGCAGGCCAGGCACCCCGAGCCGTCCGGCGAGCCGGACGCCCAGCACCGACACCAGCACGATGACGGCGCCGACGAGCAGCGCGACGGCCAGCCCGTCGAGCGTCATCGCAGGCCCCCGCGCCTATCCGGCAGTGGCGCCGAGCCCGAGGGCCTCGTACACCTCGATCGTGGACCGCGAGCGGTTGAGCGTGTAGAAGTGCAGTCCGGGTGCGCCGGCGTCGAGCAGTCGCTGGCACATGTCGGCCGCGACCTCGACGCCGAGCTCGGTGACCGCCTCGGTGTCATCCGACACGGCGTGGAAGCGCTCGGCCAGGTCGGCAGGGAACACCGCTCCGGACAGCGCGGCGAACCGCTCGATCTGGGACACGTTGGTCACCGGCATGATCCCCGGCACGATCGGCATCGTGCAGCGGGCAGCAGCGGCCATCTCGACGAGCCGCTCGTAGTCCTCGACGCGGAAGAACAGCTGGGTGACCGCGAACTCGGCCCCCGCGGCCTGCTTCATCGCCAGCACGCGAGCGTCGTCTTCGAGGCTCGACGACTCGGGATGACCCTCCGGGAAGGCTGCGACGCCCACGCTGAACGTGCCGAGCGAGCGGATCAGCTCGACGAGCTCGACGGCGTGCTCGAGCCCGCCGGGATGCGGCTCCCACTCGGTGCCGAGCCCGGTGGGCGGATCGCCCCTGAGCGCCAGCATCGTCGTCACGCCCCCGGCCGCGTACTGCCCGACGACGTCGCGCAGCTGGTCCCTCGTGGCTCCCACACATGTGAGGTGGGCGACCGGGGTGAGAGTCGTGTCGGCGGCGATCTGGCCGGTCAACCGCACGGTGCGGTCCTGGGTCGACCCCCCGGCGCCATAGGTGACGGAGACGAAGGTCGGCTTCAGCGCCTCGATCTCACGAACCGTCTGCCACAGGAGGCGCTCGCCCTCATTGGTCTTGGGCGGAAACAGCTCGAACGAGAAGGAACGGCGCCCGCTCGACAGGACGTCGCCCAGGGAACCGGTCGCGCGCATGCGCACAGACTACGGGGGCCACGTGCCGAGGGACGGACGGGCCGTTTCGGCGTGTGGGCCCTAGGCTCGTACCGTGAGTGGCCCCACGACGTCGTCCCCGTTGGACGCCGCCGACCTCCGAGCCCGGGTTCAGGGAGTCGTCGACGAGACGATCGCGTACCAGTCGACCGTGCTGGAGAACGTGAGTGACGACCTCACCCCGCTCGTGGACGCCCTGGCTGCCCTCCTGTCCGGTGGCAAGCGTCTGCGCCCCGCCTTCGCATACTGGGGCTGGCGCGGGGCCGGCGGCGATCCCGACTTCGACGATGCGGCCCTTCGCGCGGCCGCGGGTCTGGAGTTCCTGCAGGCCTGCGCCCTCATCCACGACGACGTCATGGACGGGTCCGACACCCGCCGAGGCCTGCCGGCCGCCCATCGCCGGTTCGCCGGCGTGCACCGCGACGCCGAGTGGCGGGGATCGCCGGAGGCGTTCGGCGTGGGAGCCGCGATCCTCCTCGGCGACCTGTGCCTGTCGTGGGCCGACGAGGTGATCTTCTCCTGCGGCTTCCCCCCAGACGCGATGGGCCGAGCCAAGGCCGTCTACGACGAGATGCGCACCGAGCTGATGGCCGGGCAGTATCTCGACCTGCTGGAGCAGGTCCGCGGCGGCGGGTCCGTCGAGCGAGCCCTCACCGTGGTGCGCTACAAGTCGGCCAAGTACACGATCGAACGCCCTCTCCACCTCGGTGCCGCCCTCGCCGGGGCGGACCAGGAGGTGGTGGCCGCCTACTCTGGCTATGGCCTCCCCCTCGGCGAGGCCTTCCAGCTGCGCGACGACATCCTCGGGGTGTTCGGCGACCCTGCCGAGACCGGCAAGCCCGCAGGCGACGACCTGCGCGAGGGGAAGCGGACCGTTCTCGTGGCCATCGCCGCCGAACGCAGCACCCCCGCCCAGGCGTCCGTGATCCGGCACCACCTCGGCGATCCCGTCCTCGACGCGAACGGAGTGTCCGCCCTCCGCGAGGTCATCACCGATACGGGCGCACTCGCCTACACGGAGAATCTCATCGGCGAGCTGCTCGATTCCTCCCTCGCCTCGCTGGACACTGCGACCCTCGATCCCGAGGCCCGCACCGTGCTGACCGGCCTGGCGTATGCCGCGACCCGGAGAAGCGTCTGATGCGCACCGTCACAGGACCGACCGACTCGGTGGTCGTGGTCGGCGCCGGGCTCGCCGGCCTCTCCGCCGCCATGCGGCTGGCCGGAGCCGGCCGGCGCGTCACGGTGCTCGAGCGCGAGGCCATCCCCGGTGGACGCGCGGGACGGCTGGACATCGAGGTCGCCGACGGCACCTACCGCTTCGACACCGGTCCCACCGTCCTCACCATGCCCGACCTCATCGCCGACGCCTTCGACAGCCTGGGCGAGGACATGGACGACTGGCTCACCCTCGAGCCGGTGGATCCGCTGTACCGCTCCTTCTTCCCGGACGGCTCCGTCCTCGACGTGCACTCGGACGTGGACCGCATGGCCGACGAGATCGAGCGGGTCATCGGTCCGGACGAGGCCGCCGGCTACCGCCGCTACGTGGACTTCGTGTCCAAGCTCTACCGGTACGAGATGAAGGACTTCATCGACCGCAACATCGACTCGCCCCTCGACCTCGTGACGCCCGACCTGGCCCGACTGGTGGCCCTCGGGGGGTTCCGACGCCTGACGCCCAAGGTCCGCCAGTACCTGAACGACCCCCGCACTGAGCGCATCTACTCCTTCCAGGCGATGTACGCCGGGGTGTCGCCCTACGACGCCCTCGCCATCTACGCGGTCATCGCGTACATGGATTCCGTCGCCGGCGTGTTCTTCCCCAAGGGCGGGATGCATGCCGTGCCCGCAGCGATGGCCGGCGCCGCGGAGAAGCACGGGGTCGACATCCGGTACAGCACGGAGGTCAGGTCGGTCGAGACCGTGGGCGACCGCGCCGTTGCCGTCGTCACGACGGACGGGGAGAGGATCCCCGCGGATGTCGTGGTGCTGAACCCTGACCTGCCGGTGGCCCACCGCGACCTGCTCGGACAGCAGCCGTGGTCCGTGCGGCGCCTGACGTACTCGCCGTCCTGCTTCCTGCTTCTCGCGGGCTCAACCGCCTCGTACAGCAAGATCGCGCACCACAACATCCACTTCGGCCGGTCGTGGCAGGGCGTGTTCGACGAGCTCATCGACCGCAGGCAGCTCATGAGCGATCCCAGCATCCTGGTGACGAACCCGTCGCACTCCGACCCCTCGCTGGCGCCGGACGGCAAGCAGGTCTACTACGTCCTGTTCCCCACTCCCAACCTCGACGCGCCCCTGGACTGGCGCACCCTGGGACCCCGTTACCGCGACGAGGTCGTCCAGACCCTCGAGCGTCGTGGCTACATCGGGTTCGGCGACGCCATCGAGGTCGAGGACGTCACGACGCCGCTCGACTGGCAGGCACGCGGAATGGAACGAGGAGCACCGTTCGCCTCTGCGCACTCGTTCCTCCAGACCGGCCCATTCCGACCAGGCAACCTGTGGGGCCAGAACGTCGTCTTCACCGGTTCCGGCACCCAGCCCGGAGTGGGCGTACCGATGGTCCTCATCTCGGGCCGACTCGCCGCGGAGCGCGTCACCGGGCCGGACCCGGCGTACCGCTCGCGTGCGGCCCGGTGGTGACCCCGGCACCCTTCACCGTCCGGCACGGGCTCCCGGGCCTGGTGGGCACGACCCTCGTCGCCCTCGGCGCGCTCGGAATCGGCTGGCTCCCCCTCACGTCGGAGATGCTGGAGCACCCGCTCGTCAACGCCCTGCGCAGCACGCTCGCTGGCAGCCTCACGGCGCGCGCATTCGTCATCATCGGCCTGGCCGTGCTCCTGCAGGCCTGGCTGCTGCTCGGGTCGGAGCTGCTGACCCGCCAGCGCACGGGCGACGTCCCGGCGGTCGGACCCGTCGTCGGCGTCCTCTCCCTCTGGTCGGCCCCCCTGCTGCTGGCCCCCCCGATGTTCAGCCGCGACGTCTACTCGTACTACGTGCAGGGCCGGGTGTTCGGGGCAGGCCACGACCCCACGACGATCGGCATCGACGTCATCCCGGGATGGTTCGACGACGGCGCGGACCCGATGTGGGTCGAGTCGCCGACCCCCTACGGGCCGCTGTTCCTGCTGCTGGAGCGCACGGTCGCGGAGTTCGCCCACCCGAACGCCTACCTCGGCGCGCTGCTGTTCCGGCTGATCGCCGTCGCGGGAGTCGTCATGATCGCCTACTACCTGCCGAAGCTGGCCAGGCTGCACGGGATCGACCCTGCTCGCGCGCTGTGGCTGGGCGTGCTCAACCCCGTCGTCCTCATGCACTTCGTCAGCGGCGCCCACAACGACGCCCTCATGGTCGGACTGGTGGTCGCCGGACTGACCCTGGCCACGCAGCAGCGCTGCATCTGGGGAGCCGTCGCGGTCAGCCTCGCGGTGGCCATCAAGCCCATCGCCCTGATCGCCCTTCCGTTCGTCGGCCTGCTGTGGGCGGGTCGGCTGGGCGGGTGGCGCGACAGGATCCGGTCCTGGGCCCTGGCGGGCCTCACCCTGGCCAGCACCCTCGCCTGCGTGTACCTGGTCGCCGACGCCGGGCGTGGTGTCATCAGTGCCGCCTTCGGGACGCCCTCCGGTGTCCTGACCTGGCTGTCGCCCACGACCGCCGTCGGCCAGGTGGTCGGCACGGTCACCACGTGGCTCGGCCTGAGCGAGGACAACACCCCCGTGCTCGGTGCGGTCCGCCTGGCCGGCGCGGTCTCGGCCGTCATCATCGTCGCCTGGCTGGTGCTCCGGCCCGGCGGGCGGAGCCCGGTGCGGGGTGCCGCTCTGGCGCTGGCCGCAGTGGTCGTCCTCGGGCCGGTCGTCCAGCCCTGGTACGCCCTCTGGTTCCTCCCCCTGTTCGCGGCGACCGGCCTGCCACGCCGGGAGCTGCGGGCAGCCGTGCTCATCACGGCGGCCTTCACCGTCCACGGCATGATCGAGAGCACCACGAACTCGGACAACATCTTCGGCGCGGCCGACGTGATCACGTACGTGGTCGCCGTCGTGGTCGTCGTGATCGTCCTCCTCGCCGCTCCTCGAGAGAGGCGACTGCTCATGGGGCCCGACGACCTCGATGGCCTCGCTCCCGCGACTCCGGAGGACAGGGAGCGGGCAGACAATGCGACCTGGCCACGCCGGGGAGCCCACCAAGCCCGCCCGGGCGAGTCGGACGATGGGAGGATTCCCGCGTGAGCGAGAAGGAGCTCGACGCAGCCAGGATCGCCGATCCCCACCTGCGTGAGTCATACGAGCGCTGCCGACGGCTCAACGCCGCCCACGGCAGGACCTACTACCTCGCCACCCTGCTGCTCCCCCCGGCCAAGCGCCCCTATGTGCACGCCCTCTATGGATTCGCGCGCTATGCGGACGAGATCGTCGACGACCTCTCGTCGACGCTGTCCGAGCGGGAGAAGGCCGACTGGCTCGGGACCTGGGGCAGTGCCTTCCTCGATGACCTGGACCGCGGCTGGTCGGACGACCCGGTGTGCCGGGCCGTCGTCGACACCGTGCTTCGCTGGGAGATACCGAAGCAGCACTTCGTAGCCTTCCTCGATTCGATGACGATGGACCTGACGGTCACCGAGTACCGCACCTATGAGGACCTCTATGAGTACGTGTACGGATCCGCGGCCGTCATCGGCCTGCAGATGGTGCCGATCCTCGAGCCGACGTCACCCGAGGCCTACGACCGCGCGACCGATCTCGGAGTGGCGTTCCAGCTCGCCAATTTCGTGCGTGACGTGGGCGAGGATCTCGACCGGGGCCGCGTCTACCTGCCTCTGGACGAGCTCGCGGCATTCGGCGTGACGCGCGAGCAGCTCGAGCACCGAGTCGCCACGCCGGCCGTCAAGGAGGCGCTCGCCGCGCAGATCGCCCGGGTCCGGATGCTCGAGGAGCGGTCGCGGCCCGGGGTCGACATGCTGCACCCGTCGTCGCGAGACTGCATCGAGGCGGCCAGGGTCCTCTACTGCGGGATCGTCGACGAGGTCGAGCGGTCCGACTACGAGGTGTTCGCCCAGCGCGCGACCGTGCCGATGCACCGACGACTCGCCGTCGCGGGTCCGGCATGGGTGCGGGCCGTCCGCGCCCGTCGCCGGTTCGGTGACGGGATGCCGGAGGACGGGCGCGAGGGGTCGTCCCCCGGGTCCTCTGCGGCCTAGCCCCGTCGCCGCCAGATCGGAGGACCTGCCAGCGGGGTGCGCTCGATCCCCCGCCGACCCCACAGCACCCACAGGCTGAGCGAGAGCAGGATGAGCGCGAAGCCGAACAGCAGGTCCTCGACGGGGGCGTAGGCGATCCGGCCGTCGCCGAGGAACGGCGGCGGACCGACCGGCGGCGATGTGCCGCCGACGATGGCGTCCCCGTCGTACTTCACCACGCCGAAGCCGGTGAACATCCCGTTCGTGATGAGCTGGAAGAACACGATGATCGCGTAGGAGGTCCAGAACACACGCCGGCGGACGAGCTGTGTCCGCAGGAGCCACAGGTCGGCTATCACCGCGGCGACCGCGGCCGTCACCGCAAGCTGCGTGTAGGTCATCGAGGCGGGTCCTCGTCGCCGACGGTCCAGTGGTCCTTGACGCTGCGGACCGCCTCCAGGGTGAGGATCGACGCGATGGGGATCGCGATGAAGAACAGCACCTCGTCCAGGGGGACCGAGCCCGGCAGGTCGATGCCGAGCACCCGGTCCGGGTCGAACCACCAGTGCCCCGCCGCCACGGCGTAGACGTCCCACACGAAGAAGACGGCGACGGCAGGCAGGATGGACAGGACCAGCCGACGCCACCGGCGGAACACCCGCGTGCGGAGCGCGATCTCGAGCCACAGGCACCCAGCCATCACGAATGCGAGAATCGCGACGTAGGAGTAGCGGCCCATGCCGCCATTGTGTCTGGTACTTGTCAGGAGGCGAACCCGCGCATGCCGTCCACGCGCGACCGTCCGCGGCGCCTCGGCCTCATCGGTGGGGAGTGCACGGGCAAGTCCACCCTGGCGCTCGCGCTGGAGGCCGCGCTCCCCGCCTGCCGTGTCGACGAGAGCCTGAGGGACTTCGTGGAACGGCAGGGTCGGCCACCGCGACAGCACGAGCAGGCCGCCCTCATGGCCGAGCAGCAGCAGCGCGAGAACAGTGCGGCCGCCACGTGCCCGCTCGAGTGGCTCGTCGCCGATCCGGCGCCGCTCATGACGGCTGCCTACAGCCTGATCTACTTCGACGACGCCTCCCTCCTGCCGTCCGCCCTCGACCACGCCCTCGGCTACGACCTCGTGGCCTGGTGCGATCCGGGGATCCCCTGGCGGCCCGACGGGGCGCAGCGCGACGGGCCCGACCATCGGGACATGGCCGAACTGGCCCTCGCCCGGATCGTCGAGACCGAACTGCGGCCTCGTGGGATCACCGTCGTGCGGGTCTCGGGGCCCACTCCTGCCCGTGTCGACGCCCTCCGGAGGGCGTGGCAACCGGATGGCTCCGAACCCCTTACCTAGACTCGCGAAGATGGAGACGACTGGGCAGGAGGGGCTTGTCGGCACGACCGTCGACGGCCGCTACCGGGTCATCTCGCAGCTCGCTCGGGGGGGCATGGCCACCGTCTACGAGGCGCTCGACCTCCGCCTCGACCGGATCGTCGCCCTCAAGATCATGCACCCGCACCTCGCCCACGACCAGGCGTTCGTCGTCAGGTTCCAGCGGGAGGCGAAGGCCGCCGCTCGCCTCACGCACGGGCACGTCGTCGCGGTGTACGACCAGGGCGAGGACAACGGCCTGATCTACCTCGCCATGGAGTACGTCCCGGGCCGGACCCTCCGCGACGTGCTGCGCCAGTACGGTCCGCTGACGCCGGAGCAGGCCCTGGTCTTCCTCGACCCGGTTCTCGAGGCCCTCGCCGCGGCCCATGCCGCCGGCTTCGTCCACCGCGACATCAAGCCGGAGAACGTCCTCATCTCGGACGACGGGCGCGTCAAGGTGGCCGACTTCGGTCTCGCCCGCGCGGTTGAGGCCGACGGGCACAGCGTCACCCAGGGGATGATCATCGGCACGGTCGCGTACCTCTCCCCCGAGCAGGTCGAACGCGGCGAGGCGGATGGCCGATCCGACGTGTACGCGGCGGGCATCCTGCTGTACGAGATGATCGCCGGCCAGGTGCCGCACGCGGGAGAGAGCCCGCTCAGCGTGGCCTACCAGCACGTCAACACCGACGTGCCGCCGCCGTCCGGGGTCAACCCGAGGATCCCGCCCGACGTCGACGCGCTCGTCGTGACCGCGACGAGGCGGGACCCCTCACTGCGGTACCAGAACGCCTTCGACTTCCTGGCCGATGTGCGTCGCGTGCGGTCGGCGCTCCCCCCGCCGCGTCCGTTCGTCGATTCCCAGGACACCCTCGTCGTCGACGTCGGCATGGCATCACGGCTGGCCGCAGGCCATCCCGTTCCCGCACCCGCGAGCGGAGGCCCGGCGACCCCGCGGCCCATGGACACCCGCCCCACGGCGACCCCCGTGCGCTACCGGCGCAGCCGTGCCCCCTGGCTCGTCCTGCTCCTCGCGCTGGCGGTCCTTGCCACCGCATTCGGCGCCTGGTTCCTGGCGGCCGGCCCGGGCCGCACTGTCACCAATCCGGACGTCGTCGGGATGTCGGTCGACGAGGCGACCGCCGCCCTCAGCGGCGTCGAGCTGACGCTGGAGGTCGCCGACGAGCAGTACAGCGAGGACGTGTCGGCGGGGTCGGTCATCAGCACGGATCCCGGTGCGGGCGAGGGCGTGCACGTCGACGGCGTCGTGAGTGCGGTCGTCTCGCTCGGACCCGAGCGGTACGACGTGCCAGCAGCCAAGGGGATGGACCAGAAGGAGGCCACCGACGCCATCGTTGCGGCCAACCTCATGGTCGGCAGCATCAAGGAGGCGTTCGACGACAAGGCCGGCGTCGGGACGGTCGTGTCGACCTCGCCGAAGGCAGGAGCGTCCGTGAAGCCGGGCACTCCGGTGGACCTCGTGGTGTCCAAGGGGCCTGAGCCTGTCCCGGTGCCCTCGGTCGTCGGCAAGAAGGCGAGCGCCGCCAAGTCATCGCTGTCGAAGGCGGGACTGAAGTCCGACGTGACGCAGAAGTTCTCGGAGACGGTCAAGGACGGCCTCGTCATCTCGGTGAAGCCCAAGGAGGGCACCGTCGTCGACTCCGGCAGCCGCGTGGCCCTCGTGGTGTCCAAGGGACCACCGCCGGTGACCGTCCCCAACCTCGTCGACATGCCGCGGCAGAAGGCGATCACCACCCTCCGCGGCCTCGGCCTGCGCCCCAACGTCGTCGAGGGTGACTTCAGCCCCTTGAACCGCGTGATCAGCCAGGACCCGGCCCCCGGCAGCGAGGTGCCCAAGGGCAGCACCGTGACGATCCGGATCATCTGAGCGACCGACCATCCGGCGCGGCGGCCCACGCGGCAGACTGACGCCATGACCGACCTCGCCGCCCGAGCCCTTGCCGCCCTGTCCGCCTGCGGGGTCTCCCTGCCGTCCGATGCGCAGGCACCCAGCGTGGTGTCACGGTCGCCCATCGACGGAAGCACGCTGCTGGTGATCCCGGCACTCGATGCGGCCGGGATGGACGCCGCCGTCGACCGCGCCGATGCGGCCTTCCCGGCTTGGCGCTCGACGCCCGCCCCCGTTCGCGGCTTCCTGATCAAGTCGTTCGGCCGCGTGCTCGAACAGCACAAGGAGGACCTCGCGGACCTCGTGCAGCTCGAGGTGGGCAAGATCCGAAGCGAGGCTCTCGGCGAGGTCCAGGAGATGATCGACATCTGTGACTTCGCGGTCGGCCTGTCCCGCCAGCTCGAGGGCCGCACGATGCCGTCGGAGCGCCCGGGCCACCGGCTGATGGAGACGTGGCATCCCTGCGGGGTGGTCGGGGTCATCTCGGCTTTCAACTTCCCGGTCGCCGTGTGGGCGTGGAACACGGCCATCGCGCTCGTGTGCGGGAACACGGTCGTATGGAAGCCGTCCGAGAAGGTCCCACTCACCGCCCTGGCCTGCGCGGCCCTATTGGACCGTGCCATCGCGGAGCAGCAGGCCCCCGAAGACATCCACGTCCTCGCGATCGCCGATCGGGACGCCGGTCCGGCCCTCGTCGAGAACCCGAAGGTCGCCGTCATCAGCGCCACCGGATCCGAGCGCATGGGCGCGCTGGTGGGTCCGCGCGTGGCCGCGCGCTTCGGTCGGGCCATCCTCGAGCTCGGAGGCAACAACGCTGCCATCGTCGCGCCGTCCGCGGACCTCGACCTGGCCGTCCGCGGCATCGTGTTCGCGGCGGCGGGGACGGCCGGCCAGCGCTGCACCAGCCTCCGCCGGGTGATCGCCCACACGTCCGTCGTCGACGAGGTCGTGCGCCGCGTGGCCGAGGTCTACAGCCGCCTGGACGTCGGCAGCCCGCTCGAGCCCGGCACCCTCGTCGGGCCGCTGATCGACGAAGGCTCCTTCGAACGCATGCAGGAGGCCCTCGCCGAGGCCACCGACGCCGGCGGCACCATCGTCGTCGGCGGTGAGCGCGTCAACGTCGAGGACGGCCCCGACGGCTTCTACGTCCGGCCCGCCGTGGTCCGCATGCCGGAGCAGGCAGACATCGTGCGGCGCGAGACCTTCGCGCCGATCCTGTACGTCCTGTCCTACGACACGATCGACGAGGCCATCGCCCTTCAGAACGGCGTGCCCCAGGGCCTGTCCTCCAGCATCTTCACCCTCGACCAGCGGGAGGCGGAGCTGTTCATGTCGTCCGGTGGTTCGGACTGCGGCATCGTCAACGTGAACATCGGCACGTCCGGGGCCGAGATCGGCGGCGCCTTCGGTGGCGAGAAGACGACCGGCGGCGGACGCGAGTCCGGGTCGGATGCCTGGCGCGGGTACATGCGTCGCGCCACCAACACCATCAACTACTCCCACGAGCTGCCGCTCGCCCAGGGGGTGAACTTCGGATGACCGTCATCGACGACCACCTCGATCGGTTCGACGGTCCCCAGCATTCCGCGCTGACCCGCACCGTCGCGACGATCCGGACGGCGCTACCCGGCGCCGTGGAGGTCCTGGCATACGGGATGCCGACGTTCAAGGCCGGCGATGCCACCGGACCGGCGATCATCGGATTGGACGGATTCACCCGCCACAACAGCCTCTTCCCGTACAGCACGTCGATCGCCTCCGAGTTCGCCGCGGAGCTCGCCGACTACCCGCAGACGAAGGGGTCGATCCACTTCGGCATCGACGAGGCGTTTCCGGCACCGCTGCTCAAGCGCGTCCTCAAGGCCCGTATGCGCGACATCAACGCCGGCTATCCCAAGAAGGGCGGGGAGGTGAAGGAGTACTACGACAACGGCTTCCTCAAGCAGGCCGGTCGGCTCGATGGCGACACCATGGTCGGTGCCTGGCGGTGGTACCGCCGTGACGGCTCCCTCATGCGGTCCGGCTCGTTCCGCAAGGGCGAGCAGACCGGTGAGTGGATCACGTACGACCGCGCCGGCGACGCCCACAAGGTCACGCGCTTCTAGCACCGTGACACCGCTGCGCGTGGCAGCGGATTCAGCCTCCGCCGCGGCCGCCGAGGTGAATAGGGTCGGCTCATGACCCTGCCCGAACGCGCGTCCGTCGTGATCGTCGGCGGTGGGGTCATGGGCACGTCGATCGCCTTCCACCTGGCCGAGGCCGGAGTCCACGACGTCCTGCTGCTGGAGATGGCCCAGCTGGGCAGCGGCTCCACGTGCAAGGCGGCCGGCGGGGTTCGCGCGCAGTTCTCCGACCCCGTGAACATCGCCCTGGGGTTGCGCGGCCTCGATGCGTTCGAGGCCTTCCCTGAGCGCCCGGGGCAGGAGATAGACCTGCGCCAGCCCGGGTACCTGTTCCTCCTCACGACCGCCGAGGAGGTGGCCGCCTACGAGCAGTCGGTGGCCCTGCAGAACGGCATGGGCGCCGCCAGCCGGCTGCTCTCCCCCGACGAGGCCGTCGCGCTGTCCCCGGCCGTCGCGGCGGACGGGATACTGGCGGCCGCCTTCCACCAACGCGATGGGTACTGCTCGCCCGAATCGGTCGTCCTCGGCTACGCGACGGGGGCGCGACGACACGGCGCCACGATCCGCACCGGCGTCACGGTCACCGGCATCACCGTCAGGGACGGCGCCATCACGGCGGTCCAGACCGATCACGGCATCGTGGCCACGGACGCCGTCGTGTGCGCGGCAGGCGCGTGGTCGCGGGACGTCGGCACCATGGCGTCCGTCGAGCTGCCCGTCGACCCCCTTCGTCGGCAGATCCTCATCAGCGAGCCGTTGCCCGACGGACTCCGTCGGCTGCTGCCGGACACCATGCCGATGACGATCGATGCGGGCACGACGTTCTACTTCCATCGCGAGGGGCCCGGACTGCTTCTCGGAATGTCCTACCAGGAGGAGAAGCCGGGCTTCCGGACTGAGTACAGCGAGGAGTGGCTACCGGACCTGATGTCCGCGATGGAGCGTCGAGCCCCCGCGTTGCTCGATCTCGGGATCGCGCATCGCTGGGTGGGCATGTACGAGGTGACCCCCGACCACAATGCCCTGCTCGGTGAGTCGGCCTCGGTCTCCCGCTTCCTGTATGCCACCGGGTTCTCCGGTCACGGGTTCCTGCAGGGCCCGGCCGTCGGCGAGGTCATCCGCGACCTGTACCTGGGGCGGGAGCCGTTCCTGGACGTGTCGCCGTTCAGCACGGATCGCTTCGCGGAGGGCAGCCTCCGCGGCGAGGTGAACATCGTCTGAGCGCCCCACCGCCGCCGACCCCCACCCCCCCATCCACCGCCGAGAGGCACGCCGTGGTCGTGAAACCGGGGGGTTTGACGACCACAGCGTGCCTCTCGGCGGTCAGAGGAGGACGCCCTCGTGCTCGAGCAGCGCGACCTTGATGTCCATTCCGTAGCCGTAGCCGCCGATGCCGTTGGATGCGACGATCCGGTGGCACGGCACGAAGGGGGCCACGAGGTTGGTCGAGCACACCGTGCCCGCGGCCCGGGCCGCCCGGGCGTTGCCCGCGCGGCGCGCCAGCCCCGCGTAGGTGTCGACGCTGCCGGCCCTGATGGTGCGCATCGCCCGCCAGGCACGCTGCTGGAACGGCCCGCCGGGCTGGCTCACGGACACCTCGTCGAGCGCGTCCAGGTCGCCGTCGGCATACCGGGCAAGCACGTCGGTGATGAACGGGACGGTGCTCCGCGGCCTGATGTCGAAACCGATGGGGATCCGGTCAGCGGCGTCGTCGAGGTCCCGGAAGGTCGAGGCCACCACGGCGCCGTACTCGGAGGGGCCGAGGTCCCCCGCCGCATGCGGATCCACGACCACAACGATCGGCCCGGCGGGCGTGCGGTAGGTCGCGGCCAGCAGCGTGCCCACCGGATGGGACATCGCTACCGCATCATCAGCATGTCGGCCACGAGGAACGCCAGCTCAAGGCTCTGCTCGCGGTTCAGGCGCGGATCACAGGCCGTCTCGTAGCGGTCGCCGAGATTGCCCTCGAGCACTCCGCCCGTGCCGCCGACGCACTCGGTGACGTCATCGCCGGTCAACTCGATGTGCAGCCCGCCCGGCACCGTGCCGAGGTTCCGATGCACCTCGAAGAAGCCTTCGACCTCGTTGACGACGTCGTCGAACAGCCGCGTCTTGTGGCCGGAGGCCGCCTCGCGCGTGTTGCCGTGCATCGGGTCGCACACCCACACGACGGGGACCCCGCTGGCGTCGACCTTCTGGACGATGCCGGGCAGCGCATCGCGCACCTTCCCAGCGCCCATGCGGGAGATGAGCGTCAGCCGCCCCGGGACACGATCAGGGTTGAGCACTTCGCACATCTGCGCGATGTCCTCCGGCGACGCCGTCGGACCGACCTTGACCCCGATGGGGTTCTGGATCGTCGCCGCGAAGTGGATATGGGCGCCGTCAAGCTGCCGAGTCCGCTCGCCGATCCACAGGAAGTGCCCGGACACGTCGTACGGCAGGCCGGTGCGCGAGTCGATGCGCGTCAGGGCACGCTCGTAGTCGATGGACAGGGCCTCGTGCGCGGCGTAGAACTCCACCCGCTGGAGCTCTTCCGGCTCAGCCCCGATCGCGTTCATGAACGACAGCGCACGGTCGATGTCCGCGGCGAGCGCCTCGTAGCGCTGGCCGGCCACGGAGTCGCGCACGAAGTCCTGGTTCCACGCATGCACCTGGCGAAGATCGGCATACCCGCCCTGGGTGAAGGCGCGGACGAGGTTCAGCGCCGCACTTGATGCGTTGTACGTGCGCACCAGCCGTTGCGGATCCGGCCGGCGGCTCTCCTCATCGAACCGCAGGGAGTTGACCGCGTCACCGAAGTACGAGGTCAGCTCGACGCCGTCGCGAACCTCGGTGAGATTCGAGCGCGGCTTGAAGTACTGGCCCGCCACGCGGCCGACCTTGACCACTGGCAGGGACGCCGCGTACGTGAGCACGACCGACATCTGGAGCACGGTCTTGAGCCGAGCCCGGATCGAATCGGCGTTGTTGGCCACGAACGTCTCAGCGCAGTCCCCGCCCATGAGGACGAAGGCCTTGCCCTGCGCGGCGTCCGCCAGTCGCTTGGCCAGGACATCGCACTCCCCCGCGAACACGAGCGGCGGAAGCGTCGCGAGCTCGTCGACGGCAGCCCGGAGCGCGTCGGCGTCCGGCCACGGCGGCTGCTGGGCAGCCGGCAGGTCAGGCCAGGTGATCGCGTCGCGCATGCGTCAAGGTTAGGGGTAGCTCAGCCGAAGAACGACTGCGCCTCCACGTACCGCTCCTCCGGGACTGTCTTGAGCACGCCGGTCGCCGCCTGCAGCGGGACCCGGACGATGTCCGTGCCCTGAAGTGCGACCATCGTGCCCCAGGCCTCGTCCTTGACCGCCGTGATGGCGTTGAGCCCGAACCGCGTGGCAAGCACCCGGTCGAACGCGGTCGGCGTGCCGCCGCGCTGGATGTGGCCGAGCACGGTCGTGCGCGCCTCGTGGCCGGTCCGCTCCTCGACCTGCTGGGCCAGCCACTCGCCGATCCCGGAGAGCTTGACGTGGCCGAACGAATCCAGGCTCTGGTCCTTGGTCACCAGGGTGCCGCCCTTGGGCAGCGCGCCCTCGGCGACGACGATGATCGGCGCGTACGAAGCCTTGAAGCGCGACTCCACCCAGCCGATCACCTGGTCCAGGTCGAACTCGACCTCGGGGATGAGGATGACGTTCGCGCCACCCGCCATCCCGGAGTGAAGTGCGATCCAGCCCGCATGCCGGCCCATGACCTCGCAGATGAGGATCCGATGGTGCGACTCGGCCGTGGTGTGCAGCCGGTCGATGGCCTCCGTGGCGATGCTCACCGCCGTGTCGAAGCCGAAGGTGTAGTCGGTGGCGCTCAGGTCGTTGTCGATGGTCTTCGGGACGCCGATGACGTGGAAGCCGTGCTCGGTGAGCGTCGTGGCCACGCCGAGCGTGTCCTCTCCGCCGATCGCGATGAGGGCGTCGATGCCGAGCTTGCGAAGGTTCTCCTCGGTGCGCTCGATGCCGCCATCGATCTTCACCAGGTTCGTCCGCGAGGAACCGAGGATCGTGCCGCCACGGGGCAGGATGCCGCGGACCTGCGGGATGCCGAGTTCCATCGTGAGCCCCTCGAGCGGGCCTCTCCAGCCGTCCCGGAAGCCGACGAACTCGTAGCCGTACTCCGTCACACCGCGCCGGACCGCGGCGCGAATGACCGCGTTGAGACCGGGGCAGTCGCCACCACCTGTGAGAACGCCGACGCGCATTTAACCTGCACCTTTCGCTCGAGTTCGGGATGCGGCACTCGGTCGCGTCCCGCGGGCGCCTTCGCCCTCAGCCAGCCTAAGCCTAGTCACGGCTGCAAGCGCTGTCATGCGCCTAGGGTTGTGACATGCCCGCCATCCTCGCCATCGACGCCGGCACGACCGGGGTCACCGCCCTGGTCGTCGACGACACCGCTTCCGTGGTCGCACGCGGCTACCGCGAGTTCGCCCAGCACTTCCCAGCCGACGGATGGGTCGAGCACGACCTCGGCGAGATGTGGTCCGCGACGCTGGAGGCAACCCGGCAGGCGCTCGCCGAGCACGGCGGCGCGGACGACATCCTCGCCGTGGGCATCACGAACCAGCGGGAGACCGTCTGCCTGTGGGATCGCGAGACACTCGGGGCGCCCCGGCGCGCGATCGTGTGGCAGGACCGTCGCACCGCCGCGCTGTGCGAGTCGCTCCGAGAGGACGGCCACGAGCCGCTGGTCACCGATCGCACCGGCCTCCGGCTGGACCCGTACTTCTCCGCGACCAAGCTCTCCTGGATTCGCGCCGAGGATCCGCACGCGTGGAGCGGGGTGGAGTCCGGTCGCACGGCCATCGGGACGGTCGATTCGTACCTCGTGGCCCGCATGTCTCGCGGCCTGTTCCACATCACGGACGCGACCAACGCCTCCCGGACGCTGCTGTACGACCTCGAGACCGGCTCGTGGAGCGACCAGCTGTGCGCCCTGTTCGGCGTCCCCCGGTCCGCGCTCCCCGAGATCGTCCCGTCCTACGGCCAGCTCGCACGCACCGATCCGGCCGCCTTCCTCGGGCTGGACCTGCCCATCACCGGGATCGCGGGAGACCAGCAGGCAGCGCTCGTGGGGCAGGCCGGGTTCACTCCGGGCTCGGCCAAGTGCACCTACGGAACCGGCTCGTTCCTGCTCGTCCACACGGGCACTCGCATCGCCCGCTCCAGCCACGGCCTGCTGACCACAGTGGCCCTCGCCCACCCGGACGGTCGGCGCGACTTCGCTCTCGAGGGCGCGGTGTTCGTCACCGGAGCAGCGGTCCAGTGGCTGCGCGACGGACTCGGCATCATCGACTCAGCAGCCGACGTCGAGGCACTCGCCGCCAGCGTGCCCGACTCCGGCGGAGTGGTCTTCGTCCCCGCCCTGACCGGACTCGGCGCGCCGGAGTGGGATCCCACGGCGCGTGGTCTCATCATCGGCATCACGCGAGGGACGACGAGCGCGCACGTGGCGCGGGCCACCCTCGACGCCATCGCCTTCCAGGTGCGTGACGTCGTCGACCTGATGGCCCGTGACGGCGAGGTGCCCCTGACCCGCCTCGCCATCGACGGAGGGGCGGCGGCCAACGACCTGCTCTGCCAGCTGCAGGCCGATGCGGTGCGGCTCGTCGTCGACCGGTCCGCCGAGCTGCAGACCACGGGACTGGGCGCTGCCTTCCTCGCCGGTCTGGGTGCGGGACTCTGGCCGACGACGGAGGCCCTGGCGAGCAGCCGCAGGTCGTCCGGGACGTTCGAGCCCGGCGTCATCGACCGGGTGTCGCATGAGCGCTGGCGCGAGGCCGTCGCCCGCAGCCGCCGCTGGGCGCTCTGACCCTGCTCAATCTCCTTCGGACGGGACCATCGAGCGCGAGTCCGCCGGCGAACCTTCTGCGATCAGCTCCTTGGCTCGGGTCGCGTACATGTCCACGTACTCCTGACCGGACAGGGACATGAGCTCGTACATCACCTCGTCCGTGACCGACCGAAGCACGAAGCGGTCGTTCTCGAGGCCCTCGTAGCGGGTGAAGTCGAGCGCTCGGCCCAACCGGATGCCCACCCGCTGGATGCTCGGGCGAATCTGGCCCGGCGGCTGGATCTCGTAGGTGTTGATCATCGCGGCCGGGATGATCGGCACCTTGGCCTCCATGGCCATGCGGGCGACGCCGGTCTTGCCGCGGTACAGGGTGCCGTTCGGCGAGCGGGTGCCCTCGGGGTAGATGCCCAGCAGGCTGCCCTCGCCGAGGATGCGCAGCCCGGTGCGCAGGGCCGCCTCGGACGCGCGACCGCCCGATCGGTCGACGGGCACCTGCCCGACGCCGGCGAAGAAGGCCTTCGTGAACAGGCCCTTGATGCCCTTCCCGGTGAAGTAGTCGCTCTTCGCGAGGAAGGTGATGGGCCGGGGCACGACGAGGGGCAGGAAGAACGAGTCGGAGAAGGACAGGTGATTGCTCGCGATGATGGCGGCGCCCTTGTCTGGCACGTTCTCGCTGCCTTCGACCCATGGCCGGAAGAGCACCCGCAGCCACGGACCGACCACAAGATGCTTGAGGATCCAGTACAGCATCGGCGCCCCTCCTCCCGGATGGCACACTAGTGGGCGGTCGCTCGACGCGAGCGATCTGGCGGAAGGAAACCCATGACTGTCATGCCCGGCGCTGAGCCGTGGTCCTCCGATGGCGACGACGTCGGCGTCCTCCTGCTGCACGGCTTCACCGGCTCGCCGGCGTCCATGAAGCCCTGGGGCCACGCACTGGCCGATGAGGGCTTCACGGTCCGCGTGCCGCGGCTCCCCGGTCACGGCACCCGCTGGCAGGACGCCAACCTCACAACGTGGCACGACTGGTACGCGGAGGCCGAGCGCAACCTCCTCGAGCTCCGCGCGCGGAGCCGGCACGTGTTCGTCATGGGCCTGTCCATGGGAGGGTCCCTCACCCTCCGCTTGGCGGAGACGCACGGCGACGACATCGACGGCATCGTCCTCGTGAACCCTGCGGTCCACACCGAGCGGTGGGATCGGCATCTGCTGCCGCTCCTGCAGCGCGTCGTGGGGTCCTTCCCGGGGATCAGCAACGACATCGCCAAGCCCGGTCAGGACGAGGTGGCCTACGACAAGATCCCGCTCAAGGCCGCGCACTCGCTCGCCGAGCTGTGGCGGGAGACGAAGGCTGACCTCGGTCGCGTCACGCAGCCGATGCTCCTGCTGCGCAGCGCCGTCGATCACGTGGTCGAGCCGTCCAACGCCGCCTACATCCTCGAGCACGTCTCGTCCATGGACACCGAGGAGGTCGTCCTGCCGGACTCGTACCACGTGGCCACCCTGGACCATGACGCCCCGGTCATCGTCCGGGACAGCATCTCCTTCGTGCGCCGGCTCACAGGACCACGAGACGACGAGACGACGAGCTGAGAGTGGAGCGACCGTGAGCGCCAGGGGCCCGTCCGCGGGCGACCTGCCCGAGCACGAGCAGAAGGCGTGGGACGCGATCGTGGCGGACCTCAGCGGCCAGCTCGACCTCGGGCCGCAGTTCCCCAAGGAGCGCTCCCTGCCCGCCCTGTCCGCCGACGGCGATCATCCGGACCCGCTGGCTGAACCGGTCGAGCTCGAGGACGAGGACGAGGGCTACCTCCCACCTCCTCCTCCGCCACTCCCCCGACCGGCCGACCGGGCGGCGCGCTTCGCGTGGGCCGCCGTCATCGGCGGGCCGCTGGTCGCGATCGTGACGACGATGCTGGGCTGGGAGAGCTGGTGGGCGGGCCTGGGTGTCGCCACGACGATCGGCGGGTTGGCCGCCCTGGTCGCGCGGATGAAGGACCGCGAGGACGACGGCGGGAACGGCGCGGTCGTCTGACGTCAGTGCTCGAGCTCGCCCCTGCGGGCTCGGGTCGTCAGCGGGGCTGCCTGGCGAGGTCGGCGGCGCCGACCAGTCCGGCTCGGTTCGTCAGCTCAGCAACCTTGACGAGGGGTGCCGGCCGGTTCTGCTGCCCGATGAGCTTGTCCGCCAGGGTCTGACGCGCGCTCGCCAGGAGCAGGTCCCCCGCGTCGGAGACCCCACCGCCGATGACGAACACCTGAGGATCGAGGACCGCCGAGAGGTCGGCGAGTCCGCGGCCCAGCCACGTGCCGACGATCGAGAACGCCTCGGTCGCGATCGGGTCACCCGCCTTCGCGGCCTCCGTCACGTGCACCCCCTGAACGCCCTCGGGAGTCCCGTCGCCGAGCGCCAGCAGCACCCCGGCCTCCGAGCGGCGCTCAGCCGCCAGCGCCCGGGCCTCGCGCACCAGCGCGTTTCCGCTCGCGTACTGCTCGAGGCATCCGTTCCTCCCGCATCCGCAGGGGCGGCCGTCGGGGACGGCGTTGATGTGACCGATCTCGCCAGCCGCGCCATGCGCACCGCGGAAGAGCCGTCCATCGATGACGATGCCGCCGCCGATGCCCGTCCCGACGGTGACGAGGGTCATCTCCCGGGTGTCGCGACCGGCACCGAACCGGAACTCACCCCAGGCGGCGATGTTGCCATCGTTCTCGACGACGACAGGCAGACCCGTGGCGGCCTCGAGCAGGGTCCGCACCGGCACCTGGGACCACCGCAGGTTCGGGGCGAAGTACACCCGCGAGCGATCCGCGTCGACGAGACCGGCCACGCCGACGCCGACACCCTCGAGTGGTTCGTCAGTTCCTGCCACGAGTTCAGCGACGACCTCGGAGACGAGGTCGAGGACGTCCTCGGCATCGTGGCGGGGCGTGGGCCGACGAGCCGTCGAGACGATCTCGCCGTCGTCGGTCACGATGCCCGCCAGGATCTTCGTGCCGCCGATGTCGACGCCGATGCTTCTGCCCACGTCGGCAGCCTAGTCGGCAGGACCGATCAGGGTGCGTCGCTCGAAGGCGCCTCGACGACAGGTATCCAGACGATCGGGGAGGCGGCATCGACAGGGTGCGCCGACGGGGGCGCCACATCCTCGGGGCCGGAGGCGTCAGGGGACAGACGCGACGCCAGGCTCGCGGGGTCGCCCACGAGGAGGATGGTCCTGCAGACCACGCACTGCGGATGCTCGGCCGGGTCACCGTGCTCGGCGTGCGGGGCCATCACCGTCGAGGTGGCCCAGTCCACCATCCGGGCAGCGCCGGACAGCAGCGCAGTCCAGTCCATGGTCGTCGCCGAGTCATCCGGCCCCTCGCCTGCGGGGTCCTCCGGGGACGCGCTCCACAGGGACTCCGAAGCGTCGGCGACGGGGCCGGCGGCGCGCCCCTCGGTGTCCTCGCCGTCGGGCGTCCCCTCGTCGCCGGAGTACCACCACGGCGCTCGGCCGCCGCTCACGACGCCTCCTCGGCAGGGCGCCGCCAGCGTGCGGGGTCTGGCACGAAGGCCACGCTCAGTCCGTGATCTGTCCGCGTGGCGCTGACCGGGACGCAGCGCCGCAGCACCGAAGGGAGGTCGATCCAGCGCAGCGCGCCGTCGAAGGACACGACGAGGCTGTCGCCCTGGACCCCGACGGCAGCGGACGACCGGGCCGCACCAGCCAAGGGCAGGTCGAGGCGATACTCCTCGTCGAGCACACGGACGGTGATCTGCTCGGAGTCCAGGACCCGCACGCGCCCCAACGGCCCGAACGCTGAACGGCCCTTCGGCACGGCGCGCACCGCACTGGTGGACTTCCAGACCTCGACCCCGTCGGCCGCGTCCCGCATCGCGGTCAGGGCGTCGCGGGCGTCGATGACGACCTGGTCCGGCCATCGCTCCCGGCCCCGCGGGAACCGGTTCACGATCACGCCGTCGACCGCCACTCCCAGCATGCCGAGCGCGGCGAGGGTCCGGGCTGTCGGCTCGACGGCATCCGGCGTGGGCCGCATCACCAGTCGGGCCGACGTGGCCGGATGGCGCAGCAGGCGCTGGAGCCGCAGCACCTCGATCCGGGCCGCCGACAGTGCCTCGAACAGGGCGGGCTCGCCGTCCCCGCCGCGCCACATGGCCGTCCTCGGGGTGAGCGCCGCGTCGAGGAGCCGTACCAGCACCGACGGCAGGTCGACGAGCTCCCGGACCCGAGCGAGCGGTCCGGAGTCGACCACGACCACGTCGGCCTCGGCCAGCCCTCGAGCGATGGCGGTGAGGGCCGACAGCTGCCGGACGAACCCAGCAGAGGCCCAGGACTCCGGGACGACCGGGTCGGCCCCCGCGTCGCCCAGCAGTCGGCCCACCGTGGCGCCGATTGCACCCACCACGAGCGCGTCGGCAGCAGCGTCGAAGGGTTCCGTGCCCGTGGCGTCGACGACGGTCACGCGGAGGCCCTCGCCACGCAGCGCCTCGGCGGTGGCCGCCGTCAGCGTGGTGACCCCCGACCCTCCGAGCCCGCTAAGCAGGATCAGGCGCGAGCGATTCGACACGCTTCTTCAAGCCCTTCAGCGCAGTGTCGACGATGACCTTCTCGGCCTTGCGCTTGATCATGCCGATCATGGGGATCTTGACGTTGACGGCCAGGCGGTAGTGCACGGTGGTGGTGCCGTCCCCGTTCGGCGTGAGCTCGTAGACACCGTCCATGGCCGTGAGCATGTCGCCCTTGGTGAGCGTCCAGGACACGCTCTCGTCGGCCTTCCAGTCGTACTCGAGCTCGTAGGTGTCCTTGATAGCACCCGAGTTCAAGGTGAAGCGGGCATCCGCAGGGCGGTTGTCGTCCTCGTACAGGGCGAGCACGGTCACCGACGTGATGCCGTCGCTCCACTCGGGGTAGGCAGGAAGGTCAGCGATGACGTCCATGATCGCCGCCGCGGGGGCGTCGATGACGATGCTGGACTCGGTCTGGTCGGCCATGGCCGAAGGCTACCCCTCCGCGCCCGTGCGGGTGCGGCGCGCATCGTCGAGGGGATCCAGGTCGAGCACGAACGGCGTTTCGAGCGCGTGGAAGTGCCCGACGTTGATGCACTCCGTTCGACCGATGCGCCTGCGCGCGGCCAGCGGCTGATGGATGTGGCCGAACAGGTGGAAGCGGGGCTGGAACCTCCTGACGTAGTCGAGGAGGGCCACGCTGCCAACCTCGAACCGCCTCGCCCGGACGTCGTAGACGAGTTCAGGCACGGCGGGAGGAATGTGAGTGAAGAGGACGTCCACGGGACCGAGGGTCGCGATCTTCGCCTCGAACTCGGCTTCGGAGATCTCGTATGGCGTACGCATCGGGCTGACCAGACCGCCGCCCACGAACCCCCACGTCATGCCCTCCACCTCGACGACCTCGGCGTCCACCACGCGGTGCCCGTCGCGCAGGTACTCGGGCCACATCTCGGGGATGTCCACGTTGCCGTACGTCAGCAGGGCCGGCGTCGGCATGGCGTCGAACAACTCCTCGTACTGCGCCCGGACCATCGCCTGCATGACGGCTCGCTTCTCGTGGGCATCCCCGACGCCGAGCCGGGCCCACGCGGCTGCGCTGAGCTCCCGCGCCTCGTCGAAGCGGTTCGCGGTGCGCAAGTCGATGTAGGCGCGGGCATGCGCCTCCCCGAACAGGTCGGGGAAGATTCCGCGCCCGGGACGGTCGTAGTCGAGGAACAGGATGAGGTCGCCCAGGCAGACGAACACGTCGGCTCCATCGGCCGCCGCGGCCAGCGCCCGCGCGGCGCCGTGGACGTCGCTGGCTACGTGGAGGCGCACGGTCTACGAACCCGGCCCGGGTGAGCCGAGGCGCTCGACCCGCTGCTCGAGCTCCTCCTTCAGCGCCCACACGGTCCGCTTCCACGCCAGTGCCTGGCGCTGCCGAAGCGACTGGAGCTCCCGTCGCCCGTGCGGGGAGTCGGGTAGGCGCCTCGGGGTCATCGGGGAGCCGGGCTCGGTCGGGTCCGCGTCGAGTGAGTAGCGGACGACCACTCCGCCGCCAGCACCGGTCAGCCGCACCTCGGTCGTCCCGACGAGGTGACCCGTGAGCGACCACGTCATTCCCTCGTCGCCGCGATCGGTCAGCACCGTGACCTGCGAGTCGGGCCACCAGGCGCGCCATCGTGCGCGGTCGGCGACGACGCGGCCGATCACCTCGCGGGACACGACGATGACCGTCTCGTCGACGACGACCACGCTGCCCACCCGGCCAGAATGCCATGACGGGCCAAGCCGGCGCTGCGATCCGGTCGCGAACAGGGCTGCACTCAACTACGGTGAATGGCATGCGAACCGAGTTCTCCGTGCCCGCCGTCGTGCCCACCCCGACCAGTGGAAGCCTGGTCGACCACATCATCGAGAATGCCGCCAAGACCCCGGATCATGAGGCCCTCTCCGTGCCTCGTGGGGACGCGTGGGTCGGCATCACCTCGAAGCAGTTCCTCGAGGAGGTCAAGTCCGTCGCGAAGGGCATCGTCGCCAACGGCGTCGAGCCCGGGGAGCGGATCGGCGTCATGAGCCGGACCCGCTACGAGTGGACGCTGGTCGACTACGCGATCTGGTACGCCGGTGCGGTGAGCGTCCCCGTCTACGAGACGTCGTCCGCCGAGCAGATCCAGTGGATGCTCAGCGACTCCGGTGCGGTGGGCGTCTTCCTCGAGAGCGAGAAGAACAAGAAGACCTTCGACGAGGTCTCCGTCGAGATCCCCAGCGTCACTCGCGTGTGGGTCTTCGACGACGGCATCATCGACGAGCTGAAGAACGACGGCCGTGAGGTGTCGGACGAGGCGCTCGAGGAGCGCCGGGCGACCCTCACCCCCGATTCCGTCGCCACCATCATCTACACGTCCGGCACGACCGGACGGCCCAAGGGCTGCACGCTCACGCACCGGAACTTCATGTTCGAGGTGGACAACGTCGTCTGGGGTCTGCCCGACGTCTTCCTCGCCCCCGGGTCCTCGACGCTGCTGTTCCTGCCTGTCGCACACGTCTTCGGTCGCGCCATCCAGCTCGGCTGCATCCGGGCCGGCGTCCGGCTCGGGCACTCGGCGGACATCAAGGCGCTCCTGCCCGGACTGGCCTCCTTCCAGCCGACGTTCCTGCTCGCTGTGCCGCGGGTCTTCGAGAAGATCTACAACTCCGCGCAGCAGAAGGCCGTCGCCGACGGCAAGGGCAAGATCTTCGACACCGCCGCCCAGACGGCCATCGACTACAGCAAGGCCCTCGACGAGGGCGGCCCTGGCCTGGTGCTGAAGCTGAAGCACGGCCTGTTCGACCGGCTGGTCTACAGCAAGTTGCGGGCGGCGATGGGCGGCAACATGCGGTGGGCGGTCTCCGGCGGTGCGCCCCTGGGCTCCCGCCTCGGCCACTTCTTCCGCGGCATCAACGTCATCATCCTCGAGGGCTACGGCCTGACCGAGACGTCGGCCGCCACCACCGTCAACCGGCCGACGGCCCTACGCATCGGGTCGGTGGGCCAGCCGCTTCCGGGGGCCAAGGTCAAGGTCGCCGACGACGGCGAGCTCATGCTCGGAGGGGACCAGATCTTCGTCGGCTACTGGAACAACCCGTCCGCGACCGCCGAGGCGCTCGAGGCCGACGGCTGGTTCCACTCGGGCGACATCGGAGAGATCGACGACGACGGGTTCGTCAAGATCACCGGTCGCAAGAAGGAGCTGCTCGTCACGGCCGCGGGCAAGAACGTCGCCCCGGCGGTTCTCGAGGATCGACTGCGCGCCAACTGGCTGGTGAGCCAGTGCATGGTGGTCGGCGACGGCCAGCCGTTCATCGCTGCCCTGGTCACCATCGACCCGGAGTCCTTCCCGGCGTGGGCCAAGCAGAACGACAAGGGCGCTGCGACGGTCCCCGACATGGTCGACGACCCCGACCTGAACGCGGCCATCCAGTCCGCCGTCGACGAGGCGAACAAGGCCGTCTCGCACGCCGAGGCGATCAAGAAGTTCAAGATCCTCGGCGTCGACTGGACGGAGGAGGGTGGCCAGATCACCCCGTCGCTCAAGCTCAAGCGAGCCGTGGTGATGCAGGAGTTCGGTGCGGACGTGGAGTCGCTCTACTCGTAGTCGCCGAACTCGTTGTCGCTGCGGACCGGCGCTAGCCGATCACGCGGCCGACGCCGCTGAAGTAGGTGTTGTACCAGGGGCCGAGGACGGCGTCGATGCGCACGCCCGCACCGGGGTTGGCGGCATGAACCATCTTGCCGTTGCCGATGTACATGCCGACGTGGTGGACGCTGCCCCCGAAGAAGAACACCAGGTCGCCGGGTCGTGCCTCGCTGAGGGAGATGCGCCGCGTGGTGCTCCACTGCGAGTACGAGTAGTGCGGCAGGGACACCCCGGCCTGGCGCCAGGCCGACATGGTCAGCCCGGAGCAGTCGAATGCATCAGGCCCGGCAGCGGCGGCGACGTACCGGTCGCCCACCTGGGACAGCGCGTAACGCACTGCGGCGGCGGCTCGACCGCTGACTGCCGGCACGCCCCCGCCCGCGCTCGAGGCGCTGCCGCCGAGTGCCTGAGTGGCCGCAGCGGCGGCGGCGAGGCCGGCGCGACGCTCCTGCTCCGCGATGGCTGCGAGTCGGCGCCGCTCTGCGGCCTCGAGGTTGGCCAGGACGCCCTCGGCCTCGTTGAGACGGTCGTCAGCCTCCTTCTTCGCGCTGGCCATCTCGTCGCGGTACTTCTTGGCGATCGATTCCTTGTCCTTGACCGCCGCTTCGCTCTGCGCGAGGCGAAGGCGGGCGGTCTGAGTTCGTCGCAGCGACGACGCCTGCGACTGCGCGACCTGGTTCAGCGCGGCAGCCTGGGCGAGGAACTCGGTGGGATCCTCGGCGAGGAGGACCTGGAGCGAGGTGTCGATGCCCCCGCTCGTGTAGGTCGCACGGGCGAGGTCATCCACCGACGACAGGATCACCTGGAGCTGCGAGCGCTCGCGCTTGACCTTCTGCTTCAGGGCGTCGAGCGCGGCCTGGACATCGCCGAGCTCGTTGCGGGCCTTGTTGTACCGCTCGGTGGCCGTCTCGGCCTGGGCCTGGAGGGTGCGCACCTGGTTGCGGACCTGCTGGAGGTCGCGGCTGGGCACGGCCGTCGCCGAAGGCACCAGAGCGAGCCCCGACAGGAGCATCCCCGCGGACGCGAGGCCGATGGCCGTTGTTCGCGCCCACCGCCCACGTGGCAACCGCACGCCGTGTCCTGCCTCTCCATGCCGGATGCCCGCGGGGACCGCGGGCATCACCTCGTTCGTTCCAAGGTAACAGATTGATGACGACGCACTCCGGGACGTCCAGAAAACGGACAGGCGACGGCGCCGCGACAGGAATGGGACGTCACGGCCCCCGCCGAGGTTCCGCCTAGCTCGCCTCGGACCGCGGCACCAGCCGCAGCGGCGGCACGAGGCCCGAGGCGGCCAGGACGCCGAGAGCCGCTGCATGCTCGTCATCGACGTGGGTGACGGGCAGGAGCGCCACGTTCTCCGGGATGACGTCGGTCGACTCGGGTGATGGGGTCACGGGGAGGGTGCCGGTCGCCGGCTCGCCCAGAAGCACGGAGACCACGCAGTCGGCGCAGGCAAGCCCGGCAACGGCGCAGGTGCCACAGTCGATGATCATGGTGCCGACGCTACGGGCGGGGTCTGACAGTGCCCGCCCGGAGGATCAGGGGCCGCCGTCTCCGGGGCCCTCGTCCGCCGGTCCGCCGAACTCGGGTCGCGACACCACCTCGATGCGGTCCCCCGCCCCGCACCACCGGCAGACGACCGACTCGACCGTCTCGGCGATCACCTCGCGCTCGTCCACCTCGGGGGCCCCCGCCATCGACAGGTGCCAGAACTCGCGCACCCGCGTCGTGCGGGTGACGTCGAACCGGGTGAGGTTGCCGCAGTGGGCGCAGCGCCAGCGGGAGCGGTCATCGGGGATCACCGGGGATTGAGCCACGGGACGACCCTACCGAGCGCGCTTGCGGGCCGGTGTCGGCCTGGTCGCCTACGGTCGCTGTGTGGGATCACGTGCCTCCGGACGAACCGGTGCCGCCGGCGGGAACGCCGTGCAGTCGAGCTTCTCGGACCTGGGCACGCCCCTCGCGGATGTCACGTTCGTCATCGTCGACCTGGAGACGACCGGCGGCGCCCCGGCCGATGCGGGCATCACCGAGATCGGAGCGGTGAAGGTCCGGGGTGGAGAGGTCCTCGGCGAGTTCCAGACGCTCGTCAACCCGGGAGCCCCGATCCCGCCCTTCGTCGCCTCGCTCACCGGGATCACCGACGCCCTCGTCGCCACCGCACCCCGCCTCCCGGCCGCCCTCCCCACCTTCCTCGAGTTCCTCGGCGACGCCGTCCTCGTGGCCCACAACGCACCGTACGACGCAGGCTTCCTCAAGGCCGCCTGTCGATTGCTCGACCATCCATGGCCCGACCCGGCCACCGTCGACACGGCTCGACTGGCCCGGGTGGCCCTGCACCGTGACGAGGTGCGCAACTGCAAGCTGTCCACCCTGGCGGCCCACTTCCGGGTCAGCGTCACCCCGACCCACCGCGCCTTCGACGACGCCCGAGCCACGGCCGACGTCCTGCACCGCCTGATCGAGCGGGCCGGTGACCTGGGGGTCACCACGCTGGAGGACCTCCAGGAGTTCTCCTCCCGGGTCAGCCAGGCCCAGCGGACCAAGCGCCACCTCGCTGCCGACCTTCCTGACGCCCCTGGCGTCTACGTCTTCGAGGACGCTCAGGGCGTGGCCCTGTACGTCGGCACCTCGCGCAGCATCCGCTCCCGCGTGCGCACCTACTTCACCGCCTCCGAGCAGCGCCGACGGATGGCCGAGATGGTGCGCATCGCGGAACGCGTCACGCCGATCGTGTGCGCCACCTCGCTCGAGGCCCGAGTCCGCGAACTGCGGCTCATCGCCTCGGAACAGCCGCGGTACAACCGGCGGTCCCGTCGGCCCGATTCCCAGACCTGGCTCAAGCTGACGGTGGAGTCGGCGCCACGCCTGGCCGTCGTCCGGACAGTGCTCGACGACCAGGCGAGCGGCGCCCGGTACCTCGGCCCGTTCACCTCCCGCCATGCCGCCGAGGCGGCGCGCGAGGCCCTGCTGCTCGCCCACCCGGTGCGAACCTGCACGACCCGCATCGCCGTCCGGCCGCGGAGCGACGCCCCCGGCTGCGCGCTGGCCGAGCTGGGCAGGTGCCTTGCACCATGCACCTCCAGCGGCGACCGCCCGGCGTACGAACGTCAGGTCGAGGACCTGCGCACGGCCATGTCCGGCGATCTGTCGGCGCCGGTCGCGGCCGCTGAACGACGGATGGCGGTCCTCGCGGCCGAGGAGCGTTTCGAGGATGCGGCGCTGTGGCGCGAGCGCCTCGGGCACCTCGTCGGAGCCAGCGTTCGGACCCATCGACTCGCCGCCCTCTCCGGCGAACCCGAGCTCGTCGCCGCGGTCGCCACGGCCGACAACGGCTGGGACATCCACCTCATCCGGCACGGGCGCCTCGCCGGCGCGGCTCACGCTCGCCCGGGCTGCGACCCCCGGCCCGTGGTCGATGCCCTGGTCGCCACCGGCGAGCACGTGGACCCGGCACCGGCACCGGCACCCGCGGGCCTGTCGGAGGAGGCGCTGGAGCTGCTGAGGTGGCTCGATGGACCCGGAGTACGGCTGGTCCACTCGACCCGCGGTCTCGCGCTGCCCGTCCGCTGCGGCGGTCGGGAGGTGAGCCGCCTCGGCGAGGTCCGACGGGCGACCCAGCGACAGGTCCTCGATGCCGAGGACTACGGGGCGATCGCCGCGCGCCCCGCAGGACCCGTTGACGCGCGTCGGGCCAGCCGCATCCTGAGCGCCTGAGCCACTCCGGCGACGCTCAGGGCCTGAGCTCGCGGGTGACGGCGATCCACCCGTCCAGCACGTCGACGGCCGCTCCGGCCTCCAGAACGCCCCTGGCCACGGGCACCTGCTCGGCGATGCGCTCAGCAAGCGGCCGGTCGTCGACCACCTCACCGGCGTTCGCCGCGGCAGCCGCCGCGAACGCGACGAGCGCGGCAGCGCTGTTGAGACAGACGGAGTCCCGGATCGCCCCCACCCTCGCGGCATCCGGCCCGGTCGGAGTCTCCCCTGACAGGGTGGCCCTGAGCAGGTCGGCATTGCGCTCGCTGTCGCCACCTCGCAGCAGGCTGGGATCGGCCGAGGGGATGCCGATCGACGACGGGTCGAGCACCGACTCCGCGACGCTTCCCGCGGTCACGTCCCACACTCGGCTCGGCGACGAGGTGGACAGCTCGTCGAGACCGTCCTCTCCCCGCACGACCATGGCGCGAACGTCGCGACGTCGCAGCACGTCGGCCATCACCGGGGCAAGCGTGAGGTTCGCGCAGCCGATGAGGGCCGCCCGCGCCCCACCCGGGTTGGTGAGAGGTCCGAGGATGTTGAACACGGTCGGGATGCCCAGCTCGCGCCGGGTCGGACCGGCATGTCGCATGGCCGGGTGGTGCACCTGGGCGAAGCAGAAGCCGATCCCGGTGCGCCGGAGGCTCGTGACCACCTCGTCGGGCTGCAGGTCGATGACGACGCCCAGTCGCTCGAGCACGTCGGCCGTACCCGTCGAGGACGAGGCCGCTCGGTTCCCATGCTTGACCACGGGGGCACCGGCCGCGGCGCAGACAAGCGCCGACATCGTGGAGATGTTGACCGTGTGGGCCTGGTCGCCGCCGGTGCCGACCACGTCAAGGGACAGCGGGGTCCCCTCGGCACCGAAGTCCAGGAGCCGGGCATGCCCGAGCATGGCCCCGACAAGGGCGTCCACCTCCGACGGCGTCTCGCCCTTGGCACGAAGGGCCGTGACGAATGCTGCGATCTGCGCCGACGTAGCGGTCCCCTCGAGGATCTCCCCCATGGCCCAGGCCGCCACGTCCGGCTCGAGGTCCCGCCCCGACAGCAGGTGCGAGAGCGTGGAGGCCCAGGTCGGCCGGTCCGTCACGCTGGCGACCGGGTCAGGCGTTCGCGACGGCGGCACGCGGGCGAAGCAGAGCCGTCACGGTGTCGGCGAGGGCGATCGCGTCGATCGGATGCCCCGACACGCCGTCGGCCCGCGACCAGGTCGCCAGCCAGGCGTCCTGCGGACGACCGACGATGACGAGGACCGGAGGGCAGCGGTAGATCTCGTCCTTCAGCTGGCGGCACACGCCCATGCCTCCGGCCGGAGTCGCCTCGCCATCGAGGATGAGGAGGTCGAATCCGCCGCGGTCGACCTCGGCGATGACCATCGGCTCGGTCGCGCACTCCACGTACTCGAGTGCGGGGAGGTCGGGCGCGGGCCGCCGGCCGAGGGCCGCCGACACCTGGCGACGCACGAGGCGGTCGTCGCTGTACACCAGCACCCGCAGCGTCGGCTCCGGGTCGGGCTCCTGCTCGTCCGCGATCTCGTCGTCGGACCACTCGTCGATGGGCTCTGCGTCCCTTTCGTGCTCCACGGCGCCCACTGTAGCCGTCCCCGTGCGCGCGTCCGGAATGTGATCGAACCGTTCGGGGGGTCTCGATGATTCCTGCTCGCGGATCTGCCAGACTCCCCCCGTGGCAAACACGTCGACGATCCCCCAGGCATACGCCCACGCCCCGGCGAACCGCCCGAACATGGTCGCCATCGGGACCATCGTGTGGCTGTCCAGCGAGCTCATGTTCTTCGCGGCGCTGTTCGCGATGTACTTCACCCTCCGCGCGGTCAACCCGGAGCTGTGGGCCCAGGAGACCGAGCTGCTGAACATCCCGTTCGCCAGCGTGAACACCACGGTCCTGGTCCTGTCCTCGGTCACGTGCCAGCTCGGCGTGTTCGCCGCGGAGCGCGGCGACGTCAAGGGCCTGCGACGCTGGTTCATCATCACCTTCCTCATGGGCTCCTTCTTCATCGCCGGCCAGGTGACGGAGTACGCCGCCCTCGTCCACGAGGGCCTGACGCTTTCCTCGAACGCGTACGGCACCGCCTTCTACCTCACGACCGGGTTCCACGGCATGCACGTGACGGGCGGCCTCATCGCCTTCCTGTTCGTGCTCGCCACCACGTTCGTCAGCAAGCGGTTCACCCATGATCAGGCGACTCGGGCGATCGTCACGTCCTACTACTGGCACTTCGTGGACGTCGTGTGGATCGCCCTGTTCTTCATGATCTACGTCCTCAAGTAGCAGCAGGCACGTCGCAGGTCTCACGACACGGCAGAGAGGTTCGGGCAGAGTGAAGTTCCTGGCCGCACGACGGCGAAGCCCGTTCGTGGCATCCGCGTTGTTGATCGGAGCCCTGGTGGTGGTGGGTGGCGGCTACGCCGCCGTCGCCAGCGTCCAGCCGGCCGAGGCCGCGATGGCCGTCGGATCGGAGACCCAGGTCGAGTCGGGGCGCCAGCTCTACCTCGAGGGCTGCTCCTCATGCCACGGCCTCGAGGCACAGGGAACCCAGTCGGGTCCCACGCTCATCGGCGTCGGCGCCGCCGCCGTGAACTTCCAGGTCGGCTCCGGCCGGATGCCGCTCGCCGCACCGGGCGCCCAGGCACCCTCCAAGGAGAACGTCTACTCGGACGAGGACATCGCCGCGATGGCCGCGTACATCGCGTCGCTGGCACCCGGTCCGGCCATCCCCACAGCCGAGCAGCTCGACTACGCCGACGCGGATGTCGCCTACGGCGGCGAGCTCTTCCGCATCAACTGCGCCCAGTGCCACCAGGCCGCGGGCCAGGGCGGCGCCCTCACGCAGGGCAAGTACGCGCCGAACCTCATGCAGGCCGAGCCGATCGAGATCTACGAGGCGATGCTCACCGGTCCGCAGAACATGCCGGTGTTCAGCGACGCCCAGCTGCCCACGAAGGACAAGCAGGCGATCATCGCCTACGTCCGTGAGCTCCAGGACTCCGCCAGTCCGGGCGGTCTCACCCTGGGCCGCTTCGGCCCCGTCACCGAAGGCGTCTTCCTTGCCACTGCCATCTTCGCGGCGCTGATCGCCGCCGCCGTCTGGATCGGAATCAAGTCGCGATGACCGAGATCTCGCCCCGCGAGGGCCACTCCGACGCTTCTGCCCACGAGGTCGCCCGGCCGGCGAAGCCTGGCTACTCCCCCGTGGCCGACGTTCCGCACCGCCCCCGGGCGACGGACGTCGACCCGAAGGCGGCACGCCGCGCCGAGCGCCAGGTCGCGTCGATGTTCCTGCTCTCGATGCTCTTCGTCGTGCTGTTCGTCGTCGCGTACGTGGCCATCGACAAGACCACGGTCGTGTACATCCCGGTCATGGGCGACGTGGGCGCCAGCAACGTCGCCCTGGGATTCACCTTCGGGGTCGCCATCCTGCTCATCGGCACCGCAGCGATCCAGTGGTCCAAGAAGCTCATGCCCGACGTCGAGGTCGTCCAGGAGCGGCACGACCAGCTCTCCCCTCGCCGTGCCACCGCCGAGGCGGCCGCCAACTACGAGCGGGGCAAGGACGAGTCGGGCTTCGCCCGGTTCAAGCTGATCCGCCGCACGCTCATCGGCGCCCTCGTGGTGTTCCCCATCCCGATGGTCGTCCTGCTGCGCGACCTCTGGGTCCCGACCGAGGCGGACGAGGGCAAGTCGCCGGCTGACATCCTCTCGACCACCCTGTGGACCGAGGGCTCACGCATCGTGTCCGACGGCACCTACGCGCCGGTGAAGCCGGAGGACCTCCCCGTCGGTGGCCTCATCTCCGCCGTTCCCGAGGACCTGCGGGAGGTCGAGGAGGTCACCGAGAACCTCAACGCCCGCGGCAAGGCCGCGATCATCCTGGTCCGCATGGACCCCAGCGAGATCCGCGCCCAGCAGGGCGACGGCTGGGACTACCAGGGGATCCTCGCCTACTCGAAGATCTGCACCCACGTGGGCTGCCCCATCGCCCTCTACGAGCAGCGCACGCATCACCTGCTCTGCCCGTGCCACCAGTCCACCTTCGATCTGGCCGACGCCGGCAACGTCGTGTTCGGCCCGGCGGCCCGGCGGATGCCCCAGCTGCCGATCGGCGTGGACGAGGAGGGCTATCTCGTGGCCCTGTCGGACTTCGCTGAACCAATCGGACCGAGTTTCTGGGAGCGCGGATGACCACGACCAGCCCCGTGGAGAAGGCTGGCGGAGCGACGGCGACCTACGTCGACCAGCGCATCGGCAGCAACAAGTTCCTGTCGCGGAACCTCGGCAAGGTGTTCCCCGAGCACTGGTCCTTCATGCTCGGCGAGATCGCGCTCTACAGCTTCATCGTCGTGCTCCTCACCGGCGTGTTCCTCACCCTGTGGTTCAAGCCGTCGATGGTCGAGGTCATCTACGACGGGTCGTACGTCCCGCTGCAGGGCGTGAAGATGTCCGAGGCGTACGCCTCGTCCCTCGACATCTCCTTCGACATCCGTGGCGGGCTGCTCCTGCGCCAGATGCACCACTGGTCGGCCCTGATCTTCATCGCCGCGATGGCCGTGCACATGTTCCGCGTGTTCTTCACCGGGGCGTTCCGCAAGCCTCGCGAGTTCAACTGGATCATCGGCATCGTCCTCACGACGCTCGGCCTGCTGGCCGGCTTCTCCGGCTACTCCCTCCCCGACGACCTGCTCTCCGGCACGGGCCTCCAGATCGCCCGTGGGATCATGCAGGCCGCCCCGATCGTGGGCACCTGGGCGGCCTTCCTGCTCTTCGACGGCGAGTTCCCGGGCACCGAGTTCATCTCGCGCCTGTACGGCGTGCACATCCTGCTGATCCCAGGGATCATCCTGGCGCTGGTCACCGTGCACCTCATGCTCGTGTGGACGCAGAAGCACACGCAGTTCCCCGGGCCGGGACGCACCAACGACAACGTGGTCGGGTACCCACTGCTGCCGATCTACATGGCGAAGGCGGGCGGCTTCTTCTTCGTGGTCTTCGGCATCATCGCCCTCGTCGGCGGCCTGGTCACGGTCAACCCGATCTGGATCTTCGGCCCCTACACGCCCGATCAAGTGTCCGCCGGCTCACAGCCGGACTGGTACATCGGATTCCTGGACGGCGCTCTGCGCGTGATGCCCAACATCGAGAGCGTGATCTTCGGCTGGACCATCTCGTGGAACATCATGATCCCGGCCATGATCCTGCCTGGCATCCTGTTCACGGCGGCCGGGCTCTACCCGTTCATCGAGGCCTGGGTCACCGGCGACAAGCGGGAGCACAACCTTCTCGACCGCCCGCGCAACGCGCCCACGCGCACGGCGTTCGGGATGATGGCCATCGTCTTCTACGCCCTGCTCTGGGTCGGAGGAGCGAACGACATCATCGCGGTGGCCTTCGACCTGTCGATCAACTCGATCATCTGGTTCCTTCGGGTCGCCCTGTTCGTGGTTCCACCGATCGTGTTCGTCGTCACCCGCCGTACCTGCCTGAGCCTGCAGCGACGGGACCGCGAGAAGCTCCTGCACGGCTACGAGTCCGGTCGGATCCTTCGGCTCCCGCACGGTGAGTTCATCGAGGTGCACCAGCCGCTGTCCGTCAAGGACATGGCCGTCATCACCTCCAAGACCGATCACGTCGCCCTGCCGGCACCCGAGAAGGCCGATGCCGACGGAGTGCGCAACAAGCACTACCGCTGGCAGATGATGCGGCACAGGCTGAGCTCCTTCTTCTACGGCCAGAACATCCCCCAGCCTTCGATGGCGGAGATCGAGGCGGGTCAGCACCACGCGGCGCACGACGCTGAGCTCGAGGCTCCCCTGCACGACTACGAGGACGCCGACGAGCTGCGCCGCGCGCACGGAGGCGTGCTGCACCATCCGGGGATGGCGGAGACCAACACGGAGCAGATCGAGCAGGACCGCTCCCAGCACTGAGCGCACAGATCGTGATGAGGGCCCCGGTCGGTTGACCGGGGCCCTCGTCGTTTCGTCAGGCGGGCACGCGGCCGGTACGTGCGGGCCGGGTGAGCCACCAGGTGGCAGGACCCCCCGGAACGGGGACCTCGATGGCGTCGGTGAACCCCCGCCGCTCGTAGAACGCGCGGTTTCCCGGCGTGGAGGTCTCCAGGCAGCTCGGCAGGCCCTCCGCGTCCACCCGGGCCAGGGCCGCCTCGAGGGCCCGCGAGGCGCCACCGCGGCCGTGACGGTCCGGGTGCGTGGCCAGCACTCCCAGGTACCAGAACGGCTCTGACGGGGCCACCGCGTGAACGACCGAGTCGTACGACGACACGCGCTCCAGGACGGCACTGCCGGCCCTCGCGCGGAAGGGGGCCCAGGCCTGGCGTCTCACGTCGTCTGCGGGTCCAACGGGCGACTCCCACATGGCCACGGAGGAGCAGTCGTCCGTCACCCAGCAGGTTCCGCTGCCCACCCGCTGGTCGAACAGCGATCCTGCGAAGAGCGGCGCGAGGGCATCGTCGTGCGAGCCCAGGAGCCAGCGCCAGGCTGGGTCTGCAGCGAACGCCGCAACGACGGTCCGCACGACTGACTCGCGATCCTCCGCGGCCGCCACCCGGACCACTCCTGCCGGCCCGTCGACGGGAGGCACCTCAGCGCTGGGCGAAGGAGGTCTGCTGAACACCCGTCCCCTGGTCCACTCCAGCGTCCTGAGGCGCCTGTGAGCCGTCCGGGCCTCCGGGAGTGCCGTCGGAGGACTCCGGGGCTGTTCCGCCCTCCTGAGGCGCCTCAGGGGCCGTGACGGGGGCCGCCACCGTCATGACCGCCCCGGTCTCAGACCCTTCGAGCCACTGCTTCCACGTCTCGTTCCACACGGTGATCCCGTTGCCGAGGTTCTGGACGTTGCTCGTTCCGGTGACCTCGACGACGTCGCCGACGTTGGTCAGGCCGTACAGCCATGCGGCGTTCTCCGTGCTCATCCCCACGCAGCCGTGGCTGACGTTGTCCCGGCCCTGGGAGCCGACCGACCACGGAGCCGCGTGCAGGAACTCCCCCGAGTACGTGACGCGCATGGCGTACTCGACCTCGAGGTTGTAGTACTCGGGATCGCTCTCCTCGGTGCCGCCGGTGGCCGCGTCCATGACCCGGGTGCGCTCCTTGCTGACGACGACCTTGACGCCGGACCGGGTCTCGAAGCCGAGCTTGCCGGTCGTGATCGGGATCGTCCGGATCGCGGCTCCCTCTCGGAGGATCGTCGCGGTGTGCGTCTGCGCGTTGACCTTCGTGATCATGCTCGGCCCGACATGGAAGGTGGTCTCGGTGTCCTTCTGCCCATAGACCAGCTTGGCCGTCTCCAACCCCTTCAGGTTGATGGCCACGGTGACGTCGATGTCCGCCGGCCAGTACTCCTTGGGCCGGAACTGGGCCTGCGTGTCGCCGTTCCACGACCAGGCTCCCTCGAGCGGCTCCGGCGTGTAGACGACGAGCGCCCGCTCCACGTCGGCCTTGCGCTTGACCGCACGGTTGAAGGTGACCGTGATGGGCATCCCGACCCCGACCGTTGCGTCGGCGCGGGGGGACACGACGGCAGCGATGAAGGCCCGCGGCTCCTTCGTGCGGATCGAGCCCGTGGTGGTGGTGGGCACGCCCCGGCTGTCGATGGCCGTCGCCTCGACGGTGTACGTGGTCCCGAAGGCGAGGCTCTCCCTCTTGGCCGTCCAGACCGTTCCGTCCGCCGAGATGTCACCCTTGAGCTTCCCCTTGGGACCCATCACCGTGACGTTGGCCAGCTGCCCGTCCGTGGCGACCACGGTGATGCGTTGGCCCGGATCGACCTTCTTCTCGCCCGAGGGCTCTGCGCTCACCGAGGCCCGGGACTGGTTGCCCGGGTCGACGGTGTCGAACTCGACGCTGGCCACCGGCGTGCACGCGCTGACCGCGAGCACGGCGCCGCCGAGGCCGAGGGCCAGCAGGCGGGCGCGGACGGTCACAGGCACTCCAGATCGGGTGGGTGGTCGCAGTCAAGGGTACGTCATGACGAAGCCCGCGCCGTTCAGGCGCGGGCCGCGTGCGGTCGTGGAGCCGTCCCTACTGGGCGAAATCCCCGCGGTAGTACTCGAACATCCAGCCGATGATGGCGAGCATGAGGATCGCGACGCCAAGCACGATGACCCACACCGCGAAGATCAGGCCGAGGACGGTCAGGAACGCGCCGAACGCGACCGGCAGCGGCCACCACGAGTGCGGGCTGAAGAAGCCGTACTCAGGGTCGGCCTCGTCGACCTCGGCCTGTCCGCGGTCCTCGGGTCGAGGGAACACCCTCTTGGAGGTGTAGAGGACGTAGAACGCGACGATGAAGGAGAGGCCGCCCGACAGGGCGAGTGCCGTCGTGCCGATCGGGTCGCGGGAGAAGTACCAGTAGATCCCGGCGACCAGGATGAAGAAGGCTGCGCCAAGGGCGAAGATCCGGCCTTCGACCTTCATGCCTGACCCCCCTCGACCGAGCCTCCGGAGGCGCCAGCGCCGACGGGGTGGGCACCCGGTGCCGCCAGCTCAGGATGGTGCAGATCGAACGCTGGCCGCTCCGAGCGGATCCTCGGCAGGGTGACGAAGTTGTGCCGTGGCGGTGGGCACGAGGTCGCCCACTCGAGCGATCCGCCCCAGCCCCACGGATCGTCGACGCCGACCATGGGAGCCGTACGCCAGGTCTTCAGGACGTTCCAGATGAAGAACAGGGTCGATACGCCGAGCATGGCGGCGCCCAGGGTGGAGATCTGGTTGAACAGCTCGAACCCGTCTGCGGGCAGGTAGTCGCCGTAGCGGCGCGGCATGCCCTGCACGCCCAGCCAGTGCTGGATGAGGAACGTCACCTGGAATCCGATGAAGAGCAGCCAGAAGTGGATCTTGCCCAGCCGCTCGTCGAGCATGCGGCCGGTCATCTTCGGCCACCAGAAGTACAGGCCGGCGAAGAAGAGGAACACGACAGTGCCGAAGACGGTGTAGTGGAAGTGCGCCACCACGAAGTAGCTGTCGGAGACGTGGAAGTCCAGCGGCGGCGCGGACAGGATGATGCCGGTGAGGCCGCCGAACAGGAAGGTGATGAGGAAGCCCATCGTCCAGAGCATCGGCGTGTCGAACTGCACCGAACCCTTCCACATCGTGCCGATCCAGTTGAAGAACTTCACGCCCGTCGGTACCGCGATCAGCATGGTCATGATCGCGAAGTACGGCAGGTACACCGAGCCGGTCACGTACAGGTGGTGCGCCCACACCGCCATGGAGAGGGCTCCGATGGCGAGGGTCGCGAACACCAGGCCCTTGTAGCCGAAGATCGGCTTGCGGGAGAACACCGGGATGATCTCGCTGGCGATGCCGAAGAACGGCAGCGCCAGGATGTACACCTCGGGGTGCCCGAAGAACCAGAACAGGTGCTGCCAGAGCATCGCCCCGCCGTTCTCGGGGGCGAACACGAGCGCGCCGTACTCGCGATCGATGAACGCCATGGCGAGGGCCGCAGCCAGCACGGGGAAGCACAGGATCACCAGGATGCTGGTGACGAAGATCGTCCAGGTGAAGATGGGCATCCGGAACATCGTCATGCCCGGAGCCCGCATGCAGAAGATGGTCGTGATGAAGTTGACCGCGCCGAGGATGGTGCCCAGGCCGCCCATCGCGAGGCCGAGGTACCAGAGGTCAGCGCCGACCTCCGGCGAGTACACCGCACCGCTCAGCGGGGCATAGGCGAACCAGCCGAAGGCGGCCGCGCCACCGGGAGTGAGGAAGCCGAGGGCCGCCGTGATCCCACCGAAGAAGAACAGCCAGTACCCGAGCATGTTCAGACGGGGGAAGGCGACGTCGGGGGCACCGATCTGCAGCGGCATGATCACGTTGCCGAAGCCCACGAACAGCGGCGTCGCGAAGAGGAACAGCATGATCGTCCCGTGCATCGTGAACAGCTGGTTGTACTGCTCCAGTGAGACGAACTGCAGTCCAGGCACCGCCAGCTCGGCACGGATGGCCAGCGCCATGAGTCCCGCGACGAAGAACCAGATGGTCGCGGTGACGAGGTAGAGGTAGCCGATCAGCTTGTGATCAGTCGACGTGACCCAGTTGACGACGGCTGCGCCCAGGGTCCGCCTGCGGGGACCGATGGGGATCACGGACTCCGACGACTCGACGGGGGGTTCGCTCAGGATCGTCATGTCGTCCTCTCATCTGGCATCTGGCCGAGGTCGTTGCTCATGCCGGTGTCGAGGAGCCCCGACTGGCCGCGGGCCTTCATGTCTGCGATGAACTGGTCGAACTCGGCCCTCTCGACGACGCGCACCGTGAAGAGCATCCGGGAGTGGTCGACGCCGCAGAGCTCGGCGCAGCGACCGGGGTACGTGCCGACCTTGTCGGGCGTGAGCTCGAAGACGTTCGTCTTGCCCGGGATGACGTCCATCTTGAAGAGGAACGCGGGCACCCAGAACGAGTGGATGACATCCGGTGACGTGAGCTCGAACCGGACCTTCTCCCCCACCGGGAGCACGAGTTCGGCAGGCACGTTCGGCGTGCCGACCGAGTAGGCGTCCTCGTCGAGGTAGTTGAAGCCCCAGTTCCAGCGATAGGCGACGACGTTGACCGTCTGGTCCTGGTCGTTGTTGACCGCGAGGATCTCCGCCTGGTCACGGGCTGTGAAGAAGAAGAGCCCGAGGATCATGATCAGGGGCACGACCGTGTAGAGGATCTCGATCGGGATGTTGTACTTCGTCTGCTCGGGCACCTCGTCCTTGTGCCGGCGGCGGTAGGCGATCGCGGCCCAGATCATCAGGCCCCATGTGAGTGCGCCGACGGCCCAGGCCGCGGTCCACGATCCATCCCACAGGTTCTGAGTGATCGCGCCCTCTTTGGTGGCCGGATCCGGGAGGTCGAGGAAGAAGACCTCGTTCGCCGTGCAGCCAGAGGCCGTCAGCGTGACGGCCAGCGCGCCGACCCCGATCAGGGCGGCTCGGACACGGCTACGACGCCGGGCCTGAGCGGCGCGCGGCACTCCTGCGGGACTCACGTGGCTCGACTGCCGCACGGATCGCCTTCCTGTGAGGGTGGACGCGGGCAGACTAGCGCACCGACGCCCTCCTTCGTGGGCGCCCCCACGAGGCGAAACCAGGTCGTGACCCACCTGGGTCTAGCGTGGTTCCCGTGCCCCTGGACGCCGCCAGCTCGCCCCTGCCGGACCCGGCACCTGAACCACCTGCGGGCTACCTCGACGCGGTGGGCGGCCAGCCGCTGCTTCCGGTGGCCCGGCGTGCCTGGTCGGCCGCCGTCGAGCAGGCCTGGGCCGATCCCGCCCGCCTGCACCACCAGGGCCGAAGGGCCGGAATGGTGCTCGATGCCGCCCGCGGGGTGATCGCCGACACCCTCGGGGTGCGCCCGGACGAGGTCTTCCTCACCACCTCGGGCCCGACCGCCGTCGGAACAGCCGTGCAGGGCCTCGCGCAGCGGACCGGCGCCGCGGGTCGAGTCGTGGCGAGTGCCGCAGAGAGCCTCGCCGTGCTCAGCCCCGCTCACGGATGGGCACGGGAGGTCTCCCTCGTACCGGTGGACGGCGTGGGCCGGGTCGACCTCGACTCCCTGGCGACCGCACTGGAGCGCCCAGCCGCCCTCGCCTGTGTGCAGGCCGCGAACCCGGAGGTGGGCACCCGCCAGCCGCTGGCGGGCGCGCTGGAGATGTGCCGGGAGGCCGGGGTCCCGCTGCTGGTGCATGCGGTCCAGGTCATCGGACGCGGGCCGGTCCCCGAGGACTGGGACGTCCTGGCCGCGTCGGCCCGGGACTGGGGCGGGCCCGCGGGGCTCGGCGTCCTCGCCGTGCGGGGTCACGTGCGCTGGACCCCCGAGGAGAACCCCGACCGCGGCTGGGTCGTCGGGTTCCCGGACATCCCCGCGGCGGCCGCCGCTGCGACCGCACTCGAGTACCTCCAGCCGCACGCCGATGCGGAGGCACGGCGCTGCTTCGCGCTGACCGAGCGCATCCGGCGTGAGCTCCCCCTGCTCGCCGACGGGATCGGCGTCACGGGCGACGCCGCTGACCGGCTCCCGCACATCGTCACGTTCACCATCGACGGGGCCGTCGGCGAGGTGCTCGTCGACGAGCTGTCCCGCCGGGGCTTCGCCGTCGCCAGTGGCTCGGCGTGCACCTCCGACACGCACATGCCCAGCCAGGTGCTCGCCGCGATGGGCGTCGCCTCCGACGCGTCGGTTCGCGTCTCCCTCCCGCTGGGCTGCTCCGAAGAGACCGTCGCGGGGTTCCTCGAGGCGCTGCCCGAGGCGCTGGCGGCAGCCCGAGCGGCCGGAACGGCCTAGACCGCAGGCGCGCAGCGTCGCCTCAGGGCTGGCCCAGACAGGGTGGCTGGCCGAGAGCCACCGCTAACCGGCTCAGGTACTCGCGCCGGGACACCTCCACCACGCCGAGCGTCGCCAGGTGCTCGGTGCGCCACTGCACATCGATCAGCCGATCTCCCCCACAGTCCTCGAGCAGGCTGACGAGGGTGGCCAACGCGGCCTTGGAGGCGTCGGGCTCGCGGTGGAACATCGACTCCCCGGCGAACAGGCCGCCCGCCTCGATCCCATACAGCCCGCCGACGAGCCGGCCGTCACGCCACACCTCGACCGAATGCGCCCAGCCGAGGCGGTGCAGCTCGGTGTAGGTGTCCACGAACTCGTCGGTGATCCACCCTGGCTCACCGGGCCGGACGGCGCACTCGCGCATGACGCGGCCGAAGGCCCGGTCGACGGTGAACTCGAAGCGCCGCATCGAGCGGCGCAGGGATCTGCTCAGGTGCAGAGCGCCGATGGGCAGGACGCCGCGGGGGTCCGGCGACCACCAGGCGAGCGGACCCTCGGCGAGGTGCATGGGGAACAGCCCGCGCCGATAGGCCTCGAGGACGGTCGACGGGGCGAGATCCGCGCCCACGGCCACGACGTCCTGCCCAGGCTCGGCGAGCGCCGGATCAGGCAGGTCCCACAGGCAGATGCCCGGACTCAGCTGCGGCATGGGCCGGCAGGGCTCAGGGGCGCGGGCACACGACGTGCGGCTCGATGTCCGCCGCGGCGTCGTCCCCGTAGGTCCGTGCCATGCGCTCGAGGAAGTGGGTGCGCGCCAGTTCGTACTCCTGCGTGCCGATCGTCTCGATGACGTAGGTGGCGACCAGCGCGCCGAGCTGCGCCGACCGCTCGTCCGACAGCCCCCAGGCCTGACCGCTGAGGAACCCTGCGCGGAAGCCGTCTCCCACGCCCGTCGGGTCCGCCCGGCGGTCCTCCTCGGCGACGGGCACGGTGACGGTGGGCTCACCGCGCCGCTGGACCCGCGCCCCGTCCGGGCCGAGCGTCGTGATGCGCACCTCGACCTGGGCGGTGATGTCCGACGCCGACCAGCCGGTCTTGTGCTCGATGAGCGCCGACTCGTACTCGTTGACGAACAGGTACTGGGCGCCCTCGATGAGTGGGGTGATCTCGTCACCGTCCATGCGGGCGAGCTGCTGGGACGGGTCGGCGGCGAAGGGGTAGCCGCGGAACCGGCACTCCTCCGTATGCCGCAGCATCGCCTCGGGGTCGTTGGCGCCGATGAGGACGACGTCGGCCTTGCCAACCCGGTCGACCACCGGCCGCAGCTCGATGTTCCGTGCCTCCGACATGGCCCCCGGGTAGAAGGACGCGATCTGGTTCTGCTCGGAGTCGGTCGTGCAGACGAACCGGGCGGTGTGCCGCGACTCGGACACCCGCACGCCGCTGGTGTCGACGTTGTGGCGCTGGAGCCAGGACTCGTAGTCGGCGAAGTCCGGGCCGACGGCGCCGACGAGGATCGGGCGAAGGCCGAGGCAGCCCATCCCGAAGGCGATGTTGGGGGCCACACCCCCGCGCCGCACCTCGAGCTCCTCGACGAGGAAGGACAGCGAGACCTTGTCCAGCTTGTCGGCCACGAGCGAGTCCGAGAACCGGCCCGGGAAGGTCATGAGGTGATCGGTCGCGATGGACCCGGTGATGATGACAGCCACGGGCCGTGACCCTATCCGGTCCGGACGACGCCGGCCCCCACCCGCCAACCGCGAGTGGTCACTGCGCGCACCCCCGCCAACGCCGAGTGGGCACTGCGCGC
>JAHECS010000007.1:14597-16385 GCA_024641635.1 Actinomycetes bacterium | reverse complement strand
GGGTCAGGTCAGTGGAAGGAGTCGCCGCAGGCGCAGGAACCGGTGGCGTTCGGGTTGTCGATCGTGAAGCCCTGCTTCTCGATGGTGTCGACGAAGTCGATCGTCGCGCCGCTGAGGTAGGGGGCGCTCATGCGGTCGGTGACGACACCGACGCCGCCGAAGTCCTTGACGACGTCGCCGTCGAGGCTGCGGTCGTCGAAGAAGAGCTGGTAGCGGAGTCCGGAGCAGCCGCCGGGCTGGACCGCGACGCGCAGCGAGAGGTCCTCGCGCCCCTCGGACTCCAGCAGGGCCTTCACCTTGCTCGCGGCGACCTCGGTCAGGAGGATGCCGTCGGTCACTGGTGCTTCCGTGGTGGTGGTGTCTGCCGACATGTGAGAACCCTTTCCGGTGGTCACGTGCTGCCGGTAACCCCGACCGGGGGCGGCGTATTCCCTACGTTCTCACATCTCGGGCATCTCCGCGAAATACCCCTCCGCACCTGGTGCCACACTTGTGCCATGGCGAACACGTTCACCGAGCCCCAGCCGTCACCGCTGGCCCTGCTCCTCCTGGGGCACGGTTCCGACCCCGACAGCGAGCGCGGCGTCGAGTGTCCGGGCGACCTGCCGGCACCCTCGGACCCCGGCCTGGTCGAGCGCGCCCGGGCTGCCAAGGACGCCCTCGGCGAGCGCGTCTTCGTCCTCGGCCACCACTACCAGCGCGACGAGGTCATCCAGTTCGCCGACGTCACCGGGGACTCCTTCAAGCTCGCCCAGCAGGCCGCGGCCCATCCGGAGGCCGAGTACATCGTCTTCGCCGGGGTCCACTTCATGGCCGAGAGCGCGGACATCCTCACCGCACCCCACCAGCAGGTCGTGCTTCCCGACCTCGCCGCCGGCTGCTCGATGGCGGACATGGCCGACATCCGGCAGGTTGAGGAGTGCTGGGCCGTCCTCGAGGACGCCGGCGTCGCGGACCTGACGGTGCCCATCACGTACATGAACTCGACGGCAGCGATCAAGTCCTTCACCGGCCAGCACGGCGGCTCGGTCTGCACGTCCAGCAACGCCCAGCGCAGCCTCGAATGGGCATTCGAGCAGGGCGAGAAGGTGCTCTTCCTTCCGGACCAGCACCTCGGACGCAACACCGCCGTGCGGGACCTCGGCATGTCGCTGGACGACTGCGTCGTCTTCAACCCGAACAAGCCACGGGGCGGCCTGACCGACAAGCAGCTTCAGGATGCGCGCATGATCCTGTGGCGCGGCCACTGCTCGGTCCACGGCCGGTTCACCCCGGACTGCGTCGACGAGGTGCGCGAACGGGTGCCGGGCGTGACCGTCATCGTCCACCCGGAGTGCTCGTACGAGGTCGTCGAGAAGGCCGATGCCGTCGGCTCGACGGAGAAGATCATCTCGGCCATCGCGGCCGCCGAGCCCGGGACCGCGTGGGCCGTCGGCACCGAGCTGAACCTCGTGAAGCGCCTCGCGCTCCAGCACCCGGACAAGGAGATCGTCTACCTCGATCGCACGGTGTGCTTCTGCTCGACGATGAACCGGATCGACCTGCCGCACCTGGTGTGGGCGCTGGAGTCCCTCGCTGCCGGGACGGTGGTCAACCGCATCGAGGTCGACCCGGACACCGCGCACTGGGCCCGGGTGGCGCTCGATCGCATGCTGGCCCTGCCCGGACCGTCCGCCGCCAAGGACTGACGTCCGACATCCCGGACCACACCCGCCGACCTTGAGGTTGGCGCCAGAATCCGGGTCGCGCAGCGCCCGCAACCTCAAGGTCGGCGGGGGCTGGAGCGCG
>JAHECS010000007.1:0-14497 GCA_024641635.1 Actinomycetes bacterium | reverse complement strand
CATCAGGTCCCGGACGCGCAGCTCGAGGACGTTGTCGCGCTGCTGGTCCCCCGCAGCCGGGGCGAAGGGGTAGAACGTGCCGCGCTTGTAGAGATAGACCATCGCCAGGGGACGTCCCTCCGGGTCCCGGAACGAGACCTGGGAGCACAGCAGCTGGGGACCGAATCCGGCGTCGACCAGTGACGTGTTCACCGCATGCAGGTCCGTCACCACCGACGGCAGGTCCACCGGCTCGGTGCGCACGATCAGCCAGGTGAACCCGAACTCGTCCGACGCTGCCTCGACCGGCGGACCGCCGTCGGCATCCAGCAGCCGGCGCACGTCCGCCTCGACGTCCGCGAACGCCCGGCCCTCCGGCGCACGGAAGGCCACCGACCCGCGCCCGGTCGGCAGCATGTCGAGACTCACCTGCAGGCTGATGGCCGCGTTCGGCAGTGCGAACAGCGCGTCGAGGTTGGGGCCGACGGCCTTCTTCCGCCCGAGGACGGCGTCGAGGAAGCCCACCGCCTACCGCTCGCCGAGCTCTGCGGAGATGCGGGCCAGCTGCTCAAGGCGCACCTCGAGGGAGGGGTGCGTCGCCATGATCGCCTCGAGGCTGAATCCCTTGCCCCTCACCAGCGCGGGCGCGAAGGCGAACGCGCTCACCGGCTCCATCCGGCGTAGGTCACGGGTCGGGATCGATGCCATGTCGCCGCTGATCTTCTGAAGCGCCCGGGCCAGTGCCGACGGCCGTCCCGTGAGGAGGGCCGCCCCCCGGTCGGCACCCAGCTCCCGGTACCTCGAGAGCGCGCGAATGAGGATGTACGACAGGAAGTACACGACGACGCTGACGACGGTGATCGACAGGAACATGACCGCGGTGTTCTGATCGCGGTTGCGGCCCATGCTGCTCCACATGACGCTGCGCGTCATGAAGCCGGCGAGGATCGCCGTGAACGACGCGACCGTCATCACCGTCACGTCCCGATGGGCGACATGGGACAACTCGTGGGCGAGCACGCCCTCGAGCTCCTCGGGGTCCAGCCTCTTGAGCAGGCCGGTGGTCACGACGACGACCGCGCGCTTGCGCGACCGGCCCGTGGCGAACGCGTTCGGCACATCGCTGTCGGCGACGCCGACCCGCGGTTTCGGCATGTCCGCCATGGCACAGACGCGGTCCACGATCGCGTGCAGCTGGGGAGCCTGCTGCGGCTCGACGACGACTGCCCTCATGGCCGACATCGCAAGCGAGTCCGAGAACCACCACTGGCCGAACAGCATCGCACCGCTGATACCGAGGACGAAGACGGCGTTCACGCCGAAGGAGATGAGGACGGCCGCGAGGATGACGTAGAGCAGCCCGATGCCGAACATCGTGCCCACCATCCGGGCGGACAGCCCCCGGTCTGTGCCGTACCGGGTACGTGCCATGGAGCTCCTAGCCCTCGATCTCCGGCTTCGCAGCACCCGGAGCCAGCTCGCGCTTCATGGCGTCCAGCTGGGCGTTGACGTCGTTCTCGCTCGCCATCCGCTCGAGCTCGACGGTGATGTTGTCCTTGCCCATGCTCGAGACGTCGCTGAGCGCACCGGATGCGACGAGCTCGTCGATCGCGCCCGCCCGGGCCTGCATCTGAGCGGTCTTGTCCTCCGCGCGCTGCACGGCAAGGCCGACGTCGCCGAGCTCGTCCGAGATGCCGGCGAACGCCTCGTTGATCTTGGTCTGCGCCTCGGCCGCCGAGTACGTGGCCTTGATCGTCTCCTTCTTCGTGCGGAAGGCGTCGACCTTCGACTGGAGCTGCTGCGCAGCGACCGTGAGCTTCTCCTCCTGGTCCTGCAGCGTGGCCAGCTGGCCCTGCAGGTCGGCGATCTGCTGATGCAGGCCACTGCGCCGGGTCAGCGCCTCGCGCGCCAGGTCCTCGCGACCGCCGGCCAGCGCCGCACGTGCCTGCTCCTCGAGCTTCGACTCCTGCTGCGCGAGACCCTGGATCTGGAGCTCGAGCCGCTTCCGGCTCGTCGCGACGTCGGCGACTCCCCGGCGGACCTTCTGGAGCAGCTCAAGCTGCTTCTCATAGGAGTAGTCGAGCGTCTCGCGCGGGTCCTCGGCCCGGTCGAGGGCCTTGTTCGCCTTCGACTTGAAGATGAGCTTGAAGCGCTGCCAGAGACCCATCGTGGGCATCCTTCCGTCGTGGACCGTGACTACAGCCTAGGCGGAGCCCGTCGCCGTCGCACCGACTAGGCTCGTGGATCATGTTCGGACGCAAGCAAAACCCCGCCACCGAGAGCACCCCGGCTCCCGACGACGTCGACCCGCGCTCGCCGAAGGGTCGGCCCACCCCCTCGCGCCGGGAGGCGGAGGCCGCCCGCAAGCAGCAGATCCGGATCCCGAAGGATCCGAAGGAGGCGAAGAAGGCCGCCCGGGACCGCGAGCGCGACGATCGGGCCAAGTCCCGGGCCGGGATGATGGCCGGCGACGAGCGCTACCTTCCAGCCCGCGACCAGGGTCCGGCGAAGGCGTTCACCCGCGACTTCGTCGACTCCCGGTTCACCGTCGCCGAGTTCTTCATCTTCGTGGCTGTCGCCGTGCTCGTCCTCGGCTTCATCCGCAACCCCGCCGTCCAGTCGTTCGTCTCGCTGGCGTTCTTCGCCCTCACCGCCGTCATCGTCTTCGACACCGGCTGGCTGCTGTACACGCTGAATCGCCAGGCGAAGGTGCGTTTCCCCGACAAGGCCGACCGCAGGGGCATCACGATGTACGCCGCGCTTCGGACGCTCCAGCTGCGCCGCCTGAGGCTTCCTCCGCCTCGGGTCCGCCGCGGCGGTGCGCCGAAGGAACCCAAGGCCTGATGCTTCGACGCGCGCGTTGACTTCGAGCAAGGAGGACGCCATGCCCTGGTCATGGAGGTACGAGACCGCCGGCGGGTCGACCCCGTCGAATCAGCCTGAGAGGTCCCAGGAGTTCCCCACCCAGTCCGACGCAGAGACGTGGCTGGGCGAGACCTGGCGCGACCTGCTCGACGGCGGGATCGACCAGGTGAGCCTGCTCGAGGACGAGCGCATCGCCTACGGACCGATGAGCCTGCGGCCGGAGTAGCCGGCCTCCCTTTGACACGGGGGGTCGCGGCATGGTCGGATCCGGCTACAACTGAATCCACTCGTTCGACGTCCAGGGGAAGTCCGGTGCGATCCCGGCGCTGTCCCGCAACCGTGTTCCCCATGTGGGGTGAGTCGGAGCACCTGGCGAACGCGAGCGGCTCCATCCGTCGAGGTAACGGGACGGGAGCTCGGGTCCCCACCCAGCCGTCCCCGCCTGCATTGCGCAGCGGGGACTCGTTGTTCCAGGGACGCGCTGCCCGGTCCGGCACCGCTCAACCCTGAGGACTCCCATGCTCACCAACCTGTCCCGCCGCTCATCAACCCGCGTCGTCGCAACCGCCGGCCTGTGCCTGGCCCTGACCGCCACCCTCGCGCCTGCGGCGACCGCCGCCCCCAGCCCGACCCAGGGCCTGTTCGGCTCCTCGGACGCCACCTACGACGGTGCCTACCGGCAGTCGATGGCCATCCTTGGCCTGGTCGCCGCGAAGTCGAAGGTGCCCGCGAGCTCGGTCACCTGGCTCGTGGCCCAGCAGTGCGCCGACGGCTCGTTCCAGGCCTTTCGCTCCGACCTGTCCGCTCCCTGCGCCGTGCCCGACCCGGAGGCGTTCAGCGGCCCCGACTCCAATTCCACCGCCCTGGCCGCCATGGCCCTGAAGGCCGCCGGCCGAGCGGCTCAGGCCAAGCGCGCAGCAGCAGCCCTGAGAACGGCCCAGAACTCCGACGGCGGCTGGGGCTACACGCTCGGGAGCGCGTCCGACGTCAACTCCACGGGCATCGCCCTCTCGGCGCTGAAGGCCTTCCCCGCCACCAAGGAGGCCAACGGCCCGATCACGCGAGCCACCAGCTACCTGAAGCGCGCCCAGCTGCCGTGCTCCGCGCCGGCCGCCACTCGTTTCGCCATGCCCTACCAGCCGGGGCAGGCGGCGAACTCCCTCGCCTCGGTCCAGGCGCTCCTCGGCCTCGCCGGCACGCTGCCGACGTCACCCATCGCCGCCAGCAGCGTGCGTGGCACCACGTGCGGCGACCCCCTGATCCAGACCCTCGCCTGGCACGTCAACCGCGTGCTGGCCACGACGAAGGGCCGCATCCCCTCCCCGCTCGACAGCTCCACGACCGACTGGAACGCGACGGCGACCGGCGTCATGGCCCTCGCCTCGGCCGGGGCGGCACCGTCGGGGATCCGCGTGGGGATCAGGGCCCTGGGCCGCAACACCGTCGCGTTCGTGGGATCCGGCAGCACGGCATCCCCCGCTGCCACCGGAACACTGATCCAGGCAGCCGTCGCCGCCGGCCGGAATCCGAGGTCGTTCGGCACCACCGGGACGAACCTCGTGTCGCTGCTGCTCGGAACCCTGCAGAAGTAGTCCGGATGCGCAACGCCAGGGTCCTCATCGCGACGGCGACCACCGTCGCAGGACTGGCCCTGGCCTGTGCACCCGCTGCCCAGGCCTCCGCCTACCGCTACTGGACGTACTGGCAGGCGCCGGCCGGCTCGTGGGAGTTCGCCACGGCTGGACCCGCCTCGCTCGTCCCGGTCGACGGCTCGGTGGAGGGCTGGCGCTTCGCGGTCACGACGCAGTCCGGCGCGCCCTCGGACGCGCCGCGGGTGGAGCCGACTTTCGACGACATCTGCGGGTCGACACCCGCCGCGGAGGGATCGAAGCGGGTCGCCGTCGTCGTCGATCCCGGGCCGGCAGCGCTCGCCCCCGCCGGCGAGCAGCCGCCGGACCTCGTCGCCGCGTGCGTCAGCCTGCCGGTCGAGGCCACCGGGCTCGAGGCCCTCCAGACGGTCACGTCGATCCGGACGGACGGGGGCCTGATCTGCGGCCTCGGCGGGTACCCGGCCCGGGAATGCGCCCCGGTCCTCGACGATGCCGAGGCGGCGGCCATCTCCCTGGCAACGGCGGACGACGCCGGCGAGGGCACGGCCACGCAGGACGCGACGGACGAGGTGCCGCAAGCAGCAGTGGCGGAGCAAGCTCCTCCCGGCGATCCAGGCAGCCCGGTGGCGACCATCGCCGTCGCCGGACTCCTCATCGCCGGGGCGGCCGTCGGCGTCACCGTCGCTCGACGACGCAGAGGCGTCCACGATGGCTGAGATGCGCGAACGCCGATGGCTGCATCCCGGCGCGTGGTGGCTGTGGGCCCTCGGCCTGGCCGCAGGCGCGAGCCGCACGACGAACCCCCTGGTCCTGCTGCTGCTGATCGCCGCTGCCGCGGTGGTGGTCCAGGCCCGCAAGCCGGATGCACCGTGGGGGCGCTCGTTCGCGATGTTCGTCCGCCTGGGCGTCATCGTGATCGTCGTGCGCGTGCTGGTTCAGGTCGTGCTCGGCACGCCGCTGGGCTCGACAGTGCTCGTGGAGCTGCCTGGCATCACCCTCCCCGGCTGGCTGGCCGGCCTGCGACTGGGCGGCGACATCGCAGCGGAGTCCCTGCTCCCAGCGGTGTACGACGGCCTTCGGCTGGCCACGATCCTCATCTGCATCGGCGCTGCCAACTCCCTCGCCTCGCCTACCCGCCTGCTGAAGTCGGTGCCGGCCGCGCTGTACGAACTCGGCGTGAGCGTGGTCGTGGCGCTGACGTTCACCCCGCAGCTCGTCGCCGACGTCGACCGGCTGCAGGCGTCGCGTCGACTCAGAGGCCGTGCGACCTCGGGTCCGCGCGCGATCGCGGGCGCCGCGGTCCCTGTCCTCGAGGGAGCCCTCGAGCGGAGCATCACGCTCGCCGCCGCCATGGACTCCCGTGGGTACGGGCGGCGGGGCACGACGGTTGCCCGGCAGCGGGCGAGCTCCGGACTTCTCCTCGGCGGGCTGGTGGCAGCCGTCATCGGTACCTACGGGCTGCTCGCCGCCGACGCGCCCGTCGTGCTCGGCCTGCCGATGCTCGTCGTCGGCGTCGCCACGGCGGCCGCCGGCGCGGTACTGGCCGGCCGCAACTCCGTTCGCACGCGCTACCGACCCGACCCGTGGCGGTCACCCGAGTGGCTCGTCACCGGCGCCGGCGTCGCGGTGGCGCTGATGCTGACGGCGGCGGACTGGGCTGGCATGGACGGCCTGCACACCCCGGTCGACCCTCCGACGTGGCCGACCCTGCCGCTGGTCGGGCTTCTCGCCGCGCTCGCGGCGGCGACACCGGCACTGACCGCTCCCGGCCTGCCGCCCAGCGCGGCACCGGCCCCTCGCACCGCCCGTGACGCACGGCCCGCGGCGGTGGCCGCATGATCGTCTTCGACCACGTCAGCCTCACCTATCCGGGCGCAACGACGCCGGTGCTCAGCAACATCGACCTGCGCATCCCCGAGGGTGAGCTGGTCCTCGTGGTGGGCAGGACCGGCAGCGGGAAGTCCACGCTGCTGCGGGCGATCAACGGGCTCGTCCCGCACTTCACCGGAGGCACGCTGACCGGACGGGTCGTCGTCGGCGGACGCGACACGGCGACCCACGCTCCGCGGGACCTTGCCGACCTCGTGGGCGTGGTCCCGCAGGATCCGATGAGCGGCTTCGTCACCGACACCGTCGAGGACGAGCTCGCCTACGGCATGGAGTGCCTGGGCCTTGCTCCGGCCGTCATGCGACGGCGGGTGGAGGAGACCCTGGATCTGCTCGGGCTGGCCGAGATCCGGGACCGCGCGCTCGCCACCCTGTCCGGCGGCCAGCGTCAGCGCGTGGCTATCGGAGCGGTGCTGACGGCACACCCGAGGGTCCTCGTGCTCGACGAACCGACGTCTGCCCTCGATCCGGGCGCCGCCGAGGAGGTCCTGGCCGCCCTGCAGCGCCTGGTCCACGACCTCGGCGTCACCGTCGTGATGGCGGAGCACCGGCTCGAGCGCGTCGTGCAGTACGCGGACCAGGTCATCGTCGTCCCGGGAGACGGGCAGCCGCTGCACGTGGGCCTGCCCGTCGACATCATGCGGCACGCCCCGATCGCGCCGCCGGTCGTCGAGCTGGGCCGGCTCGCGGGATGGCAGCCCCTTCCCCTGTCGGTCCGCGACGCACGCCGCGCGGCCGGCCCCCTGCGTGATCTCCTCGTCGGTCGTACGCCAGCACTTCGAGCCGTCGTCGACTCGCCCCGGCCTCTCGCGCAGGCGTCCGAGGTCACCGTCAGCTACGGATCCCGCACGGCCCTGCGGGGCATCACCACCGGCATCGGCGAGGGGGAGATCGTCGCCCTGATGGGGCGCAACGGGGCCGGCAAGTCGACCCTTCTGCACGCGTTGGTCGGCATCGGGCCACGGGCACGTGGATCGGTGACCGTCGGCGGCCACGATCCGCGGAGCCTCGACGGAAGGTCCCTCCTCCACCAGGTCGGCCTGGTCCCACAGGAGCCGGGCGATCTCCTCGAAGCGACCAGCGTGGCCGACGAGTGCCGCGCCGCGGACCGTGATGCGGCGTGCGACGCCGGCACGACTCGTGCGCTCCTGGCGCTCATGGCTCCGGAGATCGAGGACGGCACCCACCCGCGTGACCTGTCCGAGGGGCAGCGACTCCTGCTCGCACTGTGCGTCATCCTGGCGGCACGTCCGCCCCTGCTCCTGCTGGACGAACCGACCCGCGGCCTCGACTACCCGACCAAATCACGGCTCGCCCGTGTCCTCGCCGACCTCGCCGATGCCGGCCATGCCGTGCTGCTCGCCACCCATGACGTCGAGCTCGTCGCCGAGGTGGCGGATCGCGTGATGATCATCGCGGACGGGGAGATCGTCGCGGACGGCCCGACCCTGGACGTCGTCACCTCGTCGCCGATGTTCGCCCCGCAGGTGTCCAAGATCCTGTCGCCGCAGGCGTGGCTGACGGTGGACCAGGTGGCAGCGGCCCTGGCACCTCCGGGACCCCTGCCCGAGGGGGTCGCCGGATGACCGGTCCCCACGCCGTGCGTCTCGGACGACCATCGAGACTGGCGATCGCGCTCGTGACTGCCGTCGGGCTCGTGGCGTTCGCCTGGCCACTGCTCGCTGCGCCGGGCTCGGCGGCCGTCGCCCACTCAGGCGACGCACCACTGCTGTTCGCCGTCGTGACGCCCATGCTGCTCCTGGTCGTCCTCGCACAGGTCAGCGACGGCGGGATGGACGCCAAGTCGATCGCCATGCTCGGCGTGCTGTCCGCCGTTATCTGCGCGCTGCGACCACTCGGTGGAGGGGCCGTCGGGATCGAGCCGATCTGGGCCGTGCTCATCCTGGGTGGACGGGCGCTGGGTCCCGGATTCGGCTTCTCCCTCGGCTCGATCTCACTGTTCGCATCCGCCCTCGTCACGGGTGGCGTGGGGCCATGGCTCCCGTTCCAGATGCTGGCGGCCGCGTGGGTCGGCCTCGGAGCGGGCCTGCTGCCGCGAGCAACGGGCAGACGGGAGCTCCTCATGCTCGCGGGCTACGCAGCCGTCGCCTGCCTCGCCTACGGATTCCTGATGAACCTCTGGTTCTGGCCCTTCTCCGCCGGGCTGCCCGACCAGCTCGCGTACGTGCCCGGGGCGCCGCTCGGGCAGAACCTCGCGGCGTGGCTGCGCTTCTGCCTAGTCAGCTCACTGGGGTACGACATCCCGCGAGCCGTGCTCGCCGTCGTGCTGATCCTCGTGGCGGGCCGACCCGTCCTGGTCGCTCTGCGTCGCATGTCCCGGCGGGCCGCCTTCGAGGCGCCCGTCACCTTCGCCCCCCAGTCGTGACGTCGGAGGACGGTCCCGTCGGCGGGCCGGAGGCATACTGGGCGCCGTCACCACCTGACAGGAGCCCCGTGACCGACCCGTCGACCGATCCCCTCGAGAGCATCGTCGGCCGCGTCACGGCGCCGGACCGGCTCGAGTGGCGTGCGCCGGACGACGTGACCGGGGCTCTCGCCGACCTGCTCACCTGGTGGCGCGAGCTGGCCGGCACTTCCGAGGTTCGAGCCGTGGAGGTCGTCGTCGGGGCGACCACCGCGGACGAGGCGGTCACGGCCGGCATCGACGCGGTCGATCGCGCCGTAGACGCGGGTGCGTCGGTGCTCGTGCCGCGAGTGGCACGTCGCGACGATCACGCCGCCCGAGCCGTGATCGGACTTCTCGCCCGCCGTGAGGCCTCGGCTGTGGTCGGCCAGCCCGTCGGCATGACGGATCGGGCCTGGATGGTCGCGTGCGCCGATGTCCGCGACCGCATGGCCGCGGCGGCCGACCTGCGCGGCGAGCCGCTGCGGATGCTGGCTCAGCTCGGCGCCCACGACATCGCCGCTGGGGCGGCCGCCCTTCTCGCCGCCGCCGCACGACGAACGCCCTGCCTTGTCGACGGCACCGACGAACTGGCCGCGGCCGTCGTCGCAGACCGCCTCGCGCACCGGGCGACCGGATGGTGGCGGGCCGCCACGGACTCGCCCGACCCCGCGAGGGCGACCGCCATCGACCGGATCGACCTGAACCCCGGGCTGCCCTTCGGCCTCACCGACGACGCGGGTCGGGGCGCCGAGTCGACGCTCGCGCTCCTCACCATGCTCGCGGGAACGCCGGACTCGGTCAGGTGAACTTGCGCATCTCGTCCTGGATGCGCTGCTCGCTCGGCATCTTCTGGCGGGGCCCGAAGGCTCCCCAGCCGGCGAAGGCCAGGGCGATGCCCATGCCGAAGATGGCCCAGGCCGGCCAGAAGTAGCCGCCTCCGGCCATCCACCAGACCGCCGTCAGGATGAGCCACACGATCGCGAAGATCCCCAGCAGCCTCCAGAACCCGGACTGGTCCTTGAGCCGCTTCTCCGCGGCCCGGTGCAGTGTCTCGTTCTCGTCCATCCCTCAACGGTAGGACGACGCCCGGCGGGATGCCCGGTCAGACGCGAACGCGTGAGGGCGTGAGGGCGTGAGCCAGCGTCAGCGGGTACTGGGCTCCACGAAGGGCGGCTTGACGACCCGGAATCGCGACGCCCGCCCGCGGACGTCGACCACCACCTCGTCGTCCACCGCCACGGAGACATCCAGGAGGGCCAGCCCGATGCCCTGCTTGAGGGTCGGCGAGAAGGTCCCACTGGTGACTTCGCCGACGACCTCCCCACCGAGCGGGTCGTCGCCCCCGTCGCGGCGAACCTGCATGTGCGGGCGCGGGATGCCACGGTCGAGGGCGAGCAGGCCCCGCAGCCGCCGCTGCGGCCCCGCCTCCCGCTGGGCGACCAGCGCGTCCCGTCCGACGAACTCGGGCTTCGCCCAGCCCACGGCCCAGCCGAGCATCGCCTCGACCGGCGTGATGGTCGGACTGATGTCCTGTCCATGCAGGGGATAACCCATCTCCGTGCGCAGGGTGTCGCGTGCGCCCAGTCCCGCGGGCACCGCGCCGAAGGGCTGCCCGGCCTCCAGCAGCGCGTCCCACAGGTCGACCAGCACGTCGGCCGGCGCGACGAGCTCGTAGCCGTGCTCCCCCGTGTAGCCGGTCCGGCAGACGATCAGCGGCTGGCCCCCGAACTGGGCGGACGCCATGGCCATGTAGTCGTGGTCGGTCGGCAGGCCCATCGCATCGAGGAGGTCGGCGCTGCGAGGCCCCTGCACGGCGATGATGCCGTGGTCCCGGTGATGGTCGTCGACCGACACTCCCGCCGGAGCCCGGCCCTGCAGCTCGGCCACCACGGTCGGCGCGTTCGCGGCGTTCGGGATCATGAAGACCTCGTCGTCGCCCCACCGGTAGACGATGAGGTCGTCGATGACGCCGCCCTCTTGGTTGCACAGCATCGAGTACTGAGCCTGACCAGCATCGACCCGGTCCAGGTCGTTGGCCAGCACGGAGTTCAGGAACGCGGCGGCACCAGGGCCATGGATGCGCACCTTGCCCATGTGCGAGACGTCGAACAGGCCGACAGCTGAACGGACCGCCGTGTGCTCGGCCACGACACCCTCGTACTCGATGGGCATGTCCCAGCCGCCGAAGTCGGCTGTCTTGGCTCCGGCGGCGAGGTGCCGGGCGTGCAGGGGGGTCGTCTTCAGGGGGGCAGCGCTCACGCGCCGACCGTAGTGCCTCGAGCGCTTCGAACGCTTCAGTCGGCCCAATACAGTGAACCCATGACGAAGACTCCTACCGCTCGAATCTCGCTCGCCGATGCCAAGCCCGCCGCTGCCGCGGTCGATGCCCTCGTCGTGGCCCTCGCCCCCGGCCGTGGCAGGAAGGCCGAGGTGGTGGCGCCCGGGCTCACAGCCGCGGTGCGCACCCGGCTGACCGAGGCGTTCGCCGTCCTCGGAGCGACCGGCAAGGCGGGAGAGGTGACCCGCATGCCCAGCGGCGCCGGGATCAAGGCTCCCGTCGTCGTCGGCCTTGGCCTCGGCGACGCCGCCAAGCAGTCCGACGCCGAGTCCGTCCGCCGATCGGTGGGCGAGGCCGTACGGGCACTCGCAGGCACCCGCCGAGTCGCCCTCGCCCTCCCCCTTGCCGACGACGACGCGCTGCTCACGGTGTCCATCGGCGCCCTCCTCTCGGCCTACGACTACGTGGCCTACCGCCATGCGTCCAAGAAGGACCGGAAGGCTCCGGTCCACGCGATCACCGTGCTCATGACGTCCGCACCCACCGCCGAGCAGAAGCAGGCCGTGAAGCAGGTGGCGGCGGTTGCCGCGGCCGTGAACCTGACCCGCGATCTCGTCAACACCCCGGCGAATGGCCTTCCGCCGGCCGCGCTGGCCGCGGCAGCCGCCGAAGCCGTCGACGGACTCCCGGTCACGGTCACCGTGTGGGACGAGCTCGACCTGCGCCGCGAGGGCTGTGGAGGGATCCTCGCCGTCGGCCAGGGGTCGGCGAACCCGCCGCGGCTGACCCGGTTGGAGTACGCGCCCGAGGGTGCGACCGCGCACCTGGCCCTCGTCGGCAAGGGGATCACCTTCGACACCGGCGGAATCTCGATCAAGCCCGCCGCCAACATGGACGAGATGAAGTCGGACATGGCCGGGGCAGCCGCGGTCATCGGCGCCGTTCGCGCGGTCGCCGAGCTGGGCCTGCCCGTCCGGGTCAGCGGCTGGGTCCCGTCCGCCGAGAACATGCCGAGCGGCACCGCCCAGCGCCCAGGCGACGTCATCACCATCTACGGCGGCACGACCGTCGAGGTGCTCAACACGGACGCCGAAGGGCGGCTCATCCTCGCCGATGCCCTGGGCATGGCGGCCGCGGACAAGCCGGACCTGCTCATCGACATCGCCACGCTGACCGGCGCGGCCGTGGTCGCGCTGGGGGCACGCACCGCCGGGGTGATGGGCAACGACGACGACGCCCGCGCCGCAGTGTGCGAGGCCGCTGCTGCGGCCGGGGAGTCGGCGTGGCCGATGCCGCTGCCGGACGACCTGCGCGCCGGGCTCGACTCGCGCACGGCCGACATCGCCAACCTCGGCGACCGGAAGGGCGGCATGCTCGCCGCCGGCGTGTTCCTCCGCGAGTTCGTGCCTGCCAACCAGTCGTGGGTGCACGTCGATATCGCCGGCCCCGCGTTCAACACGGCGAAGCCCTACGGCTACACGCCGAAGGGCGCGACGGGCAGCGGCGTCCGCACGTTCGTCCAGATCGCCGCGGAGATGGCGCAGCAGGTCGGGTAGCCGGAGTCGCCCGACCACGCGAGGGGGCCATTCCCCGTGCATCCGCATGGGTGGAAGGATGTGCCCTCAAGCGACGACTCGATCCCGTAGGGAGTAGGCGACAGTGGCTCAAGCAGACCTGGTCATCCTCGGCGGCGGCAGCGGTGGCTATGCCTGCGCCCTTCGTGCGTCCGAGCTCGGACTGACCGTCATCCTGATCGACAAGGACAAGCTCGGCGGGACCTGCCTGCACCGAGGCTGCATCCCCACGAAGGCTCTGCTGCACGCGGCCGAGGTGGCAGACAGCGCCAAGGAGAGCGACGCGTTCGGCGTGCGGGCGACCTTCGAGGGCATCGACATGCCGAAGGTCAACGAGTACCGCGACGGGGTTGTCGGTCGGCTGTACAAGGGTCTTCAAGGCCTGGTGAAGAGCCGGAACGTCACGTTCGTCGAGGGCGAGGGCCGGCTTGTCTCGCCGGACACCGTGGAGGTCAACGGCGAGCGGTACACCGGGAAGAACGTCGTCCTCGCCACCGGGTCGTATGCCAAGAGCCTGCCGGGCCTGGACATCGGCGGCAGGATCATGACGTCCGACCAGGCGCTGAATCTCGACTACGTGCCGAAGAGCGTCGTGGTCCTGGGCGGCGGCGTGATCGGCGTGGAGTTCGCGAGCGTCTGGAAGTCCTTCGGCGCTGACGTCACCGTCGTCGAAGCGCTCCCCCACCTCGTCCCGAACGAGGACGAGGCCTGCTCGAAGGCCCTCGAGCGGGCCTTCCGCAAGCGCGGCATCAACTTCTCGTTGGGCGTGCGGTTCGCATCGGCGACCCAGGACGACGCCGGCGTGCATGTCAGCCTCGAGGACGGAACCCAGATGGACGCCGAGCTGCTGCTCGTCGCCGTCGGACGCGGCCCGAACGCCGGAGGGATGGGCTTCGAGGAGCAGGGCGTCGCCATGGAACGTGGCTGGGTCCTCGTCGACGAGCGCCTGCGCACGAACGTCTCCGGCGTCTTCGCCGTCGGGGACATCACGCCCGGCCTGCAGCTCGCCCACCGGGGCTTCCAGCACGGCATCTTCGTCGCCGAGGAGATCGCCGGCCTGAACCCGGCCGTCATCGCGGACGTCAACATCCCGCGTGTGACGTACTGCGAGCCGGAGGTGGCCAGCGTGGGCCTCACGGAGGCTCAGGCTCGCGAGCAGCATGGTGGGAACGTCGCGGTGTACGAGTACAACCTCGGCGGGAACGGCAAGAGCCAGATCCTCGCGACGACGGGCTTCGTCAAGCTCGTGCAGGTGACGGACGGCCCGGTCGTCGGCATCCACATGGTCGGCTCGCGGATCGGCGAGCAGATCGGAGAGGCCCAGCTGATCGTCAACTGGGAGGCCTACCCCGAGGACGTCGCGACGCTCATCCATGCGCACCCAACGCAGAACGAGGCCATGGGCGAGGCGCACCTCGCTCTCGCCGGCAAGCCCCTGCACTCGCACGCCTGACGCACCCGCGACCACGAAGGAGCAGTACCCATGTCGGTCACCGTCACGATGCCGGCGCTTGGCGAGAGCGTCACCGAGGGCACGGTCACCCGCTGGCTGAAGGCCGTCGGCGACACCGTCGCCGCCGACGAGCCCCTGCTCGAGGTCTCCACCGACAAGGTCGACACCGAGATTCCCGCCCCCGCCGCCGGAGTGCTCCTGGCCATCACGGTGGGCGAGGACGAGACCGTCGAGGTCGGCGCAGCGCTCGGGATCATCGGCGAAAGCGGCGAGTCGGGCGCTGCACCGGCGGCCGACGTGGCACCCGTGCTGCCGGTGGCGGAACCGGCCCCGGTGGCCGAACCCGCTCCGGCGGCAACCCCTGCCCCCACGGCGGCACCGGCACCCGCCCCGAGCGCCGCGGCCAGTCCGGCAGCCGCCGGGGAGAGCACCGCGGTCCTCATG
>JAHECS010000031.1:33068-35731 GCA_024641635.1 Actinomycetes bacterium | reverse complement strand
CTGCGGGCAGCCCTCGAGGAGGCGATTCTCGGCGAGAACGAGGCGGTTGCGAGGACCGCCTCCGCGCGCGCCCGCCTGTCCGAGGCCGAGGCGGCCCTGTCCGCCCTCGGCGGTGCCGCATCCGAGCGACGCCGCGAACCCGGCAACTCGTGAGCGTCGATCCCGTCCTGCTGCTCGGGGCCGCCCTGCTCGGCGGGCTCGGCCTCGCCGTCGGCTCCTTCCTCAACGTCGTCATCTACCGGGTGCCGCAGGGGATGTCCGTCGTCAGGCCGCCCTCGGCGTGCCCGGGCTGCCGCACGCCGATCGCCCCTCGGGACAACATCCCGGTGCTGTCGTGGCTCCTCCTGCGGGGCAGATGCCGAACGTGCGGGTCCGCCATCTCGGCCCGGTACCCCGCCGTCGAGGTGCTCAACGCCGCCCTGTGGCTGGCGCTGGCCGCCTGGGCCGTCGGTCCAGCGGGGATCCCGGCCCTCCTGCCCCTGCTGCTGGTCCTCGGCAGCGCCGGCGTCGCACTGTTCTTCATCGACCTCGAGCATCACCGGCTCCCCGATGCGATCGTGCTGCCGTTGTACCCCGTGACCCTCGTAGGGCTGGTCGCGGCCGGCCTCATCACTGGTGAGTGGCCTCTGGTCCCGGCCCTGATCGGCGTCAGCGCCTGGGTGACCGTCATCGGCGGGCTGTGGTTCGTGAGCGGCGGCCGCGGCATGGGCTTCGGCGATGTCAAGCTCGCGCCGGTGCTCGGCGCCACGCTCGGATGGGTCGGGGTGTCCGCTGCCGTCGTCGCGCTCTTCGCCGCGTTCGCCCTCGGGGCCATCGTGGGACTCGCTCTCATGGCGGCCCGCCGCGCGAACCGCCGGTCGGCGCTTCCCTTCGGGCCCTTCCTCCTCGTGGGCGCGCTCATCGGGCTCTTCGCGGGTGACGTCATCGTCGATGCCTATCTCGGCCTCATGGGAGCGGCGTGATCCGGGCCCGAGCCTCACAATCGGCTCACGCCCGTTCAGATGGACCCCTTGCGCTCCGATATCCCATGTACGAGGCTCGCGGGGGAGCCTAGGAGGGGCCCTTCTGCAAGGGTCAGGCGGAGGTGAAGGTCATGCAGGCGTGGCTCGAGGCTGACGACGCCGGGCGCCAGTACATGGTGCGAAGCGGCACCGGGGTCGTGACCGCCGTGGTTCCCGTCGGGTCGGACCTGCCCGCAGCGGACACCGCCGCCCTGTACCGCGTGGAGATCTACTGCGACGCCCCGCATGGACGTCCCGGTGCCATTCGCTACAGCGTCCATCCGCTGGTGTCGAGCGCCGACCCACTGTTCGCGGCCGCCCAGGCGGCGCTGGACGACGTCTGGGCCGTCGAGTGGACCGTCCAGTGGCATCGCTTCGACTGGGTGCCCGGCGACCTGCCGATCTCGTCCCTCAACCTGGCCACGGACGCGCATGCCGCGCTGGTCGGTCTCGATCGCGTAGCGGTGCCGGAGCCCGTCGACGTCGAGATTCCCGACTACCTACCCGTCGGCTGGCTGGAGGGCAGGACATGACAGAACCCCGTCCGCCCGTCGGGCCGACCGTCTTCGGCGCCCCAGACCAGGCCGAGATCATTGCGCGCATCGACTCGGTGGAGGACGACGACCTGTCCAGCTCCTTCTTCCAGAACTCCATGCAGGATGTCGAGGACGCCGCGGTCCGCATGTTCGACATCGGCATCCGCACCCTCACCGACGACCCGGGTGACGCGCCTCGCGCATCCTTCGGCACCGCCGCTCCTGTGCCGCACGCAGCTGAGGTCCGGGAACCGAGCCGGCCGCAGCCGGGGCAGGGCGCGGCTGATCGCTTCGTCGATCCCTCGGTGCGGGCCGCGTTCATCCTGGGCGGTCCCGCCGCGATCGCTGCCTAGGCCATCGCGCGCAGCGACTTGATCGCTCGGCCGTGGATCTGGCACGCGCGAGACTCGCTCACCCCTAGGACCCTGCCGATCTCGGCGAAGGTCAGCTCCTCGTAGTAGTAGAGGGCCACGACCACCTTGTCCCGCGACGGGAGGTCGCGGATCTGCTGGCGCATGACCCGCCCGCTCTCCTCGTGGTCGTACACCTCGTCGGGCAGTTCGGCCGTCTCGTCCACGATGGCCCGCCCACGAGGCTGGTCCTCGGACGCACCGTCCATGCGCTCGTCCAGGCTGGTTACGTAGCCACGTCGGTACGCGACCATGGCGGATCGAACCTCGTGCACCGAGAGTCCGGTGAGCGCCGCTACGTCGTCCACGTCCGGCTCAGCGCCGTGCTCCTGCTCGAACGCCGCCACCGCTTCGGCAACGGCGTGCATCCGGCCACGGACCTTTCGGGGCACCCAGTCCAGGGACCGGAGCTCGTCGAGAACGGCGCCGCGGATCCGCGTGACGGCGTAGGTCTGGAACGTGAGGCCGAGGTCGAGGTCGTACTTGGAGATGGCATCGATGAGCCCGAGCGTCCCGAATCCCACCAGGTCTGCTCGCTCGAGGCTCGCCGGCAGGGCAATGTTCAGCCGCGACACCACGTATCGCACCAGTGGGATGTAGGTCGCGGCGAGGCTCGCCCGTGCCTGCGGATCGTCGTGGAGCTTGGCCGCCACCCAGGTGGCCGCGAGTTCGGTGTCGTCGTCGAACAGCGGCGCGTAGTGGGACACGAGGGCGTT
>JAHECS010000031.1:30683-32968 GCA_024641635.1 Actinomycetes bacterium | reverse complement strand
GGAGTATTGGCTCGAATCCGCTCACAATGACCCAACGCGCACGGTTCCATCGACGGGTCGGCGGGCAGATACCCCGGTAGAGTGCAATAGGGGGATGGAGTCGTCCCCGAGGACGGCGCACGGCGCTGCAACGGCATGACGAGAGGAGCCTGCTGGTGGAAGCGTCGCTCGCTTCGGGTCCCGGCGTCATCGTCGTCGCCGAGCCGTCGATCCACGACCTGCTCAGCCGCACGGGCGTGCAATGGAACGTCCAGGAGCGGCAGGCATGCGTCGCGGACATGTGGTCCGCGCTGTCGGGTGGTCGGCTCGACCAACGATCCCGTGTCCTCGTCTTCTCCGACTCGTTGCGAGGCGATTCACCGGACGACGACTCGGAGCGGACACAGACCGCCCGAGCGCTCGTGGCGATGGCTCATGCGGGGGCCCGCGTCTTCATCGTCGTATGGCGGGCCGACGCCTGGGACGACTTCGAGGGTCGCATCGGGCGGGCCGCAGCGGCCCAGGGTGTCGATCCGCAGACCCTCGCGTACCACCGGGTGGAGGCGCCCGCGGGTGGCCGGGCCGCGCTCGACGCGTTCTGGGACGTGCTTCGCGGCGAGGTCACCTTCCCCGACGACTACGGTCCCGCTGCCGATGCGCCGCTGACGCGATCGGGGCAGGACGCCTCTGACGAGTACGACGTCCCCACCCCCGATGTCTCCGCGATGTCCGCCGAAGGGCCCGATGAGACGTCGGCGGTCGAGTTCTCGTCGGATGACCTGGCCGCGGCCGGCGAGGCGGACGAGGTACGGCCGGGGCTGCAGGACGTCGAAGCGCCGGCATCCGTGGAGCCGATCGTGCGCACGGGCACCCCACCCATGGGCACGGCGCCGAACCGTCCGTCGATGCCGCCCATCGGGGCAGTCCACGATGCGACGGCGACCGCGCCACGCGGCGAGTATCCGCCGAACGCATCTCTCGAGCTCCTCGACCTGCCCAAGCGACCGGGCCAGACGACGATCACCGTCACCTCCAGCAAGGGCGGGTCAGGCAAGTCGACCGCGTCCATCATGCTGGCCGCCACGATCGCGCGGGCCTCTGCGGACGCGGGCACGCCGCTGTCCGTGTGCCTGATCGACCTCGACACCCGCGACGGCCAGGTCGCGTCCCTGATCGGCAAGTTCATGCCGACCGCCCTGAACATCCGCGTGCAGCCGGTGTGGGACGAGGACCGCATCCGGCGGAATCTCGTTCGGGCCGAGGGGCTGGACATCGACACGCTGCTCGCGCCGATCCGGCCGCGCACCGCGGACACCGTCGGTCCGGACTTCTACCGGACGATCGTGCGCAGCCTCCAGCGCATGTACGACATCATCATCATGGACACCAGCGTCCAGTACCTGGAGCCGCTGATCGCCGAGGTCGCCCTTGGCGAGGCGGACGAGATCCTCTTCGTGACGACGCTGGCGTCCACGGCGGTCCAGGGCATGGCCCGCGCACTACGTGAGATCACCGCGCCGCTCGACGAGTCCGGCCTCGGCATCCCGCGGGAGAAGATCGGCATCATCGTGAACCAGTCGGTCGCGAACGTCGGGATGGAGCGGGACCAGGTGCTCGCGGCCGGTCTCGGCGTCCCCGTCGTCGGTGTCGTCCCGCTCGCGACGAAGGACGTGCTCACGGCGACGAACCTCAATCGGATGTATGCGCTGCTCGACCATCCTCTGCTGGGTCCGGCGTACAACGAGCTTGCCCACGCCTGCCTGCCGAACCGCGACATGGCGACCTGGACCTCGACTGCGAGGGTCGAGCCTGCCCCGGCGCCAATGGTCGCGCCGCCTCCCGTCGTGGAGGAGCCGCCGCCGGTCGAGCAGCCGGTGAAGCGGCGAGGCCTGTTCCGCCGGTGACCGAGCCCTGCTCGGGACGCGGGTCGAAGGGAGGGGCACCGTGACGAATGTCCAGGCACTCCTCGCGGACGCTGCCTATGCGTTGTTCGCACTCGAGCAGCCCCTGCCGCTGGAGGATGTGGCCGACGGCGCTGGCACCGGTGCCTTCCCGTCGTCGGCGACGCACACGCCGGACTGGTTCTCGGCGGCCGCTGACGCCGACGACCTCGCTCGCATGGCCCCTGAGCTTCAGGTGCTCCCGGACGACCTCGACGCTGCGTCGAAGGTGGACCTGAGCGGGATCGACCTCATCCGGGTCTATGCGCCGGAGATGCAGGCGCTCGAGGAGCAGGACGAGGCGGAGGAGCAGGCGGAACAGCCGCCCGCCCCGCCGGTGGAGAAGCCGCGCACGTCCACCCAGCT
>JAHECS010000031.1:0-30583 GCA_024641635.1 Actinomycetes bacterium | reverse complement strand
CATCGGGGTCATCGGGGTCCTGGTCGCGCTGGGCGCGGGTGATCTCGTCCGCCTCCGCGAGCAGCCGGTTCAGCGCAGCCCGCGAGCGGGCCCTCGCCCGACGGGCGTGCCGGCGGTAGCTGGCGGCCGCCGCCACGAGCACGACCGTCAGCACGAGTCCGAGCGTGATCCAGACGATGACCTCGGCCACCTGGACGCCTAGACGTCCGCGAGCACAGCCGTGACCGTGACCGGACCCTCACCGTCGAGGACGTCCAGGGCGGTGATCCGCCCGGCGGCCTTGATGTCGTCGCCCGCGGATCGCAGCCGGGCGGCCTGCTCGGCCGGAGCCGTGACGACCGCGGTCGCGATCTCAGCGCGCATGGATGCCTGGGCCTCGGACTTGGCCTTGCGCACGCCCGTCAATGCCGCCGCCACGTCGTCGACCAGGCGAGCATCGGCGTCGCCTGCCAGGGTGGCCACGTCTGCCGCGTCGGGCCACGGCTGGCGGTGCACCGAGCCCTCCTGCCACCACGACCACACCTCCTCCGTGGTGAAGGGAAGGAACGGGGCGAACAGCCGCAGCTGCACGCTGAGTGCCGCCGCCAGGGTCGCCTTGGCCGACGCGGCGGGGGACTCGCCCCTCCCGCCGTATGCCCGGTCCTTCACCAGCTCGACGTAGTCGTCGGTGAAGTTCCAGAAGAAGGTCTCCGCCAGTTCGAGCGCCTTGGCGTAGTTGTAGTCCTCGAACGCGGCTGTGGCCTGCTCGACGGTCGCCGCGAGTCGGGCGAGCAGCGCGCGGTCCAGTGGCTCCGTGATCGCGGCATCGTCCTCGCGCACCTCGAGGGCGAGCGCGAACTTGCTCGCGTTGAGGAGCTTGATGGCCAGCCGACGCCCGATCTTCATCTGGCCGATGTCGAACGCGGTGTCGGTGCCGGGGCGGGCCGAGGCCGCCCAGTAGCGGAGGGCGTCGGACGAGTACTCGTCGAGCAGCGCGGCGGGGGTGACCACGTTGCCCTTGGACTTCGCCATCTTCTTGCGATCGGGATCGAGGATCCATCCGGAGATGGCCGCGTCGGACCACGGCAGGCACCCTTCCTCCAGATGGGCGCGCACAACCGAGGAGAACAGCCAGGTGCGGATGATCTCGTGGGCCTGCGGGCGCAGGTCCATCGGGAAGACGCGCGACCAGAGGTCCGGGTCGCGCTCCCATCCGCCGGCGATCTGGGGGCTGAGGGACGAGGTCGCCCACGTGTCCATGACGTCGGGATCGCCCATGAACCCGCCTGGCATGCCGCGCTGGTCCTCCGAGTAGCCGGGCGGGGCGTCGCTGCTCGGGTCGATCGGGAGGGTGTCCTCGGCCGGGATGATCGGGTTCTCGTAGACGGGATTGCCGTCGCCGTCGAGCGGATACCAGAGCGGGAGCGGCACCCCGAAGAATCGCTGGCGGGAGATCAGCCAGTCGCCGTTGAGGCCCTCGACCCAGTTCTCGTAGCGGACCTGCATGTGCGGCGGGTGCCACTTCAGCTCGCGTCCGCGCTCGACGAACTGCTGCCGGAGTTCCGCGTCGCGTCCGCCGTTCGTGATGTACCACTGGCGCGTCGTGACGATCTCGAGCGGCTTGTCGCCCTTCTCGAAGAACTTGACGGGGTGCGTGATGGGCTTCGGATCGCCCTCGAGCAGGCCGGTCTCGCGAAGGATCTCGACCATCCGCTCCTTCGCGGTGTGGCTGGTGGCCCCGGCGATCTGCTGGTAGTGCGCGATGCCCTCGTCGTCGGTGATCCACTCGGGGGTCTCGCCGGTGATGCGCCCGTCCCACCCGATGATCGGTCGAGTCGGCAGCTGCAGCTCGCGCCACCAGGTGACGTCGGTGATGTCGCCGAAGGTGCAGATCATGGCGATGCCGGAGCCCTTCTCCGGGTCCGCGAGACGATGGGCGACGACCGGCACCTCGACTCCGAACGCGGGCGTCACGACCGTCTTGCCGAAAAGAGGTTGGTAGCGCTCGTCATCGGGATGCGCGACGAGGGCGACGCACGCGGCGAGCAGCTCGGGCCGCGTCGTCTCGATGTGCACGACCACGTCGCGGTCATCGACGGTCGGGAAGCCGATGCGGTGGTAGGCGCCCGGGCGCTCGCGATCCTCGAGCTCGGCCTGCGCGACGGCAGTCCGGAATGTGACGTCCCACAGGGTGGGCGCCTCGGACTGGTAGGCCTCACCCCGGGCGAGGTTGCGAAGGAAGGCGAGCTGGCTCGCGCGCTGCGCATTGTGGTCGATCGTCTGGTAGGTCTGCGACCAGTCCACGGACAGGCCCATGCGGCGCCACAGCTCCTCGAAGACGACCTCGTCCTCGGTGGTGAGGCGCTCGCAGAGCTCGACGAAGTTCTTGCGCGCGATCGGGATCTGGTGCTTCGCGTCGGGCTGCTCGGGGGGCTGGAAGGCGGGGTCGTACGGCAGGCTCGGATCGCATCGCACGCCGTAGTAGTTCTGCACGCGGCGCTCGGTCGGCAGCCCGTTGTCGTCCCAGCCCATCGGGTAGAAGACCTCGAAGCCGCGCATCCGCTTGTACCGGGCGATGCAGTCGGTGTGGGTGTAGGAGAACACGTGACCGACGTGGAGGGAGCCGCTTACCGTGGGCGGTGGCGTGTCGATCGAGTAGATCTCGGTCCGGGACTTGCTCCGATCGAAGCGGTAGGTGCCCTGCTCATCCCACGCCTGAGCCCATTTCGCCTCGATGCCATCGAGGGTGGGCTTGTCAGGGAGTCGACCGGTGCTCATGGGGCCAGATCCTATTGGCCGTGTGCTGATCGGCCGGCTGGGGCGGCGGACGGGTGCCGGGGCCCAACTCTTCTGACGCTGGTGGCCACCGACCTCACGGCAGACGGATATCGGGGAGCAGCTCCCCCTTGCCGTACAGGTAGCCCTGACCGTGCCGCCAGCCCTGGCTGAAGAGGGCTTCGGCTTCGGCCTCCGTCTCGATGCCCTCGGCCACCGTGTCCAGGCCGAGGCCGCGGGCGAGGCCGGCCAGGGCGTTGGCCAACCGGACGCTCCGTGCGTGTCCCTGCCGCACACCGGCCGCGAAGCTGACGTCCAGCTTGAGGCCGGAGATCGGCAGGTCGCGCAGGTGGCTGATGGAGGAGTAGCCCGTGCCGAAGTCGTCGACGTACCAACGCGTGCCCAGTTCCGCGAGCGAGGTCATCCCGTCCGTGATCGCCCCGGACTCTCCCAGCAGGGACGTCTCCGTCACCTCGAGGTGCAGGCGTGACGGCCGCACGCCGGACTGCTGGACGAGGTCGCGTATCCGCTGCAGGTAGCCGGGGCGGGTCATCGTGAGCGTTGACAGGTTCACCGACACGGTCAGGTGCGGCGGCAGCGTCGCGAGTGCCGCGAGAGCGGCCGACAGCATGATGAGATCGATGTGGCACACGAGTCCGGACCGCTCTGCGACCGACATGAACTCACCCGGGAACGCCAGCGGACGTCCGTCCTCGCGTCGGGCTCGGACCAGCGCCTCGTAGCCTGAGACTTCAGCGTCCCCAAGGTCGACGATCGGCTGGAAGTGCGCGACGAACAGTCCAGTGTCGATGGCCTCCTTGATGCGCTGCTCGACGTGCAGGTAGTGGCGGGCCTGCTCGACCATCCCCGGGTCCGAGAAGGCGAAGCGATCGCGTCCTTCAGCCTTCGCGCTTCTCATCGCGGCGCTGGCATCGCGCATCAGCTGGTCCGCGTCGTCGTCCCGGCCGCCGACGGCGATCCCGATGCTCGCCGTCACGTCGATGCGAGCATCGTCAGTGAAGAAGGGCTCTCGTGCCAGGGTGAGCAGTCCCTGGGCCAACTTGGCGAGCTCGTCGCCCCCAGTGAGTTGCGGGACCAGCACGAGGAATTCGACGCCGTTGCCCCGGCCCACGTACTCGGGCCTGCCGGTTATCTCCAGCAGCCGGGTAGCAAAGGTGGTGAGCACGACGTCGCCGACGGCGTGGGTGAAGGCGTCATTCACGGCGGAAAGGCGATCGACGCTCAAGCACAGGAGGGCCGCCTGGTCGCCCTCGCCCAGGCTCCTCAGGGCCGCCACGATGCGCTCGGCCATCGCGGGGCGGGCAGCCATGCCGGTGAGCGGGTCATGTCCGAGCGAGAAGTCGAGTTCTCTGCGCGCGCGCACCTCCCGGTCGATGTCCTGCAGGGCCGCGATGTCGAAGTCACCGTCCTCGGTGGCCACGCGATGAACGAGCATGCGGACCCACTTGTTCGCGCCATCGGCGCAGACGATCCGGAGCTCGGTGTCGGAGTGCCCGTTCCGATCCAGAGCGGCCTGCGCGGTCTGCGCGAGCTCCATGTCCTCCGGGTGGACCATGTCCCAACGCTTGCCGATCAGATCCTCTGGCGCCCAGCCAAGGACGTTCCGGACGGAGTCGGAGACCCAATCGATGCCGCCGTTGGCCGGAGAGCGGACGACGACGTCCGAAGCGTGCTCGGCCAACAGGCGGTAGCGCCCCTCGCTCTCCGACAGGCGCCGAGACTGCTCGCGGAGGCGACGTCCGGCCCTGAGCCGTTCTAAGCCGAGTCCGAGATCCGTTGCGAGGGTCTCGAGCAGTTCGCGGGCCCGTGCATCGAAGGCGCCCGGTGTCTCCGCATAGACCATGAGCGCACCGTCGATCCTGCCCTCCGCCAGGATCGGCATGGCGATCGAACTGCGCAGACCGAATGCCTTCGCCGCCGGCAGCCACGGAAGGAAGTCCGGGTTGTCCCCGAGATCAGCCGCCACCGTCGTGGTGCCCGTGCGCAGGCACGTCCCGGTGGGGCCACGGCCGGTGGGGCCGTCCCCCCAGGAGATGTCGAGGTCCGTCGCGTACGCAGAGGCCGGTCCGGCGACAGCGCAGGCCGCCACGGATCTCGCCTCGTCCTCGACGGGCCGGCCGTACCACGCAAGGGGGTACTCCCCGGTGCTCACGATCACGTCGCACATGGCGTGCAGCAGGCTGCGCTCGTCGTCGACGGCGGCGGCGATCACCCGATTGGCCTCCGTCAGTACCGACAGGGCGCGCAGCGCCTCGTCGCGGTCGGAGGTGTCCCTGAGCGTGATGAGGAAGCCACCCGCCCCGCCGCGATCCCCCGCAAGCACCCGGGCGCGGTAGGTCAGCGGCCTGTGGCCGCCGGAAGATGTCAACAGTCGCACAGTGCTCGCGGCAGTCGACTTGGGGTCGTCACCCGCGGACGAGCCGCCCAACATCCGCTCGATCTCGGCCACGATGAGGTGCAGATCCTGCGGATGTACGAGGTCGGCCGGCGTCATTCCGATCACGTCGTCGGGCCGCCAACCCAGGACCGCCGTGATCGACGGCGAGGCCCAGGTGATGGCGGTCCGCATGTCGGCCTCGAGCACGACGTCGATCGACGTGTCCGCGAGGTGGCGCCACTGCTGCCACAACGCCTCCGCGCGCGAACCTTGGTCGTTCACCGAACCCTCCCCGAGCTCCGCACGGCGCCTCGGCAGAAGTATGGCGATTCGCTGCGTCCTACACTCACCGGCATGACCTCCGACCCGCGGCTGACCGCGCTCTGGTCGGATCTCGAGACGCGCTGGCCGGAGAACGTGATCGCGCCCAGCCTCGCCAGGATCGCTGCCCTGACCGACCTGCTGGGACGGCCGCAGGACACGTACCCGGTCATTCATGTGACTGGCACGAACGGGAAGAGCTCGACGGCGCGGATGATCGAGTCCCTGCTGCGGTCCTTCGGACTGCGGACGGGGCTGTTCACCTCCCCGCATCTCGTGGATGCGCGCGAGCGCATCTGCCTCGACGGAGAGCCGATCTCCGAGGAGCGGCTGCTGGCCACGTGGGATGAGATCGCGCCCTACGTCGGCGTGGTCGATGCCAACTCGGCCGCGGACGACGGGGTACCGCTGTCGTACTTCGAGGTGCTGACCGGACTCGCCTTCGCGGCCTTCGCCGACGCGCCTGTGGACGTCGCGATCGTGGAGGTGGGTCTCGGTGGCGGCTGGGACTCGACGAACGTCGCTGATGGTGCCGTCGCGGTCGTCACGCCGATCGGCCTCGACCACCGCGAGTACCTCGGTGACGCCATCGCCGACATCGCTCGTGAGAAGGCCGGGATCATCAAGCCGGGGGCGATTGCGGTGATCGCCGCCCAGGACCTCGAGGCGGCCGAGGTGCTCCTGGCCCGCATCGCGGAGGTGGACGCCACCGTGGCCCGCGAGGGGCTCGAGTTCGGCGTGCTCGCCCGGGGCGTCGCCGTGGGAGGTCAGATGCTGACCCTCAAGGGTCTCGCCGCCGTGTGCGACGAGGTCTTCCTCCCGCTGTTCGGAGAGCACCAGGCCCGCAACGCGGCCGTCGCCCTGGCAGCCACCGAGGCCTTCCTGGGTGGCGTCGGCGCCCTCGACGCCGACCTCGTCCGCGCCGGGTTCGCTGCAGTGACATCGCCGGGGCGGCTGGAGGTCGTCCGCCGAAGCCCGACCGTCATCGTCGATGCGGCGCACAATCCACACGGTGCCGAGGCGCTGGCTCGAGCCATCGACGACTCGTTCGACTTCACGTCCCTTGTCGGCGTTGTCGGCGTGCTATCCGACAAGGACGCGCGCGGGCTGCTCGCGGCGCTCGAACCCTGTCTTCACCGGATCGTCATCACCCAGCCGCTGTCGACACGCGCACTTCCTGCGGATCAGCTCGCCGCCCACGCGGTCGAGGTCTTCGGCGACGACCGTGTGTTCGTCGAACCGTCGTTGGGCGACGCGCTCGACCGGGCGATCCAGCTGGCCGAGGAGACGGGCGAGTTCGGGGGTGCAGGCGTCCTCGTCACCGGATCTGTCGTGCTCGTCGGCGACGCGCGGCGGCTCGTGGGGGTGGCCTCGTGAAGGTGCTGTGCTCGGCGGTCCTCGGCATCGAGGCAGTCGTGGTCCTGCTCGCGACGTCACTGGCCACCTCTGACGGCTCCGTGGCCAACACCACGGTCGCCTGGATCGCCGGTCTCCTGCTCATCCTCCTGCTCGTCCTCGCGATCGGGACCCTGCGCCGGCCGTGGGGCCTCACGGTCGGCTGGATCCTGCAGGCCCTCGTGCTGGCCAGCGCCATCGTCGTGGGCTGGACGATGCTCGTCGTGGGCGGGATCTTCGTGATCCTGTGGTGGCTGGCGATCCACAACGGCAGTCGCGTGGACGCCCTGCGTGCGCGTGCGGCCGATGGCGACTGACGGTCGCCGGTCGTCGCGAGCGGGTGAGGCCGGGTCGTTAGGATGACGGCGCATCGCGCAGCGGTGTCGACAACGTCTCCAAGGAGCCCTTCGTGTCCGAGCGCACTCTCGTCCTGATCAAGCCCGACGGCGTAGCCCGTGGACTCGTCGGCGAGGTGATCGGCCGCATCGAGCGCAAGGGGTTCGCCATCGTCGCGATGGAGCTGCGCACCCTCACGCGCGAGGTGGCCGAGGCGCACTACGGCGAGCACAAGGACAAGCCGTTCTTCGGCGACCTGGTGGAGTTCATCACCGGCGGCCCGCTCGTGGCGGCCGTCATCGAGGGACCGGATGCCATCGTCCAGTGGCGAAGCATGATGGGCGCCACCAACCCGGTCAATGCGCCGCTCGGCACGATCCGCGGCGACCTGGCCACCGAGATGCAGAACAACGTGACGCACGGGTCCGACTCCCCGGAGTCGGCGGCCAGGGAGATCGCCCTCTTCTTCCCCGGGCTGGCCTAGCCGTGAAGCCCGCGGCGGTCGGACTCCTCGTGGGGGCCGCGGTGGGCGGTGCCGTAGCCGTCGCGTCGCGCGGTCCGACCCTCGTGGAGTGGCCGGCCAAGGTCCGTGCCGGCTTCCCGATCGTGCTCGGCGGGTTGGCCGGCGTGACGGCCGGTGTGAAGACCGGATCGCTGCTTTCCCTCGCACGTGCAGCGACGGGGCGCGGGTCCGGCCCGATCACCACCGCGACGCCGCTGCTCATCGGCGCGGGCGTCGTCGGAGCCGTGGCCGCGGCGGGGAGCGTGGCGGGCCGCAGGGTCATCGGCGGCCTGGCTGCCGAGAGTCGCGAGCTCGACCCCGGTTTCGCGACGCCGCCCCAGGATCCCGACGTGACGGGAGGCCCGGGCTCCATGGTCTCCGTCGCGGAGCTGGGCCGCGAGGGGGCACGGTTCGTCGGCTCGGTGACCTCCCCGGACGGTATCCGCGAGGTGACCGCCCAGGAGCCGGTCGCCGCACCGGTCCGCGTCTTCGTCGGCTTTGACTCGGCGAGCACGGCGGAGCAGCGTGTGGGACTGGCCATGGCTGAGCTGCGTCGCACGGGGGCATTCGATCGTTCGCACCTGCTCATCCAGGCGCCCGCGGGCTCCGGGTACGCCAACTCGTTCCCGGTCGACATCCTCGAGGTGCTCACCCGAGGCGACTGCGCGGCTGTCGCCGTCGGGTACGGCCTGCTCCCGTCGTTCCTGTCGATGAACAAGGTGCAGCTCGCCGCGCACACGCAGCGGCTGCTGCTGGACTCCATCCGTGACGAGCTGCGCGACCGGGCCACCCGTCCGCGAATCCTGCTGTACGGGGAGAGCCTCGGAGCGAAGGTGCAGCAGGCCGCCATCCCGGCGGGACGTCTCGATCTCGACCACTACGGGGTCTCCGCTGCCCTCTGGGTCGGAACGCCGGGCGGGGAGGTGGCAGACGTCTTCCACTCGCTCTGCGCGGGGGAGTCGTACACGGTGGATCGGCCCGATCAGCTGCCGGCCTCCATGCCCGATCCGCGACCTCGGGTCTGGTTCCTCGAGCACGACGGGGATCCGGTCGTGCGGTTCCGCCCCGACCTGCTGCTGAACCGTCCGGCCTGGCTGCCGGCGGACGGCACCCGAGGGCGCAACGTCCCCGAGGGCATGACCTGGAAGCCGGGGATCACCTTCGCCGCAGCCTTCGTCGACACGATGTTCGCGACCAACGTCAAGCCCGGGCTCTTCGAGAGCCGGGGGCACGACTATCGGGCCGACCTCGGTGCGGTGACGACGGCGGCGTTCGATCTGCCGTCGACCCCGGAGGTGGCGGAGCGGCTGGAGGCGTATCTGCGGCGCAAGGAGATCGAGAGGGCCGAGCGGATCGCCGTGGCCTGATCGGACCCTCCGGGACCGTGCGATACCCCTAGAGAACGGGCAAAAGGGATCTTTCGCCCAAGGGATGTGATCGGAACGTTACCGAGGCTCTAGGATGGGCATTCCTGCTCCCGCTCGGAAGGCCGCTTCCCCATGGCTGCTTCGTCGTCCTTCGTCGGCCGCGATATGGCCGTCGACCTGGGCACCGCCAACACCCTGGTGTATGTGCGCGGCCGCGGCATCGTCCTGAACGAGCCCTCCGTCGTCGCGATCAACAACAACACCGGCGGCATCCTGGCGGTCGGCTCCGAGGCCAAGCGCATGATCGGGCGGACGCCCGGCAACATCGTCGCCATCCGCCCGCTGAAGGACGGCGTCATCGCGGACTTCGACACGACCGAGCGGATGCTGCGCTACTTCATCCAGAAGGTGCACAAGCGTCGTCACCTGGCCAAGCCCCGGCTCATCGTCTGCGTCCCGTCCGGCATCACCGGCGTGGAGCAGCGCGCCGTCAAGGATGCCGGCTACGCCGCCGGTGCGCGCAAGGTCTTCATCATCGAGGAGCCGATGGCGGCAGCGATCGGCGCCGGGCTCCCCGTCCACGAACCGACCGGCAACATGGTCGTCGACATCGGCGGCGGCACCTCCGAGGTCGCGGTCATCTCACTCGGCGGCATCGTGTGCTCGCTCTCCGTGCGCGTGGGCGGCGACGAGCTCGACAACGCGATCATCCAGTACGTCAAGAAGGAGTACTCGCTGATGCTCGGCGAGCGCACCGCCGAGGAGATCAAGGTCGCCATCGGCTCGGCGTTCCCGATGCCGGACGAGCCGCACGCCGAGATCCGCGGCCGCGACCTCATCACCGGTCTGCCACGCACCATCGTGGTCTCGGCGGAGGAGATCCGTCGGGCGATCGACGAGCCGGTGCACGCCATCGTCGACGCCGTGAAGGCCACCCTCGATCGCACTCCGCCCGAGCTCTCCGGCGACATCATGGATCGCGGCATCGTGCTCACCGGCGGCGGCGCCCTGCTGCGCGGGCTCGACGAGCGGCTGCGTCACGAGACGGGCATGCCGATCATCATCGCCGACCGGCCGCTGGACTGCGTGGCCCTCGGATCGGGCAAGTGCGTCGAGGAGTTCGAGGCGCTCCAGCAGGTGCTCATCTCGGAGCCGCGCCGCTAGCCGGTGCCGCCTGCGCAGGTCGGGGGAGCTCCCTTGACCCGCGGTGAGGGAGACTGACCCCATGCTGTCGCGACGTACCCGCATCGTTCTCGCGGTGCTCGTCGTCGCCTCACTCACCTTCGTCATCCTCGACCTCCGCGGCGGCCAAGGGCCTTTCGCGAGCGTGCGCACGGTGGCAGCGAACGTGCTCGGCGGCCTCGAGCGGGTCGCCGCGACCGTCTTCTCCCCGATCACGGGTGCCGGCGGCTGGTGGTCCGACATGCGTGATCAGGCCGCACAGATCGACACGCTGCAGGAGGAGAACAGCCGCCTGCAGAGCGACCTGCAGACCCTCACCGGCGACAAGGCGCGCGCGGACGCACTCGACGCCCTGCTGCGCGTGTCCAGCGTCGGCAAGTACCGCTTCGTGCCCGCCGAGGTGATCGCCGTCGGCCCCGCGCAGGACTTCTCGTGGACCATCACGATCGACGCGGGCCGCAACGACGGCATCGAGCAGGACATGACCGTCATCAACGGCGACGGACTCGTGGGGCGCGTGCTCAAGACGACGGCGAGCACGTCGACCGTGGTCCTCATCGTGGACTCGTCGTCGGCCGTGGGTGGCCGCGTCGCCACCACCGAGGAGATCGGCATCGTCGCGGGCACCGGACGGCAGGACTCGCTGGAGTTCCAGCTGCTTGATCCGATGGCCGACGTGCGCAAGGGGGACGCCCTGGTGACCTTCGGGTCCAAGGGCGGGCGGCCGTACGCCCCCGGTCTTCCCATCGGCGAGGTGGTGGACGTCTCGGGAGCCCCCGGCCAGCTCACCCGGGTCGCGACGGTGCGGCCGTTCGCTGACGTCTCCCAGCTCAGCGTGGTCGGCGTCGTCACCCGCCCGCCGCGCGAGGATCCACGCGACTCGGTGCTGCCGAAGTCCTCGGCCCTCGCGGTGACGCCGAGCCCTGCCCCGCTTGGCGCAGCGGCCGACCAGGCCACGCCCAGTCCGTCCGGGGCGCCCGAGCAGGAGACCGCCGCAACTCCCGCCCCGACCAAGAAGAAGAAGGCGTCCACCACGGAGACGGCCGCCACCCCGGTCCCGGAGACGGGCAACTAGCGATGGTCTGGCGGCAGGCCCTCATCATCGGCGCGCTGGTGCTCGGGGCGGTCATCGCCGAGGTGACGGTGCTCTCGCGGCTGGGCCTGCCCGGCGCGACCCCTGACCTCGTCGTGGTGACGATCGTCGCGATCGCACTGGCGATGGGACCGACGCAGGGCGCCGTGGCCGGCTTCCTCGGTGGCGTGCTGATCGACCTCGCCCCACCGGGGGACACCCTGCTGGGTGTCAACGCCATCGTCTACATCGCGATCGGCTACATCACCGGATCCGTCGTCGACCCGCGCGACCGCACCGTGCCGATCATGATGGGAATCGTCGGGCTGGCCGCCGGCGCCGCCGTGCTGGCGACGTCGGGGATCGACACCATGCTCGGCAGTGATCGGGTGTCGTGGGAGGACGTCCCCGGCCTGGTGCTGAGCAGTGCGCTGTACGCGGTGATCATGGCCCCCGTCGTGATCCTGCTCGTGGCCTGGCTCGTCCGCCGGGCGACCCCTGAGGTGTCGGTCACCTGAACGGTGGAAAATTCATCCCAAAAGGGGTGAAGTGGGGCACCGGGAACCGGCGGCAGCCCGATCTCGTCGTACCGTCGTACCCAACAGCCCACTCCGGTCGTCACCGGAGCGGTCACGCGCGCCAGGGAAGGGAGGCGGTTGGTGAGCGAGCGCTCGAACCTGCGTCTGCTCGTCCTTGCCGTCCTCGTGGTCTCCCTCCTCGGGACCCTGCTCGCGCGGGCCTTCTACCTCCAGGTCGTCGAAGGGGCCACGTACCGCGCTGCGGCCGCTGACAACACCGTCCGCGAGACGGTGGAACCCGCCGTCCGTGGACTCGTCCTCGATCAGGCCGGACGTCCGCTGGTGTCGAACCGGACCTCCGTGGTCGTCACCGTGGACCGGCAGACCCTCGAGAAGGAGGACGACGGCGGGGCCGCGGTCATCCGTCGTCTCGCCCGGATCCTCGACACCCCCGCCGCGAAGATCAGCGACCGCCTGACGCCCTGCGGCACCGACGGCGCCAAGCCGCCGCCCGTCTGCTGGAACGGCTCGCCCTACCAGCCGGTCCCCGTCGCGAACGACGTTGATACCCGCACCGCGCTGACCATCATGGAGAAGCGCCGCGAGTTCCCGGGAATCTCCGCCCGGCTCGAGGCCATCCGCGAGTACCCATCGCCGTTCAACGTCAACGCAGCGCACATCCTCGGGTACCTCGGTCCGGTCACGGAGGAGCAGCTCGCGGAGCAGGGCGACTCGACGGCGTTCGATCGCCTGCGACGTACCGACGTGGTCGGCCGCACGGGCCTCGAGCGCGAGTACGACGCGGAGCTGCGCGGTGAGCCGGGGATCACCACGCTGGCGGTCGACACGGCGGGCAACGTCACCGGCACGCTGGAGGAGAAGGACCCGGTTGCCGGGAGCTACCTGGTCTCCACCATCGACGCCGAGCTGCAGTCCGTCGTGGAGGACCAGCTGGTGCGCGCCGTGCAGCGTGCGCGACAGCAGGGCTACCGGGGCAAGTCCGGCGCCGCCGTCGTCGTCGATGTGAAGACCGGGCGCGTGCTCGCGATGGCGAGCTACCCCACCTACGACCCGTCGATCTGGATCGGCGGTGTCAGCAAGAAGCAGTTCAAGGAGCTCATCAACAACGAATCGCTGTCGTCCAACGCGTATCAGGGCCAGTTCGCTCCCGGCTCGACCTTCAAGGTCGTCAGCACCGCCGCGGCAGGCAAGGACAACTTCAACCTCTACGGCATCTACCCGTGCCCCAGCAGCCTCAAGATCGGGCCGCAGACGTTCCGGAACTACGAGTCGAGCGCCTACGGCCCCATCTCCCTCACCCGCGCTCTCGAGGTGTCGTGCAACACCGTCTTCTACGACATCGCGCGCACGATGTGGCAGAAGGCCGGCGGCCCCGATGCCGACGCAACAGCGCCCGATCCGATCGCGGACGCGGCCAAGGCGTTCGGCCTCGGCCAGCCGACCGGCATCGACCTTCCCGGCGAGGCCGCCGGGACCGTGTCCGGCCGCACCTTCAAGTACGACAACTGGGAGGCGAAGAAGGAGACGTGGTGCCGCAATGCCGAGCAGGGCTATCCCGAGACCCGCAAGACGAATCCGAAGCTTGCCGACTACTACACGGCTCTTGACAAGGAGAACTGCACCGACGGGTACCAGTGGCGCGCGGGTGACGCGCTGAACGCCGCGATCGGGCAGGGCGATACCACCGTGACCCCGCTGCAGATGGCCATGGTCTACGCCACCATCGCGAACGGCGGGAAGCTGTACCAGCCGCAGGTGGCCAAGGGAGTGGTGTCCGCCGACGGCAAGGTGGTCAAGGAGTTCCCACCCATCCTCAAGGGCCGGGTCGACGTCCCGAAGAAGGCGATCAAGTTCCTCAAGCGGTCGCTGCCCGGAGTGACGACGGATGGCTCCGGGGAGACCCCCTTCCTGGGCTTCCCGCTCAAGCAGATCCCGGTGGCATCGAAGACAGGTTCGGCGCAGGTCACCGGAGACAAGGCATCCACGTCCTGGTTCGCGTCCTACGCGCCGGCGGACAACCCGCGGTACGCCATCGTCATGATGGTGACCGAGGGAGGCACCGGCTCGAAGACATCAGGCCCGAGCGTCCGGAAGATCTACGAGGAGATCTTCGGAATCCGCAACGGGGTCGTTCGACCGAAGACGAGCATCCTCGCGGGTGGGGCGCCGCAGGACTCCCTGCCGGTCGTCCGCGCGGACGGTACGCCCGTCACGCCGAAGGGCCGGAACGCGGGCGTGGTCTCGACTCGTACGGCAGGATCCACGCCATGAGCGCCCTGTACGCACCCGAGGCGGCACCGCGCGGGGCCATGCGCCTCTCCGGTGGCCCGGGCTACTGGCGCGATCTCGACTGGATCCTCCTGATCGCGGCGCTGGCGACCACCGTGTTCGGATCCATGCTGGTGTGGTCGGCGAGCCGGGCGGACATGGCGTCCGAGAACGATCCGCAGTCCTTCCTCAAGCGGCACCTGATCAACATCGTCATCGGGATCGTCCTCGGCCTGCTTGCGTCGCGGATCGACTACCGGTGGCTTCGCGCCTACACGCCGATCATCTACTTCGCTTCGGTCTTCCTGCTCCTGCTCCCGTTCGTCCCCGGCATCGGCGCGACCATCGCGGGAGCGCGAGCCTGGATCGACCTCCCCGGCGGGATGACGGTGCAGCCGTCGGAGTTCGCGAAGGTGGCGGTCATCCTGATGATGGCCGTGCTGCTGAGCGAGAAGCGGGACACCGAGAGCGAGCCGCGGGACCGTGACGTCTTCATGGCGCTCCTGGTGGCGGTCTTCCCGATCCTCATCATCCTCGTGCAGAACGACACGGGAACCGTCCTCATCCTCGGATCGGTCGCACTGTCGATCATCGCGGTGTCGGGCGCCAGGACCCGGTGGGTGGTGGGCCTCATCGTGGGGGCCGTCGCCGGCATCGTCCTCGCGATCCAGCTCGGCCTGCTGAAGGAGTACCAGGTCCAGCGACTCACGTCCTTCATCAACCCGTCTGCGGACGTGAGCAGCGCGGCCTACAACGCCAATCAGGCCCGGATCGCCATCGGCGGCGGTGGCTGGTCCGGCTACGGCCTGTTCCAGGGTCCGCAGACGCAGGGCAAGTTCGTCCCCGTCAACGAGAGCGACTTCATCTTCACGGTGGTGGGGGAGGAGCTCGGTTTCATCGGGGCTGCCGTGCTCATCCTCCTGCTGGGCGTCATCCTGTGGCGCGCGGTCCTCATCGCGTACCGGGCGGACGACCTCTTCGGCCGCCTCGTCGCGACCGGGATCGTGGCCTGGCTGGCGTTCCAGATGTTCGAGAACATCGGGATGTCGCTGGGCATCATGCCCATCACCGGCATCCCGCTCCCGCTCGTGTCGTCCGGAGGCACGTCGATGATGGCCACCTGGATAGCCGTCGGCCTGCTGCAGAACGTGCGCCTGCACGCGGTCCGCGCGGGCATCTAGCCCGCAGCCCCCGCCGCCGCTGCGCAGCCCCCGCCGCCGCCCCTGCGCAGCCCCGCCGACCTTGAGGTTGGCGCCCGTTTCGGGTCTCGAATCTGCCCGCAAGCTCAAGGTCGGCGGTACTTCCCCGGCCGCCAGTCGGCCGTGCGGAGCATGGGGCGCAGAACGCTGGGGATGTATGCGGCCGATCGGGTGTCCGCCCAGGTGAACCGCACGACTGTGTTCCCCGGCACCGCGACGAAGGCGTTCTGGCGATGCCGGTCATGGAGCACGGCCTCCGGAAGCTCATGCACGCTGCGACCGTCCGCCTCGACGATCAACCATCCGCCCTCCGGCAGGCAGAAGCCCATGTCTCCGTACCCAAGGACCCTTCCCTCCGGATCGAGCACCGGGACCTGCATGGCATCCGGAGGGAATCCGCCGTCGGTTGCGCGCAGTCGGACCCGCGTCTCGAGGGGCGACTGGGCACCGGGCCGGGCCTGGGCGAGCAGGCGTCGTCCGGCGACGCAGTTGCGCCGTCGGCTCATCAGACCTCGCACGACATCCAGGTCGGCCGGTCCGACGAGGCCGGAATTGAGCGCCGAGTCGACGTACGCCACAGCCTGGAAGCGGGGCAGCAGACGACAGGCATCGGCCAGCGTCCGCATGACCGTCGTCACGGGAATTCCGTCGATCTGCGTCAGTTCATAGTCGCGCAGCTCCCAGAAGCGCAGGTCGAGGCCCGCTCGCTGGCGCTTCTCTAGCCCCGGCGGAACGGCAATCTGCGGCACTTGGCCGGTAGGCCCGCCCTGCAGGCCGTGCAGCAGGGCGGCTGAGTGAAGGACCGCCACAGCTTCCGGCCCTAGGTGAAGGCAGGCGGCACGCACACGGGCCGCGTCGCCCGCGGCTTCGGGGACGACGTACACCCCCCGGTGAGGCCGGAGCAGTCGCCCCGCCTCGACATCCCGGCGCACTGCATCCCGACTGCGACCCCATGAGACGGCGTCGGCAAGGCGAAAGACCGACGCGGGTTCGGCATCGTCAACGGGGTCGCGATAGGCGCGCATGGTCGCACCGTCGCGGTCGGATGCCATGCGGAGAACGCCCACCACGCTTCGGTGGACGTCCGCCGCGCGGCGCGGCGCGCTGGGGATCGACGCTGCCGCTCCCGTCGACCTTGAGCTTGCGGGCGCCGTGACGCCCGGAATTCGGCGCCAACCTCAAGGTGGGCGGGGCTGGCGGGCGCCAACCTCAAGATCGGCGGGGGGGCGGGGGGATGGCGGGCGCCAACCTCAAGGTGGGCGGGTGTGGGGAGCGCTGGGTATCCTCTCGTTCCATGACTTCCCCGTCGATCGACCGCTCGTCGCTGCGCCCGCATGAGCCGGGGGACAGCGTGTTCGATCGGCTGGAGCGGCTGCTGCCGCTGATCACGAAGCCGATCCAGTACATCGGCGGAGAGGTCAACGCGGTCACCAAGTCGTGGAGCGAGGCCGAGGTCCGCTGGGCGCTGATGTACCCGGACGCCTACGAGGTCGGGGCTCCGAACCAGGGCGTCCAGATCCTCTACGAGGTCATCAACGAGCGCGACGACGCCCTCGCCGAGCGCACCTACGCGGTGTGGCCCGACCTCGAGGCGCTGATGCGGGAGCACGGCGTACCGCAGTTCACCGTCGACGGGCACCGGGCCGTCGGTGACTTCGACCTCCTCGGCCTGTCCTTCAGCACCGAGCTCGGGTACACGAACATGCTCACGGCACTGGACCTCGCCGGCATCCCGCTGCTGGCGGTCGAGCGCGACGAGTCGCATCCCGTCGTGGTCGCGGGCGGCCACGCCGCGTTCAACCCCGAGCCGATCGCGGACTTCGTCGACGCTGCCGTGCTCGGTGACGGCGAGGAGGCCGTCCTCCTCATCACCGACATCGTGCGCGACTGGAAGCGCGCCGGACGCCCGGGAGGCCGCGAGGGGCTCCTGCTCGAGCTCGCGCGTACCGGCTCGGTGTACGTGCCGCGCTTCTACGACGTCGACCACCTCGAGGACGGCCGCATCAAGCGCGTCGCTCCGAACCGCCCGGACGTCCCCTGGCGCGTCCGCAAGCACACCCTCATGGACCTGGACGAGTGGGCGTACCCGAAGAACCCGCTCGTCCCGCTCGCCGAGACGGTGCACGAGCGCATGAGCGTCGAGATCTTCCGCGGCTGCACCCGCGGCTGCCGCTTCTGCCAGGCCGGGATGATCACGCGTCCCGTCCGGGAGCGCAGCATCACGAGTATCGCCGAGATCGTCGAGAACGGTCTGCAGAGGACCGGGTACGAGGAGGTCGGCCTGCTCTCGCTGTCGAGCGCGGACCACTCGGAGATCGCGGACATCGCCCGGAACCTCGCCGATCGCTATGAGGACTCGCAGACGTCGCTGTCGCTGCCCAGCACCCGGGTCGACGCCTTCAACGTCGACCTCGCCAACGAGCTGTCGCGCAACGGTCGGCGCAGCGGGCTGACCTTCGCCCCCGAGGGCGGCAGCGAGCGCATGCGCAAGGTGATCAACAAGCAGGTCACCGAGGAGGACCTCATCCGCACGGTCACGACCGCCTACGCGGGTGGCTGGCGGCAGGTGAAGCTGTACTTCATGTGCGGGCTGCCGACCGAGACCGACGACGACGTCCTGCAGATCGCGACGCTGGCGCGTGAGGTGATCCGGGCCGGGCGCGAGGCGACCGGACGCCGGGACATCCGATGCACCGTGTCGATCGGCGGCTTCGTGCCCAAGCCGCACACTCCCTTCCAGTGGGCCGGGCAGCTGGATCACGAGACCACCGATGCGCGGCTGCGCAAGCTGCGCGACGCGATCCGGTCCGATCGTGAGTACGGGAAGTCCATCGGCCTCCGGTACCACGACGGCAAGCCGGGGATCGTGGAGGGACTCCTGTCGCGGGGGGACCGGCGCGTCGGTCGGGTCATCCTGCAGGCGTGGCGGGACGGAGCCCGGTTCGACGGATGGAGCGAGCACTTCGACTTCGACCGGTGGATGTCCGCGGCCGCCACGGCGCTCGCTGATGACGTCGTCGACGTCGACTGGTTCACCACCCGCGAGCGACAGCGCACCGAGGTCCTCCCGTGGGACCACCTCGACTCGGGGCTCGACGTCGAGTGGCTGTGGGAGGACTGGCAGGACGCGCTCGACGAGGTCGCGGTCGACGACTGCAGGTGGACGCCGTGCTTCGACTGCGGTGTGTGCGACCAGATGGACACCGAGATCCAGGTGGGTCCGACAGGCGTCGTCGACCTGCCCATGCCGGGCGTCGGGCCGCGCAATCCGGTGCTCGCTGACTCGACCTCCGCCTGATGGCGCCGCGCCCCCAGCCGGATCGGGAGACGGCACCCGCTGTCCAGCGGCTGCGCCTGCAGTACGCGAAGCGGGGTCGGCTGAGGTTCTCCAGTGCCCGCGACTTCCAGCGCGCCCTCGAGCGGGCCCTGCGCCGGGCCGGGATCCCGATGGCCTACAGCGCAGGGTTCTCCCCCCACCCGAAGATCTCGTACGCGAACGCCTCGCCCACCGGGGTGGCGAGCGAGGCCGAGTACGTCGAGATCGGCGTGACCGAGGCGTGTGACCCGGAGGCGGTCCGAGCCGCCCTCGACGCTGCCCTGCCTCCGGGCCTCGACGTCGTCGATGCGGTGGAGGCCCGGACGCCGGATTTCGCCAACCGGCTCGAGGCGAGCCTGTGGCGGGTCGAGCTGCCGGGAGTCTCCGCCCCGGACGCGGCCCGAGCGGTGGCCGCGCTGCTGGCGGCCGAGGAGGTGCTGGTGGACCGGATGACCAAGAACGGCCGCCGCACGTTCGACGCCCGGGGGGCGGTCATCCGGGCCTCGAGCTCCGGTGAGGCGGCGGATGAGTCCGCGTTCGACCCCGCGGCGTCGGACTGTGCGATACTCACCTTGGTCGTTCGGCACGGAACACCGTCCGTTCGACCCGACGACGTTCTGTCCGCGCTCCGCCGTGTGGCTGACCTCGTGCCGCCGATCCCCCCTCGGGTGACCCGGCTGGCACAGGGGCCCCTCGACGAGGCCGGCACCTCGGTCAACGATCCATTCGCCCCCGACCGGGCCGGATAGGTCGCAGTCCCGGGGCTCCGGTGGCGGGATGCCGTTGGTGGAGTGAGTCCGCCGCGCCCATGCGCGCGCCGCACCCCACAACCATGAAGGCTTGACGAGGGGCGTGCCCCTCGCCCGACACCAGTGCACGGCCCTCGGGCGGTGCGCCCTCAAAGGAGTTGCGACCACATGGTCGACACGAACGACGCCAGCCCCGACCAGACCACCCCGACCGAGGCCACTCAGAAGCGGGTCCGCCGAAGGGCCGCGAGCCGCCCAGCGGGGCCGCCGGCTGCTGAGACCAGCGAGTCGGCGGGAGCCAAGAAGTCTGCGGAGGCCGGGGAGTCCGCCGGCGCCAAGACGGGCAGCCGCGCCGCCAAGGCAACGAAGGCCCCGGCGCGGAAGGCCGCGAAGAAGACCACGAAGAAGGCCACGGCCGCGGCCGCCGAGGAGTCGGCGGGAGGTGCCGAGTCCACCGGGAGCGAGAGCGAGGCTCCGGCGGCGAAGGACACCACGCCGCCCGCCAAGCGGAGCCGCACCTCCACGCGGGCGCGCAAGACCAGTCCGCCTGACGAGGCCGGCGCAGACGCCGCCGGTGGGACGCGGATGGCCGCTCCGGCGTTCGTCGCCCCACTCTTCCAGGCTCCCGACGCCGAGGCCGCTGAAGCCGAGAAGCCGGCGAAGCGAACCCGGCGGAAGGCGGCAGCCGCAGCGCCCGAGGAGGCTGCAGCGCCCGAGGAGGCCGCAGCAGTCGAGGAGGCGGGGGAGTCCGAGTCCGACGAGCCTGGCGAGGAGGGCGCACGCCGTCGTCGCCGTCGCCGCGGCGGACGGGGCCGCAAGCGCCGTTCGGGCGAGGACGAGGAGTCGGGCAGCGCCGACGAGGAGCAGGACGAGGAGCAGGGCGAGGAGTCCGAGGACGAGGACGCCGAGGGCACTGGCACCAAGAGGCGCCGCCGTCGTCGTCGCCGCGGTGGCGACGGTGACGTGGACACGTCTCCCGACGATCCGCCCAACACCGTCGTGCGCGTTCGCCAGCCTCGGTCCAAGGGCGGAGACGACGTCACCAGCGTCCGCGGCTCCACCAGGCTCGAGGCCAAGAAGCAGCGCCGGCGAGAGGGCCGTGAGGCCGGGCGTCGGCGGGCACCGATCCTCACCGAGGCGGAGTTCCTCGCCCGCCGTGAGGCAGTCAACCGGGTCATGGCCGTGCGTCAGGTGGGCGACCGCACCCAGATCGCGGTCCTCGAGGACGGCGTCCTCGTCGAGCACTACGTCACCCGTGGGTCGCAGTCGTCGATGGTGGGCAACGTCCACCTCGGTCGGGTGCAGAACGTCCTGCCCAGCATGGAGGCAGCGTTCGTCGACATCGGCCGGGGTCGCAACGCCGTGCTGTACGCAGGCGAGGTCAATTGGGACGCGGCGGGGCTCGAGGGCCAGCCCAAGCGGATCGAGTTCGCCCTCAAGTCGGGGGATCCCGTCCTCGTGCAGGTCACCAAGGACCCGGTGGGGCAGAAGGGCGCCCGGCTCACGAGCCAGGTGTCACTGCCCGGCCGCTTCCTCGTGTACGTCCCTGACGGCTCGATGACCGGCATCAGCCGCAAGCTGCCCGACACCGAGCGCAGCCGCCTCAAGTCGGTCCTCAAGCGGGTCATGCCGGAGGACGCCGGCGTCATCGTGCGGACCGCGGCAGAAGGAGCCCCGGAGGAGTCGCTCGAGCAGGACGTCGCCCGGCTCACGGCCCAGTGGGAGGACATCTCCTCGGCCGCGAAGTCGGCGAACCCGCCGTCGCTGCTGTACAGCGAGCCGGACCTCGCGATCAAGGTCGTCCGCGACATCTTCAACGAGGACGTCGCGTCGCTGGTCGTTTCCGGCGATTCCGCGTGGACCGCGCTCAGCGCCTACATCGGCGCGGTGGCCCCCGACCTCGCCGATCGGCTCCAGCACTGGGTCGGGACCACCGACCTGTTCACGGAGTACCGCGTCGACGAGCAGCTGATGAAGGCCCTGGACCGCAAGGTCTACCTGCCTTCCGGCGGCTCCCTCGTCATCGACCGCACCGAGGCCATGACGGTCGTCGACGTCAACACCGGGAAGTTCACCGGGCAGGGCGGCAACCTCGAGCAGACCGTCACGCGGAACAACCTCGAGGCCGCCGAGGAGATCGTCCGGCAGCTGCGCCTCCGCGACATCGGCGGCATCATCGTCGTGGACTTCATCGACATGGTGCTGGAGAGCAACCGCGACCTGGTCCTTCGTCGGCTCGTGGAGTGCCTCGGGCGCGACCGCACCAAGCATCAGGTGGCAGAGGTCACCTCGCTGGGGCTGGTCCAGATGACCCGCAAGCGGATCGGCTCCGGGCTCCTGGAGTCCTTCTCGGAGACGTGTGAGCACTGCAACGGCCGAGGCGTGAAGGTCTCCCTGCACGCAGATCACGACCATCCCGAGCCTTCTCCGAAGGGTCGCAAGCCCGCAGGGTTCGTCGACCCGGCTGAGGCCGCGGCGCGGGCGCTCGCGGCGCACGACGAGCCCGACGTGCCGCTGGAGGCCGTCGTCGAGGCGGTGGAGGCGGACGAGGTGGTCCCGCAGGAGACCGTGGACGCGGCCGATGTGGCGGAGGTCACAGAGGCCGAGGACGCAGCGGTGTCCGACGCCGTCGAGCCCGAGACGGCTGATGGGCTGGAGGCCAACGACGAGATGGAGCCAGCGGGGTCAGTTTGACCCTCACGGAGGGTGATCCGTATCCTTAGCCCTTGTGCCTCGGGGCGTTTCCCCGAGCACGTCCCAGACTGACAGGAGTAAGTGGTGTACGCCATCGTTCGCGCCGGCGGCCGGCAGGAGAAGGTCGCGGTCGGCGACGTCGTTGTGCTTGATCGCCAGGCGGGCGAGCCGGGTGCCTCCTTGGCGCTCCCGGTCCTGCTCCTGGTCGACGGCACGGCCGTCACCTCGGATCCGTCGGTCCTGGCCAACGCCAGTGTCACCGCCGAGATCGTCGACCACCGCCGGGGGCCGAAGATCGACATCCTGAAGTACAAGAACAAGACCGGCTACCGCCGCCGTCAGGGCCACCGTCAGGAGCTCACCGCGGTCAAGGTCACCGACATCACCCCGGGGAAGTGAGCTGACATGGCACACAAGAAGGGCGCATCCAGCACCCGCAACGGCCGCGACTCCAACGCCCAGCGCCTCGGCGTCAAGCGCTTCGGTGGTCAGCAGGTCAATGCCGGCGAGATCATCCTGCGCCAGCGCGGCACGCACTTCCACCCGGGCGACAACGTGGGTCGAGGTGGCGATGACACGCTGTTCGCCCTCGCGGCCGGTCAGGTGCAGTTCGGTACGCACCGCGGCCGTCGGGTCGTGAACATCGTCGCTGGCGAGTAGCCGGCACGCAGACAGCAGCGAGGGCGGGCCGTTCGGCCCGCCCTCGCTTGTTCAGTGGGTCGTGCGCATGCCGTGACTGCGCGCAGCCCCGCTCGACGGGCAGAGAGGATGATGACGCCATGGCCACCTTCGTCGACCGGGTCGTCCTGCACACGCAGGGTGGCGATGGCGGCAACGGCTGCGTCTCCATCCTGCGCGAGAAGTTCAAGCCCCTCGGGGGGCCGGACGGCGGCAACGGCGGCCGCGGCGGCGACGTCATCGCGATCGTCGACCCGAGCGTGACGACGCTGCTGGAGTTCCATCATGGGCCGCATCGAAAGGCCGGCAACGGCAAGCCCGGTCAGGGCGGTCATCGCAACGGCGCCGAGGCCGCTGACATCGTCCTCCGAGTGCCGAGCGGCACGGTCATCAGCACGGCCGGGGGCACTGTCCTCGCCGACCTCGTCGGCGCCGGGGCCTCTTTCGTCGTCGCGCGCGGAGGTCGTGGCGGCCTGGGCAACGCCGCACTGGCGTCGCAGCGCCGCAAGGCGCCCGGCTTCGCGCTGCTCGGCGAGCCGGGCGAGTTCCGAGATGTCGTTCTCGAGCTGAAGACGGTGGCCGACGTCGCACTCGTCGGCTATCCCAGCGCGGGCAAGTCGAGCGTTGTGGCGGCCATGTCCGCGGCGCGACCGAAGATCGCCGACTACCCGTTCACGACCCTCGTACCGAACCTTGGGGTGGTCACCGCCGGAGAGGTTGTCTTCACCGTTGCCGACGTGCCCGGCCTCATTCCCGGGGCCAGCCAGGGCAAGGGACTGGGCCTGGAGTTCCTTCGACACGTCGAGCGGTGCAGCGTCCTCGTGCACGTTCTCGACTGCGCGACGATGGAGCCTGGACGCGACCCGATCGACGACCTGGACATGATCGAGAACGAGCTCGCACTGTACGGAGGACTGCAGGACCGACCGCGCGTTGTCGCCCTGAACAAGATCGACGTTCCCGACGCGCGCGTGCTCGCGGAGCTGGTCCGCCCCCTCCTCGAGGAACGCGGCTACCCGGTGTTCGAGATCTCGGCCGCGACCCACGAGGGGCTGCGTCCGCTGTCGTTCGCGATGGCCGAGCGCGTGCTCGAGGCCCGGGCGGCCGCCGTGCCCGACGAGGACGTGCGCGTCGTCATCACCCCCAAGGCCGTCAACGACGCCGGATTCACCGTCACCGCGGAGGAGGACGGCTATCGCGTGCGCGGGGACCGTCCCGAGCGGTGGGTGCGCCAGACCGACTTCAGCAACGACGAGGCCGTCGGCTACCTGGCGGACCGGCTGGCTCGGCTCGGAGTCGAGGAGCAGCTCATCGAGATGGGCGCCGAGCCGGGTTCGACCGTCATGATCGGCGGCGACGACGAGGCCGTCGTCTTCGACTGGTACCCGACGCTTCATGCGGGCATGGCTCCCCATGCGGGTCCTCGCGGGACGGACGTGCGCCTGGATGCGAGGTTCGACGACCTCCCGGGGGGTGAGTCGTGAGCGCCGAGGACATCCGTCAGCTGATCGCTGGCGCCGCTCGTGTGGTCGTGAAGGTGGGCTCGTCGTCGCTCACCCATGACGGCGGTGGGGTCGACGGTGACCGCATCGACGGCCTCGTCGACGAGGTGGCCGCTCGCCGCACCGCGGGCCACCAGGTGGTCCTCGTCTCGAGCGGCGCGATCGCGTCCGGCCTGCCGTCCCTCGGCCTCGCGCGGCGCCCGCGCGACCTCGCCACCCAGCAGGCCGCGGCCTCGGTGGGCCAGGGGATGCTCGTGGCCCAGTACAGCCGGTCCTTCGCGCGCCACGGGCTCACGGTCGGCCAGGTCCTCGTGACGGCCGACGACGTCATCCGCCGCAGCCACTACCGGAACGCCCAGCGCACCCTGTTCCGGCTGCTCGACCTCGGCGTCGTGCCGATCGTCAACGAGAACGACACCGTCGCGACGGATGAGATCCGGTTCGGGGACAACGACCGACTTGCGGCCCTCGTCGCCCACGTCGTCCAGGCGGACGCCCTCGTCCTGCTCTCGGACGTCGACGGCCTGTACGACGGGCCGCCCACGAAGCCAGGCGCCCAGCTCATCTCGGAGGTGCGCGGACCCGCGGATCTCGACGGCGTGCGCATCGGCGGGGTCGGGAACGCCGGTGTGGGGCTGGGTGGCATGGCGACCAAGGTGGACGCGGCCGCCATCGCGACGGCCGCCGGGATACCGGTCCTGCTGGCCTCGGCCGCCGACGTGACCCGGGCGCTCGCGACGGGAGACGTCGGAACGGTGTTCCACCCAACGGGACGGCGCACCTCGACGAGGTTGCTGTGGCTGGCCCACGCAACCGCTCCCAGGGGCCGGCTGCTGCTCGATGCCGGAGCCGTCGCGGCCGTCGTGCAACGTCGAACCTCCCTGCTGCCGGCGGGTATCACCGGCATCGAGGGAACCTTCGCCGCAGGGGATCCGGTGGACCTTCTCGACGAAAACGGCAACGCGGTGGCCCGAGGTCTGGTCAACTTTGACGCACAGGAACTGCCCGGGTTGCTCGGCCGGTCGACCAGGGACCTGGCACGGGAACTGGGGCCGGCCTATGAACGCGAGGTCGTGCACCGTGACGACCTGGTGATTCTGACGAGCAACGGATCATGATGCGAGGGGTGACGGCGTGGACGCTGCCGAACCCCGACGCCTCACGTCCGTCGACACCTCTGCCTCCGGGAATGACGCGTCGTCAGGCGGCCGCACCGAGGCGCGGTCGATGTGGCACATCACTCTCACGGTTGCCGGTGTCTCGGTCCCCGATCAGGTGATCAAGGGCGCCCTCGAGCGCCTCAGCGACGAGCACCCCTTCCTCCTGTCCGGGCGCTACGCAGCGGACCGCGCCGAGGTCCGCTACTGGGAGGAGGCCACCGACGTCGCCACCGCCCTGCGGATGGCCGTGCTGCTCTGGGACGAGCATGTGGCATCCGCGCAGCTCCCGCCGTGGCGAGTCGTCGGTGTCGAGGTCGTCGACCGGGAGACCTTCCATCGCAGGGGTCGCTACATCCACGAGCAGCCCGGCCTTGTCGCTGCTGGACGGGTCATTCCGTTCTGACCGAATCCGGCTTCCGCTGGGCGGCGACGCCACCCGCGGGCCGTGGTCTCGTGGACGGTCAGGGCTCCTCATCGGTTGGGTAGGGTCAGGGCATGTCCGAGGGGCCAGAGTCGCGAGACGTCGACGACGAGCGTGCGCAGGTGCACGCCGCCGCCGGACGGGCGCGCGAGGCGGCGGTCGACCTGCGTCGACTGACGCGGAACCAGAAGGACGCCGCCCTGCAGGCCATGGCCGATGCCCTCGAGCAGCACGCTGACGAGATCGTCCAGGCCAACGCGGCGGACGTCGATCGAGCCCGTTCGGCGGGAACCTCCGAGGCCATCGTGGACCGGCTGACCCTCACCCCTGAGCGCATCTCGGCCATCGCCGTGGCGCTTCGCGACGTGGCGGCCCTGCCCGACCCCGTGGGCGAGGTCATCCGCGGGTACACCCTGCCCAACGGCCTCCAGGTGCGGCAGGTGCGCGTGCCGCTGGGCGTGGTCGGCATGATCTACGAGGCGCGCCCCAATGTCACCGTCGACGCGGCTGGGCTGTGCCTCAAGAGCGGCAACGCGGCCCTGCTCCGTGGCTCCTCCTCCGCAGCAGCGAGCAACAGGGCCCTGGTGGACGTCATGCGCGGGGCGCTGGTGGGCACCTCGGTGCCGCAGGACGCCGTCCAGCTCGTGCCCGGTGAGACGCATGACTCGGTCACCCATCTCATGACCGCGCGTGGGCTCGTCGACGTCCTCATCCCGCGCGGTGGAGCAGGGCTGATCCGCAACGTCGTCGACAACTCGACGGTGCCGGTGATCGAGACGGGCGTGGGCAACTGCCATGTCTACGTCGACAAGCACGCCGACATCGAGAAGGCCGTCGCGATCCTCCTCAACAGCAAGGTGCAGAGGGTCAGCGTGTGCAACGCGGCGGAGACCGTGCTCGTCCACCGGGACATCGCCGACGAGTTCCTGCCGCGCGCCCTGGCCGCTCTCCGTGACGCCGGGGTCACGATCCACGGGGACGACCGCTTCGCCCTGCACGCGTCGTCGGCGGGGATCGGCTTCGCCGACGTCACCGACGAGGACTGGGCGTCGGAGTACTACTCGCTGGACATTGCCGCAGGAATCGTGGACAGCATCGACGACGCCCTCGCGCACATCCGCCGCTGGTCGTCGGGGCACACCGAGGCGATCGTCACCGACAGCGAGGCGGCCATCCAGCAGTTCGTGGCGGGAGTCGACTCGGCCGCCGTCATGATCAACGCCTCGACCCGGTTCACCGACGGTGGGGAGTTCGGCTTCGGCGCCGAGATCGGGATCTCGACCCAGAAGCTGCACGCCCGCGGTCCGATGGGCCTCACCGAGCTGACGACGACGACCTACGTGGTGACCGGCGACGGACATGTCCGCGCGTGACCGGCCCTCGGCACTACAGTGGCCCCGAGGCCGCCCGACCTGAACCATCGCGGCCCGACGCCGCGCCACCCGGGAGGAAGACATGGACATCGTCAGCAGCGCTCTCGTCATCGCGAGCGAGGAGGCGACAGTGGAGGCCGGTCAGGTCTCGCCCTACGTCTTCGGCGCCTTCGCGTTCGTGTCCCTGGCCGTGCTCCTCATCGTCACCCTGATGATCAAGGTCGGCGACTGACCGGCTCCCGGACAGCCGGGTGAGTGTCCTGGCCCCGACGAGGGCGTGACTGCCGTGCGGATCGGCATCATGGGAGGGTCCTTCGACCCCATCCACATCGGGCATCTCGTCGCCGCATCCGAGGTGGCCCACCGCTTCGACCTCGACCAGGTCGTCTTCAGCCCGACGGGCGAGGCCTGGCACAAGCCCGAGGACGGCCGGGCGCCGTCAGAGCTGCGGTACCTCATGACCGTCGTCGCGACCGCCGCAGACCCGCGGTTCCGCGTGACGAGGGTCGACATCGACCGTCCCGGTCCGACCTACACCGTCGACACGCTGCGGGATCTGCGCGAGGAGCTGGCGGACGACCATCCCGGCCACACCGCGGAGTGGTACTTCATCACGGGTGCGGATGCGCTCGCGGACATCGTCGGTTGGCGCGATCCGGAGCGGATCCTCTCGGAGGTGCACCTCGTGGGCGTGACGCGCCCGGGGCATGCACTGGCCGACCCGGGACTCCCTCAGGCACGGGTGTCGATGCTGGAGATCCCGGCGCTGGCCATCTCGTCGACCGACATCCGTGCGCGGGTGCGCGCCGGGGCGCCGATCACCTACCTCGTACCCGAGGGCGTCGCCCACCTGATCGCCAAGCACGGGCTCTATCGCCCCGGCTCGTGACATGAGCGCCCCCGAGTCGTCGCACCACGCCTTCCCGTGGCGGATCACCGCGCTCGTCGTCCTCGTGGTCGCAGCCGCCACAGCGGTGGCCTGGCTGCTGCTGGCCCGCGACCGCGTCGAGCCACCCCCGCCAGCCGCCACGGCCCAGCCGTCGTCCTCGGCGGCCACGGCGCTGCCCGTCGTCGACGACCGCCAGCTGACGGTGCTCCTCACCGTCCGTGACGACGCGGGATCAGCGGTGAGCACGGTGCTGTTCGGGGTGGGAGGCGGAACCGGGTACACCGCCGAGCTCATGCTGCCGCGTGACCTGCTGCTGCCAGCCGTCCCACCCGTGCGGCTCGGGGACGCCGACGACCCAACCGGGCCGAGCACCGCCGAGCAGCCACTCGAGACGCTGCTCGGCGTGCGGATCGATGGCCTCGTCGACCTCGACCGCCTTGCCTGGTCCGGGCTGATCGACGCGACGGGATCCCGGGTGAGCCTCCCGGCGGCCCAGGCTCCGGGTTCCTTCGCGCTGGTCGTCGACCGGGTCCTCGAAGGGCTGCCCTACGACTCGGAGACGGTCGGGGAGCTGCTGACCGGGCTCGGGTCGATGGCGCGGACGACCGTGACGACCGAGGATGCCGGGCTGCTGCTCTCCAGGGTCGGCCGCGGCCTGCGGACCGGTGACGTGAGACGCGAGACCCTCCCGGTCACCTACCTGCGCTCCGGTTCGGACAGGGTGGCCGTAGCCGACCTCGAGGCGACCGATGGGATTGTCCGCGAGCTCTTCCCCGAGGCGCTTCTCGAGCCCGGTCACGACGGCCAGCCGCGCCTGGTGCTGACGGGGTCGGGAGCCACTCTCGGAGCCGTGACCCAAGCCCGCCTGACGCTGACGGGGGCCGGTTTCGGTGTCGTGGTGGATCCGGCCGAGGGGGAGCTCGCCGCGCGCTCGCAGGTGCTGGTACCCGCGGAATCCCCGGCAGCCCAGGCCCTCGGCCTGCAGGCGGCGACCGCACTCGGACTGCCCGAGTCGTCGGTCGCCGTCGATGCCGGGCCGACGCCGACGGTGGACGTTCGGGTCCTGCTGGGGCCGGCCGCTGCCGGCTCGTGAGCGCGGTCCGGGTCGGGACGGCGTGTGAGAGGCTGTCGGCACCCACCGACCCGAAGGACTCCATGTGACCGCCAGCACCGAAGCCGTCGCCCTCGCCATCGCCGCTGCCGAAGCGGCGTCGGACAAGCTGGCCGACGACCTCGTCGCGATCGATGTCAGCGAGAAGCTGGTCATCACCGACGTGTTCGTGCTCTGCTCCGCCGCCAACGACCGGCAGGTCCGAGCGGTCGTTGACGGCGTCGAGGAGCGTCTGCACGGGCTCGGTGCGAAGCCGCTGCGCCGCGAAGGAGAGGCCGAGGGCCGCTGGGTGCTGCTCGACTTCGGCGACATCGTCGTACACGTGCAGCTCGCGGAGGAGCGCATCCACTACGCGATCGAGCGGCTCTGGAAGGACTGCCCGATGATCGCCCTGCCGGAGGCCGTCCATCAGGGGCAGCATCGCGGCGAGCGTCAGTGACGGCTGCCGGCCGCGCTGGGGGGCCGGCCCGGCGAATCGTCCTGTGGCGCCACGGCCGAACCTCGTGGAACGCCGAACGCCGGTTCCAGGGGCAGACCGATGTCCCCCTCGACGACACCGGGCACGCCCAGGCGGCCCGGGCCGCCGCCGCCCTGGCCCGCCTGGCACCCCACCGCATCGCCAGCTCCGACCTGATCCGTGCCCGTGCCACCGCTGCCGCCCTGGCGGCCCTGACCGGGCTGGACGTGCACGAGGACGCCGGCCTTCGCGAGACGTTCGCGGGGGAGTGGCAGGGACTCACCCGCATCGAGCTGGAGGATCGGTTCGGCGAGGACCTCGACGCGTGGGCGGCCGGCTCACAGCTTCGGCCGGGCGGCGGCGAGACTCGTATCGAGGTCGCCGCGCGCATGGTGGAGGCCATCGAGCAGTCCCTCGCGCACGTGCCACCCGGCCAGACCCTCGTGGTGGCCACCCACGGCGGATCCGCCCGCGCGGCCATCGGTGCCCTGCTCGGGCTGCCGCCCGAGCACTGGGCGGCCCTCGGCGTCCTGGCGAACTGCGCATGGTCGGTCCTCCAGGAGAACACCACCCAGACTCCGGTGGGATCGACGTCCCCTTCCTGGCGGCTGCAGGAGTACAACGCCGGTTCGCTGCCCGTGACCGCCCTCGCTGATGACCGCTGACGGTCTTGTATAGTGACGACTCCCGTACGGGGCTGTAGCGCAGCTGGTAGCGCACCTCCATGGCATGGAGGGGGTCAGGGGTTCGAGTCCCCTCAGCTCCACCCAAGAGGCGAGTTCTGGCCGACGCTGACGCCCCTCGGGCCGTAATACCTGCTTCGGCCTGGTCTGACCCTGCGCAACGGGTAGCGATGTGTGGGACGCTCGTGAGCGTGGGAGCGTCACAGGGGGATCCGGC
>JAHECS010000049.1 GCA_024641635.1 Actinomycetes bacterium | reverse complement strand
TCACCGTCAGGCAGTCACCGTGCATCAGGCCGGCATCGAGCAGCGCACGCATGATCACCGGGACGCCGCCCACCCGGTCGACATCGCTCATGACGTACCGCCCGAACGGCTTGACGTCGGCCAGCAGCGGCACCTTGGCGCCGATGCGGTGGAAGTCCTCCATCTCGAGGTCCACGTTCGCCTCGTGCGCGAGGGCCAGCAGGTGCAGCACCGCGTTGGTCGACCCGCCGAACGCCATCACCACCGCGATCGCGTTCTCGAGCGACTGCTTGGTGATGATGTCACGGGTGGTGATCCCCTGGCGGATCAGCTCGACGACGGCCTCGCCCGAGCGCCGCGCGAAGCCGTCGCGGCGGCGGTCGACAGCGGGCGGGGCGGCCGAGCCCGGCAGCGACATGCCCATGGCCTCGGCGGCGCTGGCCATCGTGTTGGCGGTGTACATCCCGCCGCAGGCGCCCTCACCAGGGCAGATGGCGCGCTCGATGAGGTCGACGTCCTCGCGGGACATCAGCCCGCGGGCGCAGGCCCCGACCGCCTCGAAGGCGTCGATGATCGTGACATCCCGTTCGGAGCCGTCCGAGAGCTTCACGTGGCCGGGGAGGATCGAGCCCGCGTAGACGAACACCGACGCCACGTCGATGCGTGCCGCCGCCATGAGCATGCCGGGCAGCGACTTGTCGCAGCCGGCGAAGGTGACCATGCCGTCGAGCCGCTCAGCCTCCATCACGGCCTCGACGGAGTCCGCGATGATCTCGCGCGACACCAGCGAGAAGTGCATGCCCTCGTGGCCCATCGAGATGCCGTCGGAGACGGAGATGGTGCCGAACTGCAGGGGGTAGCCGCCCGCAGCGTGCACACCCTCCTTCGCCGACCGGGCCAGCCGCTCCAGCGACAGGTTGCACGGCGTGATCTCGTTCCAGCTGGAGGCGACGCCGATCTGCGGCTTGGGGAAGTCCTCATCGGACATTCCCACGGCACGGAGCATCCCGCGGGCGGCAGCCCGCTCGAGGCCATCGGTCACGTCGGCGCTGCGCGGCTTCATGTCGGTCATGTCAGGAAGCCTATTGACGCGACCCCTGCTGCGTCTTCCGGGCTGGGGCTACCCCGCGTCGCAGGGCCACCCGGCGTCCTGCGTCGCGATGACGCCCTTGAACGTCTGCCCGAAGTTGCCAGGAGCCTTCGCCGTGGGCACGAGCCAGCCGAGGGTCACGCGAGTCTTGGTGCCGTCCGGCGGGAAGGTGGGCATGAGCACGGTGGCGGTCGCGACCGAGAGCGTGACCTGCGACTGCGACGTGCCGACCCAGCAGCCACTCGCCTGCTTCGCGGCCTTCGCCTGCGCCTTCGTCACGATGCTGCCCGGCTTGTAGCCCTTGTACTGGACGACGACCACCGGAGCGGCGTTGATGCTCTCGAGGGAGGGGCCGCTGATGAGGAAGGACATGCCGGGAGTCTTGGCCGTGGGCACGCGCATCACGGCGACGCCGTTGCGCACCGTGACCGCCTTGGGGTAGTAGCCCACCGCCTTGCCGTCAGCGTCGATGCGGGAGAGCGTTGGTCGGATCGTGCAGCCCTCGCAGTCCGCCACCCTCATCGTGATGGTGGTCCTGCCCGGCACGACGTCGCCGGCCTGCGCGGGAGTAGCGGCACCCGGCACCAGAATCGCGACGACAGCCGCCGCGACAACCCAGATTCGCTTCACAACAGTTCCGCCTTTCCATCCGTTGGCGAGGTGGGGAATCAGGACGGCGAGCAGTACCACGCCTCTTGCTGGGCGATGGTCCCCTTGACGGCCTGCCCGAAGCTCCCCGCGGCCTCGGCCGTGGGCACCATCCAGGCGAGCGGGACCTTCGTCTTGGTGCCCACCTCCATGCCCGGCAGCCAGACGCGGCGCACGGTGACGCGGAGGGTCACCGCCGGGGAGGCAGTGCCGGCCCAGCACGCAGTCGCCTGCTTGGCGGCCTTCGCCTTCCGCTTCGTGACGCGCTGGCCGGGCTGGTAGCCCTCGTACTGGGTCACGATCACCGGAACGGCATCGATGTCCACCGGCCACCGCGCGACGAGGTTGAAGGACATCCCGACCGTCTTGGACGTCGGCACCGTGAACACGGCGCGCCCGCCCTTGACCTTGACCGTGGTTCCGGTCCAGACCGAGGCTTGCTGCGTGCCCGCGTTGAGGGCCTGGACGGGGGTGATGGAGCACCGGTCGCAGCCGGTGACCTTCATGGTGATCGTCGTCATGTCCTCGGCGGCCGCCGGAGGCGCAGTGACCCCCAGCGCCGCAGCGGAGAGGACGAGGGTGAAGGCGGCGGCAGCTCGAATCATCGGACCCTCCCAGGTGTCACTGCGAGACTACGGACGCGAGCGGCTCCCCGGTGGCGAATCTGTGCAGCTGCTCGGCGACGAGTCGGCGCGCGCGGGGCAGGAAGGCGGACGTGTTGCCGCCGACGTGGGGGCTGACGAGGACCCCCGGCAGGCTCCAGAGCGGGTGATCGGGGGGCAGGGGTTCCGGGTCGGTGACATCGAGCGCCGCAGCGAGGCGTCCGCTGGCGACCTGCTCGGTGAGGGCGTCCGTGTCGACGACCGGCCCGCGTGCCACGTTGACCAGCAGAGAGCCGTCACGCATGAGCGCGAGGAACGACGTGTCGACGAGCCGGAACGTCTCCTCGGTGAGAGGCACGGCGAGGACGACGACATCGGCGGCAGGCAGCAGGGCCGGGAGATCGCGGTTGGCGTGGACGCCGGGTCTGGAGGAGCGCCCGACCATCACCACGTCCACCTCGAACGGCTCGAGGCGCCGCCGGATCGCCTGCCCGACTCCCCCGGCTCCGACCACGACGACGCGCTTGTCCGCCAGGGCCTCTCGGCGGCCGTAGAGCCACGACCCCGTCGGCATCGCGCGCGCGAACCCGTCGATCCCGCGAAGGGACGCGAGGATCAGGCCCACCGCCAGCTCGGCCGTGCTGGCGTCATGCACCCCGCCTGCGTTGCACAGCGTCACCCCGGGCGGCAGATGCTGCAGAGCGTTCTCGTAGCCCGCCGTGAGGAGCTGGACCACCTCGAGGTTGGGCATGCTCGACATCAGCGCGAGGTCGTCGGCCGGGCCCATGTAGCGCGGCACGTAGAACGCCACGCGGTTGAGATCGTCGACGAAGGGCACCGGCGAGTCGAGCGGCCGGACGTCCTCGGGCAGGTAGGCGCCGAGCATGCGACTACTCCGACACCCCGAGCCGCTCCAGCAGCAGGGCGCGCACCTTGGCGGCGTCCGCCTGGCCGCGCGTCGCCTTCATGACTGCACCGACGATCGCTCCCGCCGCCTGCACCTTTCCGCCCCGGATCTTGTCCGCGACGTCCGGCTGCTCGGCGAGTGCCGTGTCGATCGCCGCCAGCAGCGACGAGTCGTCGCTGACGACGGCGAGCCCGCGCCCCGCGACGACCTCGTCGACGTCGCCCTCGCCGCTGATGACACCGTCGAAGACCTGACGGGCCAGCTTGTCGTTCAGGCTGCCGTCGGCCACGAGGGACTCGACGCGACGAATCTGCGCGGGGGTCACCGGAACATCGGCCAGCTCCATCTCGCGGTCGTTCGCGATCCGGAGCAGCTCCCCCGTCCACCACTTGCGCGCCGCAGCGGGATCGACGCCCTCGGCGATGGATGCCTCGATCAGCTCGAGGGCGCCCGCGTTCACCATGGTCTGGAACTCGTGCTCGCCGACTCCCCACTCCGCCCGGAGGCGGGCCCGCCTCGCCGACGGGAGCTCCGGCAGGGTTCCGCGCAGCTCGTCGACCCATTCCGTCGACGGTGCGACCGGGACGAGGTCGGGCTCGGGGAAGTAGCGGTAGTCCTCCGCCTGCTCCTTGGATCGACCCGAGGTCGAGCGTCCGGTGTCCTCGTGGAAGTGCCGGGTCTCCTGGACCACCCGGCCGCCCGAGGACAGCACGGCCGCCTGCCTCTCGATCTCCGAGTGCACGGCCCGCTCGACGGAACGCAGCGAGTTCACGTTCTTCGTCTCGCTTCGGGTGCCCCAGGGGTCTCCGGGACGGTTGAGTGACACGTTGACGTCGCAGCGCAGCGAGCCCTCCTCCATGCGCACATCGGAGACGCCGAGCGCTCTCATGAGGTCGCGCAGCTCGGTCACGTAGGCCTTGGCCACCTGGGGGGCCAGCTCACCGGTCCCGACGAGGGGCTTGGTGACGATCTCGATCAGCGGTATGCCCGCCCGGTTGTAGTCGACGAGGGAGTAGTCGGCGCCATGGATGCGGCCGGTGGCCCCGCCCGCGTGGGTGAGCTTGCCGGTGTCCTCCTCCATGTGGACCCGCTCGATCTCGACCCTGAACTCGCGCGGGCCCGCATCGGTCTCGACGGTGACGTCGAGGTACCCGTCGGTGCACAACGGCTCGTCGTACTGGCTGACCTGGTAGTCCTTGGGCATGTCCGGGTAGAAGTAGTTCTTCCGGGCGAATCGGCACCACGAGGCGATGTCGCAGTTGAGCGCGAGGCCCATGCGGATCGTCGACTCGACGGCCGCCCGGTTGACCACCGGCATCGAGCCGGGCAGGCCGAGGCACACGGGGCACACCTGGGTGTTCGACTCGGCACCGAAGGCCGTGGGGCACGAGCAGAACATCTTGGAGTTGGTGCCGAGCTCGACGTGCGTCTCGAGTCCGATCACCGGCTCGAACTCCTTGAGGGCGTCGGCGAAGGCGATGGTGTCGTGGGCGGTGGTCACAGCTCCGGAGCCTCCTCGATCAGCAGGTGCCCCCAGCGGTCGACCAGCGCCGCCTCCAAGGCGGCTCCGACGAGGTAGAGGCGGTCGTCGGCCATCGGCGGCGCCATGACCTGCAGCCCGACGGGGAGGCCGTCCTCCGGTGCCAGGCCGACGGGAAGCGACATGGCCGCGTTGCCGGCGAGGTTGACCGGGATCGTCGCGATGTCGTTGAGGTACATCGCCAGCGGATCGTCGATCTTCTCGCCGATCCGGAAGGCCGTGGTGGGCGCGGTTGGCGAGATGAGCACATCAGCCTTCTCGAACGCGGCCGCGAAGTCGCGGGTGATCAGGGTCCGCACCTTCTGCGCCTGCCCGTAGTAGGCGTCGTAGTAGCCGCTCGACAGTGCGTAGGTGCCGATCATGATGCGGCGCTTCACCTCGGCGCCGAAACCGGCCTCGCGGGTGAGGGCCATGACCTCCTCGACCGAGCGCTGGCCGTCGTCGCCGTCGCGCAGGCCGTAGCGCATGCCGTCGAAGCGGGCCAGGTTGCTCGACGCCTCTGAGGGCAGGATGAGGTAGTACGCGGCGAGCGCGTACTCGAAGTTCGGGCACGAGACCTCGACGACCTCGGCTCCGAGGGAGGTGAGGATGTCGACGGCCTCGGCGAAGCGCTGCGAGACGCCCGCCTGGTACCCCTCGCCGCCGAGCTCCTTGACGAGTCCGATGCGCAGCCCGCGGACGTCACCCCGCTCAGCGGCGCCGACGACGTCCGGCACCGGGGCGGCGATCGACGTGGAGTCGCGCGGATCGTGGCCGGCGATCGCGGCGTGCAGGAGCGCCGCGTCCATCACCGTGCGCGCGCAGGGCCCGGCCTGGTCCAGCGACGAGGCCAGGGCGACGAGTCCGTAGCGGGACACCCCGCCGTACGTCGGCTTGACCCCGACGGTTCCGGTCACGGCGGCGGGCTGGCGGATCGAGCCGCCGGTGTCGGTTCCGATGGCGAGCGGCGCTTCGAAGGCGGCGATGGATGCCGACGAGCCGCCGCCCGACCCGCCGGGGATCCGCTCGAGGTCCCAGGGGTTGCGGGTGGGCCCGTAGGCGGAGTGCTCGGTCGACGAGCCCATCGCGAACTCGTCCATGTTCGTCTTGCCCAGGATGATGACGTCGGCAGCGCGGAGGCGCTCCACCACCGTGGAGTCGTAGGGCGGCCTCCAGCCCTCGAGGATGCGGGAGCCGCACGTCGTGGGGACGCCCTTCATGGTGAGAACGTCCTTGAGCGCCAGGGGCACGCCCGCGAGCGGGCCGAGCGCCTCGCCGCCCGCCCGACGGCTGTCGACGGCGCGGGCCGCGGAGATGGCCTCGTCGGAGAGCACGTGCAGGAAGGCGTGAACCTGCTCGTCGACCTCGGCGATCCGCTCGAGGTGGGCTCTCGTGACGTCCTCCGAGGAGACCTCCCCCTCGGCCATCGCCTTCGCAAGGACAGCGGCCGGCTGCCGGACCAGGTCGGTGGTCATCTCAGCCACGACTACTCCTCGTCCAGGATGCGGGGAACGCGGAAGCGATCGTCCTCCCACGCCGGGGCGCCGGCCGCCACGACGGAGCGGTCCAGGCCCGGTCGGGCGACGTCCTCGCGGTACACGTTCTCGACGGGAATCGGGTGCGAGGTGGGCGGGATGTCCTCCGCAGCCACCTCGGAGACTCGTGCAACCGACTGCAGGATCACGTCGAGCTGCCCCGCGTAGTGGTCGAGCTCGTCGGCACTGAGCTGGAGGCGGGCCAGCCGAGCCAGGTGCTCGACCTCCGCACGAGTGATGGCCGTCATGCCCGCGATCCTAGTGAGCCGACGATCCCCGCCTCGTGGCCCGGTCGCCCGGATCCCGGGCGCCGTGATGGCCGCAGCACCCAAGGGGAGGTACCCTGCTGGGACGATCTTTGCCGTCCCTCGTGAGGAACTGATGAAGCGAATCATCGTCGTGACGACGCTCGTCCTGATGGCCGGCCTCGTGGGCTGGACTCCTGCCAGCGCCGCGACCTGCCCGCCGGCCTCCCTGGGCGGCCCCGCAGTCGGCTACGTGAAGGCAGGGAAGGCCAAGGTCGCGCTCAAGTCCATCACCTACAAGCGCGGCGGTGCCCTGGATCCGCCGGCCACGAACAAGGTCGCGGGCATCTCGAAGCGCAGCGCCAAGATCGGCGCCAAGCGCGGAACGACGATCATCACGTGGCATGTTCGCTACGGGTACGGGTGCAACGGCAAGCTCAACACCGTCCTGAAGATGCCGATCGGGAGCACGTTCACCGCCCAGAAGCTGGGCAAGGAGCCGATCACCTACCGGATCGTCAAGAAGGTCACTGTTCCGAAGGGCAAGCACAAGCGGTCGTGGTTCACCCTCGCCGGCAAGCCGCGCCTCATCCTGCTCACCTGCGCCGACCTCACCGGCGGGAAGTTCATCTCGACCACCGCGGTCATCGCCGTCCCGGTTCCCCCGGCACCCGTGACACCGCCGCCGTCAGAGCAGGCCGCTCCCCCGACGACCTGATCCACCAGCCCGTCAGGGTGCGAACGCGGCTCCGTGGCCCGGGATGACGAGAGTCGGCTCGAGGCCCAGGATGCGCTCGCGCGCCTCCCGAAGCAGGTCCTGGCTCGGCGCGTAGGGGTCCTCCTCCGGGCCGCCCTCGAACCACCAGGCGTGCGTGCAGACCACCAGCCCGTCGGCCGTTCGCACGACCGTGGAGATGTCCTCGTTCGTGTGCCCCGGGGTGCGGATGAGCGAGACGTCGTCGGCCAGCCGACGGCCCTCGGCGTCGTCGTCACGCCAGAGGTCGCCCTGGTAGACCGCGGCAAAGTCGTGGTACCTGGCGGCCGGGAACAGCGCCGCGTTGAGCGTGTGGTCGATGTGCTGGTGGCTGAAGACCACGTCGGTTATCTGCTCGGGATCGACGCCCAGTCCCCGCAGGGGGTCGAGGATCGCGGACGTGCTCGCAACCAGGCCCGGGTCGACGATCACGTGCGCGTCGCCCTGCGCCACGTAGACCACGGTGGAACCGACGCGCATCCCGGACTCGTCCTCGGCCCCGACGTAGCCGGTGTGCAGGACATGCAGCTCAGCGGTCATGTGGCGTCCATTCTCTGGTCCAGGGCGGCGGCCAGCCCACCGTCCAGAAGTGCACGGAACCCCTCGAGGCCGACGACCGGCACCCCGAGGGCCAGGGCCTTGTCGTACTTCGATCCGGCGTTCTCTCCTGCGACGACGAGGTCGGTCTTCCTCGATACCGACGAGGCGACCTTGCCCCCCAGATCGGTGACAGCGGCAGCAGCAGAGTCACGCGTGAATCCCTCGAGGGATCCGGTGATGACCACGGTCAGCCCCTGGAGCGGCTGAGGTCCCGCCTCGACCGTCTCGTCGGCCAGACGGACGCCGCCCCGGCGCCACTTCTCGACGATGTCGCGGTGCCAGTCCTCGGCGAACCACTCCTGGACGGCCTCGGCGATCACGCCCCCGACGCCGTCCGTCGATGCCAGCTCCTCCGTGGAGGCGGCCGCTATCGCGTCGAGCGAGCCGAAGTGACGAGCCAGGCCCTGCGCGGCGGTCGGCCCGACGTGCCGGATCGACAGGGCGACGAGGACCCGCCAGAGCGGCTGCCGACGAGCGACGTCGAGGTTGGCCAGCATGCCGCGGGCGTTCTCCGACAGCTGCGGTCCGGTCTCGTCCCTGCCGGGCTCGCGGGTGAAGAAGGGGCACTTCAGCAGGTCGGCAGGAGTCAGCAGGAACAGGTCCCCCTCGTCGGCGACGAGCCCGCAGTCCAGGAGCGCCACGGCGGCCTTGTACCCCAGTCCCTCGATGTCGAAGGCCCCTCGGGACGCGACGTGGAACAGCCGCTCCCGCATCTGGGCGGGGCAGGACCGGGTGTTGGGGCACCGGATGTCCTTGTCGCCCTCCTTCTCCGGCCTCAACGGCGTGCCGCAGTCCGGGCAGACGGTCGGCATGACGAAGGCCCGTTCCGATCCGTCCCGCTCCTCCAGGACCGGGCCGAGGACCTCGGGGATGACGTCGCCGGCCTTGCGCAGGAACACCATGTCGCCGATGAGGACGCCCTTGCGCTCGACCTCGAACGCATTGTGGAGGGTGGCCATCGACACCGTGCTCCCGGCGACCTTCACCGGCTGCATGACGGCGAACGGGGTGACCCGCCCCGTGCGCCCCACGTTCACCTGGATGTCCAGGAGCCTGGTGCGAACCACCTCAGGCGGGTACTTGTAGGCGATCGCCCAGCGCGGCGCCCGGGACGTCTCGCCGAGCCGCAGCTGCAGAGAGATGTCATCCACCTTGATGACCACACCGTCGATCTCGTGCTCGACGTCGTGGCGGTGCTCCCCGTAGTAGTCGATGAACTCCCGCACCCCGGCGGCGTTGTCGTGGACGCGCGCACGGCTGCTGACGGGCAGCCCGAGGTCGGCGAGCACCTCGTAGCCCTCACTCTGCCGCGTGATCGAGGCGCCGTCGACAGCGCCGATCCCGTGCACCGTGAGGCGAAGCCCGTCGAGGCGGGCGACGGCGCGTGCGAGCTCGCCCTCCATGCGGACGATCCGCGCCTCGGCGCGGTCGCCGCTGCGCCCCTCGGCGCGGACGGCCGCAAGCTCCTCCTCTCGCCGGTCGACCCGCTGCCTCAGCGACCCGGCCGCCGTGTTGCGGGGGTTGGCGAACGCGGGCAGCCCCAGGTCCTGCTGCTCGGCGTTGATCCGCTCGAAGTCCGCCACCGGGAAGAAGATCTCGCCCCGCACCTCGAGG
>JAHECS010000076.1 GCA_024641635.1 Actinomycetes bacterium | reverse complement strand
AGCGTCCCTGCCCCTGCCAGTGGCCTGCGGGTAAGCACGACTGATCGTCCCGACTCGGTGGCCCTGTCGTGGCGCCATCGCCTGACGTCGGCGACCGGCGGGAGGCGGATCCAGTACGACGTGGTCGCCACCAGCCGGACCGCTCCCACCGTTCGGACGACCGTGGTGGGGTCCCAGCGCGCCGTGCTCGGCGGTCTCGAGCCGGACGCGCGCTACCAGTTCCGCGTGACCCCTCGGAACAGTGCGGGCGCGGGGCGAGCAACGACGGCCGCCATGACCCGCACGCTCGCCGACGTCATGGGCGGCGTCACCAGCTCTGCCAAGCCGCGACCCGTCACGGACCCAACTCCGGCTGCCCCCTCGACCCCGACGCCCCTGCCGGCGCCCGCCAACCCCGGTCCGGCCCCTCAACCGGCGCCCGCCCCTGCGCCTGCGCCGGCCCCCGCCCCCCGTCCGTCGACGCGGACTGTCTGGGAGTGCCCGAGCGACTTCGCCGACGTCGCGGGTGTCTGCACGAAGTACGTCGCGTACACGTACCACCGGGAGGCCGAGACCTCGCCCTACACGTACCACGCGGAGCAGCAGCTCAACACGATCAGCGTCGCAGCGACCTTCAACGGCACGGTCTGGACGTGGTCCTGCCCGTCCGGCTACAGCGACGGAGGCGGGCAGTGGGGCGTGGGCATCTGCAAGGGCACGGTGACGGGGCAGGTCAAGGACGCACCCCCCGTCGGCTGGTACGACACCGGCAGTGCCTACGCCCATGACGTCGACGTCAAGGACGCGATGCCGACCGGCCACCTCGACGATGGCACCCAGTGGGTGGCCACCACGGCCAAGGTCTCGCGGGAGGTACCTGCCTGACCGCGGGCCAGCAGAGCCCCCAGCCGGGGCGCGGGCTCGGTGTAGGTTCGCGGGGTGACCGTGGCCTGGCACCGAGCCCGCGAGCCGTTGGTGGTGCTGGCGATTGCGCTCTTCACTGGCGTCCTGTCCACGTCGCAGCGATGGGCCGGGCTGGACACCCCCGACTCCTCCTTCTACGCCTCGCTCGGGCTGTTCGGCGACGACATCACCGACCGCGCACCGATCGACAGCTACTACTGGACGCGACTGGGCTACATCGTCCCCGTCCGCGCGCTGACGGCCGTCCTCGGCGACTTCCCTGGGTTCTTCGCCTACCGGATGCTGCTCATCCTCGTTCTCGTTGCCGGTGCCTACATCGCACTTCGCCGGTTCACAGGGATCGCCTCGGCCGCGTTCCTCACCGCGATCATCTCGCTGAGCACCGTCGTGATGAGCTACCTCGGCAACACGTACCTCACCGGCTCGGTGCTGGCCGGGACAACCGCCCTCATCGCCTGCGCCCTGTTCGACGGCCGCCGTGCCGCGGCCATCGCCGGCGTGCTCCTCGGCTGGCTGGTCATGGTGAACCCGCCGGGCGCCCTGCTGGGCGGGACCCTGTGGCTCGTCCTGCGGATCCACCAGCGGACCCGCCTCGCACCGCTGCTGGTCGCTACCGGCACCACGGTCGTCAGCTTCGCCGCCTTCCTGGCCGCTGGCCTGGTGATGTTCCCCGGACTGAACTGGATGACCGCCTACGTCGACTCCGGCGCCCGCCAGCGGCTCTCCGACTTCGCCAGCACCGATCAGGTGTGGCTGCGCGACATCTCCCTGATCGTTCCCGCGGTCATCCTCCTGACAGTGACCGTGGCCTGGGCCACCCATCGGAGGGAGCCGGCCGCCCAGCGCGCCCTCGTGATCAGTGCCACCAGCGTGGCCTTCATGCTCGTGTTCTCGCCGATGATGGGCGGCATCGCCCTCGAGGCCCCCATCTACCAGGCGATGCTCTGGCCCCCCGCCCTCGTGTCGCTGGCACTCATCACGACTCTGGCCATGCCGGAGCGACGGTGGACGCGGATGCAGACCGCCGCTGGCGCGCTGGCGATCCTCGTGGTCGTCGTGACCGGCTACGTCCAGCCGGGGATTCCGCTCCTCGCCGGCTGGCTCATCGCACTGGCGGCGGTCGCGCTGTTCCTGCTCGCGTCCTACAAGGGCACGATCGGCGCGATCGCGGGTCTGGCCCTCCTGCTCGCCGCGGGCCAGCTCCTCCAGAACTCCCGCGGCGACCTCGGCCTGTACTACCTGAGCCCCTACAACTGGGCGTTCGCCGACAACCCCATCTCTGACCGCATCCATACCGCCGTCAACGTCCAGGAGTGGCTGCTCGGCCGGACGGCTCGCACGGACTCGATCCTGTCGTGGGTGGACGGCGACTGGGCCGGCGGCGACCGGGAGCTGTACGTCGTCGCCGGGATGCAGCTGTGGGGCGAGAACCGGGCCACCCTCGAGCCGACGCTCGGCGATGCCGACATCGCCCGACTCGAGTCGCTCAGGCCGTCCGTGATCGCCATGTACGGACAGACAACCGAGGCCGTCCAGCGCTTCTGGCAGTCCATCCCACGGGACGCGCAGCCGACCGCACCGGACTGCTACGACTTCGCATGGGCACCGAACCCGGCCAGCGACTACGTCGTGACGCAAGGGCATGCTTGCCTGACCCGACTGACCTGGTGAGGAGGACCGTCGTGCACGGCAGGCG
>JAHECS010000075.1 GCA_024641635.1 Actinomycetes bacterium | reverse complement strand
CTGGTCATCCTGTGATTGTTCAGCGAACGCGCTCGACACCATCAACACGCCCAGAATAAACGCGGCGACAGTCAGCCATGAGTTCTTCACTATATTTCTCTCCATTCAAGTGTGATGTAAGTATGTATAAAACTCTCTTTTGATCGCTCCGATCTCTCACAGCGTCGCCTTGGGCCGCACGATCGTGTTGCCGACGAGCAGGCCGGCGGCGATGGTGAACGCGACCATGAACATCTGCAGGAACTGCTGCTCCCCGAGGGCCGCCTGCCCCTCGGTGATCGCAGCCAGACCGCGGAAACCGATGGTTCCGCTGACCAGCAGAATGATGGCTGGTACCAACACAATCGACGTTGGACGACGCGTCTTGACCGCCCACAGGTTGGCGAAGACCACCGCAATGATGGTGCCGATCAGGTTCCCCAGATTGCTGCCGGCCATCGCGCTACCGAGCATGATGCCACCGTATGCGACGGCACAGCCGAGCGCGGCGGCGAGCAGATCTCTGCGAGACGTTTGAAAGACCACGCACAACCCGGCGATCAGTAGCGGCACGAACAGCCAGAGCCATCGAGAATCCACCGGGGTGCCGGTGGTCGCTGCAGGGATCGTGAGCAACTGCCCGATCAGACCGGCCCCCAGCCAGCCTCCGGCGATCTGTTTGACCATGTACACCAGACCGCTCGCGAGGTTCGCGGCGCCGGAGACGACGTGACGGCTGGCGGTCATCTCGATCACTCCGAGGCTGATCGAGTAGCCCGGGAGGAGCACGGCGACCGCCGCCAAGGTCACCAGCACCAGATTCAGCTCCGGCACCCAGATCCTGGCGGCGGCGGCAACGGCAGCGGCAACGAACGCGGTGGTGAGCGGCAGCCACTCGGCCGAGCGCACCCCGGGACGGCCCGCCCGGAGGACCATACCGAAGACGACCAGGCTCAGGAGGGTCGAGAACAACACGTCCCACCAGCTCCCGGACAGGAGGACCGCAATCCCGGAGCCGACAAGCGCGTAGCTGACAGCGCTCGCGACGTTGCCCCAGGGGGAGGGCAATGCGGCAATCTCATCCATGCGCGCCGTCGCCTGAGAAACGGAGACCTGCCCGGCCTCGACCGCATCGACCAGCTCACCGACGCGCGCCAGCTTGTCCAGATCGAGGCCTGTACCCGGCAATGCCGATAGATGAAGGCGCTGTGACGGGCCCTCATCCGATTGAAAGGCGAAGACGATCTCCGTGGGCGTCGATCTGAAAACGCCGCCGCTTCCGAGGACCGCACTCACGCGAGACAAGTACGCCTCGAGCCGTGGTGCGGTCGAGCCGTAAGCGTGGGCTGCCTCTCCGAGCTTGATGATGAAGGCCGCAACCTCATGCGAGCTCGCACTTCCGCTTTCAGGATTCTTCTTCACAACTTTTCAAGGCCTTTCCGATTGCGGGGAAGTCGCAGGTTCCGCTGCGAGCGATGAATACCAGCCGGGTCCGTGGAGAGTCCTCTCCCCAGGGGCGGTTTGCCGACACCACGGCGCGCCGGCCCACCATCTGGAGAAGCATTCGCATGCGGGGCTTGCTGGCGGCGTACACGAAGCCCTTGGCGCGAAACACCGTGCTGGGGAGGTGGTTCAGCAGCTGCTGCAGCAGATCGAGACGCAGGGGGGCCGGTGACTCGTAGCTCCAGCTCTCGAAGTGGACGCCGTGGTTGTCTCCGGTCGATGCCTCGCCACCGAGCCGCGATGGATCGTGGAGATGGCCCACCCCGATCAGCACCTCGATGGGCACGCGGCAGTGGGTCGTCTCGAGGATCTCCACCGACGGCCGGATCTCTCGGATCCAGGCCTTGACTTTCGATAGGGTGGCGCCATCCACGAGGTCGGTCTTGTTGAGCACGATCAAGTCGCCGCCCGCGACCTGGGCCCGGGCCAACCCGGCTTCCTCGTCGGGTATGCCCAGCGCGTGCTCGGCGTCGACCACCGTGATCACGCCATCGACGAGCACCTCGTTGCGGATCATCGGCTGCAGGAAGGCCTCGAACACGCCGGTCGGGTTGGCCACGCCGCTCGACTCGATCACGATGTGCTCGGGCCGGTCGGCCCGATTCGCGAGCTGCAGGACCGCCTGGATCAGGTCGGTACGGATGACGCAGCAGACGCAGCCGCCGACCAACGTGATGATTCCCTCTTCCACTTCGGTGACCAGTTCCGCATCGATGTTGATCGAGCCGAAGTCGTTGACCAGTACGCCGATGCGACGGCCATGCTCCGCGGTCAGGATGTGGTTGAGCAAGGTGGTCTTGCCGGCGCCGAGGAACCCGGCCACCACGGTGACCGGGATCGGCTCGGCGCCGGAATCTGACTTCTTCACTAAGGTCTCGCTCATGCCCGAACAGGCGCGCGCACAGCACGACCCGGCATGGCCTCGGTTTCCAGCTTCTCGTCACGAATCAGAAACGTGCCGTTGACAATCACGTGCTGCATGCCTTCGGAGAGCTGCATAGGTTCCGCGAACGTCGCCTTGTCCGTAACGGTCTCCGGGTCGAAGACGACGATGTCCGCGTCCATTCCCTCCTGGAGTCGCCCCTTCGTCTTCATTTCCGGGACGAACTGCTCCAGGATCAGGGCGCTGTTCAGCGAGGCCTGGCGGCACGCGTCCATCCAGCT
>JAHECS010000048.1 GCA_024641635.1 Actinomycetes bacterium | reverse complement strand
AGCGCTGTGTGAGGGATCTGCGGCATGGTCGCCCTAGGCTAGTTGATGGCCCCGACGGAATGGAGCGGACGTGACGACCGCCAGTGGGAGCACGACGTTGGAATGGCCCGAGGTTGCCCGCCGACTGCAAGCCGAGCGGACTGTGTGGCTGGGCACCGTCGGAGTTGACGGTGCGCCTCATGCGGCTCCGGTCTGGCTCGCCGTTCTCGACGATGAGGCGTTCATCTTCATGTCCGCGGCCACGGTCAAGGCACGCAACCTGCGCGTGAACGATCAGGCTGTCGTGCACTGCGCGGACGGGGAGGATGTGCTCATCGTGTCCGGGCGCTGCGAGTTCGTCGGCCACCCGCGGGAGCTGCCCGAGGTCCTCGACGTATTCGCGAGGAAGTACCAGCAGCCAGGCGACTCGGACTTCCTGCCCGAGCAGGATGCGACAGCTGACTGCCTGTTCCGGCTGACCCCCACCCGGGCGTTGGCATGGCAGCTCGAGGAGTTCGAGGGCTCGCAGCGCCGCTGGTCGACGACATGACACAAGCGGAGGGCGACGCGCATGGCACGCCGCCCTCCGCTACGTGCCGTCAGCTGCGGTAGCCGCCCTTGTTCAGGGGGCGGATCACCACGAGTGTGACGATGGCATACGCCACGGCCGCGAGGACGGCCGCCGGCACTGATGCACCGACGAGGGCGAACGGTTCCCGGATCTCGTAGCTGATCGGGTCAAGCAGGTAGAGGTAGACGGCGACGCCCACACCCATGCCCACGATCGCAGCGGGGTTGATCCCGAACCAGTAGCCGTAGGGCGCATCCGGACCCTTGGCGTAGAGGCCGCGGATACTGATCCGCTGCCGGCGCAGGAGGAAGTAGTCGATGATCTGGATCCCGCACAGCGGCGCGAAGAACACGCCGATGTAGGCCACGAAGGTCCCGAAGTTGTCGAAGACCCAGTTCGGGAAGAAGATCCCGATCACGATGACGGGGAGGATCGAGATCAGCAGGGCCACGTTCCAGGACACCCGGTGCAGGAAGGGAACGGCCTTGATGCCGACGGTCGAGGCGTACAGCCCGGCCACCGCGGTGCCGAAGTTCGCCGCGATGATGAACAGCAGTGCCAGCGCCCCGAAGAAGCTGCCGCCCACGTCGGTCAGCCATCCTGACGGATCCGATGTCTCCAGGACGAGGATCGCGGCGAGGCCGACGAAGCTGAGGATGGGCACCGGCAGGCCCATGCCCAGCATGGACGGGGCCGCCGCGACGGACGGCGAGCGCGCCTCCCGCGTCATGGAGCCGATGTAGGGCCACCACGACAGGAGGGACACGAGGCCGATCTCGATGCCGTACTGGAAGTCGAGCTGCTTGTCGCTGGCGTAGGCCGGCAGGGCCACGGCCAGTGCGTCACCCTCCTTGATGAGGAGCATGATGATGAGCCACGCGCCAACGCCGATGATGAAGGCGAACAGCCACATCGCCACCCGCTCCAGGCCGGTCGCCCCGCGCATCAGGATGACGAACACGAGGAGGCAGGCGCCGGCGGTCGCGATGGGGACCACGATGTTCGCGAGATTCTCGTCGCCGAGCCCGATGGCGTTGAGGAAACGCGACACGGACCGTCCGAAGAAGATCAGCAGCAGGGCGTTCCAGCCGATGATCGACAGGTACTGCAGCGAGACGGTGACGATCCAGCCGTTGTGGCCGAACTGCGGCACGGCGGCCTTGATGCTGTCTACGCCGAACCTCGACGAGGTCGGAACAACCGCGAGGGTGACCAGGAGCATGCCGATCATGGCGCCGGCCGTCATGGCGAGGAAGCCGGGCCACAGGGGCAGGTAGTAGCCGACGTACTCGCCGATGATGTAGCACCACGTCGCCGAGGCGGCGACCATGAGCACGATGAACAGTGACTTGCGGTTCCAGAGGCGTTCGCTCGGCTTCAGCGGCCAGGAGGTCTCCCCCCGCTCGCCCTCGACCTCGTTGACGGTGTCGTCGCTCATGAGGGCCACCCCACGTTCCATCCGATGAGGATGCATGCCGCGGGCAGGACGATCCCTGTACCGACCAGCACGGCCCAGTCGGCGCCAGTGAAGCCGCCGGGATCGTTCGCTGGATCCTCGTAGATCCGAATTCGCTCTTCCAGTTCCTCCGGTAGCGCCTGTTCAGCCACGGCACTTCCTCCTCGTCAGGTGTCGGACTTCGGTTGTCGGTTCGGTTGAAGCGGGACGCGCGTGCTGCGTCGTGCGTACTACGAGTTGGCCCGGTATCCCTCCTCAGTGGCGAAGGGGAACCACCAGAAATCGTGCTCCGAGGCGGTGGGATCGATCATTGCCAGCTTGGTGTGCCGGAAGCTCTCGAGGCCCTCGGCGCCCAGCTGTCGGCCGGTTCCGGAGAGTTTGCGACCGCCGAACGGGCCGGCGTCGTTGTCGAGCAGGGGGGCGTTGACCCACACCATGCCGGTCTCGATCTCGTTGACCGCGCGCATCGCCTCGTCGAGGCGCATCGTGTAGATGTTCGCGCCCAGCCCGAAGGTGGAATCGTTGGCGAGGGCGATGGCCTCGTCCAGGCTGCGCACCTTGCAGATCGGGGCGATCGGGCCGAAGGACTCGTCGTGCAGGATCTCCATGTCGGGCAGGACGTTGGTCAGGACCGTGGGCTCCTCGAAGAAACCGGCGTCCATGCCTCCCGGCCGGGAACCCCCGCATTCCACGACAGCGCCCTGCTCGACTGCGCGGGCGAGGATGCCCTCGTACCGGTCCCGCTCCCGCTGGTTGACCATCGGCCCCATGTCGACGTCGTCCAGTCCGCTGCCTACCCGGATGCGGCCGGCCTCCTCGACGAGGAGCCGGACGAATTCGTCATGGACATCCTCATGCACGTAGAACCGCTCGGCCGAGGTGCAGACCTGCCCGGCATTGAGGAACGCCGCGAAGGCGGCCCCGCGGGCGGCGACCCTGAGAGGTGCCGACGGCATCACGATGAAGGGGTCGTTGCCGGACGTCTCGATGAGGTGGGGCTTGAAGGTGTCGGCACATGCCCGCACAACCGCCTGCCCCGTCGGCACGCTGCCGGTGAAGGCGATCATGTCCGACTTGGCGCTGGACACGAGCTGCTGGCCCACGCGACCTCCGCCGGTGACGCATTGGACGAGTCCAGGAGCCAGGCAGTCGAAGACCTCCATGAACTTCAGCGTGCACAGGCTCGTGAGCTCCGACGGCTTGACGACGACCGAGTTCCCCGCCGCGAGGGCCGCAGCGGCCTCCCAGCACAGCAGCACGTATGGGAAGTTGAAGGGCAGGATGATGCCGACGACGCCCATCGGCTCCTTGATCGTGTAGTGGAACTGGCCTTTCGTGGCGGGGCCGACGACGTTGCCCATCTCGTGGCGGCCGACCTCCGCGTAGTAGTCGAGGGCGGTGATGCACCAGTCGATCTCGTCTGCGCTCTCCTTGTACGTCTTGCCCATCTCCCGCGTGAGCATCTCTGCGAGGACGGGCTTGATCTCCTTGACCGCGCGGCCGACCTCGTGCAGCTTCTCGGCGCGGTACAGGGCGGATTCCGCCCACCAATCCCTCTGAGCCGCCCGTGCCGCATCGAGGACCTCGTCCACCTCCTCGGTCAGGCAGTCGGCAACGTGTCCGAGCTGGGCGCCGTTCGACGGGTCGTGGATGGGATACGAGGCATCGCTGGCACTCGGCTTGTGGCTTCCCGCCACGAAGAAGGTCCCGCTCAGCCGGGTGAACTCGCTGGTAGCCGACATCGTCGCTCCTCCTGCCGCAGGAACGGGTTCGTCCCTCCGCGGCAATAAGGAAGAAGCATCCTCACGATCGACGTGGAGGCAATTGTGCTTTCGTATGTCTGATCGCCCCGAGACCGTTCGATTGTCAAATTGCCGCGTTGCGGATGACGCGCAAGGGTCGGGGGGCCGCGCGGATCGGCGGCGCGACAGGACATGGGAGCCGGCATGCACACTGGTGGGGTACCGACACGTGCCCAGGTCGTCGTCGTGGGCGGGGGTGTCGTCGGGGCGGCCGTCGCCTACCAGCTCGCTCGGCGTGGGTGGACCGACGTCGTTCTCCTCGAGCAGAACACCCTCACCTCCGGCACGACCTGGCACGCGGCCGGGTTGATCACGCAGGCGCGACCGACCCACGGCTGGCGCGCAGTCGTCAAGCGCAGCGTGGAGATCTTCCGCACGCTGGAGGCGGACACCGGGTTCTCCACGGGCTATGTCGAGATGGGCACCCTGCACCTGGCGATGTCCGCCGACCGCCTCGAGGAGCTGCGGCACCAGCAGCTGGCCTCGATCTCCAGCGGTATCGAGGTGCAGCTGCTCGATCCCGAGGAGACGGTCGCCGCGCACCCGCTGCTCAACCCTGAGGGGATCCACGGCTCTCTCTTCTATCCCCGCGAGGGTCGTGGCGGGGCGTCCGACACGACGATGTCGCTGGCCCGCGGCGCCACGCAACGGGGTGCGACCGTGGTGGAGGGCGTCAGGGTCATCGGCGTCACTGTCGCGGCTGGCCGGGCCACCGGTGTTCGCACCGACAAGGGCGACATCGAAGCCGACTTCGTCGTCAATGCGACCGGCATGTGGGGTCGGGAGTTCGGCGAGCTCGCCGGCGTGCGGGTGCCCCTTCAGGCGCTCGCCCACTACTACATCGTCACCGATGCCATCCCGGGACTGCAGCGCAACCTGCCCACCATCAAGAGCGCCGACGACTGCTCCTACGTGAAGGACGAGGCCGGCGCCCTGATGGTGGGGTTCTTCGAGCCGGGGAGCTACGCCTGGGCATCTCGCGGGATACCGCGTAACGAGGGGTTCATCCGGCTGCCCGAGGACTGGGACCACCTGGGCCCCTTCTACGAGCGCATGATCGAGCGCCTGCCGATCCTCGCGGACGCTGGCATCAAGCTGCACTTCAGCGGCCCGGAGGCGTTCACGCCCGATGGTTTCTACCACCTCGGCCCGGCTCCTCAACTGCCCAACTACTTCGTCGCGGCCGGGTTCAACTCGACAGGCTTCCTCACCGGCCCGGGTGCTGGGGCGGTGCTCGCCGACTGGATCGTCGATGGGCGGCCGCCTGTCGTGATGCCGGAGGTGGACCCTGCGCGCGTCCAGCCGCATGAGCAGAACCGGCGATTCCTCGAGGCACGTGTCGTGGAGACCCTGGACAGGTCCTATGGCCTCCACTGGCCCTTCGAGCAGCGCACCAGCGCCCGGCCTCTGCGAGTCAGTCCTCTGTACGAGAGGACCAAGGAGGCGGGAGCGGTCTTCGGGCAGCTCCTCGGGTGGGAGCGGCCGAACTGGTACGCGACGGGCGAGGCGGACCGCGACTACGACCACTCCTTCGGGCGCCCGAACTGGTTCGAGGCCTCAGGGCGTGAGCACCGCGCCGTCCGCGAGGCGGTCGGGATGTTCGACACCTCCTCGTTCGGCAAGATCCTCGTCCAGGGGCGCGACGCCCTGACGGTTCTGCAGCGGCTGTCGATCAGGGAGATCGACGTCCCGATCGGGCGGGTGGTCTACACGCAGTGGCTCAACGAGTTCGCCGGGATCGAGGCGGACGTGACGGTCACGCGACTCGAGGAGAGCGAGTTCCTCGTCCTGTCCGGTCCGGGGACGGTGCTTCGCGATATCGCACGCCTGCGCCGGGTGATCGGACCAGACGAGAACTGCACGGTGGCGGACATCACCGGCTCCCTGGCCATGATCTCGGTCATGGGCCCCCACTCCCGGGATCTGCTGGCCTCATTGACCGATGCGGACCTGTCCAACGAGGCCTTCCCGTTCGCGACGTCTCGGGAGATCGACCTGGGGTACGGCTTCGTGCGAGCCACACGGTTGACGTTCGTGGGCGAGCTCGGCTGGGAGCTGCTCATCCCGACCGACCTAGCCCGGCACATCCACGACGTCATCCGCGATGCCGGCGGTCCGTACGGGCTGCGTCCTGCCGGCTACTACGCCATGAACTCACTGCGCCTGGAGAAGGCATACCGCAGTTGGGGCCATGACATCGCCTCCTCCGACGACCCCTTCGGAGCCGGACTTGCCTTCGGCATCGCCTGGGACAAGCCGGGAGGATTCATCGGCAGGGAGGCACTGTCCGGCATCCGGGAGCGCGGGGTCGATCGTCGACTGATGCAGTTCGTCCTGGCGGACCCCGATCCGATGCTCTTCCACGACGAGCCGGTCTATCGCGACGGCGTGATGGTCGGCCGCGTCGAGGCGGCGCAGTACGGATACACGGTGGGCGGCGCGGTCGCCCTCGGCTGGGTTCAGGCTCCCGGGATCGAGGACAAGGACTGGTTCGAGAACGGTTCCTACGAGATCCAGATTCCCGAGGGGCGGGTCTCGGCCACCGCATCGCTGCGCCCCCAGTACGACCCGACGTCTTCCCGGGTGAAGGCCTAGCGACGCTAGGTCCGGTCGAGCAGATCCTTCGCCTTCAGTGCGAGGTGGAGTTCGGCTACGTCATGCACGTCGCCCAGGTTGCGATCGGTGAGCTCGGACACCCGCTGCATCCGGTACACGAGAGTCTGGCGGTGGACACCCAGCAGCTTGCTCGCAGCCTGCCACGACCGGTTGGCGTCGAAGTAGACCCGCAGCGAATGGACGAGTTCGGAGCCGTGCTCGTTGTCATACCGGATCAAGGCTCCCAGGACGGACGCCACGGCGGCCTCCGCACCGGCGACGGTGCGGGGCATGAAGAGCGTCTCGTCCACGGCGTAGGTGGCGATTCGCCGCCCCTCGGCCCGAGACCCCTCACGGGCCCAGTTGGCCTCCCTGGCGCCGTCTGCGATGCGGCTCAGGGCGTTCACGTCGGCGCTGACGCCGGCGCACGCGTCCGGTCCGAGGACGTCGATGAGCAGCGTGTCTGACCATTCCGTCGACGCGAGGCTCAGGATGACCAGGCCTCTGCCGCTGAGGGTGGCGACGGCGGGCACGCCGTTGCGCATGAGGGCTGAGTGGACACGGGCGAGATCGCTTGTGCGCTGTCCGCTCGGGCAGATGATCCGCCAGGGGCCGGTCTCGAGACCGAAGACGGCCAGGCCCTCCTTCGCGAGCTCGCGATCGATGACGCCGTCGAGAAGCTGGGAGAGCAGGCGCCCGCCACTGGTGGCCGTCGACTCGGACTGGGCGCGGTGGCGCTCAGCGATGAGCGCGGCCAAGGCAGCGAGGTGATGGAGCACCATGAGGTCGACCTGATCCGTGTCCGCCTCGGCAACGACGGCGAGGGACTCCTGGCCGATCGGCACGACCAGATAGCCACGGTGGTCGCTCTCGATCCGCCGGACAGCGGGCAGCGGCTCCGACTCCACCATGTCGCGGATCCTGACGGCGATGGAGCGCGGCAGGGTGTGCCGTACCGGGAGGAGTACCTGGCTCTCGGCGGTGTTGATGATGGTGAGCTCGAATCCAAGATGCGTCCCGAGGTCCAGCAGGCTCTGCTCCTCGGACCGGTGGGCGAGGGACGACTTCCGGTAGCACTCGTACATCTGCAGGATCATCGAGACCTGGCTCGAGCGCGAGGTGGCCTCCGCGACCGCCCGGCTGATCATGGCGAACGGCACTTCGTAGGCCGTCTCGATGATCGGGAAGTCCAGCTCGTCGGCCAGCGTGGCCGCCTCGGACGTCAGCGGAGGAGCCAGCCAGCCCTCCGCGAGGTCCAGGCCGACGATTCCGGCGGCCGCGAGATGCCGTACGAATTCCATCTGCTCGTCGGCCGACTCGGGGAAGTTCCGTCCGAGCGTGAGCAGCAGCTCACCCGCGCTGATCCACTCCCATGGCTTGTCCACCTCGGTGGCGTGCGCCAGATCCACCTGCCTGTCCATGCCGCCCTTGCCGGCCAGGACGCGAGTCCGCATGGCCGGATTGTCGACAATATCCGCGACGCGCAGGGACACGGCGCACCTCCATGACCGTTTGTACCGACTCAGGGGGAGTCGTGCAGGCCAATCGCGGAAGCGATGCCACGGGCAGGTGGGTTGCCTGCCCGTGCGCGGGTCGTGGCCGCGCTCAGTGGCTCGAAGGGTCAGTAGCGGCTTGGCATCCATCGCGACCCGCTCGCTACCCTCACGGGGTGCCCCACCTCGTCCGGTACGAGCCGTCAACGGACCAGTACGTGGACGTGCGACTGTGGGGCACGCTGACCCAGGGCGAGTTCGACCAGGCCGTCGTCGGCATCCTGGCGGCAGCGCAGGAGTGGTCCCGGATCCTCGTCGACGCGTCTGCGCTCCACAACGCGGGCGCGACCCTCACGATGTTCATGAAGTCCGACTGCCGTGGGCAGCTGCCGCGCCACGTGCGGCAGGCCGCGGTCGTGGGGCCGAGCGCCGCCGCCGTCGCGCGGACCTGGATCCGCGTGGCGAGCGAGGGTTCGGCGGGCACGCAGGCGTTTGCGGCCCGTGAGCCCGCCATCGAGTGGCTGCTGGCCGACTACCAGACCACGACGAGCGGGAGCTGACGAGCGTTCAGGCGCGGAAGAAGCGGCTGGCCCGCGCGTTGTAGAGCATGAACAGGATGACGAGCGCGAGAACGGCCTGGACGACGCCGGTGAGGCGGTGCCCGCTCGACACGATCGCGATCCACACGCCGCTCAGCAGGTGCAGGACGGTGATGATCCCGACGATCAGGCGGGAGACGCGGCTGCCGTTGGCGATGCCCTTGGCGACCAGCAGGTAGATGACGCTCATGAGGATCGTCACCAGGCCGTATGTCCAGCCGACGGTCTCATTGTCCCCACGGTTGAACAGCACGAGGACGCCAGCGACGAGTCCGAGGACACCGGCGATGAGGATGAGGACGAAGACGATGGTCACGCCGAATGGGCGCTTGACGGTGTCGGACACGAGGGGCCTTCCTTCAGGCAGATCGACCACGAGGGCTGGGGCGGACGAGCAGGTGGAGCAGAGCCGACAGTAGCGAGTTGCTCGCTCGCGTCAAGGACCCTGACGCACGGCATGCACGACCGACATCAGCCTGACGCCGCCGAGGTGATCGCATCACGTGCCATCGTCGCGGCCAGAGCGGATCCGATGGACGGCAGATGCCTGGCGAAGGCGTCCAGCATGACGGACGTGGCGGCGGCTCCCCGCGGGGTCAACGTGACGCCCACGCAGCGCCCGTCAGTGGACGCGCGCGCCTGGCCCCGGTGGACCAGGTCCTCGCGCTCGAGTCGGTCGAGCAGCTGGCTGACCCCGCCACTGGTGATCTGCAGATGGGTCATCAGGTCGGTGGGCCGGGCCTCGGTCACGAGCCGGATCTCGGCGAGGGCGAAGATCTCGGTCCCATCGCTGACGCCGTGAGCCGCGAGGGCCGGGGCGACCTCCGCGGTGTAGCGCGACCCGACCTCTGTGAGCAGCGCAACCTTCTCCACAGGGTTGAGGGCGCCGCCTGCCTCCGGGGGCGCAGGGCGCTCTGCCAGGGAGGCGAGCACCTCGCCCACGACGGGCTCCTTCGCGACGAAGAACTCCTCGAGCGCGGCGCTGAAGGCCTCGAGGCGGCGCCGACCGCCAGCGCTGAGGGCCAGCCTTGCCGAGCGATGGTCGTCCGGATCCGTTCGGCGCACGACCATGGACTCGCTCTCGAACCGGTGCAGGATGCGCGACGTGGTGCTTCGGTCGATGCCGAGGCTCGCGGCGATGGCGCTGGGCGCGATGCCACGGGACCCGGCGATGGCCAGGAAGACCTGGATCTCGCGGTTGGCGGTGCTCGACCGTCCGAGGGTCCGGCTGGCCAGGTGCGTGAGGTCGATGGAGTAGCGATTCAGCAGGACTAGGGCGTGCGTGAGTGGCGTGCGATCCCCATCCTTGGCCCCCACCATGCGCGCAGCATAGGGCTTCTAGTTGACGCCAGTGAGAGATCAC
>JAHECS010000030.1 GCA_024641635.1 Actinomycetes bacterium | reverse complement strand
GATTTCGACCGAGAGCCGCCTCGGGGATTTGAACCCCGGACCTACGCATTACGAGACAGATTTCCATCCTCACGCCCGTGAGGGAAATCGCGTGGTACCAACGGTTCTCATCCCGTCCAGACCACTCGAGACCACTCCAGACGACTGGAGTTGGGGCTAACGATGGGGCTGGGAATCTGCCCCGCATAACCGTTCTTCCCTCTTGGACATACGCATTGCCGATGCGTGCGGTGCACAGGGTCCAGGCATGGGCAACTGCTCCAGCGCCTCTATGGTGCCCATCCGAGGGTGCGGGCGGACAGCAGGCGCGCAGGCTGACAAGGCCCTCTCGCCTGAGGATCGAACACGGGCCGTTCGAGCTCGCGCTGAGGTCTGATCGCATCGCATGGGAACCAGCGCGTCGGTTGTCCCTTCAGACTCGTCCGGCGAGCACCGTCAAGGGCCACACGACGCGCCGCGCCATAGTGGGATCCCCCCAGGCGGCGGCGAGTTCACCCGCAATCAGCTCGCGCGGATCATGGCCGACTGCTGACTCGTAGCGGTACGTGGCGGACCGGGTGCCGAGGTAGCCGAGCAGCCGCTGCAGGGACCAGTGCGTCTCCATCGCGAGGGTGGGCGCGTCGATCCTTTTGAAGGGGAACGGCAGGGCGACGTACCCGTTGTCGACGTGCTCGCGGAATGACGGCCAGAAGGGGCCCACCAGGCGGTCATGGAAGTCCTCGATGATCGCCGTGGCCCCCGGTACCCCGTCGAGGTAGTTGCGCCCGTACGTCCACACCGCGATGACGCCCGACGGCCGCAGCCCGACGCACCTCCGCATAGAAGCGTTCGAGGTCGAACCAGTGCAGCGCCTGCGCCACAGTGACCGCATCGACGCTGAGGTCCACCAGTGGTGCGGACTCTGCAGGGAAGCACCGATACTCGACGTTCGGCGCTGGAACGGCGTGCTCGAGCTGCCGCTGACTCGCGTCGCTCGCGACGACGTGGTCAAAGTGGGCCGCCGGCGCAAGGGCTGTCTGCCCGCTGCCGGTCCCGCAGTCCCATGCGAGGTCGTGGTGCGGAGTGAGGGTGTTTACCCAGTCGAGCAACTCAGGTGGGTAGCCCGGCCAAGTGGCCGCGTAGCTCGCGGCGATAGAACCGAAGTGATCCGGGAAACTGGACTCCATCCGGCGATGCTAGGACGCCGTGGCGCCACGACACTGACGTCCGCTGCAGGCAGGCACGGGTGGCGCGGCCGGTTGGACGCGGCACCGGCGCCCCAGGGGGAGGTGGGATGCGCCGGTGCCGCTACTGCTACGGGGTGCCCGAGGGTGCGAGGGTGGGCAACGTGGTCGGGATGGTGATGCCGCAGGCCGCGAGGGCCTCCTGCACGGACGGGTCTCGCAGCAGATTCTGGAAGCCGGCGATGTCAGGGCCGCCGGCAGGCGGTGAGGCGGTGCCACCGGGAGTGGCACCCGACGGCGGGGATGGGAGGTCACCGTCGAGTCCCGCAGCGGACAGGCACGCCTGAACGGCCTGGAACTGGCTGGGATCGAAGGGCGGCCGCGAGCCCTGGATCTCGGTGGAGACGGCGGGTGCGCTGGCTGGTGGTGTGGCGCTGTCCTCGCTCGAACTCGACGAGGAACAGCCGACCGCCAGCAGGGCGGTGATCCCAAGGCTGACGATGACGATGGGGGTGCGGAATCTCATGGAAGACCTCTCAGATTGTTCGATGGCTGTGGGTGATGGGGTCAGCGGGCGGTGATCGCCGTGGCATCGACAGTGCTGTCGGTGTGCTTGGTGCCGGTCACGGAGACGCTCTGACCGGGTACCAGCTCGTCGGACGTCAAGGGCCGGGTGGCGGTGATCGTCGTGGTGGGGCTCGTCTGGATCTGGTAGCGGTTGCCGCCAAGGTCCTCGACAGTGATGACGTCGGCGTCTACGGCGATCACGGTGCCGACGACGGCGGCGCTGCTCGCCGGCGCTGCACCCGCGCCGGCGCCGCCTCCGAGCAGGCTGCTCAGCCCGGCGGGCAACGCTCCACCGGCCCCCAGGCCCGGGGGGAAGGCGTTGGTGCTTGCGTCGCCGGTTCGCTTCTCCACGGTCACTCCGGCCGTGAAGGCCACGCCGGCGACGATGCCGCCGATCAGCAGCAGCCGGATCGACCTGGTGCGCCGGGAGGACCGGGCGCTCGGAAACTCCTCGTCCCAGTCGTCCGACTGCTCCGATGCAGTGTCCGGAGCGGACGGGACGGAGGTGGCCAGCGGGTCGTCCAACGGTGTGCTCATGGGGTCCTCACTCGTAACGCAGGGCATCGATGGGGCGCAGCGACGCTGCGCGACTGGCGGGGTAGAGGCCGAAGAACAGTCCCGTGGCCAGAGCCACGGCGAAGGCCAGGACGACGGAGTAGGGCGCCACGATCGGGACCACGCCGACGATGGTGAACTGCGAACCGATCAGGCCCAGAACGACCCCGACGACGCCGCCGAGAAGCGACAGGATCACCGCCTCGAGCAGGAACTGAGTGACGATGTCGCCCTTGCCTGCACCGATGGCTTTGCGAATCCCGATCTCACGGGTCCGCTCAGTGACGGTCACCAGCATGATGTTCATGACCCCGATCCCGCCGACGAGCAGGGAAATCGCCGCGACGGCACCGAGCAGGACGGTGAAGGTGTCGTTCGAGGACGTCGCAGCCGACAGGATGGTGGCGGAGTTGAACACGGAGAAGTCGCGCGTCGCCGCGGTGGTGTTGTGCCGACCGTCGAGGATCGCCGTCACCTGGTCCTGTGCCGATGCGGTGGTGTCCGACGACGAGGCCTTCACGGAGATCGAGGAGAGGTCCTCGTATCCGGTGAGCGTGTCCTGCACGGCAGTGGCGGGAGCGATGACACGGTCATCGTTGTCGAGCGGACCGGTCGATCCCTTCTCGCCCAGGATTCCGACGACCGTGAAGGCCTTGCCGTTGAACGAGACGCTCTGTCCGACCAACGCCGTCGTGTCCTGACCCACCAGTTGCTCAGCGACCGTCGAGCCCAGCAGGACCACGCGTCGATGTGACTCGTAGTCGGCGTCGGTGAACGCCGTTCCGGCGCTAATCGTGTCGTTGTTGATCCCCAAGTAGGCCGGGGTGGAACCAGAGAACGTCGGCACCGAGTGGGAGGCGCCCTCGTACGTCGCGACGATGTTCTGCCCGGACACGACCGGAGCCACCCCGATGACGTCGGGAGCCGCGGTGGTGTCGGTCAGGGCGCGGGCGTCCTCCATGGTCAGGGTCGGATTGCGGGTCTTGGTGCCGGTGTCGGTCTTGGCAGCCCCGCCTCCGCCGAACAGGGAGGCGATCCCGGCCAGTCCCCCGCCACCGGCGATCCCGCCGCCCTGCGTGCCTGTCGGGGTCACGGTCATGGTGTTGGACCCCAGTGAGCTGATGGAATCCTCCACCGCCTTGGCCGACCCCGTCCCGACGGCCACGAGGATGATCACCGATGCGACACCGATGATGATGCCGAGGGTGGTCAACGCGGATCGGGTCTTGTTCGCGGACACGCCACGCAGAGCGAACCGCCAGGACTCGGACAGGTTCATGCCTCCACCAGCGCTCCCATGTCAGGAGGCAGGTCGGTGACCGCGACAGTGCGGACGTCCTCGACGACGACGCCGTCGCGCATCCGTAGTACGCGCTTGGCGCGTGCGGCCACCTCGTCCTCGTGGGTGATCACGACGAGGGTCCGGCCGGCGGCCGACAACTCGTCGAACAGGTCGAGCACCTCGGCAGTGGAATGTGAGTCCAGGGCGCCTGTCGGCTCGTCGGCCAGCAGCAGCACCGGCTCGGTGACGATGGCCCGCGCCACCGCCACGCGCTGCTGCTGTCCTCCGGACAGCTGAGAGGGCAGGTGTCCGGCACGATCACGCAGCCCAACCCGCGTCAGCGCATCGAGGGCTCGCCGGCGCCGTTCGGCGGCCCTGACCCCCGCGTAGGCCAGCGGGAGCTCGACGTTGCTCAGAGCGCTGGTGCGTGGAATGAGGTTGAAGCTCTGGAAGACGAACCCGATCTTGCGGTTGCGGATGCGGGACAGCTGCGCGTCATCACGGTGGCGGACGTCTACGCCGTCAAGCAGGTAGCGTCCCGCCGTCGGCGAGTCCAGGCAGCCGATGATGTTCATCAGGGTCGACTTCCCCGACCCCGAAGCGCCCATCACGGCGACGTAGTCCCCGCGCTCCACACGGCGCGTGACCCCGGCGAGGGCGTGCACGACGGTGTCGCCCTCGCCGTAGGTCTTCGTCACGTCGGTCAGGTCGATGACCGGTCGCTGCGCCGTGGTCATCAGCCCAGACCTCCGCCGATGCCACCCGGCCCACCGTTGGGGAAGGTGAAGCCGGACGGCAGCCCCGAGCCCGTCGGGAGCACGACGGTCTGACCTTCGGTGAGCCCGGACACGATCTCGGTCCGGTCCCCGCCCGTCAGACCCACCTGCACCGGCACCGAGCTGTCGGTCCCATCGCTGTTCCGAACGGTGACCGTGTGGTTGCCCGCCAGGGAGGTGACCGCGGAGGCCGGAACCCAAAGCACGTCAGTGACCGACCCGGTGGTGATCGTGACGGCGGCGGTCTGGCCGAGCTTGAGGTTCTTCGGCGGATCGATCAGCGACACAGTGACTCCGTACTCGACCACGTTGTTCGTGACCGTGTCCTGAACATCGAGGTCGGTGACCACTCCCTCGGCCGTCGTCCCTGCCGCGGAGAAGGACACCGACGCCGGCTGCCCCACTGAGATTCGGGACGCATCCGCCTCCGCGACTCGGCTCGTGACCTCCAGGCGGTTAAGGCTGGACAGGACGACGAACCCGGTAGTCGTGCTCGAACTGGTCGAGGTGCCCGAGGCTCCTGTCGCACTGGCGGAGGATTCCCCCACCGTGCCCGATACGGAGGAGACTGTTCCAGCGACGGGAGCGCGCAGGACGGTGTCGTCCAGCGCGGTACGGGCCTGGTCGACCTGCACCTGCGCCGACCGGACCTGCGCCGACGCCTGGTCGATCTGCCCCTGCGTCGAACCGGTGGACTGCTTGGCCGTCTCCCGGCCCTTGTCCTGCGCCAAGAGGGCGGAGTCGAGGGCGTTCCTGGCCGAGCGAACCGCATCTTGAGCCGACGAGCGCAGGCTCCCTTGGAGCTTGCGCAGGGCGACGTTCGCAGCCGTGATGCGCGCATCCGCATTGACGAGTGACTGCTGAGCCGTGATGTCTGCAGCCGAGATCGCCTGCTGTTGAAGTTCGAGGGCCTGCTCGGCGCTCCTGGTGGCAGACACGGCGCTGGTGCAAGCCGACGAGGTCGAACCATAGGTGTCGCACTGGGTCGTCTGCGTCGAACGGGCGGCGTCCACGTTCACCTGCGCCTGCCCCAGCTTCACCTGATTGGTCTCCTGCGTCCGTGTGCCTGACTGAACGGCTTGCTCGTAGGCGACCTTGGCCGAGGAGACCTCGCCTTCGGCGGCCCGAAGCTGAGCCCAGACCGCCTGATCGGGACACTCCCCATCTGGGCTGAGACATGACTCCGACCACGAGGCTTCGGCGTCAGCGAGGGTGACCCTGGCGGCAGCGACGTTCTGTGCGTAGGTCCGCGAGTTGACCTGCTCAGCGTTGGTCTGGCCGGCACGGGCAGTTTCGTACTGGGCGTTGGCCGAGTCCAGCGACGCTTCCGCTGAACGCAACTGCTGACGGGCGGTCGTGTCGTCGATCTTGGCGAGACGTTCGCCTTCCTTGACCTTGTCACCGACGCTGACATAGATCCGAGTGACGGTGCCCCCGGTACCGGTGAAGTCCACCCCGACCTGCCTGTTCGCCGTCAGGTTGCCTGTCGCCGACACGGTCTCGACCACGTCCCCGCGGATGACGGTGGAGGTCTGCCCGGGGGCCGCGCTTGCCTCGGAGGAGGAGCTGGACGTGACGACGGCGAAGGCGCCCGCGCCGACCGCGAGCAGCACGAGCCCGAGGATCGCATTCAGGATCCACCCCGGGCGCCTCACCGGCCCACCCCCGCCGGTCGCAGCACGATGATGTCCACAGTCCCTGCCCCTCCGCTGTCGTTCAGTTCGTTGTGAATGCGACGCTAGGGATCGTGTCTGCAGCTGCCCTGCGGCTGCGCTTTAGGTTTCCTGTGGGTTCCCGGAATCTTCTTCAGGCAGCGGCGGTGTGCGGGGAAGGGTCACCGTGACCGTCGTGCCGACGCCCACCTCTGACGAGATGGAGGCGGTGCCGCCGTGCGCCGCAACGATCGCGGCAACGATCGACAGTCCCAGTCCGGTGCCGGCGCTGGACCGTGCACGCCCCTGATCGGCCCGGTAGAACCTGTCGAACGCGTGCTCCGCATCGCCTGGTGCCATGCCGGGCCCGTCGTCGCTGACCGAGAGCTCCACGCCGTTCCCAGCATCGGTCACGAGAACCCGGACCGTGGTTCCGGCAGGTGCGTGGACCGCGGCGTTTCGCGTGAGGTTGGCGACGACCTGACGCAGGCGCAGCTCGTCGGCGACGAGCCCACAACGCCCTGCCGAAGTGAGCAGCCAGCGGTGTTCGGGTGCGGCGGTTTCTGCATCGGCCACCACCTCTCGGGCGAGCTCCGCCAGATCGACGTGGTCGAATCGCAGTTCGGGCGTGTGGTCGAGTCGGGCGAGCAGCAGCAGATCGTCCACCAGCAAGCCCATCCGCGTGGCTTCCGCCTCGATGCGCCGCATCGCCGTGAGCGACTCCGAGTCGGCGGGGAGGGCCCCACTGGCGAAGAGCTCGGAGTAGGCACGGATCGAGGTGAGCGGCGTGCGCAGCTCGTGACTCGCGTCGGCGACGAACCGCCGCAGTTGCGCCTCGGTGGCCTGCTTGTCGGCGAAGGCTGTTTCGATCTGATCGAGCATCGAGTTGAACGTCATCGCCAGGTTATCGACCTCGTTGCCGTCCTGTGAGTGGGGCGCACGCACGCTCAGGTCGCCGTCACGGATGCGGGCCGCGGCCGATTCCACCTCGGTCAATGGGCGCAAGCCGACCCGCAGGAGCCAGGAGCCGATCCCCACCAGAGCGACCAGGAGAACCAGGCTGATCAGCCCATCGGTCACAGCCACTCTTCGGACGGTGTCCTTGACCTCGACCAACGATCTGGCCACCACGACCACTCGGTCGGAGTTCGTGGTGGTGTCCATGATGATGCGGACCCGGAAGGCATCTGGAGTGCCGGCGAGATCGGGCACGGTGACCAGTGAGTCTGCGGCCAGTACTCCCTCGACCAGTCCCTCAGTGACAGTCCCTAGGTCGGGCAGGGCCTGCCCGCTGAGCGCTGGGCCGTTGACCTGCTGCACCACAGCACCGGTGTCCTTGTCGAGCAGGGTTACCACCGTGCTGTTGAGGTACTGCGTCAGGCCGACCGGCGGTGCCAGCGGGGCGTTCTGGCGCAGCTCAGCGGAGAGCAACGGGACGGCGCGCAGCTCCTTGTCTATGCGGTCCAAGGCGAAGGACTGCAGAGTCACGATCACAGTCAGGTTGACCGCGAAGAGCCCCACTGCGAGCAGAACCACCACGACGGCCAGCAGCCGGACCCGGAGGGAGCCGCGCCAACGCTTCACCTGCCCACGCCTTCGCGCAGAACGTAGCCGAATCCCCGGACGGTGTGCACCAAAGGTGGCCCGGCAGCGTGCAGCTTCTTGCGCAGCAGGCTTACGAACGTCTCCACTACCCCGGTATCGCCGTTGAAGTCGTACCGCCACACGTGATCGAGGATCTGCTCCTTGGACAGGACCCGCTCGGGGTTCTGAAGGAAGAATCGGAGCAGGCTGTATTCCGTCGGCGACAGGTCTAGGGCGCGGTCGCCGCGAAGAACCAGGTGCCGATCATCGTCCAGCGCCACGTCGGCGTAGCGCATCGTCGCCGTCCTGGGCTGGCCGGCCGCCGCCGTCCGTGACCGTCGCGCAAGCACCGCACGTACCCGGGCGATCACTTCCTCCAGGCTGAACGGCTTCGGAACGTAGTCGTCGGCGCCCACGGAGAATCCTCGGACCTTGTCCGAGACCTCCCCGCGCGCCGACAGGAAGATGACACCAGCGTCGTGGCCGGACATCACCAGCTCACGACAGACGTCGTACCCGGACATGTCCGGAAGCATGACGTCGAGCAGCAGCAGGTCGGGGGCCCACTGCTGCACCGTGTCGATGGCGCTGCGCCCGTCGAAGGCCGCCTGCGCGTCGAATCCGGCGTGCCGCAGGCCGCTGGTCAGGGCCTCCGCAATGAAGACCTCGTCATCGACCACCAGAACCTTGCTGCGCGCATCAACCGGCGCTGCTTCCTTGGCCATCGAGCTCACCGTCGTCTCCTGGATCCTCACCCAACCACACCCGGACCGCGCCCGGACCGCGCCCGGACCGCGCCCGGCTCTGGGATTTCCGTCTAAACATCCCGGACCCGGATGGCCACCGCGGCCCCTGCAACCGCGACGACCAGCCACAATGCGAAGACCACCGCACCCTGACCCGCCGACAACAGCGTCTCCGGGGCGGCCACCGCGGTGAAGGACTGTGCCGCGTTCGACGGCAGGTACTTCAACGCCGAGTCCCAGGTGTCGGGCAACAGGGCCGATGCCAGGGTCGGCAGGAACAGGATCCCTCCGATCAGGGTACCGAGGCCCCCACCGATGCTGCGCAGGATCAGTCCCAGGGCCAGGCCGATCACGCCCAGCCCCACGAGGTACGCGACATTGCCGAGTAGTGCCCGCACAACTCCTTCATCGCTCCACTGCGCTGTCGCCGCATCCGCGGACGACAGGATCGCGTTGCCGGCGAAGTAGGCCACAAAGACGCCCAGCACCGCGACGACCAGCAGCGTCGAGACCAGCACAGCTACCTTCGCCCACAGAACCGGCAGCCGGGCGGGCACAGCCGCCATCGTCGACCGGATCATCCCCGACCCGTACTCCCGGGCACCGGCAAGCACTCCGAAGACACTGACGATGAGTACGCCGAAGTTCGCCCCGGCCAGCACTGTGGCCAGGGGATCCCCGCTGCCTGAGAAGGGATCTCCACCACCGCCTCCCGGCCCTGTCGTCTCCACCGACCCCGTGGCTGACAGGCTCGACACCACGCCGAACAGGATCATCACCGCCAGCGTCGCTCCGAGGGTGATGGCCGAGCTTCGCAGCGACCACTGCTTGATCCACTCGGACCGCAAGACGCGAGTGAACCGCAGGTCGCGTTCAGCAGGGGCCGACGTGCGCTCGTTAACCGTGACTGCGCTCATGCCCGCGCTCCATCGATCGTGGCGTGCCCGGAGGCCGCGCCGTGGTACTGAACCGACTCTCGCGTCAGCTCCATGAAGGCCTCTTCGAGAGAGGCAGAGATGGAAGTCAACTCGTGCAGCCGAACGCCGAGTTCGGCCGCGAGATCGCCGATGATCGAAGCAGGAACGCCTTCGACCTCCAGCACCTGCGCCTCCGCCGAAGTGACGGACTTTGCCAGTGCCAGAAGGGGCTCACGCAGCCGAACCGCCTCCGGGCTGACCACCCGGACCCTGTCCGGCGAAGCGCTCGCGATGAAGTCGTCCATCGACATGTCGGCGATGATGCGACCGCGCCCGATGACGACGAGATGCTCGGCCGTCAGCTCCATCTCGCTCATCAGATGGGACGACACGAACACCGTCCGCCCCTCCGCAGCAAGGTCCTTGAGCAGCCCACGGATCCACTGGATCCCATCCGGATCCAGGCCGTTGACTGGCTCGTCCAGCATCACCACTGACGGATCTCCCAGTAGGGCGGTCGCGATTCCGAGTCGCTGACCCATGCCTAACGAGAAGGAGCCGGCTGACTTGTCCGCCACGTCCGACAGCCCGACCAGCTCCAGCAGGTCCTCCACCCGCGTGCGCCCGATTCCCACGGTCGCCCCCAGCGCTCGGAGGTGGTTGCGCGCCGACCGGCCCTTGTCGACGTTGCGCGCATCCAGCAGGACCCCGAGTTCGCGCATCGGGGCACGGGAATCAACGTACGGACGACCGTTGACCAGGGCGCTTCCTGAGGTCGGCTTGTCCAGTCCAAGGATCATCCGCATGGTCGTCGACTTGCCCGCACCATTGGGACCCAGGAAGCCCGTCACCACGCCCGGCCGCACCCGAAACGTGACACCGTCCACGGCCGTCACATCGCCGTACCGCTTGGTCAACTCGACTATCTCGAGCATCTTGATCCCTTCTCCCGGGCACGTTCGACCCGTCGCCGACTCGCACCTTCCGCAACCATGCGCGGTGAGTCGACCGTAGGACGGTCACCTGGAGACTTCCCTTAGGAATTCTGGAGGTTTCCTGTTGATTGTTGGCGCTTTCAGGCAAGGGAGGACGGCGGTCATAGACCGGCAGGAGGACTACGTCGATCACGGACTTTGGAACGCCGTCGGTTCAGCTCCGGCATGATCCGTCCGTTCTACCTGGACCTGCAAGTTCCACGTCGAATGCTGGTGGTCGAGCGGACACCACGACCGCGGCAACGTGAGGGCGACGTCACCCTTCGACCTACGCTCTGGACCTACGCATAACGCGTGCGTTGCACCCGGCGGCCATCGTCCCGATGGCGGCTCAGCAGGCAGTCCGCGAGTGCGCTGCTGCGAACCCTTCGTGCTTGTGGGGCGGGAATAGCCCAATGGGCCGCGTGCCTGTCCGGATTGTCCGACCGTCCCCGACGCGCGACATTGATCCTCGTGGGGCTAATCCTGGGGCTAACGCCGATTCCGGCCCCCGAAACCTCTGCCCGCTCACCAGCGACAGTTGTTGCTATCAAACGACTTTCCGTTGGAGCCGCCTCGGGGATTTGAACCCCGGACCTACGCATTACGAGTGCGTTGCTCTACCCCTGAGCTAAGGCGGCGTCGCTGCCGGCCTGGTTCCCAAGGGCCTGTGCCGGAAGCCTGCACATGCTACTAGGTGTCCGCAACGCGGAATCACGACCCTTCTGGCCGCTGCAGTCGTGATCTACTGGCACGGCAGACGGCAACCGATCACGATGTGAGGAGAACACCGTGCTGAACGAGCGTCGCACGCCCCGAACCCTGATGAGACTGACGGTCTTCGCTGTCATCGCCGCCCTTGGCTTCACCGGTCTCGTAGGCGTCGCCTCACCGGCGAGCGCCGAGCTCGCGGTCCAGCTCGACGTCTTGAGTGGCACCGTGGGGGTCTCGCAGACCGTCTCGGCCACTGTGAGCAACGCCCCGGAGGTGGGTGCTCCGAGCGGAACCGTGAACTTCCTAGCGGCAGGCAAGAGCATCGGATCGCAGAAGGTCGGCGGCACGCTGGGCGCCACTGCTGAGGTGTCCTGGATCCCTGCAGCGGCGGGTGACGTGGCCGTCGAAGCAGTGTTCACCCCCGATGAGGGTGTCCAGGTCCGCGACAGCAAGACGGTCGCGATCGCCAAGGTCGACACGGCCACCACGACGACCACGCCTGGGACGGCGACGACGTCGACGGCCATCGACCTCATCGCAACCGTCGGGAGCACTCAGGGCCAGTACGTGCCGACGGGAACGGTCACCTTCCTCTTCGCTGACGGGTCCGTCATCGGCTCGGCGGGACTGTCCACCAAGGGACAGGCGAAGATCAAGTACACGACGCCGTCGAAGCCGAGCACGCTGACGATCTACGCCACCTACGCCGGTGACGGCAGTGCCAACGCCTCACGCAGCGCCAACGACACGATCAAGGTCACCACACGAACCTCCAGCGTCGCCCTGGTCGTGCCGCAGACGAACTACGTCAACACCAAGGTGACCGTCACTGCCAAGATCACGCCGGACACGGCCGGCGGCAAGGTCGACTTCCTCGTCAACAACAAGTTCCTGGCATCCGCCAACGTGGTCAAGGGAAACGCCGCGGTCATCTGGGTTCCCGCTGCGACCGGCACCTTCACTCTCACCGCCAAGTACAGCGGGGACGGCAGCGTCAGTGCAGGCACCGCCTCGAACAAGGTGACGGTCTCCCAGCTGCTCAAGCCCGATCAGATCACCGTCGACCCGGTCGGGTCGGCGGGCGTATGGGTGCCGGGCGCGACCGTCACTCTCACCAACGGCTCCCGGGTCCAGCTCGCGGTGTCGGCGGCATCGCGCAACCGGGTGACGCTGAGGACCGTGGGGCCGTGCAGCCTCGACGGCAGCACCCTCCAGGTCAACGGTGTCGGCGGAGCGTGCGTCCTCACGGCCAGCACGACCGGCGGAAACGGCTACTCTCCGGTCTCCCAGAGCTACACCGTCCTGACCGCCCAGGGCACGCAGACCGCGAACGTCCGCGCCCCGGGCTCCGGCACGTACCGCGTGTACCAGCGGCTGCGCCTCAACCGCATCTCTGCGACGACGAACATCGGCCAGCAGATCTCCTGGCGCGTGACCAAGAAGAGCAAGCGGTACTGCAAGGTCTACACGACGAAGCGGCTGTACAAGGTGAAGCTCAAGCGGCGAGGCACCTGCAAGGTGCGCGGCTACGCGCCGCCGGTCCCGGGCCAGTGGACCTCGCTCAAGGTGTCGCGGACCTACCGCATCAGGTAGCAGGCGTACCGTCCCGGAGGTGGGCGCGAACACGGGCATCGACGGCTTCATCGCCGGGCTGCCCAAGGCTGAGCTGCACGTCCACCTCCAGGGCGCCGCGTCGATGGACACCGTGCTGCGCCTGTCGCAGCGGTACCCCGAGGCGGGCCTCCCGCAGGACATGGAGTCGATGCTCGCGTTCTACCGCTTCACGGACTTCGCCAACTTCATCGAGACCTACGTGGCGGTGAGCGCGCTGATTCGCTCGGCCGACGATGTCTACGACATGGTCATCGACTTCGGGCGCGACCTCGCGGCCGTGAACGGACGGTATGCCGAGGTAACCGTGACGACGGACAGCCACCTGCGCGCGGGGATTGCACCCGACGCGCTGGCCGACGCGCTCACGCGCGGTCGCCGGGATGCGCGAGCACGTTCCGGCGTCGAGCTGGCCTGGGTGTACGACATCGACGGAGGCTTCGGCCTGCCCTCGGGCGAGCGCACCATCGCGTGGGCCGAGCGCCATCTGCCCGAGGGCAGCGTCGGCTTCGGGATCGGCGGGCCCGAGGCAGGCATTCGGCGTGACGACTACTCGGACATGTTCCGCCGCGCTCGCGACCTCGGCCTGCACAGCGTGCCGCACGCGGGCGAGACGGTCGGGCCGGACCAGATCTGGGCAAGCATCGACGCACTGGGCGCCGAGCGGGTCGGGCACGGCATCGCGGCGGTCCGGGATCCACGGTTGCTCGATGCGCTGGCCGAGCGCGGGATCCCGCTGGAGGTCTGCCCGACCTCGAACATCCGCACCGGCGCCGTCTCTCGCATGGCCGAGCATCCGCTGGCAGTCCTGCGCGATGCCGGGGTCCGCGTCACGCTCAACACGGACGATCCCGGCATGTTCGGGACCGACCTCAACCGGGAGTACGCCGTGGCTCACGAGGTCTTCGGTCTCGGTGAAGCGGACCTGGCCGAGCTCGCGCGGGAATCCGTACGCGCCTCGTTCGCCGGGCACGACGTGAAGTCCCGCGTGCTCGCGGAGATCGACGCCTACGCGCCCGCGAGCCCCTGACCTGCGAGGGGCCGGCTGTCAGCCGACGTGCGCCGTGGGTGAGTCGTTGGCGGCCATGTCCTTCTTGCTCATGGTCACCAGCGCCACCCAGATGATCGCGGCCACGGCCAGGATCGCGGCTCCCCACGCGAAGCCGCGCGTGAACCCCGCCACCAGGGCGTCAGGAGTCGGCTGCTGAAGGTTGTTGGCCACGACGAAGGCCGTGGTCGCGGACGCGGCGATCGTGTTGAGGAACGCGATGCCGATCGAGCCGCCGATCTGCTGGCTCGTGTTGAGCACCGCCGAGGCGACGCCGGCATCGTGGTTGCCGATGGCGAACAGCGAGACGGCCGACAGCGGGACGAAGATCAGTCCCATGCCGAGGCTGATGATGATCAGCGACGGCAGGATGTCGCTGACGTAGCCGCTGGTCGACGTCATACGCGTGAGCAGGAACATTCCGGTGATGGCCATGGCGAACCCGGTCGCCGTCACCCAGCGCGGGCCGAACCGCGGGAGCAGCTGGCTGGCCAGCCCGGCGCTGAGGATGACGCCTGCGGAGAAGGGCAGGAACAGCAGGCCCGACTGGAGCGGCGTGTATCCGAGCACCGCCTGGAAGAAGTACGTGAGGAACAGGAACATGGCGAACAGGCCGATGCCCACGAAGAAGGCCGCGAGGTAAGCGCCTCCGCGGTTGCGGTTCTCGAGGATCCGCAGGGGCAGCAGCGGGTGCGTCGAGCGCGACTCGATCACCAGGAAGACGGCGAGGAGGAGAAGCCCGAGGCCCATGAAGACGAGGGTCGACGTGCCGTTCCAGCCCACGGAGTTCGCCTGGGTGATGCCGTAGACCAGGGAGACGAGCCCGGTCGTGGCGAAGATCGCGCCCGGGATGTCATAGGTGGTGTCGCCCGTGGCCCGCGACTCCTTCACGAACGGGACCGCGAGTGCGATGGCGATGGCGGCGATGGGGATGTTGACGAGCAGCGTCCAGTGCCAGCTCAGGAACTCCGTGAGGACGCCACCCATGACCAGCCCGATCGCGGCGCCGCCGCCGGAGATCGCCCCGAAGACGCCGAAGGCCTTGGCGCGCTCCTTGGAATCGGTGAAGGTCACCGTGATGAGGGCGAGGGCGGCAGGAGCGAGCAGCGCCGCGAACATGCCCTGCAGGGCCCTGGCCCCGTAGAGCATCTCGGCCGACTGGGAGATGCCCCCGAGGAAGGACGCGGCCGCGAACCCGGCGAGGCCGATGACGAACATCCGCTTGCGACCCTGGAAGTCCGCGATGCGGCCACCCAGCAGGAGCAGGCCACCGAACGCGAGGGTGTAGGCGGTCACGACCCACTGGCGGTTGGCGTCGCTGATCCCGAGGTCCGCCTGGATGGACGGCAGGGCGATGTTCACGATCGATGCGTCGAGCACGACCATGAGCTGGGCGATGGCGATCACGAGCAGGGCCTTCCACCGCCGCGGATCGGGGACGACGGCGGTGGGTGCGGGCTGGGTCTCGAGTGTTGCCATGAGCGGGACGCTAACGGCAAGTAGTTGAATGTGCAAATAAAGGAAGCCGTCGTCCGCCGAGGGCGGAATCCCTACTGCCGGAGGACGAATCGGTCGAGGCGGATGCCCGCGGTGGACCAGAACTCGCCGATCAGCGCTGTCGTCGTCGCGGTGAGGAAGAGGGCGCCGAAGCCCGAGTCGATGCGGACCCGAGAACCGCGGACCGGGGCCCCGAGGCTGTAGAGGTCCTTGCCCCCCGACCCGTCGACGACGAACGTGGTTGCGTCACGGACCACGCGCTCGTAGTTGTGCTCATGGCCGGAGAGCACGAGGTCGGCTCCCCACGCGCCGAACGGCCACTGCACCTCGGACGTGCTGCCGTGCACGACGCCGGAGGAGTACGGCGGGTGATGCAGGACCACGACCTTCCATCGGGCCGTGCTCGCCGTGAGCGACCTCCTCAACCAGGACGCCTGCCGCTGGCGGGCCTGCGGCGAGTCCAGCGCCACCGTGCTGTCGAGGAAGAAGAATCGGATGCCGCCCCGGCCCGCTGCGTACACGTGCCGCCCGCCCAGATGCGCGAAGTAGTCGTCGAAGGCGCCGATCCCCTCGGCGTGGTCGTGGTTGCCCACCGCCGGCAGCACATTCCGCGGGGCGACCGACGGCTCGTAGTAGGCCCCCACGAGGGCCGCATAGCCAGCATTCGAGTAGACGTTGTCCCCCGTCGTCACGAGGGCGACCGGACGGGCCGCGGCGACGAGGGCCGCCACGGCACCCTCGTCGGGCGTCCCCGAGCCGAAGTCGCCGACGACCGCGACGGAACGCTGGGGCGGACCATCCGGCACCGCCCTCGCCGGTGGAGCAAGGAGCAGGGCCACCGAAGCGACCGCGACCACGGATGCGAGCCCGACCGTTCCGCGAGGGCCGCTCACGAGCAGTCGAGGTCCTTCTTGGGGAGCTCGCCCTTCAGCAGGTAGGCGTCCACGGCGCCGTCGACGCAGCTCGATCCCTCGAGGTACGCCGTGTGACCCACGCCGTCGTAGGACACCAGCCGCGCGTTGTCGAGCTCGTCGGCGAGCTGCACTCCCCACTCATAGGGCGTGGCCGGGTCCTTGCGAGTGGACACCACGAGGATCGGGTTCGAGCCCTCTGCCACCGTCCGCGTCACCTGCTCGCCCGTCGCGGGCCAGTCCTTGCACGGGAGCAGGCCCCAGGCCAGGGCCGGCCCGAAGGTCGGAGCGCTCGTCTTCCACGCCTCAGCGAGGCCCCTCACGTCGTCAACGGTCCCGGTGTACGGCCGATCGAGGCATGTGACGGCGTAGAAGGCCTCAGTCGAGTTGTCGACGTAGCGGCCGTCGGGTGACCTGCTGATCCTGTTGTCGAGGATCGAGAACATCTCGGTGGGGTCGCCCTGCCCCATGGCCTTCCTGAGGGCCGACCGCACCCGCGGGTAGTCGTAGCCGGGGAAGTACAGGTTCGACAGGACCGCGTACTCGCCGAGCGGCTCGTTGAGATCCCGCGTCTCGCTGCCCCGTCCGGGGAGCGGGTCACGGTCCAGCTGCGCGAACCAGTCCTGCAGCTGCGTCACCGCTGCCTCGGGGCTGCCTGAGAGCGGGCAGTCCGAGTGCTGCAGGCAGTCACGGGCGAAGTCACGCACAGCAACCTCGAAGGCATCGGCCTGGCCCTTGGTCACCTCGACGAGGTCAAGGCTCGCGGGCAGCACTCCGTCCAGCACCATCCGGCCCACCCGATCGGGGAAGAGCTCGGCATAGGTCGCCCCGAGCATGGTGCCGTAGGACTTGCCGAGGTAGCTGAGGGTCTCGTCCCCGACCAGGGCCCGCGCGAGGTCCAGGTCGCGAGCAGCATCGGCCGTTCCGACGTGCGCGTAGAGCGGATCCGACTTCTTCGCGCAGCCCTCGCCCGGGATGCGCGAGACGTCGAGGATCTCCTGCTCCTCCGCGGCAGAGTCCGGCGTGCCGTCGGTCGCGCCGAACTGGTCCATCTGCAGATCGGTCATGCAGCGGACCGGGTCACTCGCCCCGACACCACGCGGGTCCAGGCCGACGACGTCGAAGTTGCGGCGCACATCGTCACTGACGATGTACGTCGCGGCCTTGGCGTAGTCGACGGCGCTGCCGCCAGGCCCACCCGGATTCACGAACAGCGACCCGACCTTCTCGCCCGTCGCCTTCACCCGGGCGATGGCGAGGTCGATCGTCGGCCCGTCGGGGTCGGAGTAGTCGAGGGGAGCGACGATCGTGGCGCAGTCGGCGTCGCCGCAGTTGCTCCACTTCACCTTCTGCGAGTAGTACCGCGACAGGTCCGGGGCCGCCGGCGTGGGCGATGCCGCCGCCGATGCGCCGACGCTGGGCACCTCCGAGGGAGTCGCCTCCGTGGACGCGATCGTCGAGGGCCGCGTCGGGGGGACGGCCTCCGGCTCCCCGAACAATCCGCACCCGCTCAGCACGAGGATCGAGGCCCCGAGGACGGCGACCTGACGCTGGAGCCTCATGGGTCGTACCGTAATACGGTGACGAAGCCGCGCCGCGACCCCGCAGAGCTCGCCGCCCTCATCGAGCAGCGCGTGGCCCGTGGCATCGACCTCGTCGACTCGTTCCTTGCCGTCACGGGCAAGGGGCCCCGGGCCACGAGCAAGTCGCTTGCCGTCGAGCATCGTCGTGCCGTGGCCGAGAACCGGCGACAGGTCGCGAAGCATCGCACGCGCGTGGGCACCCTCAAGACCGAGGTCACGGGCGGCGCGGTGGTGGCGGGGGTCGGCGGCTCCATCGGACTCATAGACGTGCTGACCGGGCCTCCAAGTTCCCTCTGGCTGTGGTTCGGCGCAGCAGGCATCGGACTGCTCGTATCGGTACGGGCCCGGATGCGCCTGGGCCGGATCGGCCCGGAGCCGGCCGCGCTTGCCCTCGTCGGCCCTCCGCCGACCATTCCCCGAGGGGCGGTGGGCTCGACCGAGATCTCGCGCTTCACCTCGGTCCGCGTCCAGGTGCTGAACATGGCGCCTGCGCTGGACCGGCTCTACCCCGGCTCTGGCGACGAGCTTCGTCGCGCCGACAACGAGGCAGCCGGGCCGCTCACCGCGCTCGCCGAACGACTCGTCGTCCTCGACCAGCTGCAGCGCGAGCTGCCGGGCACGTCTGCGGCGGCCACGGCGGAGGGCTCGGCAAAGGTGGTGCGCGAACGGCTCGCGGACGGCTGCGCGACCTACGACGAACTGCTCGCGGCCGCCGCTCGACTGCTGGCCGCTCCCGACATGACGCGGAGCACTACGGAGATCCTCACCCCGGCGGTCGACGCGATGCTCGCCTACGCCCACGGCCTGCAGAGAGCCTCGGACCTGTGACGGTCGGTACGAACAGGGGTCCCACCGTTAACTCCCGTAACAGTCCAGATCTTTACTGAGTCCAGAATCTGCGCTAGGTTGAGGGGATGCCCCTGGATCCCGTCGCACTGCTGCGCGGTAGCGGCATGCAGGTGACGGCCCAACGCCTGGCCGTGCTTCGGGCGGTCTCCCGCCACCCGCACAGCACCGCCGACGGCGTCGCCGAGGCCGCCCGGATCGACATCGGCGCCATCTCGCGCCAGTCGGTGTACGACACCCTGAACGTCCTCGCCGACGCCGGCATCATCCGCCGCATCCAGCCCGTCGGGTCGCCTGCCCGCTTCGAGGACCGGGTGGGGGACAACCATCACCACCTGGTCTGTCGCAGCTGCGGCGACCTGGTCGACGTTGACTGCGCGGCCGGCTATGCGCCCTGCCTGACGGCGTCGGACGACCACGGCTTCGAGATCGACGAGGCCGAGGTCGTCTACTGGGGCCGGTGCCCCGCCTGCCAGGACGCAGCCCCGACACGCCCCCGCATGACGAAGCAAACCCAAGCCTGACAGCCAGGCCGCAACCACAGGAGAGGTCACGATGAGCGACGAAGGCAAGTGCCCGGTAGTGCACGGAGCAGGCTCCGGCGGCACCCAGAACACGGACTGGTGGCCCAACCAGCTGAACCTGCGGATCCTCCACCCGAACCCGCCGGCAGCCGACCCGATGGGCGAGGACTTCGACTACGCCGAGGCGTTCGCCTCGCTCGACCTTGACGCGGTCAAGGCGGACCTGCGCACGCTCATGACCGACTCGCAGGACTGGTGGCCCGCGGACTACGGCCACTACGGACCCATGTTCATCCGCATGGCGTGGCACAGCGCCGGCACCTACCGCACCATCGACGGCCGCGGCGGCGGTGGCGCCGGCATGCAGCGCTTCGCGCCGCTGAACAGCTGGCCGGACAACGTCAACCTCGACAAGGCCCGCCGCCTCCTGTGGCCGATCAAGCAGAAGTACGGCAACAAGCTCTCGTGGGCCGACCTCATGATCCTCACGGGCAACGTCGCCCTCGAGTCGATGGGCTTCGACACCTTCGGCTTCGGTGGCGGCCGCGCCGACGTCTGGGAGCCGGACGAGACCTACTGGGGCACGGAGGCCGAGTGGCTCGCCGACAACCGCTACAGCGGTGAGCGCGACCTCGAGAACCCGCTGGCCGCCGTGCAGATGGGCCTGATCTACGTCAATCCCGAAGGCCCGAACGGGGTCCCGGACGCCATGGCCTCGGCTCGCGACATCCGCGAGACGTTCGGCCGGATGGCGATGAACGACTACGAGACGGTGGCGCTCGTCGCAGGCGGCCACACCTTCGGCAAGACCCATGGAGCCGCCGACCCGAGCAAGTACGTCGGGCGGGAGCCCGAGGCGGCGCCGATCCAGCAGATGGGCCTGGGCTGGAAGAACTCGTTCGGCACCGGCAGTGGCGACGACACCATCGGCAGCGGGCTCGAGGGGGCGTGGACGCCCACCCCGATCACGTGGGACATGTCGTACCTGGAGACACTGTTCAAGTACGACTGGAACCTCGTGAAGAGCCCAGCAGGCGCCCAGCAGTGGGTGCCGACGGACCCCGCGGCAGCCGAGCTCGTACCCGATCCCCAGGATCCGGACAAGCGGCACGCTCCGGTGATGACCACGGCTGACCTGGCCCTGCGGTTCGACCCGATCTACGCGCCGATCGCGCGGCAGTTCCTGGCGAACCCGGACGAGTTCGCCGATGCCTTCGCCCGGGCCTGGTTCAAGCTCACGCACCGCGACATGGGCCCCAAGGCCCGGTACCTCGGACCGGAGGTTCCGTCCGAGGAGCTCATCTGGCAGGACCCGGTCCCGGCGGCCGACCACGCGCTCATCGATGCCAACGACGTCGCGTCGCTCAAGGAGACGATCCTCGCCTCCGGGCTGACCGTCTCCCAGCTGGCATCCACCGCGTGGGCCTCGGCCGCCACCTTCCGCGGCACGGACAAGCGCGGCGGGGCGAACGGCGCCCGCATCCGGCTCGAGCCGCAGAACGGCTGGGCAGTGAACAACCCGGCCGAGCTGGCCACGGCCCTGCGGGCGCTCGAAGGCGTCCAGAAGGAGTTCAACGACGCGCAGTCCGGCGGTAAGCAGGTATCCCTCGCCGACCTGATCGTGCTCGGCGGATGCGCCGCCGTGGAGAAGGCGGCGAAGGATGCCGGCGTCGACGTGACGGTGCCGTTCACTCCCGGTCGCACGGACGCCTCGCAGGACCAGACCGACGTCGAGTCGTTCGCGGTGCTCGAGCCGACGTTCGACGGCTTCCGCAACCATCTCGCCAAGGGGTTCAACCTGCCCGCCGAGTACCTGCTCGTCGAGCGGGCCGCACTGCTGACGCTCACGGCCCCGGAGATGACCGTCCTCGTCGGCGGCATGCGGGCCCTGAACGCCAACACCGGGCAGTCCGACCTCGGCGTCCTGACGTCGCGGCCGGAGGCGCTGACAACGGACTTCTTCGTGAACCTGCTCGACATGGGCACGGAGTGGAAGCCGACCGACGAGGACGAGCAGGTCTTCGAGGGGCGCGACCGCGCGACCGGTGAGGCCAAGTGGACCGCCAGCCGGGTGGATCTCGTCTTCGGCTCGAACTCGCAGCTGCGGGCGCTGTCGGAGGTCTACGCGAGCGGCGATGCGCAGGAGAAGTTCGTGCGCGACTTCGTTGCCGCGTGGGACAAGGTCATGATGCTGGACCGCTTCGACCTGGCCTGATCCCTCTGGCCGCCGAATGGCGGGTCGTGCAGCGTGCGGGGAACCGCGCCTGAACGGCCCGCCATTCGCGTGTTCCCCCTTGTGGGCTCGCCATCAGGGCAGGCGGCCGGCCTCGCTGATGGCATCCGCCCGGCGACGGCTGTCGTCGTCCGCGTAGGTGAACTCCCAGGCCTCGATGCGGGCGGCCACGAGGGGCGTGGCCTCGTTGACGCGGCCGACCGCGGCGAAGAGCCGGCAGTCGTAGACGCGGCAGGTGCGCGGCCTCTTCTCGTAGATGCTGCAGCGTCCGTCGACGAACATCGGGCAGTGCCCGTCCTGGTCGTACCCCATGAGGACGTGGCCGCTCGGCTGGCCCGGGGCCGGGAAGAGCAGCTCCGGCGGGATCACGGCCAGCACGTCGTGCTCGTCTGGCTCGATGTGGACGAACTGCGACGACGTGCAGCACGCGGTGCAGGAACCGCACGGGACGTCCGAATCCGCCTGGCCGCGGAGGGCGGCCTGCATGCCGGCCAGCCACACGTCGAAGTCCCCCGCGGGGATGCGCTCGCTCATCCCGCGGAGAGCCGGATCCACGGATCCTTCAGCTCGACCATCAACGACTCGAGCGCGAGCTGCGGCGCGACGTTGGCCCCGATCTGCTGGCGGCAGTAGGCGATCGCCTGCAGCCGTCGCCCGGTCTCGTTCTGCGTGCTGCGCGCTGCGAGCTGCGACACCTGGGGACGCATCTCCTCGTTGATCAGCGACACCGCACCGTCGACCTGGACGACGAGCACGTCGCGGTACAGGCCCATGAGGTCGAGCAGGGCACGGTCGACCTGGTCGCGCACGGTCCTCGTGCGCCGCGTCTTCTGACGGGCAGCGAGCTCCTTGGACGCACTCGCCATCATCCGCTTGAGCCTGGCCTGAGTGATCCCGGACGCTCCGTCGCCGTACTCGGCGAGCAGGTTCTCGTTCTCGACCTCGTCGAGGGGGCCGGTGATGGCGTGGGCGTCCTCCGTCGCGGCTCCCAGCAGGTTCGACGCCGCCGTGAAGCAGGACGGGACGTCGTGCAGCTGGTACGGGAGACGGAGGACCTCCTGGCGGCGCATCCGGGCATGCTCGTCCCGGGCCAGCGCGCGAGCCCTCCCGATGTGCCCCTGCGAGGCCCGAGCGGCGAACGAGGCCATCGCCAGGTCGACGCCGTAGTTGCGGACGAGAAGGTCGGCCACGTCCGCCGCCGACGGTGTTCGCAGAGGAACGAGCCTCGTCCGGGAGACCACCGTCGGGAGGACGTCCTCCACGCTCGGGGCGCACAGCACCCAGACCGTGTGCGGCGGCGGCTCCTCGAGAGCCTTCAGCAGGACGTTGACGGCCTGCTCGGTCAGCCGATCGGCGTCCTCCATGACGATGACGTGCCAGGGGCCCTTGATGGGTGTCATGGACGCGCGGATCACGAGGTCGCGCGCATTCTCGGTCTTGTAGCTGAGGGTGTCCGTCGTCACGATGTCGACATCGGGATGGGCACCGAGCGGAGCCGTGCGGCAGACCTCGCAGACGCCGCAGCCGTGCTCCGGGCAGACCAGCGCTGTCGCGAAGGACGTGGCCGCCGTCGAGCGACCGGACCCGGGGGGACCGGTGACGAGCCACGCGTGGGTCATGCCCGGCCCGTGCTCCCCCCGGAGGATCCGCTCCGCGTCCTTGACCGCATGCGACAGCTCCGCCACGACGAGGTCCTGCCCCACCAGCCGGTCCCAGATCGGCGTGCTCACGACGCGTCCAGATCCAGCAGGACCCGCTCCAGGATGTCCGCGGCGATCTCGTCGGCCCCCCGGCGGGCATCCACGACGAGGTAGCGATCGGGATCGGACTCGGCGAGAGACAGGAACGCAGCGCGAACATCCTGGTGGTACTCCACCGGTTCGGCCTCGAGCCGGTCGCGCTGGTCGAAGCGGGCCAGACCGACGACTGGATCGACGTCGAGCACGACCGTCAGGTCGGGGACGAGGTCGCTCGTCGCCCACAGGCTCAGGTCGCGCACGCGCTTCGGTCCCAGCCCCCGGCCGAACCCCTGGTAGGCCACGGAGGAGTCGATGTAGCGGTCGCAGACGACGACCTCGCCGCGCTCGAGGGCCGGACGGATCACGCGGGCCACGTGCTCACCCCGCGCGGCGGCGAAGAGCAGCGCCTCGGCGCGGGCATCGAGACCGTCGAACTCCGGACTGAGGAGGACGTGGCGGATCGCCTCGCCTGCGGGGGTGCCTCCGGGCTCACGGGTCCTCAGCACCGAGCGGCCGTGATCGGTGAGAGCGGCCGCCAGCAGCGACTCCTGAGTGGACTTGCCCGCGCCCTCGCCGCCCTCGAAGACGATGAAGTATCCGGTCACGGTCGGGTCAGTGCGTTCCGGCCGGGGCCGACTTCTTCGCGGCGGCCTTCTTGGCGGTGGCCTTCTTCGCGGCGGCCTTCTTCGCTGCGCCGCGCTTCACGACCCGCGTCGTCGTCTTCTTCGGCGTCAGTCCTTCGAGAGCCTCCTTGGCCCGACGTTCCGAGAGGAGGTCGCTGGCGCGCTCGACGGAGATGGTCGACGGATCGTCAGCGGTACGCAGGGAGGCGTTCGAGGTGCCGTCGGTGACGTACGGTCCGAAGCGGCCGTCCTTGATGACCATCGGCAGCCCGGTCGTCGGGTCGTTGCCGAGCTCGCGCAGCGGCGGCTTCGCCTCTCCGCGACCCCGGCGCTGCTTCGGCTGCGCGAACAGCGCCAGCGCCTGCTCGAGGGTGACCGTGAAGATCTCCTCCTCGCTCCCCAGGGAGCGGGAGTCCTTGTCCTTGGTGAGGTACGGACCGTAGCGGCCGTTCTGCGCCAGGATCTCGACGCCATCGGCCGGGTCGGTGCCGACCGCTCGCGGCAGTCCGAGGAGGCGCAGCGCGTCCTCCAGGGTGACGGTCGTCAGGCTCATGCTCGAGAACAGCGACGCGGTGCGTGGCTTGGCCGCCTTCGGCGACCCCTCCGGGAGCACCTCGGTCACGTACGGCCCATACCGGCCGGACTTGGCGACGATCGCCAGGCCGGTGTCGGGGTTGGCGCCGAGCTCCCGATCACCGGACGGCTCGGCGAGCAGCTGCTCGGCCTTCTCCGCCGTCAGCTCGTCCGGGGCCAGGTCGACGGGGATGTTCGCCCGCTCGTCACCACGCTCGACGTAGGCGCCGTAGCGGCCCACGCGCAGCGACGCATCGGTGCCCTCGATCGGGAACGTGGCGATCGCCCGCGCGTCGATCGCACCGAGATCCTCGGTCAGCGGCTTCACCCCGGGGAAGTCGCCGCCCACGCTGTGGCCCCCGCGCCAGAACGCCTCGAGCTGCTCGACACGGTTGGCCTGCCCGGTTGCGATGAGGTCGAGGACCTCCTCCATGTTCGCGGTGAACTGGTAGTCGATGAGCGCCGTGAAGTGCTCCTCCAGGAGCCTGATGACGGCGAAGGCGGTGAACGACGGAACGAGGGCGGAGCCCTTCTTCCAGACGTAGCCGCGATCGACGATCGTCCCCATGATCGAGGCATACGTCGACGGGCGTCCGATGCCGAGCTCCTCGAGCTTGGCGACGAGCTTCGCCTCCGTGTAGCGGGCGGGAGGCGAGGTGGTGTGGCCCTGTGGATCCAGGCTCCGCGCGGTGACGGCGTCCCCCTCCGCGAGGTTCGGCAGCTCGCGCTCACGCTCGGCGTCGCTCGCGTCCTCGACCACGTCCTTCAGGGCGGCGTAGAAGCCGGGGAAGACGACCACCGTGCCGGACGCCGTGAACTCGGCATCCGTGCCGTCGGCGGCGGTGGCCCCGAGCTTGACCGTCGTCGTCGCCACCTGGGCGTTGACCATCTGCGACGCGACCGTCCGCTTCCAGATCAGCTCGTACAGCGCGAACTGGTCGGCGTTGAGCTCGCCGGACACCTCACCCGGAGTGCGGAAGGTGTCGCCCGCCGGCCGAATCGCCTCGTGTGCCTCCTGGGCGTTCTTCACCTTGCTCTTGTAGAGGCGGGGTGCGTCGCCGACGTACTCGGGTCCGTACAGCTCGCGGGCCTGGCTGCGCGCGGCCGCCACCGCCTGCTCCGAGAGGTGCACCGAGTCGGTGCGCATGTAGGTGATGTACCCGTTCTCGTACAGGGACTGCGCGACCCGCATCGTGCGCTGGCCGCCCCAGCGGAGGCGGTTGGAGGCCTCCTGCTGCATCGTCGACGTGATGAAGGGGGCCTTCGGCTGCCGCTGCCCGGGCTTCTGCACGACGGACCGGACCGTGAACGCCGCTCCGGACAGGGCCGCCGCGAGACCGGTAGCGCGCGTCTCGTCGAGGAGGGTGACGGCCTCCTTCTTGAGGGCACCACGCTGATCGAAGTCGTTGCCCGTCACGACACGGACCCCGTCGACGGCGCTGAGCTTCGCGTCGAAGGTCCCCGGCGCGAAGACGCCGACGATGTCCCAGTAGTCCGCGGAGCGGAAGGCGATCCGCTCACGCTCGCGATCGACGACCAGGCGAACGGCGACCGACTGGACGCGCCCGGCCGACTTGGCGCCCTGGCCGATCTTCATCCAGAGCACCTGCGACACCGGGAAGCCGTAGAGCCGGTCGACGACCCGACGGGTCTCCTGCGCCTGGACGAGATCCATGTCGAGGTCGCGCGGGTGGGCAACGGCGTCGCGGATCGCCTCGGGCGTGATCTCGTTGAAGACCATGCGCTGGACGGGGACCTTAGGGCGGAGGACCTCCATCAGGTGCCACGAGATCGCCTCGCCCTCGCGGTCCTCGTCCGTCGCGAGCAGCAGCTCGTCGGCCTCCTTGAGCGCCTTCTTCAGGTCGGCGATCGTCTTCTTCTTGGAGTCGTGGACGACGTAGTAGGGCTGGAACTGGTCATCGACATCGACGGCGAGCTTCGCCCACGGCTTCTTGCGGTCGGCCTCAGGCAGCTCGGAAGCCTTGGCGGCGAGGTCGCGGACGTGCCCGACAGAGGCCATGACCGTGTAGTCGGGCCCGAGGTAGCCGGCGATCTTCTTCGCCTTCGCAGGCGACTCGACGATCACCAGAGTCTTGTCGGCCACACCCGTCCTTCCTGTCGTGTCCCGGCGGAGTCTGACGCTATGCCAGCGGGGTCTGTCAACTTCATCGGACCCCGGTTCGGCGCAGATGTGGCGCCGATCCCCCTACGGGGGATCGAATTCGAAGGCCCTGTGTCCCGCATGACGGAACACAGGGCCTTCGAGCTGCTGCTGAGCCGATCAGACGGCCGCCGGGGTCTCCTCGCCGACCGCGATCGGCCGACGCTTCGACACGATCACGGCAATGACGACGATCGCGACGGCAACGAGCGCGATGCCCCAGCGCAGCGGCGTGTTCGAGCTGTCGCCGATGCTCATGGTCACGACGGCCGGTGCGATCAGCAGGGCCACGAGGTTCATGACCTTGATGAGCGGGTTGATCGCAGGACCGGCGGTGTCCTTGAACGGGTCGCCCACCGTGTCGCCGATGACCGTCGCCGAATGCGGCTCCGAGCCCTTGCCGCCGAAGTTGCCGTCCTCGACGAACTTCTTGGCGTTGTCCCAGGCCCCACCGGAGTTGGAGAGGAACACGGCCATGAGGACGCCCGTGGCGATCGTGCCGGCGAGGTAGGCGCCCAGGGCGCCCACGCCCAGTCCGAAGCCGACCGCGATGGGAGTCAGCACGGCGAGCAGGCCCGGCGTGATGAGCTCGCGGAGCGAGTCCTTGGTCACGATGTCGACGACCTTGCCGTACTCCGGCTTCTCGGTGCCCTCCATGATCCCGGGGTGCTCGCGGAACTGGCGACGCACCTCGAAGATGACGGCGCCGGCGGCGCGCGACACCGCGTTGATGGCCAGGCCCGAGAACAGGAACACCACGGCCGCGCCGATGATCAGGCCGACGAGGTTGGACGGGTTCGCCACGTCGAGGATGCCGACGTACTGCAGCGACTCCTGGACGTTCTTGACGATGTCCGTACCACCCGCCGAGGCGGTGGCCTCGATGATCGTGTCGCGGAAGGCCCCGAACAGCGCGGTTGCCGCCAGGACGGCGGTCGCGATAGCGATGCCCTTGGTGATCGCCTTCGTCGAGTTGCCGACGGCGTCGAGGCGCGTGAGCACCTGGGCGCCCTCGCCCTCCACGTCGCCCGACATCTCGGCGATGCCCTGCGCGTTGTCCGAGACCGGGCCGAAGGTGTCCATCGACACGATGACGCCCACGGTGGTGAGCAGGCCGGTGCCCGCCAGCGCGATCGCGAAGAGCGACAGGATGACCGATCCGCCACCGAGCAGGAAGGCGCCGTACACCGCAGCACCGATGAGCAGCGCTGAGTAGACGGCGGACTCGAGGCCGATGGAGATGCCCGCGAGGATCACGGTGGCCGGGCCGGTGAGCGAGCTCTTCGCGACGTCGTCCACGGGGCGACGGTTCGTCTCCGTGAAGTAGGCGGTGAGCTGCTGGATGACCGCGGCCAGGATGATGCCGATCAGCACGGCGCCGATCGCGAACAGGCGCGGGTTGAAGGTGTCGATCTCCACACCCAGACCGAGGTTCTCGATCACGACACCCGAGAAGTCGACCATCTTGGCCGGAAGCAGCCAGAACGTGGCCGCAGCAACGAGAACGGCCGAGATCACCGCGGAGATGAAGAAGCCGCGGTTGATGGCGGACATCCCCGAGCGATCCGTCGAGCGCGGGGAGACCGCGAAGATGCCGATGACCGCGGTCACGACGCCGATGGCGGGCACCACGAGGGGGTAGACCAGGCCGATCTCGCCGAAGGCCGCCTTTCCGAGGATCAGCGCGGCGACCAGCGTCACGGCGTAGGACTCGAAGAGATCCGCGGCCATGCCGGCGCAGTCGCCGACGTTGTCGCCGACGTTGTCGGCGATCGTGGCCGCGTTGCGCGGGTCGTCCTCGGGGATGCCCTTCTCGACCTTGCCCACCAGGTCGGCGCCGACGTCGGCCGCCTTGGTGAAGATGCCGCCACCGACTCGCATGAACATCGCGAGCAGGGCGGCGCCGAAGCCGAAGCCCTCGAGGACCTTGGGCGCATCGCCCTTGTAGACGAGCACCACGAGCGCCGCGCCGAACAGGCCGAGGCCGACGGTGAACATGCCCGCCACGCCGCCGGTGCGAAAGGCGATCTTCATGGCCTTCTGCTCGCTGCCGTCGCGTGCCGCAGCCGCCACCCGGACGTTGCCGCGCACCGCGAGCCACATGCCCGTGTAGCCGGTGATGCCGGAGAAGACCGCCCCCACGACGAAGAAGATGCTTCGGCCGATCCGCTCGCTGGTGGTCTCGGCGGGAAGCAGGAACAGCACGAAGAAGACGATCGTCGCGAAGACCGCGAGTGTCTTGAACTGCCGGTTCAGGTAGGCGGATGCGCCCTCCTGCACCGCTTCGGCGATCTCCTTCATGCGCGCGGTGCCCTCACTGGCCGCGAGAACCTCGCGGACCAGGATCGCAGCGACGCCCAGGGCCGCGAGCGCGATGAGAGCGACGACGATGATGATCGTCAGGTTGCTCCCGCTCAACTCGATCATGGGTCTCCTCCGGGTAAGCCCGCCCCGGGTCGGACCCGGCCGGACAGTCTGGAAAGGCGGCCACCAGCCACGCCGGCGCCGCAGTCTCGCGGGAGTCTACGCAGGCGGTCCCTCGGTCCCGACGAAGGCCCGGGATGGAAACCCTTACATCGCGGTGACCTTCATCACGCCTCGACCACGTCCGGCGGCGTCCGGACGGCAGGTCCCTCCGTCCCTGGACCCGTGCTCATGTCCGCCATGGAGCGGCGGGTCATCGCGACCCGGGTGGCGTTGAGTATCGCCAGCACGTCGATGACCTCCTGCGCGATGGCCCCGGCGATGGGCGGCAGCAGGCCCGCGACCGCGAGCAGCATGCCCACGGCACTGAGCGCGATCCCCCCGATCGCGGTCTGCAAGGCGATCCGACGCATCCGACGGCCGATGTGCATGAGCTCGTCCAGCCGCTGGAAGGACGAGTCCAGCACCACCGCGTCCGCCGCCTCGGCCGTGACGTCGTTGTTCTTGCCGAAGGCCACTCCCACCGTCGCAGCGGTCATCGCCGGCGCGTCGTTGATCCCGTCGCCGAGGAAGACCGTCGGCGCCAAGGCCGTCTCGTCCCGGACGATCTCGAGCTTCCGCTCGGGTGAGACCTGGGCCAGTGCCTCCGTGAGACCCACCTTCCCGGCCAGGTACTCGACCTCGCTCTGCCGATCCCCGGACAGCAGCAGGGTGCGAATGACCCCGTGGCGGCTGCCCAGGTGCTGGACGAACTCCTTCGCACCGCGCCTCGGCTCGTCACGGAACTGGAGGGTCCCGGCGTAGGCATCGTCGATGAGGACGACGCACTCGAGCCCCGCTGCCTCCTCCGGCAGCTCGACGAGGACGTCGGGTCGCGATTGGGCCACGGCGGCCCGACCGGTCACGCGCACGCGCCGACCCGCGGCGGTCGCGTCCAGTCCGGCACCCGGAATCTCCGACACGCGCTCCACGGCCACGTGCGGCTGGTCCGAGAGCGCCTCCACGATGGCGCTGGCGAGCGGGTGCCGGCTGTACTGCTCGACGGAGGACACCAGCCGAAGCAGCTCTTCACGGTCCTGGGACGGGGCGACGTGGACGGTGACCAGGGTGGGCTTGCCATACGTAAGCGTGCCCGTCTTGTCGAAGATCATCGTGCGCACGGTGCTCACGCGCTCGAGCATCGACGGGTCCTTGACGATGATGCCGTGGCGTGCGGCGAGAGCGATCGCGCCGATGATGGCGACCGGTACGCCGATGAGGAGCGGGCAGGGCGTCGCGATGACGAGGACGGCGAGGAACCTGTCCGGATCGCCGCTGACCGCCCAGCCGATCGCCGCCAGGCCCAGGGCGACCAGGGTGTACGTCAGGCCGAGACGGTCCGCCAGCCTGCGCATCGGTGGCTGCTCGGACTCGGCTCTCGCCAGCACGCCCACGATCTGCGCGTACCGGCTGTCGGCTGCCGTGTGCCGCGCCTCGACGACCAGTGCCTGCGTGCTGTTGATGGCGCCCGAGAGGACGCTCGATCCCGGGGTCTTCGGAACGACGTACGGTTCGCCGGTGAGGTAGGACTCGTCCATCGAGCCCCGGCCCTCGATGACGACGCCGTCCACCGGGCACAGCTCATGGGGCAGGATCACGACGGTGTCGCCGATGGCAACACGGGCGGCCTCGACGTCGTCCAGGCGCCCGTCTGCCCGGCGGAGATGCGCGATGGACGGACTGCGACGGGCGAGCGCGTCGAGGACCGCGGACGCGCGCGCGGAGGCCGCATCCTCGAGGGCGCGGCCGCCCGACACCATCAGCGCGATCACGGCCGCGACCAGCCACTCGCCCAGGACGCCGGCCGTCACCATGGCCAGCAGCCCGAGCACGTCGGCCCCGACGGTCCGGGTGCGGATCCCCCGGCCGACATCGACGGCCAGCGGCACCGCCACGACTGCCGACATGACGATGAGCGGCAGATCGGTCCACCACTCGGCCCACCCGGCCACGCGCATGACGGCCCAGACCCCCATCGCCGCCAGCGTGGCGAGAGCGACCCGCCCCTGGGTCGTTCGGATCAGCGCCTTGGCATAGAGGCGCAGGCCCCCCGTCGGCGGCCGGGATTCGGCCTCGTTCATGCGGCCACCCCACTATTCGTCCGAGGCGCCCGCGGGCCGGTGCGTCAGGGGGTTGCGAGGGCCTCGTCGAGGGACCCGTGCAACGGGATGACGACATCGAGCCCGGTGAGGGCGAAGACCTTGAGCACGCGCGGGGCGGTGACGACCACGTCGAGGGTGCCGCCGACCTCGCGCACGTGCTTGAGTGCGGTGACGAGGACGCCCAGACCCGTCGAGTCGATGAAGGCCACGGCGGACAGGTCGACGACGACGGATCCCTCGGGCCGCTGAGCCAGCGGATCCAGCTCGGCCTGCAGGACGGGTGCCGAGTGCACATCGAGCTCACCGGCCGCCGTCACGACGCTGCGACCGTCGCGCTCCGACACCTCCACCATGAAGTCCACCCGCCTACTGTCGCACAGGACGTCACCGGGTCGCCTCACAATGGGGCGATGCCAGACACCCTGCTCGGACGACTCGCACACGGGCGTGCGGACCGCCTCGTGCACGTCCACCGGATCCCATCGCGGCCGCCCGTCGCGGCCGCCTGGCCGGAGTGGGTGCCTGCTCCGGTGGTCGCCGGCTACGCGGACATCGGCATCGCGTCTCCTTGGCGGCACCAGGTCGACGCCGCCCAGGCCGCGCACGACGGCAGTCACGTCGCCATCGCCACGGGGACGGCGTCCGGCAAGAGCATGGCGTTCGGGATGCTGGCTCTGACCGGGATCCTCCAGGGCACCCATGCCCCCGACGGGCGCGGATCGACCGTCCTCTACCTGTCCCCCACAAAGGCGCTGGCCAACGACCAGCTCCGCTCGCTGCACGATCTCGGCCTGCCGTGGCTTCGTGCTGCGACGTACGACGGCGACACGCCATCGGACGAGCGCTCCTGGGTGCGTCAGCACGCGAACTACGTCCTCACCAACCCGGACCTGCTGCACCACTCCCTTCTCCCCGGTCACGCCGCGTGGTCGTCCTTCCTCCGCCGCCTCGACCTCGTCGTCATCGACGAGGCACACGCCTACCGAGGCGTCCTCGGCGCTCACGTCTCGGCCGTCGTACGGCGGCTGCGGCGGGTGTGCGCCCACTACGGGTCCGAGCCGGTGGTGATCGTCGCCTCGGCGACCATGGCGGAACCGGAGGTCTCAGCGGAACGACTCATCGGCTCGCCCGTCGCCGCCGTCACGGAGGACGCGTCCCCTCGACCCGGGATGACCGTCGGATTCTGGGAGCCCCCCGAGCTCGAACCCACCCCTGAGCGGCCGAGCCCGGGGCGACGCAGCGCCCTCGGCGAGACGGCGGACCTGCTGGCCGACTGCATCGTCGAGGGCCGCCAGTCCCTCGCGTTCGTTCGCAGCCGGCGCGGGGCGGAGACGACCGCTGCGCTGACCCGCGACCTCCTTGTCGACGTCGACCCGGGCCTCGTCGATGCCGTCGCTGCCTACCGGGGCGGCTACCTGCCGGAGGAACGACGCGACCTCGAGTCCCGGTTGCGCGACGGCCGACTGCGAGCACTGGCGACGACCAGCGCCCTCGAGATGGGCATCGACGTGAGCGGCCTCGACGTCGTCCTGACGGCTGGCTGGCCCGGCACGCGGGCGAGCCTGTGGCAGCAGTTCGGACGGGCCGGGCGATCCGGCGTCGAGGCCCTCGGGATCTTCATCGCTCGCGACGATCCGCTGGACACGTTCGTCGTCCACCACCCGGCCGCGGTCATCGACGCCAGTGTCGAGGCCAGCGTGTTCGACCCGACGAACCCGTACGTCCTCGGGCCGCACCTGTGCGCCGCGGCGGCCGAGATCCCGCTCACCGCGGACGACCTCGCCCAGTGGTTCGGTCCCGGTGCGCGCGCCATCGTCGACGACCTCGTCCGGCAGGCGCTGCTCCGCCGACGACCGGGCGGCTGGTTCTGGACGCGCCGCGAGCGCGCCTCGGACCTGACCGACCTGCGCGGCAGCGGCGGGCCGGCGGTCCGGGTGGTCGAGGACGGCACGGGCCGGCTGCTGGGCACGGTCGACCGCGCTTCCGCTCCGGCGACCGTGCATCGCGGTGCCGTGTACGTGCACCAGGGCACCACCCATGTGGTCACGGCACTCGACCTGGACGACGGGGTCGCCGCCGTCGTCGAGCAGGAGGTCGACTACTCGACGCTCGCCCGAACCGTGAGCGACATCCGGGTCGTCGACGTCCTCGAGTCGGCGTTCGGGGGCGTGCTTCATCGCGGTCTCGTGGACGTGAGCTCCCAGGTGGTGTCGTTCCAGCGGCGGCGCCCGACCGGGGAGAGCCTCGGCGAGGAGCTGCTCGACCTGCCGGTTCAGGAACTCCGCACCCAGGCGGTGTGGTGGACCCTCCCCGAGGAGGCGGTGGTCGCCGTCGGCGTCGAGGCCGCCGACATCCCCGGGGCCGCGCATGCCGCGGAGCATGCCGCCATCGGCCTGCTACCCCTGTATGCGACCTGCGACCGATGGGACCTCGGCGGCGTGTCCACTGCCTGCCACCCGGACACCGGTCAGCCGACGGTCTTCGTCTACGACGGCTACCCGGGAGGCGCAGGATTCGCCGAGCGGGGATTCCGTGTCGCCGTCGACTGGCTGGACGCCACCCGGTCAGCGATCGCGGACTGTGCGTGCGCAGACGGCTGCCCGTCGTGCGTCCAGTCCCCCAAGTGCGGCAACGGCAACAATCCGCTGGACAAGCAGGGTGCGGTGCGACTTCTCGGGTTGCTGCATGACTCGCTGATCGCGGCTACGGAAGACCCGACCGAGCGTCAGCCGTGACATCGGAGGCCATACCACCGAGGAGGGCCATCGCACGCACGACCACTGCCGGCGGCGGCGCCGCGACCCTGACGAGAACATCCGTGCCGTCGACGCTGCACTCCTCGAGCCGCATGCCATTCCCCGCAGCGACCGACGCGGCGTGGCCGCATTGCTCTGACAGCGACTGAGCAGCAGTGAGGGCAGCCACATCCGCGACCGACGCCGCCCGCTGCCTCGTGACCGCGAGCGAAGCCAGCACCAGGCCCACCGTTGCGACGAGCATGAGGACACTGACCAGTGCGAGGGACCAGACGAGAGCCGCCCCGGCATCGCGGCGGTTCACGACCACTCCCGCGGCACCGAGACGCGCTGGGTCAGGGTCACGCCCAGTCCTCCCAGGATGGGACCGGGAGCGGACACCTCCTGCTCGGCGATCACGGTGACCAGGTCGCCGGCATCCTCGACGCGGAGCGCTGCGTCCGGCGCCGCTGCAGCTGCTGCGGCAAGGGCCTGCGACGTCGGCACGCCACGGGCCATGTCGCGTGCCGCGAGCCTCGCCGCATCACCCAGGGTCATGGACGTCACGCCCAGGGACAGCGCCCAGGCGAGGGCCAGCGCCACGCCCAGGAGCACTGGTAGGGCGATAGCCGTCTCCAGGAGCACGCTGCCGCGTTCACCATCGGCCGAGGCGAGAACCCGCTTGCGTGGTGGGGCGGAGTTCCGCCCCACCACGGTCGCAGTCGTCCCTCGGGACGTCGTCCCCTCCATCTATCCGAGCATCGCCTTGAACGCGTTCGAGAGCACTCCCCAGATGAGGTCACGGACCTCCGGGCTCGTCAGCAGCTTGATCAAGACGCCTCCGAGTCCGGCGGCGGCCACCGTGCCGACGGCGTACTCCGCCGTCGACATGCCGTCGTCCTCCTTCACGAACCGAGTGATGAGCGTGCGCATCGCTTCCCCTTCCTGCCGCGTGTCGCGGCTGTGCCGGCCTTCGGCACCGACGGCGTACCGTCGTGCGGCAACGCTTGCGCGGCGCGATCCCGCTGAGGAGTGCGCGCCCTACCGCTGGGGACGTCCGCCGAGAACCCCCCGGGCTGTGGACGACCCGTCACAGCAGGGCGCCAGCAAGGGATGCGACGACAGGCACCACGCCGACCAGCACGAAGGCGGGCAGGAAGCACGCCGCCAGCGGGGCGACGGCTCGCACTCCGGCGGATCGCGCACGCACCTGGACATTCCGCATGCGCTCCCGGCGCATGTCTTCGGCAACCCTCGCCAGCTGCGTCGACAGCGGAGCACCCGACTCCCCCGACCGCGCCAGCGCGTCGAGGATCGGCTGGTGCGCGGGTGGTGGATCGGCGCCCTGCCACGCCTCCGCTGGCACGGCGCCAAGATCGATTGCGGCGAGGACCGGCCGCAGGGATCCGGCGGTGGGCTCGCCGACGGCCGCCGCGACCACCTCGAGGGCGCCTCTCATCGGCGCACCCGCGGCCAGCGTCGCCGACAGGAGGTCGGCCAGCAGGGGCGCCTGCCGGTCCAGCTGTTCGCGACGATCGCGATCGTCGCGCGTCTCGAGCATCGACAGGCCACGCGGCAGTCCGACCGCGGCGAACAGGCCCAGGGCCAGGCCCGGGACGCCACCGAGGAGGACCCAGGCGCCGACGCCCGCGATCACCCCGGCCGCGCGACCCGCGGCCGCGCCAGCGGTCACCCGACCGGGGCGTCGTACGGATCGATCCCGCCGATCGGGATTCAGCCGTCGGAGACGGGGTTCCTTCGGCTGGGGCACGGCGAACCAGGCGGCTGCTGCAGCCAGCAGGATGCACAGGGCCGTCACAGCTGCCGCTCGACTGCGGAGGCGATCCGACCCGTCCACCACGTCCCCAGCAAGGTCAGACCGATCGCAACGCCCAGGCAGGCGCGGCCCGCCGTCGAGCCGAGCAGCCAGCCGATCGGGTCGGAGCCGAGCATCACCCCGAAGCCCATTCCGACGAGCGGCAGGATCGCGAGCGTCCGCGCGGTCGCACGCGGACCGGCCAACTGCCCCTCCATCTCGACGCGGACGTCTTCGGCCACTCGAGCGGACGCCGCCACCCGGGTCATCGAGGCAGCGAGGCCCGAGCCATGATCAGCGATCCGCCAGCAGGCGGCGGCCTGTCGAAGGACCTCGTGTCGATGGGCGTCGCGTTCGAGTGCCTCCGCGACGTCGCCGTCCAGCCGGACCGCGCTCAACGCATGCGGCCAGACCGGAGGCCGCCCGCAGGCACGCACGAGCGCCACCTGCGGGGGCTGCCCAGATTCCAGCTCGGCAGCCAGCGCGCCGAGGGCCTGGACCGCGCGCACTCGCCCCTCCGCCCGCCGGCGTCGTGACGCCGGTCCCAGCCCCACCCTGGCCACCGCGCTGGCGCCCAGTCGCTGCACCCGGGTTCGCAGCGACCCGCTCACCGATCCGCCGGCCAGGACGGCCACGAGCCGCACCCGCTGCGGCGGGACCACGACGAGCCAGGCGGCGGACATGGCGAGCAGGACCGCAAGCACTCTCACGTTGGCCAGCCTCGGTCAGCGGCCACCCAGTCGCTCCTGCAGCCTCGACATGCCAATCCCCGGTTCGAAGAGCGTCCCGGTGCGGACCAGGGCCGGCACGGTGCGCACGAATCCGTCGGGGCCGCGCTCGAGGACGTGGACGCCGGCGAGCACCCGTCGTCCGGTGGGGTCCCGACCGAGGTGGACCACCGCGTCGATGCCGGCTCCGACGAGCGCGTGAACCGCGTGCCGGTCGAGCCCGGCCGTCAGCCCCAGCGCCTCCAGCCGCGCCGGGACGTCCCCCGCCGAGTTGGCATGGACGGTTCCTGCACCGCCCTCATGCCCCGTGTTGAGGGCAGAGAGCAGGTCGACGACCTCGGCGCCTCGCACCTCGCCCACGACCAGTCGGTCGGGGCGCATTCGGAGGGCCTGTCGCACGAGGTCCCGCACCGTCACGACTCCGGCCCCCTCGATGTTCGCCACCCGAGCCTGGAGGCGCACCACATGCCGGTGCGCAGGGGCCAGCTCGGTGGAGTCCTCGACGATCACGATCCGCTCGTTCGGCGCGACAAGCCCCAGCAGCGTCGACAGCACGGTGGTCTTCCCCGATCCAGTGCCCCCACTGATCAGGAGCGCGAGCCGTCGTCCCACCATGTCGCGCAGGAGGGCCGCAGCAGCGTCGTCCAGGGAGCCGCTGACCACGAGGTCGTCGAGCGTGAATGCGGAGCGACTCGGGATGCGCAACGAGATCAACGTCCCGTCCGAGGACACCGGGGGGATCACGGCGTGGAGTCGCACCCCCGATGGGAGCCGCGCGTCGACGCTGGCCGCTGCCTCGTCGAGGCGGCGTCCTGCACTCGCCGCCATGCGTTGTGCCAGACGGCGGACGTCGGACTCCGAATCGAAGTGGACGTCAGTGAGCTCGAGCCCGGCGCCCCTGTCCACCCACACCGAGCGAGGGCCATTGACGATCACGTCCGTGGCGCCGACCATCAGCAGCAGGGGTTCCAGCGGGCCCGCTCCGACCAGCTCCTGCCGCAGGCTGCGCACGAGGTCGAGGACGGCATCGTCGCCCAGCACGAGACCCTCGGCGCGCAGCGCGGCCGCCACGCGAGCTGGCGTGGCGTCCCCATGCTGGATGAGCAGCCGGGTGCGCACCCGGTCGATCAGTCCCGTGCTCACGACCCGCCGCTCACGAGGCGACGTCCCTGGCCAGGTCACTCACCAGGGGCAGCAGCCGGGTCACCGCCCGGCCGTACGTGTCCCGGAGGGATGGCGGCTCACCCGCATCTGACCTGCCCACCATGCCGCCGACGAAGGGAACGCGCCCGATGACCGGTATCGCGAGGGTCGAGAGAACCGCCTCAACGTCGACGCCCTTGGGGTCCGACCGCAGCACCAGGCCGACCGACGAGCACAGCGACTGGACGGAGGCAGCCAGTCGCGACGCCGCAACGGCGGTCCGCACGTGGTTGCTGGCCACGACGACGGTCTCCCGTGCGCGGGCGAGCACGAGCTCGCCCACCGGATCGAGCTGACGGGCCAGGTCGACGACCACCAGATCGAAGCCCCGCACACCCGCATCGACGACCGCCGACCATGACTCGACCGGAGCGGACGCGGGCCCCTCCCTCCCCCACGACAGCACCGACATGCCATGCAGCCGGGGCAGCGCCTCTGCGAGGGTCACGGCGCTCAGGCGGCCCCTCGTCTCGCAGAGGTCCGGCCATCTCGTGCCGTCCTCGCCCTCGAGCCCCAGCAGCACATCCAGGCCGCCGCCGAGCGGGTCCCCGTCGATGAGCAGAACCCTCGTCGAGCGCGCCGCAGCGGCGAGACCGAGCGTTGCGGCCAGGGTCGATGCCCCCGCTCCCGAACCGGCCGAGAGCACCGCCACCACAACCCCGTTGCGAGGCATCCCCTCGCCGCTGTCCGCGAGGCGATCGATCAGCCATCGCTCGGCATCCGGCAGGCTCGCGACGTGCTCCGCCCCGAGCGCCACGGCACGCTGCCAGTCCTCGGGAGAGGGGTCACGACCCACGAGCACGACGTCGCGCCGCCGCGTCGGACGTGTCCCCGCCACGCTCGCGGCCGCGTCCGCGCCCACGAGGACGAGCGGGGCCAACGACCACCGGCTCCGAGCGCTTTCCGCATCCGTGGCGAGGTGCACCTCGACCCCGTTGGCCGCTGCCAACCGCAGGATGTCGTCAATCAGGTCCGCGTCGCCGCTCACCAGCAGTGGTCGTGCCCCACTCATCCGAACCCCCTTCTCCGCGGGCATCGTGACCGGCTCGACGCAGAGGCGGGTCGACGCACGGGGGACCTGTGGACCACCGACGAGGGGAGCCCGCCCTGTGGACGAGCGGGTACCGTCATCCCATGAGCGAAGACGCGATGGCTGACTCAGCCGACGTCGGCACTCCCGAGGACGCGAGCACTCCCG
>JAHECS010000029.1 GCA_024641635.1 Actinomycetes bacterium | reverse complement strand
GCGACCCCTGCCGCGATCAGGAAGCTCGCCTCGAGACCGATCACCGTTACGAGCGGCCCCGCCAGGGCCAGGCCGATCGGCCCGAACATCAGCGACCCCATCGCGTCGTAGGCGCTGACACGCGACAGCGCCTCGCGAGGGATGTTGGTCTGCATCGCGGTGAACCACAGCACGGCCATGAGCTCGAGGGAGAAGCCCCAGGCGAAGGCCCCCACGGACACGGCCGGCAGAGGCAGGGCGAGGGCCAGGGTGACCAGCCACAGGGGCAGCGTCAGGCAGCCGACCATGGCGACCACGAGTGGTCGCTTCACGCGGATGCGCGTGGCTGCCACGGCGCCGACGAGCAGGCCGGCCGACATCGATGCCAGGACGACCGCCCACCCGGCCGCTCCCCCGTACTCCTCGTTGGCGAGCACCGGGCCCATGACCTCCTCAGCTCCGCGCATGACCATCACGATGAAGCTGAACGCGATGACGATGACCACGACCCACCGGAAGGAGACGAACACCCGGAAGCCGTGGACGAGGTCGCCCATCATCGACTCGCCAGACGCGTGCGGCTTCGACACGTGTCGGAACGTGAACACGAGGATCCCGGCGCCGAGGAAAGTCAGCGAGTCGATCGCGATGGCGATGCCCGCCCCGAACGCCGCGACGAGGAGGCCGCCGAGCGCGTTGCCCACGATGAGGCCCGCATTGGAGGCGACGCTGACATACGCGTTCGCGGGCTGCAGGTGCTCGTCTTCTCCCACGACATCAGGTACGAGCCCGGAGAACGCCGGCCACCACAGTCCGTTGAGGATCCCCGAGACGAAGCCGAGAGCGGCAAGAACCGGCACCGTCGCCGTCCCGGTGAGGAACAGGACGGCGGTCGTCATCACGAACGCGCTCAGGATCACGTCGGTGACCGCGATCACCCGTGCTCGCCCGAGGCGGTCAGCGATGACGCCCCCCAACGGCAGCATGACGACCAGTGGCAGCGCCTGCGCCGCGAGGACGATGCTGAGCGATGTCGCCGTCGCGCCCGGCAGGGCAAGAACGCCGAACGCCAGGGCGATGGGGGCCACGCCGTTGCCGACGTTGCTGATCGTGCGCGCGACGAACAGGCGGCGGTAGTGGTCGTTGCCCCAGAGCGCGCGGTGTGCGGAGCGGCCGATCGCTTCCGGCTCACTCACGGCAGCTGACCGAACTCGTGGCGCCGTACCCAGGCGTGCATCGCGATCGCGGCGGCCGCACCGGCATTGATCGATCGGGTCGAGCCGTACTGGGCGATCGAGAGGACCTTCGAGCAGGCATCACGCGCGTCATCGGAGAGACCGACTCCCTCCTGCCCGAAGAGCAGCACGCACGCCATCGGCAGATCCGTCGTCTCGAGCGGAACCGAGCCCGGGAGGTTGTCGATGCCGAGCAACGGCAGGCCACGGTCCTTCGACCATGCGGCCAGCGCCTGGGCGTCCTCGTGGTGGCGGACGTGCTGGTACCGGTCGGTCACCATGGCGCCTCGGCGGTTCCAGCGACGCCTGCCCACGATGTGCACCTCGCTGGCGAGGAAGGCGTTCGCCGTCCGCACGACCGAACCGATGTTGAGGTCGTGGCTGAAGTTCTCGATGGCGACATGGAACGGATGGCGACGGGTGTCCAGATCCTCGACGATCGCGTCCATCCGCCAGTACCTGTATGCGTCGACGACGTTCCGGCGGTCCCCGCCGGCGAGCAGTGCGGGATCGAGGCGAGGGTCGCTGGGCCACTGTCCCTCGAACGGCCCGACTCCGACTTCCCGCGGCATCGTCGGGTCGTCCATGAGCGCGACGATAGCCTGAGCGGATGGACCTCTCACTCGGGCTGGCCACGCTCGTCAACACCGCCGTCGTGCGGAGCCTCGGACCGGACTGGCTCAATCCCGAGACCATGCTCACCAATCTCGGCGACATCGCTTTCTGGGTGGTCCTGGGCATCATCTTCGCCGAGTGCGGCCTGCTCATCGGCTTCTTCCTGCCCGGCGACTCGCTGCTGTTCATCACCGGGCTGTTCATCGCCAGTGGCGCCATCACCCTCAACATCTGGGTGGCGTGCCTCCTCCTGTTCCTGGCCGCGCTCCTGGGCAACATGACCGGCTACTGGATCGGCTACAAGGCCGGTCCCTCGCTGTTCAGCAAGCCGGAGTCGCGGCTGTTCAAGCAGGAGTACGTCGAGCACACGCACCGGTTCTTCAACAAGTACGGCGCGCGCGCCATCGTCCTGGCCAGGTTCGTTCCGATCGTCCGGACCTTCATCACGGCGACCGCGGGCATCGGGAAGATGGACTTCCGTCGGTACATGGCCTTCAGCGCCATCGGCGGCTTCATCTGGGCCGTGGGCGTCACACTGGCGGGCTACTTCCTCGGCAACATCGACTTCGTCAAGAACAACATCGAGTTCATCCTCATCCTCGTGGTGTTCGTCAGCGTCGTGCCGATCATCTTCGAGTTCATCCGGCACCGCAGGCAGCGCGCGGGACTCGAGTAGCGCTACTCCAGGCCGAGATCGGCGAGCGAGTAGGCCGCCCGATACTCGAGGCCACGCTCGACGATCGCCGCTCCGGCTCCACGGTCGACGATGACGGCGACACCTGCGATCACCGCGCCAGCGTCGAGCAGGGCGTCGACGGCGGTCAGCACCGATCCGCCCGTGGTGGACGTGTCCTCGACCGCGAGCACGCGTCTGCCCGCGACGTCCGGGCCCTCGATCCGCCGCTGGAGCCCGTGCTGCTTCTCACTCTTGCGGACGACGAAGGCATCCAGAGCGTGTCCGGAACGGTCGGCGTCATGCAGCATCGCGGTGGCGACCGGGTCCGCGCCGAGGGTCAGGCCGCCCACGGCGGCGTAGTCCCAGTCCGCAGTCAGCTCGCGCATCACGCGCCCGACCAGCGGCGCCGCCACCGAGTCCAGGGTCACCCTCCGCAGGTCGACGTAGTAGTCGGCCTCCCGCCCGCTGGAGAGGATCACCTTCCCCCGGACGACGGCCTTCTGAACGATCTCGTCGCGGAGCTGGTTCCACGCATCACTCGGCATGCGAGCAGCCTAGGGTGTGCGGGGTGGCGACCGTCCTCCTGCTGCCTGGTACCGGCCACGATCCCGAGCTGGCCTCCAGCCTCGGCGCGGAGGACACCACCGTGGTCCGGATACAGCCCGTCGAGGGGCCGGAGGCCTCCCTGGCCGCACGCGTCTGCGCAGCGATCGCGGTCGTCGCGCCCGAGCCCCCGCTGGTCATCGTGGCGTCGGGCGCAGACGCTCTGCTCCTGCCCGCGGTGGCTCTCGCGCAGAGGAGCGCACACCGACGCGTGACGCACTACGTGCTCGTCGAGCCGGAGCTGCCGGTCGTCAACGACTCCTGGCCCGACGCCCCGGTCACGGTCGTCTCCGACGAGGACGGCTGGGTCGGGGCCCAGGCCCGGCTCCGTGGCTGGCGGCTGATCGGCAGCTCGCAGCTCGCGACCTGGCGAGCGGAAGACGTCTAGTCCCGGGCACCGAAGCGAGGGTTGCGGCGACGCGACGCGGTCGTCAACCGCGCCAACGCCCGTGGGCCATGCCGAAGGAATGCCGACGCCGCCTTGTAATGGACCCCCGCGACGCTCACCGGGCGCCCGCGCGCCAGATCACGCATCGTCTGTGACACGACCTGGTCGACGTCGAGCCACATGAACTCCGGGATCGCTGTCATGTCGATCCCGGCGCGCTGGTGGAACTCGGTGTGCGTGAAGCCCGGGCACACGGCCGTCACCCGGACTCCCGAGCCATCGAGTTCCTGGGCGAGGCTCTCGCTGAACACGGTGACCCAGGACTTGGCCGCCGAGTACGTACCCCCAGTGATCCAGCCCGCGACGCTGCTGACGTTGACGACCATCCCGGTGCCACGCTCGACCATCCCCGGTACCGCTGCGTGGGTCAGGCGCATCACGGCCGTGACAAGCACATCCATTGAACGCTGCTCGTCCTCCACTGACCCGCCGAGGAACGAGCGGTTGAGTCCGAAGCCGGCGTTGTTCACCAGCGCGGACACGGGACGGTCGCGGTCGGCAAGCCGCGCCGCGACCCGATCGACGTCGGCTCGGTCCGACAGGTCGGCGGGCATGAGCTCGCAGCCGACCCCGTACTGCACCGTCAGCTCGTCGGCCAGCCCGCGGAGGCGCTCCCGGTCCCGCGCCACGAGGACGAGATCGAAGCCCTTCCGCGCGAACGCGTCGGCGAAACCGCGTCCGATGCCCGATGTCGGTCCCGTGACCAGGGCTGTGGGCATGACCTCTCCTGGATGTCGTCGCATGGATGCCGCCCCGACGCTGCCTGAGGCGGGATCCCAACGTAGCGTGGTCCCGTGAGGGCAGGATGGGCGAATGCGCGGCTGTGGTTCGCCACCGCGGCGGCGGTGGCGGTCGCCCTGACCGGAGCCCCGGTTGCCAGTGCGGCTCCGACGGTGGCACCCCAGATCATCAACGGCGATCCGGCACCAGCCGAGCAGTACCCGTTCCTCGTCTCGCTCCTCTCATCGGACCGGCTCGTCGAGAGCGGCGCCTTCCAGGCCCAGTTCTGCGGCGGGACGCTGACCACGCCCACGACCGTCGTCACGGCAGCGCACTGCATCATCGACCAGAAGACCGGTGATCAGCGCACCGCCAGCTCGATCCTGGTCGGTGTCGGCCCCGATCTTCGCGATCCCGACCTCCGCATCGTCTCGGTGGCGCGCGTCACAACGAACCCTGACTACGTGCGGCGCACGGCCGTCAACGACATCGCCATCCTCACGCTGGCCGAGCCCGTCACCGGGGTCCGTCTGCTCCGCCCTGTCTCGGCCGACGAGGCGGTCGCGCTGACCGCGCCCGGCGAGACGGTGCGCGTTGCCGGGTGGGGAAACACGTCCACCTCCGGCAAGGAGTTCCCGTCGACGTTCCGGATCGCCCAGGTGGTGATCTTCCCCGATGCCTCCTGCGGGCAGGAGCAGAAGTTCATCCTGAACGGCGTCACGTTCAACGGCTTCGACCCGACCGAGGCCAATGCGCGGTTCATGGTGTGCGCGGCCGGCGCCACACCGGCCGGCGAGGTGATCGACAGCTGTCAGGGGGACTCCGGTGGTCCGCTCATCGCACGCGAGGGAGCAGCCGCTCGACTGATCGGCGTTGTCAGCTGGGGGGAGGCGTGCGCAAGCCGCTTCCCCGGGGTGTACACGCGCATCGCGTCCGAGCTCGCGTTCCTCTCCAGCAACAACGCCATCCCGCCGCTCGAGGTGGCACCGTCACAGCCGCCCTCGCTCACCGCCGCGCCGCGGTCCGGCCAGCTCATCATCGGGTTCTCCGCCGCACCCGACGGCAGCAAGGTCACCGCCTTCGCCGCGTCCGTGGTCGACCCCGCGACCGGTCAGGTCTGGAACTGCTCCACGGGCGCACGCCCCGTTGCCGCGTCCAGCTGCACGGTCGACGGCCTGGTGAACGGCACGACGTACCAGGTCACCGGGATCTCCGGGAACGCCCTGGGCAACTCACCGGTGGCCGGCCCCGTCGAGGCGACGCCGCTCCCCGTGCCGACGGCCGGACGCATCATCAGGGCGACGGCCCTGCGGTCCGGTCGGGCCGTCCTGCGAGTCACGCCGAGCACCTCCGACGGCGGCGACCTCACCTCGAACCGCGTTGTGTGCACGCCGGTCGCCGGCGGCCCCGAGCTCACGTCCGACATCACGGCGGGCCGCGTCGTGGTGTCCGGACTCAGGCCCACGCGCTACGCATGCCGAGTCCGTGCGGAGAACGCCTACGGCGCGATCGAATCCGCGCCCGTCCGGGTGAAGGCTCGCCGGTAGACCGTCACCGTTCGAGGTGCCGGTCCAGGAAGGCCAGGGTCCGACGCATCGAATCCGGCCACTCCCCATACATGTAGTGCCCCGCGCGGGGGTACTCGACCAGCCTCACGTCGACATCGGCAGCAGCCAGGGCGCGGGAGGTGGCTCGGGCCCACCGGATCGGGCAGCTCTCGTCGCGGGCGCCGTGGAACATCAGCACCGGCTCGGTGATCCGATCGACGTAGTTGACCGCTGAGATCCCGCGCCAGAAGGCCGGATTCGCGGACGGCGAACCGTGCGCCCGGAAGATCGTCCGCCGCAGTCGGTCGTCGTCGCGCTGCCATCGGTCGAAGTTGTCGACCGCGTCCGTGCTGGTCGACGCGTAGACGACGGCAGCGTCAAAGATGCCCGGTCGGGCCACGAGCGCGTTGAACGTGACGCTGCCGCCCATGGAGCGGCCGAGGACGGCGATCCGCTCCCCGTCGATGAACCGCAGGTCGGAGGAACGGACGGCGACCGCCGCGTTCAGCACGTCCTGCGCGTAGCCGAGCCGCATCGTCAGGTCGTTGTCCGGGTCGTCGGTGGACCCGGCGTGATTGCGGTAGTCGACGTGCAGCGCCACGTATCCGTTCCGGGCGAGGGCATCCTGCTCGCGCCGGAATCCCTGTCCACTCCAGTAGGTGTCGGGATCGATGTACCCGTGGGCGAGAACGACCACAGGGAACGGTCCCCGTCCGCGGGGCACGTTCATGATCCCGGTGATCCGCAGGCCGGCTCCGCGGTAGGCGATCGCATACCGCGTGTAGGCCGAAGTCGAGCCGAGCTTTCGCCGGATCGTCAGGTCCTTGCCGTCGAGTGGTGTCGACATCAGGGCCTCGAGGGAGACCTCGTCGCGATCGACGGTTGGGACCGCCGCCGCGGGCGCCGCACCGGTCACCACGGCCACCGCCGCGACGACGAACACGAACCAAGCGCGGAGACGAGCCATACCTCACTGTAGGTCGGCTGGTCCCGACGCGCGCGCCCGCATGAGCTGCAGGGACGCATCCCTGGTGGCCTTCGTCTGCGCCTGCACGAGGAGGAACATCGCCTCGCGGACGCGCCGTTCGGCCGAGCTGCCTCGTTGCATCGCGGCGCCGGAACGCGCGGTGACGACGGCCGTCGTCGAGGTGATCGCGAGGTCCAGGGAGTCAGCACGGGCCTCGAGACGACTGTGCAGGGGGCCATCCTCGTCCGCCAGGGAGTATGCGCGACCTCGCACCTCGCGGCACCGGTCTGCGAGCGCGTCGGCGAGCGCCGACATGCCCTCGTCCTGCCGATGCCGGGCCAGCGCGTGCAGCTCAGCGATGGCGCCGCGGGCGACGCCGAACGCCGCCGGGTTCGCATCTGCCGTCCGTACCGCGTCGACCGCCAGCCATGCCTCTCGATCCAGGACGGCACCGACTCGGTCATCGGACACCTCCACGGCATCGAGCTGCACCGGCCGGGTATGCGTGCCCGACATCGCCAGGAGTTCCAACGGTGGACCGGGTCGGACGCCCGGAACCGGCGCTGCGGCGCTGCCCGCCGCCAGGTAGCAGCAGACAAGGGCGTCCGCGTCCGGTCCGGACCCCTGGGCCATGACCATCACGACATCGGCGATGTCCCACGACGTGACCCAGTCCAACCGACCGTCCAGTCGCCAGCCGCCGGGGATGCGCGTGGCGACCGGGTTGGGCGGGCCGGGACGCCGAACGTGGGCGAAGGCCACCGCGCCGAGGAGGCGTCCCGCCCGAAGTCCCGGCAGGAGGTCCCGCTGGAGTGGTTCGGACGCACCCTCGCGCAGGCCCGCCACATTCCCCTCGAGGGTGCGCAGCGGCGTCTGGTGCTGGACCCAGCAGAACCACGTGGAGGCGTCGGCGCCGGACAGCAGCTCCGACAGCTCACGCTGCTCCGCGGGGGCGAGGGCCGTCCCCAGCAGCCCGGCCGCGGCCAGCGCGTCGATGACACTCCGGCTCACACCAGTGGAGTCCGCCACCGACGCCTGTGCCGCCACGGCCTCGATGACGTCACGGCGATCCGACAGTGCGGCCCCCGGGACGGCAGGTCCGACCGGATCGACGGCGGGGAAGCCGCGGGAGGAGGTCACGTCGGAACGGTATCGAGGACAGCGGGGACCCGGACCGCCGTCGCGCTACCGTTCCCGCATGTCCCCGAGCCGGCCCACCGACACGCGGACCGGGGCCAGGCGGCTCCTCGTGCCACGGATGGCCGAGCACACGACCTCGATCTTCGCGGAGATGTCGACCCTCGCGCTCGAGGTGGGGGCCGTCAACCTCGGTCAGGGGTTCCCGGACACGGACGGGCCGCAGGAGCTCAAGGACGTCGCCAAGGCGGCCATCCAGGACGGTCGGGGCAACCAGTACCCGCCTCCGCACGGACTCCCCCTGCTGCGCGAGGCGATCGCCGTCCACCAGCGGCGGTTCTACGGCCTCGAGGTCGACCCTGCCTCGGAGGTGGTGGTCGGCACCGGCGCCTCGGAGGTCATCCAGGCCGCCCTGCTGGCCCTTGTCGACGACGGCGACGAGGTCGTCCTGTTCGAGCCGTGGTTCGACATCTACGCGGCCGGAGTGTCCCTCGCGCGCGGCGTCCGCGTCGGCGTGCCGATGGCCGGCCCCGCACTGCGTCCCGATCTTGACCGCCTCCGGGAGGTCGTGACCCCTCGGACCCGGCTCATCCTGCTGAACTCCCCGCACAACCCGACGGGCGTCGTCTTCACCCCCGCCGAGCTGGCCGAGGTCGCCCGGATCGCGATCGACAACGACGTGCTGGTCATCGCCGACGAGGCCTACGAGCACCTGTGGTTCGACGCGAGTCGCCACGTCCCGCTAGCCACCCTGCCAGGCATGTGGGACCGCACCGTCACCGTGGGGTCGGGTGGCAAGACCTTCTCCTTCACCGGCTGGAAGGTGGGCTGGGCGACCGGCCCGAGGGAGCTCATCGCCGCCGTTCGAGTCGTGCGACAGCACCTGTCCTACGTGTCCGGCGGGCCGTTCCAGTACGCGATGGCCCACGGCCTCGGGCTTCCTGACGAGTACTTCGAGGACTTCCGGGCCGACCTGGCGGCCAAGCGCGACCTGCTCAGCGCCGGGCTTGCCGACCTGGGACTGAGCGTCGTCGCCACCCAGGGGACCTACTTCGTGACGACCGACGTGCGTGGCCTCGGGTACTCCGACGGTCTGGAGTTCTGCCGGACGCTGCCGGGACGCGCGGGCGTCGTGGCGATCCCGCATCAGGCGTTCTGCGACGACGAGTCCGTCGGAGCGCCCTACGTGCGCTGGGCGTTCTGCAAGCAGGAGTCGGTGCTCAGGGACGCACTCGACCGCCTCGGCTCCGCTGGACTGGACGCACGATGATCCTCGTCGACGATGCCATCTGGCCATGGCGCGGACGCCTGTGGGCGCACCTCGTGAGCGACACCTCGACCATCGAGCTGCACGACTTCGCGGCGCGCCTCGGCATCCCGCAGCGTGCCTTCCAGGGCGATCACTACGACATCACCGACGAGCTGCGCGACTGCGCGATCGCCGAGGGGGCAGTCGCGGTGGACTCGCGCACGGTCGTCCGCGCGCTTCGCGCCGCGGGACTGCGCAAGCACCCCACCGCGTCGCGGGGCCACCACCAGCCCTGACCGAGCCGACCCGGCTAACTGACCGTCAGGCTCAGCTCTGTGCCGTCCATCGACGTGCCGACGAGGACCTCGTCCCCCTCGCGCACCTCTCCGGACAGGATGCCCTTCGCCAGCTTGTCCCCGACGGCCGTCTGAACGAGACGTCGCAGCGGACGGGCGCCGTAGACCGGGTCGAACCCGCGCTCGACGAGCCAGGCAGTCGCTGCGTCATCGACGCGCAACGTGATGCGGCGATCGGCGAGCCGCTCCTGCAGCTGGGCCACCTGGATGTCAGCCACCTTCGCCAGCTGGGCCCGGTCGAGGGGTTCGAACATGACCATGGCGTCCAGCCGGTTGAGGAACTCGGGACGGAAGCGCTGCCGGACGACACTGAGCACCTGCTCCTTGCGCTCCTCGTACGGGGTTGCGACCTCGATCAGGAACTGCGATCCCATGTTCGAGGTGAGGACGAGGATCACGTTGCGGAAGTCGACCGTGCGACCCTGGCCGTCGGTGAGCCGACCGTCGTCGAGCACCTGAAGGAGGATGTCGAACACCTCCGGATGCGCCTTCTCGACCTCATCCAGCAGGATCACCGAGTACGGACGCCTCCGCACGGCCTCGGTCAGCTGGCCGCCCTCCTCGTAGCCGACGTACCCCGGCGGTGCCCCGACGAGCCTCGACACCGAGTGCTTCTCGGAGTACTCGCTCATGTCGATCCGCACCATCGCGCGCTCGTCATCGAACAGGAACTCGGCCAGCGCCTTGGCCAGCTCGGTCTTGCCCACGCCCGTGGGTCCGAGGAAGAGGAACGACCCCGTCGGACGATCGGGATCCGCGATCCCGGCTCGTGCACGTCGGACCGCATCGCTGACCTCGCGGACCGCCTCGGCCTGCCCGACGACGCGGCGCCCGAGCTCGTCCTCCATGCGCAGCAGCTTCTGGGTCTCACCTTCCAGCAGCCGGCCGGACGGGATGCCGGTCCAGCTCGCGACGACCTCGGCGACGTCGTCAGCGGTGACCTCCTCCTTCACCATCGCGGCACGCTCGTTCACCTCACTGCTGACGCGAGCGAGCTCCTCCTCGAAGGTCGGGATCTCCGCATACAGGATGCGCGACGCCTGCTCGAAGTCGCCGGCCCGCTGCGCGCGCTCGGCGGTCGCCCTGAGGTCGTCGATCAGCACCTTGATCTCGCCGACCCGGTCCAGCCCCTGCTTCTCCTGCTCCCAGCGGGCGCGAAGACCTGACAGCTCCTCCTCGCGGTCGGCGATCTCCTGCCGGATCTTGGCGAGCCGATCGATCGATGCCTCGTCGGTCTCCTTCGCTACCGCCATCTCCTCCATGCGCAGACGGTCCACCTGCCGCTGGAGCACATCGATCTCCACCGGGGACGAGTCGATCTCCATCCGCAGGCGGGACGCGGACTCGTCCATCAGGTCGATCGCCTTGTCGGGCAGGAACCGTGCCGTGATGTACCTGTCGGAGAGCGTTGCCGCGGCCACGAGCGCCGAGTCATTGATGACCACCTTGTGGTGGGCCTCGTACTTCTCCTTGATGCCGCGCAGGATCGAGATGGTGTCCTCGACCGACGGCTGGCTCACGAAGACCTGCTGGAACCGGCGCTCGAGCGCCGCGTCCTTCTCGATGTACTTGCGGTACTCGTCAAGGGTCGTCGCTCCGATCATGCGGAGCTCGCCGCGCGCCAGCAGGGGCTTCAGCATGTTGCCGGCATCCATGGCGCCCTCGCCGCTGGCGCCCGCGCCGACAACCGTGTGCAGCTCGTCGATGAAGGTGACGATCTGCCCGTCGCTGCCCTTGATCTCGTCCAGGACGGCCTTCAGCCTCTCCTCGAACTCTCCGCGGTACTTGGCTCCCGCGACCATGGCTCCGAGGTCCAGCGCGACAAGGGTCTTCCCCTCCAGCGACGTCGGGACGTCACCCTCGACGATCCGCCGGGCGAGCCCCTCGACCACCGCCGTCTTCCCCACGCCAGGCTCCCCGATGAGGACGGGATTGTTCTTGGTCCGTCGCGACAGCACCTGGATCGTGCGACGCACCTCCTCGTCGCGGCCGATGACCGGGTCGATCTTGCCCTCGCGCGCGCGAGCCGTGAGGTCGACGCCGTACTTCTCGAGGGCCTGGAAGGTCTGCTCCGGGTCCTGCGTGGTCACCCGCGCCGAGCCTCGGACCTGCTGCAGCGCGTCCATCAGAGCGACAGGCTCAGCCCCCGCTGCCGCGAGCCGGTCGCTCACGCCCGGGCCGCCGTCCTTGGCGAGTGCCACGAGGAGATGCTCCGTGCTGACGTACTCGTCGCCGCGCTCCTTGGCGAACTGCTCGGCGGCGTTGAGAACCCGGTAGGAGGCCTGGCTCAACTGGGGTGCGGACACACTCGACCCGGTCGCGGACGGAAGCGAGGTGAGCGCCTGGCGCACCTGGGAGGTCAGCGCGGCGACGTCTCCGCCGACGGCGGTCAGCAGCGCGGATGCGATGCCCTCCCCCTGCTGGAGGAGTGAGTCCAGCAGGTGAAGGGGTTCGACCTGCGGATTCCCGTGTGCGGCGGCGATGCGCACGGCTGCGCCGAGTGCGTCCTGGCTCTTGGTGGTGAACTGGATGTCCATGGCCCTGCCTCTATCTGTTGCGGTGCGGTCGCCAGACGACCAGCGATGTGGATGTCTTCTCGCGACGGAACTCCTCCAGTCGCAGTCGCAGCACCCTGACCTCCTCCTGGAGCACGAGGATCCGGCGAATCCCCTCCAGGGACAGTCCCTGCGCCGACAGGTCGGCGATCTCGCGGAGCCGGGCGATGTCGTTGGCCGAGTACAGGCGGTTGCGCCCACCGACCCGGGTCGGCGTGACCAGTCCCAGTCGGTCGTACTGACGAAGAGTCTGCGGATGCAGGCCGGCGAGCTGCGCGGCGACCGAGATCGCGTACACCGGCGCGTCGTCGGCGATGCTGAAGCCGGTCCGCTCGACGCTCATGACGATGCCCTCGGCGGCGCCGCCCCCTGCGCCAGGGTGAACAGGTCCTTGCGCGGGTCGTGATCGCCGGTCTGGACCGCGTAGGCCTCGAGGGCCTCGCGCGCCTCGGTGGACAGGTTCTGCGGCACGGTCACCTCGACGGTGGCCAGCAGGTCACCGTTCGTCCCGTCCTTGCGCCGGATGCCCTTGCCCCTCACCCGGAAGGTGCGGCCGTTCGCGGTGCCCGCCGGGACCTTGAGGGTGACGGAGCCACCCCGCGGAACAGGCACGGAGATCTCCCCGCCGAGCGTCGCCTCGGTGAAGGTGACCGGCACCGTCACCGTGACGTTGTCGCCCTTGCGATCGAAGACCGCATGCGGCGCGATCGTCACGTCGACGAGCAGGTCGCCGCTCGGGCCGCCACGCTCGCCGGGAGCACCCTTGCCCTTGAGCCGGATCCGGGCCCCGTTGCGCACGCCCGCCGGGATGCGGGCCTGCACGGTGCGCGAGCTCAGGCCTCGGCCGGACCCGTGGCAGGTCGCGCACGGGTCGTCGACGAACAGCCCGCGTCCACGGCACGTGACGCAGGGGTCGGAGAACGCGAAGCCGCCGGCGTTGCGTGACGTCTGCCCGGACCCCTCGCAGGTCGGGCACATCCGCGGCACCGTTCCGGCCTTGGCGCCCGTCCCGTGGCACGTGCTGCAGGGTGCCTCGCTGGACAGCCGCAGCGGCACGGTGACACCGTCGAGGGCGTCGTCGAAGGACAGGGTCAGCGAGCTCTCGAGATCCTGCCCGCGACGCGGCTGCGGGGTCCTGCCCCCACCCCGACCGCGGTTGAAGATGCCGCCGAGGAAGTCGCCGAAGCCCCCCGAGTCCTGGCCGAAGAGGTCCTCGACGTTGACGTTGTACTGCTGGCCCCCGCCACCGAAGCCTCCGCCGCCGGGGCGGAACCCCCCGCCCGCGAACAGGGAACGGGCCTCGTCGTACTCCTTGCGCTTCGTGTCGTCGGACAGGACGTCATACGCCTCCGAGACCGACTTGAACCGCTCCTCGGCCGCCTTGTCGCCCGGGTTCTTGTCCGGGTGCAGCTCGCGGGCCAGCTTGCGGTACTTCTTCTTGATCTCGTCGGCCGTCGCGTCCTTCGTCACGCCGAGCACGGCGTAGAAGTCCTTCTCGAGCCAGTCCTTGTTCACGTCCTCGTCCTAGCGTCCTGGTCAGTCGTCTCCGGCCACGGCGACCCGGGCCGGACGGAGGACGCGGTCGGAGTAGCGGTAGCCGGGTTGGTACACGGCTACCACGGTGGGCGTGGACACCTCGTCCGACGCCTCGTGGGTGAGCGCCTCGTGCACGTTCGGGTCGAAGGCCTCGCCGGCCTCGCCGAACCTCTCCAGTCCCAGGCGGGTCACGGTGGATTCCAGCGACTCGCCGACGGACTTGAAGGCCCCCTCGAGCTCGCCGTGCTGACGAGCCCGCTCGATGTCGTCGAGGACGGACAGCAGCTCTCCGAGGACGCCGCCCGCGGCGGTGGCCCGGATGAGCTCGCGGTCACGCTCGACGCGCTTGCGGTAGTTGGCGTACTCGGCATGAACGCGCTGCAGATCCGCGGTGAGCTCCGCAAGCCGGACTTCGGCCTCGTCGACCTCGGCCTCGATGAGGGCCGCCTCGACCTGCTCCTCCAGGAACCGGTCGGGCTGCCCGGCCGAGGGTGCGCCAGCCGACTCGGTCGGCTGGCGCACCTCACCGGAGTCCGGATCCACGCGACGCTTGTCGGTCACGCGCGGGCCCTCGAACTCCTGATCACTCACTTCGACTCGCCCTCGCCCTCGTCCACGATCTCCGCGTCGACGACGTCGTCCTCGGACATGTCGGCTGCCTCGTCGGCCGCCTGCTGCGAGCCACCGGCCTCCTGCGCGCTGGCGTACATCGCCGCGCCGAGAGCCTGGCTGGCCTGCGCCACCTTGTCAGTGGCGGTTCGCATGCCCGGGATGTCGTTGGCCTCGATGGCCTTCTTGAGCTCGTCAAGCGGCCCGTCGACGTTGGCCTTGGCATCGGCCGGGACCTTGTCGGCGTTGTCGGCGAGGAACTTCTCGGTCTGGTACACCAGCGCCTCTGCGCTGTTGCGGACCTCGACCTCCTCGCGACGCTGCTTGTCCTCCTCGGCATGCTGCTCGGCCTCGCGCATCATGCGGTCGATCTCGTCCTTGCCGAGGGCGGAGCCTCCGGAGATCGTCATCGACTGCTCGCGGCCCGTGGCCATGTCCTTGGCGGACACGTGCACGATGCCGTTGGCGTCGATGTCGAAGGTGACCTCGACCTGCGGCACTCCGCGCGGCGCCGGCGGGAGGCCGGTCAGCTCGAACGTGCCGAGCCGCTTGTTGTACGCGGCCATCTCACGCTCGCCCTGGTACACCTGGATGAGCACGGACGGCTGGTTGTCGTCGGCGGTGGTGAAGATCTCGGACCTCTTGGTCGGGATCGTCGTGTTGCGCTCGATGAGCCTCGTCATGACGCCGCCCTTGGTCTCGATGCCCAGCGACAGCGGGGTCACGTCGAGCAGGAGGACGTCCTTGACCTCGCCCTTGAGCACGCCGGCCTGCAGGGCCGCGCCGATGGCGACGACCTCGTCCGGGTTCACGCTCTTGTTGGGCTCCTTGCCCGTCTCCTCCTTGACCAGGGCGGTCACGGCCGGCATGCGGGTGGAGCCACCGACGAGGACGACCTGATCGATCTTGTCGAGACCGATGCCGGCGTCCTTGATGACGGCCTGGAACGGCGCCTTGGTGCGATCGAGCAGGTCGGCGGTCATCGACTCGAACTGCGCGCGCGACAGGCTCTCGTCCAGGTGCAGCGGGCCCTCGGCGCTCGCCGTGATGTACGGCAGGTTGATGGAGGTCTGCATCGAGCTGGACAGCTCGATCTTCGCCTTCTCCGCAGCCTCGCGCAGGCGCTGCATGGCCATCTTGTCCTTGGACAGGTCGACGCCGTGCGCGTTCTTGAAGCTGCTCACGAGCCACTCGACGACCTTGTTGTCCCAGTCGTCGCCACCGAGGTGGTTGTCGCCGCTCGTCGCCTTGACCTCCACGACTCCGTCGCCAATCTCCAGCAGGGACACGTCGAACGTGCCGCCGCCGAGGTCGAAGACGAGGATCGTCTGCTCGGTGTCGGCCTTGTCGAGGCCGTAGGCGAGCGCCGCTGCGGTCGGCTCGTTGATGATGCGCAGGACGTTCAGGCCCGCGATCTCACCGGCCTCCTTGGTCGCCTGGCGCTCGGCGTCGCTGAAGTACGCCGGCACGGTGATGACGGCGTCGGTGACGTTCTCGCCCAGGTAGGCCTCCGCGTCGCGCTTGAGCTTGCCCAGCGTGCGGGCGCTGATCTCCTGCGCGGTGTACGCCTTGTCGTCGATGTCGACGGTCCAGGTGGTGCCCATGTGGCGCTTGACCGACCGCACGGTGCGGTCGACGTTGGTGACGGCCTGGCGCTTGGCGACCTCGCCGACCAGCACCTCGCCGTTCTTGGCGAAGGCGACGACGGACGGCGTGGTCCGCGCACCCTCGGCATTTGCGATGACGACGGGCTCGCCGCCCTCGAGGACCGAGACGACCGAGTTGGTCGTGCCCAGGTCGATACCCACTGCTCGGGCCATGGTTGTCGTGCTCCTTCGTTTCGTTTCCGGGGTCTCCGGGTGGTCTGAGATCGAGTCTCCCCCTCAGGAATCTGCCACGCAACTCATGGCTCAGACTCTTTGAGTCGAGGTGACTCAACTACATGTGACAACCGCGGAGCCCCGTGAGGCATTCCCTGAGCCCCCTCGGCTCAATGTGACCTCCCTCACACCGCCGAGAGGCACGCTGTGGTCGTGAACCACCCCGGTTTCACGACCACAGCGTGCCTCTCGGCGGGTGGGTGGACGGGCGGACGGGCGGGGGGTGGCGGCGGATCAGCCGACGACGACCGTGGTCGACAGATCAGTGACGCCGCCGACGCCGTTCGTGCCCGACTGGACGTACCGGTAGCAGCCGGGGGCCAGCGCCGTCTGCTGCACCGGAACCGTGCCGCCAAGGTCGACGGTCGTCGCCGGATCGAAGGCACCGCACACACCGCCGGAAGCCGGCGCCCAGGTGCGCGTCACCACACTCGCGGCCATTCCGGACTGGGCGTCGCTGAAGGTCGCCAGTTTGCTCACCGTGAAGGTGCCGCTGGCGCTCGTCGACGAGGTGCCCGAGGCGCTGCCGTTAACCCCGTTCACCGTGAACTTGCCGGTCACCGCAGGGACCGATGAGTCGAACCAGAGCACGAGCTGGACGGTCGAGGTCAGGCCGTAGGTGTTCGTGCCGCTGAGGACGTACAGGTAGCACCGGCCGTTCGTCGGGAGGTTCTGGTTCGTCGTCCCGCTGACCGGGGTGAGACCACTGGTCACGGTGACAGGGGAGCTGTAGGGCTCGACGCAGACGCCGTTGGTCAGGGACGTGCTCCGAGTCCGCTCGAGCAGCGCGGCTGACATCCCGGACTGGGCGTCCGCGAACTTGCTCCACACCACCGTCGTGGCTGCGGCCTGCGTGTAGGCGACCGTTCCCGTCGCGGACGCCGCGACACCGTTGACCGTGAACGACGCACCGGACGGCGGCGACGCGTCGACGCGGACGGTCGTGCTGATCGCCGAGCTGTTGCCTGCGACGTCGGTGCCGGTGAGCGTGAACCGATGGCAGCCGTCGGCGAGGCCGGCCACGGTGAACGGAGCGGCGGACGTCGTCACCGTGGCCTCCGCCCCGAAGGTGCCGCAGGTGCCGTTGGCGAGCGGTGCGACAGCATCGGTGAGGACATTCGAGGAGATCCCCGACTCAGCATCGACGAAGCTCACCAGTGAGTTCACCGTCACTGAAGCCGCATTGCTCGTCGACGACGAGCCCGCCGCGCTTGCGGCAGTCCCGTTGACGCTCAGCGCCCCGCCGGTGGGAACCGCGCGATCGACCCAGACCGTCGTCGACGTCGAGGCCGCGAGTCCGTTGGCGTTCACGCCGGTGAGTGTGTACAGGTAGCACCCCGTCGCCACGGCGGTCACTCCTGGCGATCCGGTGAGCACCGTCGGCGACCCGAAGGCCCCACAGCTGCCGGCAGCCAGAGTCGCCTGGGCCAGACCGAGGGTGGACGTGCCCATGCCCGACTGGGCGTCCGTGTAGTCGGTGCGGGTGAGCGACCAGGTCCCCGTGCGGCTTGTCGAGACAGTCCCTGCGGGTGACGCGTCGACGCCGTTGGCGCGGACGGCGCCACCCGACGGCGCCGTCGTGTCGAGAGACACGGTCGTGTTGACGGTGGATGTGTTGCCCAGGAGATCCGCGCCGATCAGGCTGTAGCGGTAGCAGCCGTCCGTGAGACCGGTCTGGGCGATCGGGATCGGATCCGTCAGGGTGGTGGCACCCGAGAAGCTGCCGCAGGCGCCACCGGCGTAGGCCGCCGACTCCCGGACGAGGGTCGACGACGCCAGTCCGACCGCCGCCGTGGTCTGTGCCTCAGTGAAGTCCGTCCTCGAGGAGACGGAGAAGGCTCCGGTGGCTCTCGAGGTCGATCCGCCGGTGGTCGCCGCGCTGCCGTTGACGACGACGACGCCGCCGGTCGGGCCAGCGGTGTCCGCGACCACGGTGATGTCCTTCGTGGCCTCGTTGCCCCGGTCATCGGCCCCGGTCACGGTGATCGTGCCCGGATTCGCAGCGCCCGGGCCGTAGGCGAAGTATCCCGAGCGGTACGTGATGGTCGGCTCGGCGCCGGTACCGGAGGTCACCGTCTCGGCCGGGTGCGTCCAGCCGGACGCCGTCACCCTCGGGAACGTCGCGGACGCCGGACCCACCTCGGTGTCAGTGAGCTCGGCGTCGAGGCGCAGGTAGCCGCCAGTCGGCGCGCTCGGCCGGTAGAAGAGGAGGTACGCCCCCGAGCGGTGGTCGAGCAGTGCCGTGCTCGGCTCGACGCCGACGAGCCGGATCCCGGGCGGAGTGCGGTCGGCCGCGACGGTGACGGGTCCTGCGGTCTGCCCTGTCGTCGTCCACGACCCGACCACGGCGGTGACGGTGTAGTCGTACTGCCCATCAGCCAGACCGCTGTCGACGCAGTCGAGGGTCGCCGCCGGGAGGGTCGTCGTGCTGTCCGTGCCGCAGACCCCAGTGGGCACGCCCGCAGCTACCCGCGACACCCGGTAGCCGGTGATGAGCATGCCCGCAGGCACCACAGGAGCCGTCCACTCCACGCGCACGCGCGCGGAGTACTGCGGCGATGACGCGGTCACCACCGGCTTCTCGAGGGTTGCCACCCGAGCGGTCCCCGTGCCCGATCCCTGCCCCGTCCAGAAGGCGTGGGCCGTGCCCGGCTGGAGTCCGACCACGCCGACGAGCCCGGCGGCGACGAGCCACCGGGCTGAGACGCGCGTGGCCGTTCCACGCGCCGAGGCTCGCGTCACACGGGCCGCCCCGATCCCCTGATGGACAACGGGAATGTGGCGCCCTGGCAGGCGTCCTGATTGGTACCGGCCAGATCGACCAGGGTGTAGGCGACGGACAGGTCCGACGACCCCCCGGCGTCCACCAGAAGGGGCGCATCCGCATTCGGAGAGTCGTAGCGCAACGTGAACCACTCCGCCCGGCAGCCTGGCGTCGACGGCTCGAGAACGTCGATGACGAGTGCGTCCACCTCGATCGCCCGATCGGTGGGGTTCGACACCGAGATGACGAGTTGGCCGGGGTCCCCGAGGGCGATCGGCCCGTTCGCCAGAGCGACGTTGAACTCGAGGGGCTCCAACGGTCCGAGGCGGTCCGGAGCCCCGACGGTCACGGACACGTCCGTGCCGCCGACGGAGAAGGGTTGCGCCGCCGCCCGGTAGTCGGGTCCGTTGGTCATGACGATGGCGAACGAGGCGCACGCGCCGAGCACGAGGAGGACGACGCCGAGCAGCACGGGGAACGCGTGCTGGGATCGACGCCTCTCCACGTGCCCGGGCACGTGCGGCGTGTCAGTCAGGGAATCCGTGTCCATGGCTCAGGAGCCGGACGGCAGCCGTTGAGGAGCCCAGTCGCGTCAGCTCGCCGCGAAGGCGAGGTTCACCGTCGCGCCCTTGCAGGCATCCTGGCTCGTGGTTGCGTTCACCATGGCGATCGTGGCATCCGATGCCGACTGGGTGGCTCCACCGGCGATCGTGCCACCATCCCAGGCGTTCCCGCTGATGGTGAAGTCGGCAGCCGTGCAGCCGGTCTTGTTCGTGCCCGATACCGTCGCGGCCACGTTCGCGATCGTGACGGCGCTCGCGTCGGGGTTGGTGATGTCGATGCTGATGGTTGCCGGATCGCCACCGGGATACAGGCCGGTGATGGACCCGGTCTGGGCGATCGTGACGGCAGACGTGGTGCCTGCGGCCGCGGTGCCGGTTCCGGTTCCGGAGCTCGTCCAGTAGGCGACGGCGATGCCGCCGCCGAGGACGAGTGCTGCTGCTGTCGTCCCGGCGATCACGTAGCCGGTTCGTGTCATGCGCTTCATGGCGGTACTCCATATCCGAGGGGAAGGGTGACGGCCTCCCCCCGTGGAGTCCGGCAGCGCCGATATCGAGTTGTGTCAGGTGCGGCCGTGCGTGTGCGCCGTCGGCAGGGTCGCCTGCTGTGGGGCGAACGTGACGATAGGGGCAGAAGTGATTGATGGGACAACGACACGCCGTGCGTCACCTGCCCCGAAATCACCGCCCCAGCACCGCCGAGAGGCACGCCGTGGTCGTGAAACCCCTCGTTTCACGACCACGGCGTGCCTCTCGGCGGTGGGGAGGTCAGCCGACGCGCTCCCAACCACGGCGGGAGGGGCGGCTGCCGGAGTCATGGGGCCCTCGGTCCCGGTAGACCACGTACGGCCGGAACACGTACCCGAGCGGCGCGCTGAAGGCGTGGACAAGCCGGGTGAACGGCCAGGCGATGAACAGCAGCATGCCGGCGACGGCATGGATCTGGAAGGACGGCAGCGACTCGGCCATCAGCTCCGGCTGCGGGTTCAGCAGGAAGATCGAGCGGAACCAGGGCGAGACCGTCTCGCGGTAGTTGTACCCGTCGCCGACGATGCCCGAGCCGATCAGCGTCGTCAGAAGTCCGAGGCAGATCGCCGCGACCAGGAACACGTACATGGTCTTGTCGTTCCTCGTCGTGGCGGCGAACACCGGCCCGGTGGTCCGGCGCCGGTAGATGAGCATCACCACGCCGAACAGGGTGCAGGCGCCCGCCACCAGGCCGATCCCCACCGCCATGAGGTGGTACATGTCCTCGCTGACCCGCGCCGCGTCCGTCCACGACTCCGGGATGAGGAGCCCGATCACGTGCCCGACGACGACGGCGAGGATGCCGATGTGGAAGATCGGACTGGCGATGCGGATCAGCCTGCGCTCGTACAGCTGACTCGACCGCGTCGTCCAGCCGAACTTGTCGTAGCGATAGCGCCAGAGCGTCCCGGTCACGAAGACGGCGATGGTGACGTAGGGCAGCACCACCCACAGGAGGATGTCCTTCGCGCTCATCGACGCGCTCCCAGGGGCTCGAGGCTCAGCGCCGCACCGAAGGGCTCCAGCCCGACGCTCTCGCTGGGCGGTCCCGACGCGGCGATGTCCGCCATCCGCTGCCTGATCTCCGGCGTCACCGCCGGCAGGGTGGCGACGACCCCGTCGAGGACGTGCACGTAGGCCGACTCCATCCGGGCGAGGGCGTCACGAAGGAGATGGATGGCCTCCTGATGCTCGGCCAGCAAGGCCTCTCCGGTCAGCCGGTCGCCCACGGCGGCGAACTCCAGCACGACGGACAGGTGGTCGGGCAGCTCCTCGCTGCCCAGCTCGAAGCCCGCATCGAGATACGCCTGCTTGAACCGCAGGATCGCCCTTCCCCGGTTCCGGGTGTCACCGTCGGTCCAGTACGTGAGGTAGGGGCACGCCTTCCTCTTCATGTCGAACATGACGACGTAGTGCTCCTGCACGACCGTCAACGGAGTCCCGGACAGATGGTCCAGGAAGGCGCGGATGGGATCCCCTGACGAGGCGGGAAGCTCCTCCGCGATCGCCGCGATCCCGTCGAGCTGCGCCAGCAGCCGTTCGTCGGGGTACGACAGGAGCCAGGAGCAGGCCAACCGCGCCGCAGCCGTCGATCGATCACTCATCGCCACCACCCAGCCCATCCCAGTTCCGCAGGTTCACCCGGACCGCCTCGACGGGGATGATGACCTCCGTCGTCTGGCGCTCCTTCAGCGCGTGGAAGGTCTCGACGGCCACTGGCACCGGTCGCCCCGACACCTCGCCGAAAGGCCCAGACACATGGCCGGCTCCGCCGGCATAGTCGACCGCGCACGCCAGCTCCTCGAGCTCGCGAGCCGTCTCCGTGTGCGCCTTGGGGATGACGTACCGGTCCTCGTACTTCGCGATCGCGAGGAGGCGGTACATCTCGTACAGCGACTCCTCGTCCATCCCCACCGCCGCCGGGATGTCCGGCCGGGTCTCACGTCCGAGGTTCACGTCGCGCATGTACGAGCGCATCGCGGCGAGCTTCTGCAGCGACGACCGGACAGGCCCGATGTCGCCGGCGGTGAAGAGCTCCGCCAGGTACTCGATCGGGATCCGAAGCGCGTCGAGCGCACCGAAGAGGTTGCCCGCATCCTCCGCGTCGTTGCCGGTGTCGCGCAGTGCATCGACCACCGGTGACAACGGCGGCACGTACCAGACCATCGGCATCGTCCGGTACTCCGGATGCAGGGGCAGCGCGACTCGGTACACCTTGGCGAGCTTGTAGACCGGGGAACGGACGGCCGCGCTCAGCCAGTCCTCGGGGATGCCGTCGCGCCGTGCGGCCTCCTGAACCTGAGGGTCCTCGGGATCGAGCAGGAGGTCGAGCTGGGCCTCGAGCAGGTCACGTTCGTCCTCGACGGCCGCAGCGGCCGTGACCTTGTCGGCGTCGTAGAGGAACAGGCCGATGTACCTCAGCCGGCCCACGCACGTCTCGGAGCAGACAGTCGGCATGCCGACCTCGATGCGCGGGTAGCACATCGTGCACTTCTCGGCCTTGCCCGTCCTGTGGTTGAAGTACACCTTCTTGTACGGGCAGCCACTGACGCACATGCGCCATCCACGGCACTGGTCCTGGTCGACGAGCACGATGCCGTCCTCGCTGCGCTTGTACATCGCGCCGGACGGGCACGAGGCGACGCACGCAGGATTGAGGCAGTGCTCGCAGATGCGCGGCAGGTAGAACATGAACGCCTGCTCGAACTCCATCTTCACGCGGTCGCCGACCTGGTCCCTGATCTTCACGAGAACGGGATCCTTGGGCGCAAGCTCCGGGCCACCGGCGAGGTCGTCATCCCAGTTGGCGGACCACTCGATCTTCATGTTCTTGCCTGAGATCAGCGACTTCGGACGCGCAACCGGCGTGTGCTCGCCGAGCGGCGAGGACAGCAGCATGTCGTACTCGTAGGTCCACGGCTCGTAGTAGTCGTCCATGGTCGGCAGGTTGGGGTTGCTGAAGATCTGGGCGAGGCGCTTCATCCGACCGCCGGAACGCAGCCGCAGCTTTCCCCTCTTGACCGTCCAGCCGCCCTTCCACCTGCCCTGGTCCTGGTAGGTCCGCGGGTAGCCCTGCCCCGGGCGGGTCTCCACGTTGTTGAACCACACGTACTCGACACCCGCGCGGTTCGTCCACGCCTGCTTGCACGTGACGGAGCAGGTGTGGCAGCCGATGCACTTGTCCAGGTTCATCACCATGGCCATCTGAGCCATCACGCGCATCAGTACTCGACCTCCTGCGAACGGCGGCGGATCACGGTGATCTCATCGCGTTGGTTGCCTGTCGGGCCGAGGTAGTTGAAGGCGAACGACAGCTGGGCGTAGCCGCCGACGATGTGGGTCGGCTTGATCATGAGGCGGGTCAGCGAGTTGTGGATTCCACCGCGCAGTCCGGACGTCTCGGTCTTGGGAACGTCGACCGTCCTGTCCTTCGCGTGGTACATGTACACGGTGCCCGCAGGCATGCGGTGCGAGACGATGGCCCGAGCGACCACCACGCCGTTGCGGTTGTACGCCTCGACCCACTCGTTGTCCTTCGCTCCGATCGCGGCCGCGTCCTGCGGACTCATCCAGATCTCGGGGCCGCCGCGCGACAGCGACAGCATGAACAGGTTGTCCTGGTACTCGGAGTGGATCGACCACTTGGAGTGGGGTGTGAGGTAGCGGACGGTGACCTCCCGACCGGCGCCCGTGTGCTGGTCGCCGTCGAGACGGTTGAGGTTCAGCGGCGGCCGGAACGTGGGCAGGCCCTCGCCGATCTCGGTCATCCAGTCGTGGTCGAGGAAGAAGTGCTGACGCCCGGTGAGCGTGTGCCAGGGCTTGAGTCTCTCGACGTTGATGCAGAACGCCGTGTATCGACGTCCGCCGTGCTCGCTGCCCGACCACTCCGGGCTGGTGATCACTGGTACCGGCCGTGCCTGGGTGTCGGGGAAGGTGATGCGCTTGCCCTCCTCCTCCAGGGCCAGGTCGGCGAGCGGCATGCCCGTCCGCTCCTCCAAGGCACGGAACCCCTGAACGGCCAGTCGGCCGTTCGTGGTGCCGGAGAGGGCAAGGATGGTCTCGCAGGCGTGGATGTCCGTGGCGAGGGACGGTCGTCCCGCCGCGTAGCCGTCCGGGATGACCCCGTTCCTCGATGCCAGCTCCTCCACCTCGACGGTGGGCGAGAACGGCACGCCCTTGGTGACCATGCCGGCCTTCGCGGCCAGGGGGCCCAGCGCCGACATCTTCGCGCCGAGGGCCGTGTAGTCGCGCTCCACCATGACGAACTTCGGAGCCGTCAGCCCGGGGACGAGGTCGACCTCGCCCGATCTCCAGTCGCGCACGACGCCACCCGGAACGGCCATCTCGTCGGGGGTGTCGTGCAGCAGGGGCACCGACACGAGGTCCTTGCGCACGTCCAGATGCCCCGGAGCGAGATCGGACACCTTGCGCCCGAGTGCCTGGAAGATGTCGTAGTCACTGCGCGTCTCCCACGGCGGGTCGATCGCGGGGGTGAACGCGTGCACGTAGGGATGCATGTCTGTCGTGGACAGGTCGTGCTTCTCGTACCAGGTCGCTGCCGGCAGCAGGATGTCGCCGAAGAGCCCGGTGCTCGTCATCCGGAAGTCGATGCTGACGAGGAGGTCGAGCTTGCCCTCCGGGGCCTCGTCCCGCCACGTCACGTCCCGGGGCCGTTCGCCCTCAGGCGCCTCATCGGCGCGGACCGCATTGCTCGTTCCGAGCAGGTGCCGAAGGAAGAACTCGTTGCCCTTGCTGGACGAACCGAGCAGGTTGGCCCGCCACACAGTGAGCACGCGGGGCCAGTTGCCCTCGGCATCCGGATCATCGATGGCGAACGCCAGTCGTCCGGCCTTGAGCTCGTCCCTCACGTAGTCGGCGGGCGGCATGCCCGAGGCCTCCGCCTCGTCGGCGAGGTCGAGGGGATTGCGATCGAACTGCGGGTACGAGGGCATCCACCCCGAGCGCGCCGACTGGGCCATCGTGTCGATCATCGACCGGCCGGCGAAGCGCCCTTCCCCCAGCGGCGAGGCGAGCAGGTCCGCACCCAGGCGGTCGTAGCGCCACTGATCGGTCTGCACGTACCAGAAGCCGGTCCCGATCATCTGGCGCGGCGGACGCTGCCAGTCCAGCCCGAAGGCCAGCTGGGCCCATCCCGTGACCGGGCGGCACTTCTCCTGACCCACGTAGTGAGCCCAGCCCCCGCCGTTGACTCCCTGCGTTCCGCACAGCGTCACGAGGGCGAGGAAGGTGCGGTAGATGGTGTCGGAATGGAACCAGTGGTTCGTGCCGGCTCCCAGGATGATCATCGATCGTCCTCCGGAGTCCTCGGCGTTCTGGGCGAACTCGCGTCCGATCCGTTCCGCCATGGCCGCCGGGACCCCGGTGATCTCCTCCTGCCACGCGGGCGTGTACGGCTCCGGATCGTCGTAGCCGGCCGGCCACTGTCCAGGCAGCCCGTCGCGTGGGACGCCGTACTGCGCGAGCATCAGGTCGAACACCGTGGTGACCAGGCGCTCGCCCGCCGGAGTGGTCAGGCGTGCGGCGGGAACGCCTCGGAGGTGGCTCCCGCCACCCTCGCCGTCCTCCTGCCCGACGTCGAATCGCGGCAGAAGGACTTCCACTCCCTCGGTGCCGCTCGCGCCGAGGAGGGACAGCGCCGGGTCGACCCCCTCGAGGTCGAGGTTCCACTTGCCCTTGCCCGCCTCGCCGAACCGGAAGCCCAGCGAGCCGTTGGGCACATGCGGCCGCCCAGTGGCGGCGTCCACGACGACCGTCTTGAACGCGGCCCCTTCGCCCTCGTCCCCCAGGTCGGCTGACGTGACGAACTTGTCCGGCACCCACGAGCCCTGCTTCTCGCGCAGCGTCACGAGGAACGGAAGGTCGCTGTACTTCTTGACGTAGTCGACGAACCTCGGCACCTGCCGCTCGACGAAGAACTCCTTCAGCACGACGTGCCCCATCGCCATCGCGAGCGCGCCGTCGGTGCCGGGGTGGGGAGCCATCCACTCGTCGGCGAACTTCGTGTTGTCCGCGTAGTCCGGGGATACGGTGACGACCTTCTGGCCCCGGTATCGGGCTTCCGCCATGAAGTGGGCGTCCGGCGTGCGGGTGACGGGGACGTTGGCGCCCCACATGATCAGGTACGAGGCGTTCCACCAGTCGGCGGACTCGGGCACGTCCGTCTGGTCGCCGAACACCTGCGGCGAGGCCACCGGCAGGTCGCAGTACCAGTCGTAGAAGGACAGCATCGATCCGCCCATCAGGCTGATGAACCTGCCCCCGGCCGCATGAGACGCCATCGACATCGCGGGGATCGGCGAGAAGCCGAAGATGCGGTCCGGACCGTGCACCTTCGCGGTGTGCACGTGCGCTGCACCGATGATCTCCAGCACCTCGGGCCAGGAGGCCCGGACGAGGCCGCCCTTGCCGCGGGCCTTCTGGTAGCGGCGACGGGTCTCGGGGTCGCCGACCACGGCGGCCCAGGCGTCGACCGGATCCGGAGTGACGGCCTTGGCCGCCCGGTAGGCCTCGAGCAGGACGCCACGAACGTATGGGTAGCGCACGCGCGTGGGCGAGTACGTGTACCAGGAGAACGCCGCTCCGCGCGGGCATCCGCGAGGCTCGTACTCGGGACTGTCCGGGCCGACGGTCGGGTAGTCGGTCTGCTGCGTCTCCCAGGTGATGATCCCGTCCTTGACGTACACCTTCCACGAGCACGAGCCCGTGCAGTTGACGCCGTGCGTGCTTCGTACGACCTTGTCGTGACTCCACCGATCCCGGTAGAACACGTCTCCGTCTCGTCCGCCCACTTTGGTGACCGTTCGCAGATCCGATGAGACGGTGCCGGGGGTGAAGAACCTCGCTGCCTTGACGAGGAAGTCGTCGGTCGCGGAGCTCGCGCCTTGGACAGTGGTCACGGTGCTTTCCCTTCGAGAGCGGCGTCCGTGTGCTTCGGGATGGAGCCGATGGTGATCGTGCGAGCCGGATCGACGTCGTCGCGCTGGAGGTGGGCGACGCACAGGCCCGGTCGCGCCCACACGTCCATGGAGCCCAGGGTCACTCCCTGACCGGTCTGGTCCAGCAGCCGCACGACGAGTGCCGCATGGATGTCGCAGATGACCGGGTTATCGTCGACGAGGTCGGCGTAGGGGCAGCCGGTGAGCGCGATGGCGTCGCCCACGGGGCTGGTGGCCGCCCCGAAACCGAGCCTCCTGAGCGCGTCCGTGGTCTCGGCGACCGCTTCGTCGGGCGATCCCGCGACGGGGAGGTCGGGCAGGGCCTGGGACCATCGCTCCGCGGCTGCGTCGGCCAGATCGGGGTCCTGTGAGCGCGTCAGCTGGGTTGTCAGGGCCTGCGCCAGCAGTTCGAACGGGGTGGCCTTCGGCTGCGCGGCGCGATACAGCCATCGCGGACGCCCCCGGCCCTGAGCGTCGGCCGGGTCCCGGGCCACGACGCCGGTGGCGAGAAGCACGTCGAGGTGACCTCGGACCGTGTTGGCGTGGAGTCCGGTGCGCTCGGCGACCTGCTCGACCGTGAGGGGCACACCGGACTCGTCGATCACCGCCTGGACGCGCGAGCGGCTCTCGAGGGCACTCCCGATCTCGGCCATGACCGATTTCTACCATACATTCCCGGTATTTATTAATACTTATGGGATTTATTCTGCTGACTGTGCTTTAATCATGCCCGTGACCACAGAGACGTACCAGAAGGGCCGGACGAGCATCCTCGTCTGGTCGACCATCGGCTTCACCCTGATGTTCGCCGTCTGGCTGATGTTCGGGGTTCTGGGCATCCCCATCCGCGACGAGTTCGGCCTCACGGACGTGCAGCTGTCCTGGATCACCGCCGTCGCCGTCCTCAACGGTGCGATCTGGCGACTGCCGGCCGGACTCGCCGCGGACCGATTCGGCGGCAAGCGGGTCTTCGTCGCGATGCTCGCGGTAACCGCGATCCCCGCCTACCTCGTGTCCACGGCGACCTCGTTCACGGTCCTGCTCTTCTACGCCTTCCTCGTCGGATTCGCAGGCAACTCCTTCAGCGTCGGCATCGCGTGGGTCAGCGCCTGGTACCCGCAGAACCGACAGGGCTTCGCGTTGGGCGTGTTCGGGGCAGGAAACGTCGGCGCCTCCGTCACGAAGTTCATCGGGCCGGCCCTGATCGCCATCGTCCCGGCAGCCGGCCTGCTCGGCGGCTTCATCCCCGGAGGCTGGCGCTTCGTTCCGTTCCTCTACATGGTGCTGCTCGTGGCCATGGCCATCCTCACGTGGGCCTTCACTCCCCACCGCGAGATCAAGCCCGGCGGAGGCCGGTCGCTTCCCTCACTGCTCCGGCCGCTCAAGCAGAGCCGCGTGTGGCGCTTCAGCCTCTACTACGTCGTCGTGTTCGGCGCCTACGTCGCCCTCGCGGCCTGGTTGCCCAAGTACTACGTCGACGTGTACGACATGCCGCTGAGCCAGGCGGCACTGCTGACGGCGCTCTTCATCTTCCCCGCCTCGCTGCTGCGTCCGGTCGGAGGCTACGTCTCGGACCGCATCGGCGCCCGCCGCGTGATGTACGCCTGCTTCACCATCATGCTGATCGCCTCAGGCATTCTCATGATGCCCTACGGGTACATCGTCCTCGACCTTCCGGACGGCACCACCAACGAAGTGCTGCCGTGGAGCGTCGGCACCACGCTGTTCACCCTGCTCGTCTTCCTCATGGGCTGCGCCATGGGCATCGGCAAGGCCGCCGTCTACAAGCACATCCCCGAGTACTTCCCCCACGACGTCGGCGCCGTCGGCGGCCTCGTCGGATCGCTGGGCGCCCTCGGCGGCTTCTTCCTCCCGCCGATGTTCGCCTACGCCACTGCCTGGACGGGCCTGCCGCAGATGACCTTCTTCGTCGTCTTCGTCGTCACCGCCATCGCCATGATCTGGATGCACATCACCGTGGTGTCGATCCTGCACAAGGCCAGCCCCGAGCTCGCCAACAAGTTCGAGCATTCCCATGACGCCAGCGTCGCCGACGAGGCGCCCTTCACCGACCAGCACGACCTCACCCAGACAGGAGCCCGTTCATGAGCACCACCGACTCGCCCGCCCGCAAGGGATCGGACTGGCTTCCGTCCTGGGACCCCGAGGACTCAGCGACCTGGGACTCCGGTCGGGCCTGGAAGACCCTGTGGGTCACGACATTCGCGCTCACGCTGGCCTTCATCACGTGGTTCCTCGCGTCGGCGATCGCGCCCAAGCTCAACAGCATCGGCTTCGACCTCAGTGACGCCCAGCTCTACTGGCTCATCGCCATGCCGGGACTCGCAGGCGGCTCACTGCGCCTGGTCTGGACGTTCCTGCCGCCCATCATGGGCACGCGCAAGCTCGTCACGCTGACGACGGCGCTCTTCCTCATCCCCCTGGTCGGCTGGGCGCTCGCCGTCCAGAACCCCGAAACGCCTTACGTGGTGCTGCTGCTCCTCGGCATCCTCGCCGGCATCGGCGGCGGCGCCTTCTCGGGCTTCATGCCGAGCACCTCGTACTTCTTCCCCCGGTCCAAGCAGGGCACGGCGCTCGGCCTCCAAGCGGGCATCGGCAACTTCGGCGTGAGCATCGTGCAGTTCGTCACGCCGTGGGTGATCGGGTTCGCGATCATCGGCGGCACGTCGCAGATGCTCACCAACAAGGACACCGGCGCCAGCAAGGAGGTCTGGTTCCAGAACGCCGCCTACATCTGGGTGCCGTTCGTGGTCGTCGCCGTCATCCTCGCCTGGCTGCTCCTGCGCAGCGTCCCCGTGCAGGCACGCGGGGTGCGCGAGCAGATGGACATCTTCAAGAACAAGCACACGTGGATCATGACCTACCTGTACGTCATCACCTTCGGCACGTTCTCGGGCCTCGCGGCCGGCTTCGGCCTGCTGATCAACAACCTCTACGGCACCAAGGTGTTCGGCGAGGCCGGCATCGACCCGCTCAAGTACGCCTTCCTCGGGGCGCTGGTCGGGTCCCTGGCGCGGGTGCTCGCAGGACCGGTCGCGGACAGGCTCGGCGGCGGCCGCATCACGTTCGTCGCCACCCTGGGGATCTCACTCGGCTCGCTCTACACCGCCTTCCAGCTCAACCCGACCTCTGCCGACGACTTCCCCAAGTTCCTCTACGGGATGCTGGTGATCTTCTTCTTCGCCGGCGTGGGCAATGCGAGCACGTTCAAGCAGATGCCGATGATCTTCGAGCGCAGGCAGGCCGGTGGCGTCATCGGCTGGACGTCGGCGATCGCCGCCTACGGGCCGTTCATCTTCGGGGTGCTGCTGTCCTTCATCGCGCCCACCCTGTTCTTCGGACTCGGCGTGGTCTTCGCGTTCATCGCCGGGATCGTGTCCTGGTGGTACTACGCGCGGCCGGGAGCCGAGAAGCGCTGCTAGGACGGAACGCACTCCCGCCGAGAGGCACGCCGTGGTCGTGAAACCCCCCGGTTTCACGACCACGGCGTGCCTCTCGGCGGTCAGCGGAGGGCGACGCCTGCCGCTGCCTCAAGGACGAGCAGCGCGCCGAGGCGCACCGTCCGACCGTCCGGCGCGTCCGCGCTGGCGTCGATCTCGGTGATGTCGACCGCCGCCACCCGCGGCGAGCGACCGGCCAGGAAGGCCACCTGCCTGAGCTCGTCAGCGGTCAGGCCGCCGGGTGCCGCTGCCGGGCAGCCGGGCACGACCGATCGGTCGCACACGTCGACGTCGAGGTCGACGTGCACGGGCCCGCCACCGCTGGAGGCGATCGCGAGCGACTCGGCCATGACGTCCCCGAGCGGACGGCGGCGCAGGGCATCGCGAGTCACGACGGTGATGCCGAGGTCCCTTGCCCGCGCGGCGTAGTCCGCCGAGTTGGAGAAGTCCGCTATCCCGATCTGGACCACGCGGGACCCGGACAGGCCCGCCTCGACGAGCCTCCGCACGGGCGACCCGTTGCTGGCGCCGTCGCGGAGGTCGTGATGGGCATCAAGAGTGATGAGCCCGGCGCTCCCGATCGTCTCTCCCCACAGCCCGCGGGCAACGCTGTAGGTGATCGAGTTGTCGCCACCGAGGGCGACGAGAAGGCGCGTCTCCGCGGCGAGCACTCTCACCCGCTCCATGACACGTCGCTCGCCCTCCTCGCCGTCGGGGTCGAGCACGTCGCCCGCGTCTCGCGCGCTGAGCGACATCAGGTCGAGATCATGCGACCAGGCATAGGTGGAGTAGCGGGCCAGTGCCTCACGGATCGCGTTGGGGGTCAGGTGCGCGTGGGTCGGGCTGATCGAGGTGCGCGAGGCGGGCACGCCCAGGACCGTGACGTCCACCGAACCCGCCGAGTCTCCGGCGGCCAGCCACTCGCTCGCCCTCGGCCAGCGTGGGTCGTCGCTCATCCACCCCCCAATCGACGGGACAGGTCACCTGCAGCGCGGACCGCCGCTCGCGCCAGAACGGCGCGCGCGCGGTCCCCCACCCGGTCCGACCTGAACGTTAGCCCGATGGAGGCTGCCGGACGCCGGGAACGGTCGATCGCGACGCATGCGACGGACGCGAACCCCTCGACGATGAAGCCGTCCTCCTCGGACCAGCCTCGGGCTCGCTCCTCCGCCAGGAGGCGGGACAGCGCGGTCGGGTTCGTCGGCCCGTGCCCCGTGCGGTCGACGAACGACGAACGCGAGGGGAACAGCGCACGGACCTGCGCGGCCGGGAGGGCGGCGAGCATCGCGCGGCCCGACGCGGTCAGCGCGGCCGGCAGCCTGACGCCGACCTGCGCCACCGTCGTGACAGGGCTCCGCGGCGACTCGGTCAGCAGGTACAGCGTCTCCCTGCCATGCAGCACTCCGAGGTGCGCCACAGCCGGGGCCACGCCCTCCACCTCATGAGCGAGCCGATGGAGCAGCGGCCTGCCGAGGCGCTCGAGCGGGTCGTGCCGCAGGTACGCCGAACCGAGCTCGAAGGCCGACACCCCGATCCCCCAGCGCTGCTCCTCCGGGTAGTGCGTGACGAAACCGTCCTCCGCCAGCACGGCAAGGAGGTGGTACGTGGACGAGCGGGGCAGACCGACGTCGCGAGCGATCGCGGTCGCCGTCACGGGTCCGGAGGCCGATGCCAGCGCGCGGAGCATGGCGAGGGCCCGTCTAGCCGACGTCGCGTTCGCCATGTGCACCAGAGTCTCGGATACCAGACACTTAAGGGGCTCAGGCTATCGCCGAGCAGCCTCCGAGGGAGTCGAATATGCCCATGACCACGATCTCCGGCCCCCGTCCCGTCCGCGCCGCCCGCGGCACCACCCTGACTGCCCAGGGCTGGCAGCAGGAAGCCGCCCTTCGCATGCTCATGAACAACCTCGACCCCGAGGTCGCCGAGCACCCTGACGAGCTCGTCGTCTACGGCGGCACCGGCAAGGCCGCTCGCAACTGGGCCAGCTTCGACGCGATGGTGCGGACGCTGACGAACCTCAAGGGCGACGAGACGATGCTGGTCCAGTCCGGCAAGCCTGTCGGGGTCTTCCAGACGCACGAGTGGGCGCCACGGGTCATCCTGGCCAACTCGAACCTCGTCGGTGACTGGGCCACCTGGCCCGAGTTCCGCCGTCTCGAGCACCTCGGCCTGACCATGTACGGGCAGATGACGGCCGGCTCGTGGATCTACATCGGCACCCAGGGCATCCTCCAGGGCACCTACGAGACCTTCGCCGCAGTGGCTGCGAAGCGCTTCGGCGGCACACTTGCCGGAACGCTGACCGTGACCGCCGGATGCGGTGGGATGGGCGGAGCGCAGCCCCTCGCTGTGACGATGAACGAGGGCACCTGCCTGATCATCGACATCGACCCGAGCCGCCTCCATCGTCGCGTGCAGACGCGCTACCTGGACGAGGTCGCCGACAGCCTCGACGATGCCATCGAGCGGGTGGTCGCCTACAAGGAGCAGCGCAAGGCGATCTCCGTCGGGCTCGTCGGGAACGCGGCGACGATCCTGCCCGAGCTGCTGCGACGCGGAGTCCCCGTCGACATCGTCACGGACCAGACCTCTGCCCATGACCCGCTCTACTACATCCCCGAGGACATCGACTTCGACGACGCCCGCGAGTACGCGGACAAGAAGCCAGAGGAGTTCACGGAGCGGGCCCAGGCATCGATGGCCAAGCACGTCGAGGCGATGGTCGGGTTCATGGACGAGGGCGCCGAGGTCTTCGACTACGGCAACTCCATCCGCGACGAGGCGCGCAAGGGCGGGTTCTCCCGCGCCTTCGCCTTCCCCGGGTTCATCCCCGCATACATCCGGCCGCTGTTCTGCGAGGGCAAGGGGCCGTTCCGCTGGGCCGCACTGAGCGGGGACCCCAAGGACATCTGGCGAACGGACCAGGCCATCCTCGAGCTCTTTCCCGAGAACGAGCACCTGCGCCGATGGATCGGCATGGCGCAGGAACGGGTGGCGTTCCAGGGCCTGCCGGCACGCATCTGCTGGCTCGGATACGGCGAGCGCGACAAGGCCGGCCTGGCCTTCAACGACCTCGTCGCGAGCGGAGAGGTCAGCGCGCCCATCGTCATCGGCCGCGACCACCTCGACTGCGGATCGGTTGCCTCCCCCTACCGCGAGTCGGAGGCGATGCTGGACGGCTCCGACGCGATCGCCGACTGGCCGCTCCTCAACGCGATGATCAACATCTCGTCCGGTGCGTCGTGGGTGTCGATCCACCACGGCGGCGGAGTGGGCATCGGCCGATCCATCCACGCGGGGCAGGTCAGCGTGGCGGACGGCACGCCGCTCGCAGCCGAGAAGCTCGCCCGCGTCCTGACCAACGATCCGGGCATGGGCGTCATCCGGCACTGCGACGCCGGGTACGACGAGGCCATCGACGTCGCCCGCGAGCGGCACGTGCACGTGCCGATGCTGGACACCGAAGGTGTCTGAGACCACCGCGCTCATCAACATCGGCTCACTCGTCACCAACGACGTCGAGCTGGGCGAGGGAGCACTCGGGCTGATCAGAGACGCCGTCGTCGTCATCGAGGACGACCGGATCCGCTGGGCGGGGCCTTCGGCCGAGTTCGACTTCGCAGACCGCGTGGTCGACCTCGGCGGTCGAGCCGTCCTGCCCGGTTTCGTCGACAGCCACGCGCACCCGGTGTTCGCCGGAGACCGCGCCGACGAGTTCGCCGCGCGGATGTCCGGCCAGCCCTACTCCGCGGGAGGCATCCGGAGCACCGTCGCCCGCACCCGGGCCGCCTCCGACGAAGAGCTCAGCACCGGGCTCGACCGGCTCGTCGACGAGTTCCACCGTTCCGGCGTCACGACCTTCGAGGCCAAGTCCGGCTACGGGCTGACCGTCGACGACGAGGCCCGAGCCCTGCGCATTGCCGGGCAGCGAACCGACGAAGTGACCTTCCTCGGCGCGCACGTCGTGCCGCCCGAGTTCGTCGACGATCCCGACGGCTACGTCTCCCTGGTGACCGGTCCCATGCTCGACGCGTGCGCTCCCCATGCCCGCTGGATCGACGTGTTCTGCGACCGCGGCGCGTTCGGGGCCGACCAGGCGCGCGAGATCCTCCGGGCCGGGCTCGAGGTCGGGCTGCAGGCGCGCGTGCACGCGAACCAGCTCCAGCCCGGCGACGGGATCAGGGTCGCGGTCGAGGTGGGCGCGGCCAGCGCGGATCACTGCACCCACACGACGGACGAGGACCTCAGCCTGCTCGCCGGCAGCGATACCGTCGCGACGCTGCTGCCCGGTGCCGAGTTCTCCACCCGGTCGCCCTATCCGGACGCGCGGCGGATGCTCGACGCAGGCGTCACCGTCGCGCTGGCCACGGACTGCAATCCCGGCTCGAGCTTCACGACCAGCATGCCCTTCTGCATCGCCCTCGCCGTGCGCGACATGGGGATGACTCCGGACGAGGCCGTGTGGTCCGCCACTGCCGGGGGCGCTCGTGCGCTCCGACGGGACGACGTCGGTCGCATCACACCCGGAGCCCGCGCGGACCTCATCAGCCTCGATGCACCCAGCCACATCCATCTCGCGTACCGCCCAGGAGTCGATCTCATCGATCGCGTCTGGCGTGCGCCACGCACCCCTAGGGTCACCACATGATCAGCACCGTCACCATCGGCACGTCCGGCATGACCCTCGACGACGTCGTCGCCGTCGCCCGCGGGAACGCCCGCGTCGAGCTGTCCGACGACGCGCTGGCGGCCATGGCCACGAGTCGCGCCCAGGTCGAGCAGCTGGCGGCCTCCGACACCCCCGTGTACGGGATTTCGACGGGGTTCGGTGCCTTGGCGAACCGGCACATCCCCATCGAGAGTCGCGTGCAGCTCCAGCGATCCCTGGTTCGCTCCCACGCCGCCGGCATGGGGGCACCCGTCGAGCGCGAGGTCGTCCGAGCCCTGATCCTCCTTCGTCTGAAGACGCTGGCGTCGGGACGAACCGGCGCCCGGCCCGTGGTCGCGCAGACGATGGCTGCCCTGCTCAACGCCGGGATCACCCCCGTCGTGCATGAGTTCGGCTCGCTCGGCTGCAGCGGCGACCTGGCCCCGCTTGCGCACTGCGCACTCGTCCTCATGGGCGAGGGTCGCGCCGTCGACCGTGACGGCGTCGAGCGGCCGGTCGCCGAACTCCTGTCCGAGGCGGGCATAGCGCCGGTGGAGCTACGGGAGAAGGAGGGCCTGGCCCTCATCAACGGGACCGACGGCATGCTCGGCATGCTCGTCATGGCGATCGCCGACCTCGAGCGGCTCTGCGACGCTGCCGACGTCACAGCAGCGATGAGCGTCGAGGGCCTGATGGGCACCGACCAGGTATTCCGCGCCGACCTGCACACCGAGCTGCGCCCCCACCCCGGTCAGGCCGTCAGTGCCGCCAACATGCTGGCCGCCCTCGCTGGGTCCGGAATCGTCGCGTCGCACAAGGAGAACGACGACCGCGTGCAGGACGCCTACTCCCTGCGCTGCGCACCCCAGGTCACCGGCGCGGTGCGGGACACGCTGTTCCACGCGCGAACGGTCGCCGAGCGGGAGCTTGCGGCTGCGATCGACAACCCGGTGGTCCTGCCGGACGGAACGATCTCGAGCAACGGAAACTTCCATGGCGCACCCGTGGCCTACGTGCTGGACTTCCTCGCCATCGCCGCCGCCGATCTCGGGTCCATGGCGGAGCGGCGCACCGATCGCATGCTCGACGCAAAGCGAAGCCACGGGCTGCCGCCGTTCCTCGCCGACGACCCCGGCGTCGACAGCGGGCTGATGATCGCGCAGTACACCCAGGCCGGATTGGTGAGCGAGAACAAGCGTCTGGCGGTGCCGGCCAGTGTCGACTCCATCCCCAGCTCGGCGATGCAGGAAGACCACGTGTCGATGGGATGGCATGCGGCGCGCAAGCTGCGGCAGTCCGTCGACAACCTCACCCGGATCCTGGCGATCGAGCTCGTGACGGCCGCCCGGGCGATCGAGCTGCGGGCTCCGCTGGAGCCTGCACCGGCAACCTCGGGCGTGATCAGGGCGCTGCGGGAGGTGGTGCCGGGTTCGGGGCCGGATCGGTTCCTCGCTCCGGAGCTGGAGGCGGCGGAGGGCTTGGTGCGGTCCCGCTCCTTGTCCTGAGATTGACACCGCCCCACGGTGGCCCACCTCCGCCCCCGCTCGTGTGATCCGGGATTGTCGTCATAGTCGCCAGGATGAGCGCAGCGAGAGTTGGGGTCAGGAAGAGCCACTTGAAGGGCGTCTCAGTGAGACCCTCGGCCAGCAGCATCACCACGAGTGCCAGGGCCCACGGCACACCGCGCCGCGCCGAACCCGTCGTAGCGACCAACGACGTCACGAGCAGCGCAGCGACCAGCAGAGCGAAGCCGACGCCGTAGCGCGTTGCCGCATCGAGGCCGAGGTTGTGCGCGTGGTGTGCCCACGAGGGCAGCTGCCCTGTGTCAATGGCGGCTGCAATGCCTACGTCACCAACCCCGAACCAGGGCGATTCACGCCACATTGCCGCATATGTGGCCCACACCTCGGTTCGACCCGAGAGGGAACTGTTATCCGCCACCGTGGCTGCCGCATCGATCATTCCGCCAGCAGCCGTCCACGTCATGCCCAGAAGGAGGGCTAACGCCGACGGCACTCCCATGAGCAGTACCCACGAGCCGGACCGTTGGGGGCGCCCCCAAGTCACGACCGCGATCGCGAGAACCACGGAGCCAGCGAATGCTGCGCCCAACGACGTTCGGCTTGAAGTGAGCGTCAGCATCAACAGTCCCGCCACGACGAGCGCTCCCCACACGCCTGTGACCTGGCGACGCGCTCTCCGAGAGAACGATGATGCCGCGCGGCCGGTGCTCCACAGCAGCACGACCGCGGCAGCCATACCCGCGAAATTGGGGTGCAGGAACGGTCCGGCCCAGCGACCGTCTAGGCCAAGGGGTCCCGCGAGCGGGACCCAGTAGGAGGCCCGCTCCACAGCTGCGAATCCATCCCCGTCCGCCATCAGCGCCTGATACCAGCTGGGGATCACATTCGCGACCTCAAGGAAGAGTGCAGCGACGCTCACGACTGTGAGACCGATCACATAGGCGTCGCCGGCCCGGACGACCGATCCTCCGGCGGGCGGGCGAGTCCACAACATCACGATCAGAAGCGGCAGCAGCAGCGCCAGCGTGTTGAACCCCCGTTCACGGAACACCTCATCTGTCACGGCGACGAGCCACACAAGCAGCAGCAAGGCAAGGAACACCTTGCGCACCGTCGACTGAGGCTCCACTGTCCGACGTGTCTGCGACCACAGGGCGAACGCCACCAGCGGGACGGACAGGACGATGGAGAGCTCCAGCCATGGGGGGAAGGAGGCGTCCAGCACGGCCATGAGGAAGAGCGCGACCTGGACCAGCAGGAAGCCGAGCAGGGTTGCACCGAGGTACCACGCTGGATCGATCCCACTTCGAGGAGTGCCGTCACTCTGAGCCACGGGCGTAGTCTCTCAACTGGTCAACAGGGTTCCGACTCGACGTCGCCCAACTCACAACTACTAGGACGTCCTCAAGACGCTAGTGTCGGCACGTGGACTCACACATGCTCGTGCGAGCCGTCGTCGGCATCGCCATCACCCTCGTGCTCCTTGCCTTCGCCCTGAAGCGGGGCTGGTTCCTGGTCAACCTGGCGCGGGCCGGCAAGCCGGCCGTGGGTCGCACGCAGGACCCCGGGACCCGCATCGAGGCAGAGGCCAAGGAGGTTCTGGGTCAGCGCAAGCTGCTGAAGTGGACCGTGCCCGGTCTGGCCCACGTGTTCGCGTTCTGGGGCTTCCTCATCCTGGGTCTCACGGTGGTGACCGCATTCGGCGAACTCGTCATCGAGAACTTCCACGTGCCGATCATCGGAACCTGGCAGGTGGTGCGCTTCCTGGAGGACGCCTTCGCGGTCCTCGTGCTCATCGGCGTGGTGATGTTCGCGATCATCCGGCTGACGAACAACCCCGCCAAGCAGGGTCGGGCATCACGGTTCTTCGGCTCCCACACCAAGGGCGCGTGGCTCGTGCTGCTGATGATCTTCCTCGTGGTGGTCACGCTGCTGACGTACCGCGGCGCGAAGGTCAACAACATCCTCGACTCGGTCGAGAACGCGGGCGACATGAACGGGGCGTTCGCCTCCAACATCGTCGGCGGATGGCTCAGCGGCCTGGGCGACAGCGCCAACATGTGGATCGAGACGGTGTTCATCTGGGCGCACGTGACGGTGATCCTCGCATTCCTGCTGATCGTGCTGCACTCCAAGCACCTGCACATCTTCTCGGCGCCCGTCAACGTCTACACGTCCCGTCGGCCCAACGCCCTCGGCCCGCTCCTGCCCATCTACTACAACGGCGAGCCGGTCAACTTCGAGGACCCGCCGGACGACGCCACGTTCGGCAAGGGGCACATCGCCGAGTTCACCTGGAAGAACTACGTGGACTTCATGGCGTGCACCGAGTGCGGTCGGTGCCAGTCTCAGTGCCCTGCGTGGAACACCGGGAAGCCGTTGAGCCCCAAGCTGATGATCATGAACCTGCGCGACACGATGTTCACGCAGGCGCCGTACCTCATGGCCGCGCAGGGTGAGCACCCCGGGCTCGGCGAGATGCACGAGCAGGCGCTGGCCTCGGTCAGCGAGACCGTCCGGACACAGGTCGAGCGCCCGTTCGTCGGCTCGCGCGAGGGCTCGGACCACGAGGGCGACGACGGCTACACGTTCGACGGCCACCGGTCCACGGGCGCGGAACTCCCCGTCATCGACGAGGAGGCTCTGTGGTCCTGCACGACGTGCGGCGCGTGCGTCAACCAGTGCCCCGTCGACATCGAGCACATCGACCATTTCGTCGACATGCGACGCAACCAGGTGATGATCGCCAGCGAGTTCCCCAGCGAGCTCAACGGACTGTTCAAGAACCTCGAGACCAAGGGCAACCCGTGGGGCATGAACGCCTCTGGCCGGATGGACTGGATCTCGGAGGTCGACTTCGACGTACGCGTGTTCGGCATGGACGGAGAGGACACCATTCCGGACGACGTCGACTACCTCTTCTGGGTCGGCTGCGCGGGGGCTTTCGAGGATCGCGCCAAGCGAACCACCAAGGCCGTCGCCGAGCTGCTGACCATCGCCGGTGTCCAGTTCATGGTCCTCGGCGAAGGCGAGACGTGCACGGGCGATCCCGCACGACGTGCCGGAAACGAGTTCCTGTTCCAGATGCAGGCCATGCAGAACGTCGAGGTCCTCAACGAGGTCAAGGCGACCAAGATCGTCGTCACCTGCCCTCACTGCCTCAACACCCTCAAGCGCGAGTACCCGCAGCTCGGCGGCAACTACGAGGTGGTCCACCACACGCAGCTGCTGAACGAGCTGGTCAAGGCCGGCCGCCTCACCCCCGTGGCCCCGGTCGAGCAGACGGTGACCTATCACGATCCGTGCTATCTGGGACGCCACAACAACGTGTACGTCCCGCCACGCGAGCTCATCGAGGCCACCGGCGCGGCCACTATCGAGATGGAGCGACACGGCGACAAGTCCTTCTGCTGCGGCGCCGGAGGTGCACGCATGTGGATGGAGGAGAAGATCGGCACCCGCGTCAACGTCAACCGTGGCGACGAGGCGATCGGAACCGGGGCGAGCAAGGTCGCCGTCGCGTGCCCGTTCTGCAACGTCATGCTGAACGACGCCGTCACCAGCCGTCAGGGCGAGGGCAAGGCGGAGGGTGTGGAGGTCGTCGACGTGGCGACCCTCATGCTGTCCGCAGCCAAATCCTGAGCACCCCGCGCGACGCCCACCCCGCCGAGAGGCACGCTGTGGTCGTGAAACGGGCGGTTTCACGACCACAGCGTGCCTCTCGGCGGTCAGGAGCGGGCATGGTCGCCGCCGCGAATCTGGTCCAGGGCGTGGAGGAGGACCGGAGCCAGGGCGGCGACTCCGTCCCTCGCCCCACCGTTGGAACCCGGCAGGTTGACGATGAGTG